>NZ_SUTI01000006.1 GCF_015062985.1 Methanobrevibacter sp. | reverse complement strand
GGTACTGGAAGACCTGGTGGTAAAAGAGGAAGAAGAGTTTAAGCGGAAGGGTTTAATATGGAGATAGAATTAAAAAGCCAAAGCGATGATGAAATCGTATTCATTGTTCGCGATGCAGAAGTACCTTTTATTAATGCAATTAGAAGATGTGCTATGGTAAATGTACCTAAGATAGCTATTGAAGATGTAAACATTATCAGAAATGATTCTGCAATGTTTAATGAGGTGCTTGCTCACAGACTTGGTTTAACTCCTTTAGTTTCTGACCTTGATGCTCTTGAAGGTTTATCTTTACCTGAAGATGATGACTGGGGAGAGTATTCCAATGGAATTATGTTCAGTTTAAATGAAGTGGGACCTAAAGTAGTTTATTCTAAGGATTTAATATCTTCAGACTCAAAAATTAAACCAGTATACGATACCATTCCTTTAGTTAAACTTAAAGAGGACGAAGTACTTAATATTGAAGCTGTTGCAAAAGTAGGTTACGGTAAAGAACATGCTAAATGGATGCCGACAACAGTCTGTGCATACAAGCAATATCCTGAAATCACTTTCAATGAGGATGTTGAAATTGATTATGATTGTGCTCAAGCATGTCCTAGAGGTATTTTAAAATCTGACAGAAGATCTAAAAAGATTAAGATTTTGGATATTGAAGACTGTGCCATGTGTAAAAGTTGTGTTAGAGCTTCAACCAATGGATATATTAATGTAGGGTATCGTGAAAATGATTTCATATTTAGAATTGAAACTGATGGATCAATGCCTCCTAAAGAAGTTTTATTAAAAGCTTGTGAAGTATTAGGTGAAAAAGCAGATAAGTTTATCAGATTTAGTGAAGAAGGAGGAAGTAAATAATGGCTAAAAAGATTATAAAAACTAATCCTAACCTTATTGAACTTATTAATAAACTTTATGACAAATCAAGAAGTGAAGATGCAGCTATTTGGAAAGATGTTGCTCAAAGACTTGAAAGGTCTAATAGAAGAACCGCTGAAGTTAACTTGTCAGATATTGCAAGATACGCTGAAGCTGGAGAAACTATTTTAGTACCAGGTAAAGTTTTATCAAATGGTAATTTAGAAGAAAAAGTAGATGTCGTAGCATTAAAATTCTCAGCTAAAGCACAAGAAAAAATTGAAAGTGCTGGTGGAGAATGCATCTCAATTGACGAGATAATCGAATCAAATCCTAAAGGATCAAACATTAAAATCATGGAATAAGTAGGGTGTTATTATGATTATTGATGGAGAAGGATGCGTTTTAGGAAGATTAGCTAGTATTACTAGTAAAAATCTTTTAGAAGGCGAAGAAGTTGTAATTCTTAATGCTGAAAAAATTATGTTAACCGGAAACAAGGATTGGGCTTACGCTAAATACAAACAAAGAGTTGACAGGGCAAGTATTTCCAACCCTCGTGACTTAGGTCCTAAATATCCTAGAAGACCGGATGATATATTTAGAAGAACTGTTAGAGGAATGTTACCTTACAGAAAATCAAAAGGTAAAACTGCATTCAAAGGCTTAAAAGCATTTGTTGGAGTGCCAGCAGAATATGCAGATGCAGAACTCACTTCAGTTCCAGAAGCAGAATACAAAAACATTAAAAAAGGTATTGAGTTAGGAGAAATTTCCAAACTTTTAGGAGCTACCTTTTAGATATATGGATGTGTGATTATGGTTAAAGTTATTCATACTAGTGGAAAACGTAAAACAGCTATCGCAAGAGGTACTGTTCGCGAAGGAACCGGTAAAGTTAGAATCAACAGAATTCCTTTAGAACTTTACTCTCCAGAACTTGCTAACTTAAAGTTACAAGAACCATTAACCTTAGCTGGTGACTTAGCAAATGAAGTAGATATCAACATTAAAGTTATCGGCGGAGGAGTAATGGGTCAAGCAGAAGCTGCACGTATGGTAATTGCAAAAGGACTTGTCCAATGGTCACAAGATATGGATTTAAAAGAAAAATTCATACAATATGACAGAACCATGTTAGTAGGTGACCCAAGACGTTCCGAACCTAAAAAATACGGTGGTCCTGGTGCAAGAGCTCGTAAACAAAAAAGTTACAGATAATTCAATCTGTACTTTAATATTTTAAAAAGATGATTTAAATGATTCCTATTAGATGCTTAAGTTGTGGAAAACCCGTATCAGCACTTTTCGATGAATATGTCAAAAGAATCGAAGCTGGTGAAAAGTCAAAAGACGTATTGGATGACTTAGGGTTAACTAGATACTGTTGTAGAAGAATGTTAATTTCTCATGTCGAGACATGGGAATAGATTTTTCAGTCGTAGGGATATTTTTTAATTAAAATATAATCTTGGTAAAATATATGCCTAAAAATGGAAGTAATATTCATGGATGTTGAAAAAAAATTAACAAGGTTTGAAAGAGCTAGACTTCTTGGAGCTAGAGCAATTCAAATATCTATGGGAGCTAAACCTTTAGTTGAAATTAAAGACTCCTTAGATCCAATTGATATAGCTTATGAGGAACTCAAAGCTGGAGTTTTACCATTAGATGTTATTAGAGATGAATAAATAGTTTTTTCTATTTATTCCTAATATTTATTTAAAAAAAATAAAAAATACCAACATAACTCTATAAAGAAACTTACTGATTTTTTTAAGGAGTATAGGTTATATGGTAATAAATTAAATGGCACTGAGGTGTTTTTTTTGGTTAGTATAATAGAAGACGTCCAAGTTCGAAAGATTTTGGACAGCAGAGGAAACCCAACTATTGAAGTTGATGTGATCACTTGGAATAGTTCAGGTAGAGCTGCTGCACCTAGCGGGGCAAGTACCGGTTCAAGAGAAGTGGTATCATACCCTAAAGGTGGGATTGATGAAGTTGTAAGTGAAATGGAAGATCTGATAGCTTCCGAACTCATCGGTATGGATGCTGAAGATTTGGCTACCATCGATGAAGTGTTAAGGGAAGTTGATGGAACCGACAATTTATCTGCTATTGGAGGAAATACTACTGTAGCTATTTCAATGGCAGTAGCGAAAGCTGCAGCTGCATCTTACAATATGCCATTATATAAATACATTGGTGGAAATCTAGTAAATGAATTGCCTTTCCCTCTTGGAAACATGATGAACGGAGGAGCACATGCAGGCGTTAACGCACCTGATATTCAGGAATTTTTGGTTGTTCCGATTGGAGCCCCAACTGTAATGGACGCAATTTTTGCAAACGCTTCTGTTCACAAGAAATTGAAGGAATTAATCCAGAAAAAGGATTCAAACTTCACCGGAGGCAAAGGTGATGAAGGAGGTTGGGTGCCTAACATTACTAATGATGCCGCTTTGGAAATCCAGGCACAGGCTTGTGAAGAAGTGGGCGATGAGTTAGGTTTTGAAATAAGACCTTCTTTGGATATGGCTGCATCCGAACTGTGGAATGCAGATGCGCAAAAATACGTTTATGCTCAAGACGGTATTAAAAGAGATACCGGAGATCAAATTGAATTCGTAAAAGATATTATTGATACTTATAATATGTTTTATGTAGAAGACCCATTTGATGAGAATGACTTTGATGGCTTTGCTCAATTAACTGCAAAAGTTGGAAATGAATGTCTCATATGTGGAGATGATTTGTTTGTAACAAATAAGGAACTTTTGGCTAAGGGTATAGAAATGAATGCGGCAAATGCAATCATTATAAAACCTAACCAGATTGGTTCTTTATCTGAAACTTATGCAACAGTAAAATTAGCTAAGGAAAATAACATCGTACCTGTAGTATCCCATAGATCCGGTGAAACTACCGATGAGACTATTGCTCATTTGGCGGTAGGTTTTTCATCACCTATGATAAAGACAGGTGCAATCGGTGGAGAAAGAATAGCTAAATTGAATGAGCTTATCCGCATTGAAGAGGAACTCCCAAATCCAAAAATGGGTACATTTTAAAAAGTTTTGGGGAGAGTAAAATGGCTAAAGTAACTATTGATTATGATAAATGTGATGGTGCAGACTGCGCAGAATGCGCTGACGTTTGCCCAATGGAAGTATTGGTTCTTGAAGGAGACAAAATTGTAATTACTGACCCTTCAGAATGCAGTTATTGTGAAGTATGTATGGACGTATGTCCTAATGAATGTGTTAAAATAGAAGATGAAGATTAAATAGGTGAAAAAATGGCAAATGATGAACTTTTAATAGATTTAGATAATTATTTAGCAGCAGGTTTACATATCGGAACTCAACAAAAAACCAGTGACATGGAAAAATACATTTTCAGAGTAAGATCTGACGGTTTATATGTATTGGATATTCAAAAAACTGATGAAAGAATCAGACAAATCGCAAAACTTTTAGCAAAATATGACCCTGATGACATTTTAGTAGTTGCTACCAGACAATACGGTCAAGCTCCTGTTAAAAAATTCGGTGAAATCACTGGCGCAAAAACCATTCCTGGAAGATTCATCCCAGGTACTTTAACAAACCCAAATTACGCTAAATTCATTGAACCAAAAATCATTGTTGTAACTGACCCAAGATCAGACTCACAAGCAATTCTCGAATCAAAACAAAACGGTATTCCAGTTATTGCATTATGTGATACTGAAAACTTACTCAGTTTTGTTGACATTGCAGTACCTGTAAACAACAAAGGTAGAAAAGCTATCGCTTTAGTTTACTGGTTACTCGCAAGACAAATTTTAAGGGAAAGAGGAGACATTCCTGAAGACGGTGACTTAGATATTGATTCAACCGACTTTGAACTTAAATTTTAAATGAGTTAAATGATAAGACAACCTGCTGTGGCCGGAGCATTTTATCCAAGAGATGCTGATAATCTAAAGCAACTCATTGAAAGTTGCTTTTTAGATGATTCAGGTGTTGGTTTCATACCTGAATTAAATAATTTTGAAGGAACAGATTATCCTATCAATGTTATGGTCCCTCATGCAGGTTATCAATATTCAGGTGCAGTAGCTTCTCACGGCTATTGCAAATTAGTTCAAAATGGTTTTCCTGAAGTTTTTATTATTATAAGTCCAAATCATACAGGTTTCGGTACTGAAGTTTCTGTCTTCAATGAAGGGGAATGGATTACTCCTTTAGGCAGTGTCGAGGTTGACAGTCAGTTTGCAGAGGAAATCATCTCTCAATCAGACATTGCATCCGCAGACTTTTCTGCACACATACGTGAACACAGCATTGAAGTCCAGCTGCCGTTTTTACAGTATTTCTCTTCTGATTTTAAGATTGTTCCGATTACAATGGGAACCCAAAACTTTGTCACTTCATCTGATTTGTCAAGGTCTATTCTTGAAGCGGGCAAAAAATTAGGAAAATCCTATGCGGTCATTGCAAGTACCGATTTGTCCCATTTCAACAATCAGGAAAAAGCAAATAAAGTTGATTCATTCGTTTTGGAGGATATTGAAGAGATGAATGAATTCAAGCTCTTTGAAGAGGTTGTTCAGTATAACATTACCATGTGCGGGTATGGCCCTGTAATGACAACAATCTCCATTTCCAAGATGGCGAATAAAAACGAATCAGAAATTCTTGCTTATCAGACAAGCGGGGATGTGACAGGTGATTTCACTTCAGTTGTAGGTTATGCTTCAGGTGTTTTTAGATAAGGTGTTTTTATGATAGCTAAAGCGTCTGCTCCGGCAAAAACAATATTATTCGGTGAACATTCAGTTGTTTATGATGAACCAGCTATTGCAGGAGCCGTAAATAAAAGAGCTTATATAACAATTAGAGAATCAAATTCAGAAAAGTCTATTTTTAAAGCGCCGGATATAGGTTTCGAAGCGGAATTGATTTCACGAGAGAAAAGGTACATTTTAACAAAAGGAAAACCAGGTATTATTAGATATATTTTAGAATCTCTTTATAGAGCTCATGACCACAGCCCAATAGAGATAACATTGTCATCAAATGTTCCTATTGGTTCTGGATTAGGATCATCAGCAGCAGTTACCGTAGCAACACTGGCTGCATTATACAGATATCATAATGTTCGTTTTAATAAGAAATCTTTAGCCCATGATGCCCATATGGTCGAACAGGCTGTTCAGGGGGTAGCCAGTCCTTTGGACACTTTGGTTTCCACATATGGAGGGCTTGTTTATTTGTCTAGAAATAAGAAGGTTGAGCATTTTAAGGTCAACTTCAATGTTCCTTTCGTTGTAGGATACACCACAAAACATGGAAACACAGGAAAGATGGTCAAGGATGTCAGGAATCTAAAGAACAGAAATCCTAAAATCATAAATCCTGTAATCACTGCAATGGGAAATCTGACCAATTATGCAAAACAAGCTATTCTTAAAAATGATTTCAAGAAGGTTGGTGAATTGATGAACATCAATCACGGATTTTTGGATGTTTTAGGGGTGAATACTTTAGAATTGTCCCGTATGGTATATAATGCAAGGGAAGCTGGAGCAATAGGTTCCAAGACTACCGGTGCCGGTGGAGGCGGAAGCATAATTGCACTTTGTCCGGGCAAAGTTGATGAGGTTGCAAATGCTATCGCTCGCAATGATAACATTTTGAAAATCAGATTTACTCGAAAAGGAGTTTCTTCAAGGGTTTATAAGTGATTTCATGATTATTTTAAAGATTGGCGGAAGCATATTAACAGAAAAGGACTCAAATGAAAGTGAAGTTGATACCAAAAGTCTTAAAAGAATAGCTTCCGAGATAAAGGCATCCCTAGATAAATCTTTTAAAGAATTGATAATTGTCCATGGTGCGGGATCATTCGGACACCCTCCAGCTAAAAAATATAGGATTGGGGAGGAATTCGACAAATCCGAGTATCCAGAAAAAAGGATTGGATTTTGTGAAACTCAAAATGCCGTTAAGAAATTGAACATGTATGTATGTGAAGCGTTCATTGAAGAGGGCTTGCCTGTTGTGGCCGTTCCTGCTTCAAGTTTCATGACAGCAACCAATAAGAGGATAACACACGGCGATTTGGACCAATTCAAGAAATATCTGAATAAGGGTTTTATTCCTGTAATCTATGGGGATGTTGTTTTGGATGATGAACTGGAAATATGCGTTATTTCCGGAGACCAGCTAATACAATATTTGGCAATGAATCTCAACCCTGAAAGTGTAATCCTTGGTACTGATGTTGATGGCGTTTATAATAAAAACCCTAAAACTCATGATGATGCCATGTTCTTTGATAAGTTTTCATCCATTGAAGATTTGGATACATTAGAGGGAACAACTAATATTGATGTTACCGGAGGAATGGTTGGAAAAATTAAGGAATTGTTATATTTGGCAGATTTGGGTATTGAATCTAAAATAATAAATGCTGAAGTTGAGAATAATATTTACAAAGTATTGGAAAATGAAAAGGTCAAAGGAACTGTAATTTCAAGGGGAAATTAGTTTATGATTTCAGATAGGAAATTAGAGCATTTATTAATTTGTGAAAATTATGATGTTGAGTTTAAAGATAAAACTACTGGTTTTGAAGATATTGAGTTAATACATAATGTTTTGCCTGAAATAGATAAAAGGGAAATTGATTTGTCCACTTCCGCTTTCGGCAAAAAATTAGATTCACCATTATTTATTACAGCTATTACTGGAGGCCATCCTGCTGCAAAGGTCATTAACGAACAGTTGGCTATTGCTGCAGAATCCAACGGAATCGCATTGGGTGTTGGTTCTCAAAGGGCTGCTTGCGAACACCCAGAATTAGAAGATACTTATACAGTTGTTCGTGAAAATGCACCAGACTGTTTATTGGTTGGCAATATTGGAGCACCACAATTGAACTTGGCTGAAAAGGCAGTTGAGATTTTGGATGCGGATATATTGGCTATTCACCTGAATCCTCTTCAAGAGTCAATACAGCCGGAAGGTGATTTGGATGCGAGAGGATATATTGATTTAATCAATCAAATTACTGATATTGTTGATATTCCAGTGCTTGCAAAGGAAACAGGCTGTGGAATTTCCGCTGAATCAGCAAAAATCTTGGTCGATGCAGGAGTCGATTTTATTGATATTGAAGGTGCTGGAGGAACAAGCTGGGCGGCTGTTGAAACATACAGAGCTGATGACAGATATTTAGGTGAAATATTTTGGGACTGGGGTATTCCTACCGCAGTCAGTACAGCTGAAGTTACCAATGCCGTTGATGTTCCTGTCATTTCTTCAGGAGGTATCAGATCAGGTCTTGAAGCGGCTAAAGCTATTGCTCTGGGAGCAGATGCTGTGGGTATGGCTTTGCCATTTTTGAAGAATTCCGCTTCACAGGAACAATTAAACAGGTTCATTCAAAGATTCAATGACTCATTAAGGATTGCAATGTTTTTAGTAGGGGCTAATAATATCGAAGAATTGAAACAGTCAAATTTGGTCATCCGTGGAAAAACAAGGGAATGGCTGAATGAAAGAGGTATAAACACAAAAAATTATTCAAGGAGATGAAACATGAGCGTTGAAGTAATCGCTATAGGCGGATACCAGGAAGTCGGGAAAAACATGACTGCCGTCAAAATTGGTGATGACGTAATCATTTTTGACATGGGTATCCATTTGGACAGAATCAGTATGCATGAAGATACTGACATAGACAGAATGCATAGTTTGGATTTAATCGAAAGAGGGGTTATTCCTGACGATACATTAATGAAGGATGTTGATGGTAAAGTAAAAGGAATAGTCTTTTCACACGGGCACTTAGACCACATCGGTGCTGTTGCTAAGTTGGCTCACAGATATGATGCACCATTAATCGGAACACCATATACTGCTGCATTAATTGAAAAACAAATTAAAGGCGAAAGAAAATTTAAGGTTACCAATCCTATAAGGCCTTTAAATCCCGGCAGCAAATTAAAGCTTTCAAAAGATATTACATTGGAGTTTGTCCAATCAACTCACAGTATTCCTCAAGCAGTATTTCCGGTATTGCACACTCCTGAGGGAATTATTGTTTACGCTTTAGATTTTAAATTTGATAATCATCAAAAAGTTTCTCCACCGCCTGATTACAAAAGATTAAAGGAATTGGGCAGGGAAGGAGTCCTAGTCTTAATTGTGGAGACTACCAATGCGATAAATTATAATGAGGTCAAAACCCATTCAGAACGTATTGCGAGAAATATCCTGGAGGATGTAATGAAAGGTCCTTTACAGGAAAAAACAGGTATGATAGTTACCACATTTTCATCACACGTTGAACGTGTACAGGCCATTGCAGACATTGCCAAAAAAAGTCATAGGGAAATATTTTTCCTTGGAAGATCCATGGAGCGTTTCTGTGGTATAGCGCAGAAGTTAGGTATTTTGAAATTGCCTAAAAATGCAAGTATTTACGGTTCTCCAAAGGCAGTGAACAAGGCATTAATGAGGGCTGATGAAGACAGGGCAAATTATTTGCTTGTAACTACAGGACACCAAGGAGAACCTGATGCATTGCTTCCAAGAATTGCTAATGGGAGAACTCCATTCAACATTAAGAAAGGAGATAACGTTATTATTTCAGCACCTATCATTCCAAATCCAACCAATGCTGCTAATAGGCACATTATGGAAAGGAGATTAAAAGTGAAAGGCGCTAGAATTTATCCTAATGCTCACGTTTCCGGACACGCTGGAAGAGAAGACCACAGGGAATTCTTACGAATGTTAAAACCACAACATATCATACCGGCTCACGGAGATTTATCAATGCTTGCGGCTTATGCTGAACTTGCAGAAGAGGAAGGATACAGAATCGGATATGATATTCATATTTTGAGAAATGCTCAAGCACAAGTTTTTAAAAGTTAAAAGAAGGGATGTAAATGAGTGATGTAAAAGAAGTACTCGGAAATTATTCCGCAGACATTACAAAAACTATTGAAGAAGAATTAGCCACTATTACTCCAGATAATCTTGCAGAAGCATCAGTATACTTAACAAGAGCTGGGGGAAAAATGCTAAGGCCGGCTTTGACATTAATTACTGCTGAGGCTGTTGGCGGAACTCGCGAACCTGCATTAAAATCTGCAGCTGCAATTGAACTTATCCATACATTTTCATTAATTCATGATGATATCATGGATCAGGATGACATGAGAAGAGGAATGCCTTCCGTTCACAAGGTTTGGGGCGATGATGTTGCAATTTTAGCAGGAGATACATTGTTCTCAAAAGCTTTTGAAATCATTATCGGAACTGAAGGAACCAGTTCAGAACAAAACAACAAGGCTTTAGCTACTGTCGCTGACGCTTGTGTAAAAATCTGTGAAGGTCAGGCTTTGGATATGGGCTTTGAAGAAAGGTTTGATGTCAGTGAAGATGAATATATGGAAATGATTTTCAAGAAAACTGGTGCTTTAATAGCTGCAGCAACCAAAGCCGGAGCTATAATGGGAGGAGCATCTGAAGAAGTCATTGATGCAATGTATGAATATGGTCGTTTGATTGGTCTCGCATTCCAGATTCAGGATGATTACCTTGACCTTGCATCCGATGAGGAAACATTGGGAAAACCAATCGGTTCCGACATTGGCAAAGGCAAGATGACAATCATTGCAATCAAAGGTTTGGATAGTGTTGATGATGACAGATTGCTTGAAATCTTAAAAGCTAGTGAAAACTCACAAGATGAGGTAGATGAAGCAATTGGAATTTTAACAGATTGTGGTGCTATTGAATATGCTCGCAATTTGGCACTAGAATCCGTGAACCAAGCAAAAGAAGTACTCGAAATATTGGATGATTCTTCATCTAAACAGATACTTATTGACATTGCAGATTTCGTACTTGAGAGAAGTGCATAATTTCTCTCACATTTTTTTCATTTTTTTTTAAATTTATTCTCTATTCTCTGAAACAGGGAAATTCTTATTTTTGTGAAGCATTTTTTTCAGAAATTCCCATAATCTTAAACTTAGATGGATGGGATAATTCACATATTTCCTTGATTATAGGAATTTCATGTCTGATGATATGATGATTATCGTTTTTTCGGTTATTACAATCACATTTTTTTTATTGTTTTTAACATCAACATTTTAGTTTAAATGCATTTCAAATGAAAACAATAGTTTTATAAACTACTTGAACACAGTTTATATCATGAAAAGTATTATTGGAGCAATTAGCGGAGATGTCATTGGCTCAATTTATGAGTTTCATCCGATAAAGACAAAGGATTTTGAGTTATTTAATGAGCGTTCTACCTTTACTGATGATACTGTAATGACATTGGCGATTGCCAACTGGCTGATTAATGATAAAACTTCAAAAAGGGTTTTAATTGATGAATTGAAAACATTTGGTAATAGATATATTAATGCAGGTTATGGCAAAATGTTTAATGCATGGTTGCGCGATGATGACCCTCAGCCCTATGGAAGCTGGGCAAACGGCTCTGCAATGAGGGTTTCACCATGTGCATGGGTAGCCGATTCACTTGAAGAGGCACAGGATCTGGCATATCTGTCTGCTGCTGTAACTCATAACCATCCCGAAGGCATTAAAGGAGCGCTGGCAACTTGTGATGCAATTTATCTTGCAAGAATTGGTGCAAGCAAAGAGGAAATCAAGGATCATATTGAACTCAGATATGACTATGATTTAAGTCGCAGTCTGGATGAAATAAGACCATATTATTCATTCGACGTTTCATGTGCCGGAAGTGTTCCCGAATCAATCATCTGCTTTTTGGAGGCTGATGATTTTGAGGATACAATAAGAAATTGCGTATCCCTGGGAGGAGATGCAGACACCCAGGCAGCAATTGCAGGTCCTATTGCATCTGCGTTTTGGGAAGTTCCTGACGATATTGTTGATAACACATTAAACCGTTTGGATGATTTTCTATTGGATGTCCTAATTGAATTTGAAGAGAAATTCATCTAGATTTTTTCTTTAACTTTTTCAATTGATTCATGAACCTGTCATCATAGTTTTTGGCAATGTCCTCGTATTTGTTCCAGATTCCAATTGCGGTTTCTGGAATCACATTTCTTTTATCTTCCGAAAACTTGGTATAGGTGTGCATCATCTCTTTTGAATCGCAAATCAGTACCTTAACGAATGGAATGTCCGCTTTTTGAATGTTGATGTCTGCATCTTGGAATAATCTGATGATGTTGACTTCTTCGTCGTTGATGTAGCATGTTGGGGAAGCCAGTATGTTCACGTTTAACTTTTTATTCTTTTTGAATGCTTTGATGAGTGCTTCGCCTTCTCCTTCAAATAAAAATCCTATTCTCATGTTAACTGATGTTTTTGCCCTACTGATGATTTCGATTTCCTGAGCAATGATTTTTTCAACACCATAAACTCTCCATATAGGAGCCTGAACCTGGCTCATTCCGTTTTCATAAATGTTTGTCAGTCTGGTTATTGTATCGTCGATTTCACTGTTAAGGCGTTCTTTCTCACGGCTCAGCACTTCGACAGGAGACTTGACGGTATATGTGAGGGGTCTTCCATCTTCAACATCTATGAAGTTCTTCTTTATCAATCCTTTCAGGACATCATATATTTTGCTTCGGGGAATGCCCGAGTTTTCTGATATTTCACTTGCTGTTGATGATATCAGTGAAGTCAATGTCACATATGCCTGGGCTTCATACATTGTCAGCCCAATTCCTTTGAGTATAGCTATATTTTCATCCATGATTATTGTTTTATCCAAGCTCATATATAACTTTACTACTTTTCACCCTTGAATAGTGACAGAATACTTATATACTAGCCTACGTAAATTATAATTAACAAGAATTAAGAGGTAATTAAAATGGCAGACGGCTTAGATATGTTTTGTTATCAATGTTCCCAAACCGCTAAAGGTACTGGATGTACTATAAAAGGGGTTTGTGGTAAAAACGCTACTGTAGCAAGATTACAAGATAATTTAATCTTCACTATGAAAGGAATTAGTGCATACAACTACAATGCAAATGTTTTAGGAAAATTCAACCCTGAAATCGATGCATTCCTGACCAAAGGGTTATACACCACATTAACCAATGTCAACTTCGATGCAGAAGATTTGGTTGCATTAGCATTGGAAGCAGGAAAAGTAAGCGTTGATGTAATGAGATTACTTAAAGATGCACACATTGAAGCTTACGGCGAACCACAACCTGTTGAAGTAAAAGTTGGAGCACAAGAAGGACCAGCTATTATAGTAACCGGTCACGACTTAAAAGCTTTAGAGGAATTGTTAAAACAAGTGGAAGGAACTGACATCAAAGTATACACTCACTCTGAAATGTTACCTGCACACGGATATCCTGGACTCAACAAATACGAAAACCTGGCAGGACAACTCGGTGGAGCATGGCACGATCAAAGGACAGTCTTTAAAAAATACAATGCGGCAATTGTTGGAACCAGCAACTGTGTCCTACCTGCACTTGACGCATACAAAGAAAGAATGTTCACAATGGACGTAGCTAAACTTGAAGGCGTAAAAACCATTGATGATTATGATTTCTCTGAAGTAATTGAATGCGCTAAATCTCTTGGATCTTTAGAACCGGAAGAATTGACCACTATCACTACCGGTTGGAGTGCAGGCGCTATCGTAGAGCACGCTGATGCAATCAAAAAATTGGTTGAAGAAGGTAAAATCAGAAGATTCTTTGTAGTCGGAGGATGTGACAAAGCAGCAAAACACAATGACTACTACAGGGAATTCGTAGAGAACTTGCCTCAGGACACTGTTATCTTAACATTAGCATGCGGAAAATACAAATTCAATGACCTTGACTTAGGAGACATTGAAGGAATTCCAAGATTATTGGATGTAGGTCAATGTAACGACACCATTGTCGCAGTCGATGTTGCTTTAGCGTTATGCGAATTGTTCGACATGGAATTAAACGAATTGCCATTGACAATTGTCCTCAGTTGGATGGAACAGAAAGCAGCTGCAGTACTTTGGGCTTTACTCTACTTAGGCAAAACCGACATGTGGATTGGACCGGTACTTCCTGCATGGTGCAATGAAGACATCTTAAACGTGCTTGTTGGAAATTACAACCTGACCCCAACAACTGGAGATGCAATAGCTGACATCAAAACCATAATGGGGGAATAGTTAATGAATGAGGATATTAAAGCCAAGGCTTTAGATATCCAATTCCTTTTGGATTATCAAAAGGACAGTGTTGTCAGCCGTGAAGTAATCAAAAAAGAGTTGGGAACAGTAACATTCTTTGCCTTCGATCAAGGCCAGGGATTGTCAGAGCATTCAGCTCCTTTTGATGCAATGGTTCAGGTTATTGACGGTGAAGCTGAAATCACAATTTCAGGTAAGAAAAATACTGTTGAGGCAGGCCAAGTCATCATTATGCCTGCAAATGAGCCTCATGCACTTCAAGCTGAAAACAGTCCATTTAAAATGATTTTAACCATGATAAAAAGTGATTAATTTCATTTTTATATTTTTTTATATTTTATACTATTTTTCAATAATGTTTTCTTAAAAATTAGAAACGTGGATTATGGTGGTTATTTTTTCCACCATATTAAAATCCAATCCGCCTTGTCCTTAACATTATAGTATTTTTTTGTTTCCCAATCATAGGTGAGAATCCTTTCCAGATAATTCTTGAGAAGTTCTTTCTCGTTATCATCATATAAATCAAGTCTGAATTTGCCATTGTCCATGGCTTCTTCAACACTGTCATATTCACGGTAGTTGTTCAGGTCAAATCTTTCAATATTCGCATAAATTCCTAAATTAAAAAGTATGTTGAAGAAATAGTTGTAATCAGGAAAATCTTCTGTTTTAATGCCCAGTTCCCTGTCGAAATCTTTTTCGATTTTCTTGTTTTCAGGTCCGAAAACAGTTATGAAGACGTATTTGTTGGCTATTTTATTTAACTCGAGTAAAACTTTATCTATTGGGATGATTCCATTAAGAGATCTTGAGCAGATTACAACATCAACATCCCCAATATCTTCATATTTTATTTCTTCAATCGGTCTTAAAATTGTTTCAATATTGGCGATGCCATTATCGTCGGCCCTTTTTTCCAGATATTCCAGCATTTTGGTTGATGAATCAAGGCCTATTACTTTTTTCACCCTTTTAGCTATTGGAATGGTGACTGACCCTTCACCGCAGCCAACATCGAGAACTGTATCGTTTTCATCCAAAATCAGGCTATCGAACAGGGCATCCTGATAGTCATCCTTTCTTGTCCTTTTATAGAAACCCGGTGCAGCCTTATCCCAATCCTTATTCTTCTTGTTGGATAGGCGTTCAGACCAAAAGGCAACCCAATCGAGATCATTCGGGTTTTCAATGCATTGCTTCATGCTCACACCTTGGTTTTCCCGGTCAGAACATTCTGATAATCTTCATAGTTCTCCTTTAAAAGCTCAGGAATATCCAATTCATATGGGCATTTGTCTACACAGGAATAACATTCTGTACAGTCCAGTGTATGTTTCATTATTTCCTGAGTTTTTTCGTCCATGTTTGGTTCGGTTGGAAAACGTCTAATCCAAAGGGACATCCTTGCGCACAAGCTGATGTTGATTTCTTCAGGGCAAGGCATGCAGTATCCGCAGCCTCTGCAGAAGTTATCTCCAAGTTCCTTTTTGTCTTTTTCTATAATTGCCCTCAAATCATCATCCAGAACGGTATTTTCATCGTATGATAGGAATTCGTTGAGCTCTTCGAGTTTTTGAATTCCCCAAATCGGAAGAACATTATCAAACTGATTGATGTAAGCGTAACTGGCTTTGGAATGTTTAATCAATCCCCCGCCCATTGCTTTCATGGCAATAAAACCGACATCCAATTGCCTGCATTTTTCAACTAACTGCAATTCTTCAGCACCGCTCAAATATGAAAATGGGTACTGCAATGTTTCATACAGTCCTGAGTCAAGGGCTTCATGTGCATGTGTAATCTTATGTGTTGTTATTCCGATATGTCTGACCAGACCTTCTTCCTTTGCTTCAAGCATTGCCTTGTATAATTCATCATCCTCTTTAGGGCAGAATGAAATGTTGTGGAACTGGTGCAAGTCAAGATAGTCTGTTTTCATGCTTTTAAGGGATGTTTCCAAATCGCTCCAAAAGTCTTCCACGGTTTCTGATCCGCTTTTTGTTGCAAGAAAGATGTTTTCACGAACATCGCTTAGTGCACGACCAATCTTTTCTTCGCTGTCAGTATAAAAATGTGCAGTATCATAGAAATTAATTCCATTTTCATATGCAGTCCGAAGAATTTCAATTGAATCCTCCATGTTACGTCTCTGGATTGGCAGTGCGCCGAATCCGTTTTTGTTTACCTCAAGATTAGTTTTTCCAAGTCTCATTTTAATAACCGTTCATTTTTAGTATAACATATAAAATTAAAATAATTGCCAATATAATAATGGAGGTCTTTGCTGAAAAGAATCTTGTCTTTCTGAATTCCTTGTCTTCAACTTCACCTTTTTTCATTATCCTTTCCTTTTCGAATGAGCATTTCTGGTAAATTTCTTCAAGATCCTTCGGAAGCCTGCCGTGTTCATTTAACATGTTGATAGTTTTATTCAAGTGTTTGACCGCTTCACCGTCATCGCCCAAATTGACGCAGCAGTAAGCGGCTTTGTAATTGAAATTGGTAACCAATTCAAGGTCATCTTCAACTTTGCTTTCATAATGAAGACAGTTCTTATAGTTTTTCAATGCTTCCTTGTATTCTCCAAGCTCGAACAATGCATCCCCTTTTGCATTGAATCCCACAATAGTATCCTCTTCGAGAAGGGACTTGTTTAAATATTCCAGTGCCTCCTCATTTTTGCCGGTCTTTTGAAGCATCTGGCCCTTGTAGAGGTCTGATTTTTCATCGCCGCCAAATTGATTCTCATAGTTGTTTAAGAATCTTAAGGCATCATCATACTGTTTTGCTTTCATCAGAAGTTCGATTTTGCTCATAAGAACTTCTTTTTTAGATATGCGGGGTTTTTCAATCTTGGAGTAGGATGAATAGTTTTTATAGGCTCTGTCTATGTAACTGAGCGCATCATCCACTTTTCCTTTATTGAATAGGGACATTGCCTTATCGCATAATACGTTGATGGAATTGGGCTGTTTTTCGAGATATCTGTCAAAGTATTTTTCACCATAATCCCCATTGTCATGGCTTTCATCATAATACTGATAATAAATACCTTTCTCTTCAAGTGCAGGTAAATGGTTGGCGTCAATTAGTAAGTCTAAAATGGATAGGTAAGAGGCAACATCATCTTTTGCATGTCTTTTTCTAGCTATTTTAAGAGCTTCACTTAACTCCTCATTTTCAATGTATTGTTTTGCCTGTTCAATAGCATCACTCATCATATCAACCTAAGTTTTTTTATCTCGCTCCTATCTTTTTTATAACTACTCTTCTTAATATTTATATATCTTCAATTAAATAAATAATATTGCTTATTTTTATAGAATTAATTAAATTGTGATGATTAAATGAATGATTTAGAAGAAATTATTTATAAACATGCCTTATTAAATGCAGCTAAGCATAAGGGAAGTGCAAATCCCGGTGCTGTAATGGGTTCAATCATGTCAAACGAACCTGAACTCAGAAGTAAGGCAAAAGAAATTGGTCCGATGTCAGGCAAGATTGTAGCAAAGGTAAACGCTTTAAGCCCTGAAGAACAGGCTGCGGAAATGGAAAAATATGGTGTCGAAGTTCAGGATAAAAAACCAAAAGCTAAAGAGGTTGGCTTACAGGAACTTCCTGGAACTCATGAAAACATTGTTCTGCGTTTCGCTCCAAATCCAAGCGGACCGCTACATATTGGACATTCTAGAGCAGCAGTTCCAAATGCTGAATATGTTAAAAGACACAACGGTAAACTGATTTTAAGGATTGAAGACACAGACCCGAAAAGGGTCTATGAACCTGCTTATGAAATGATTCCTGAAGATTTGGAATGGCTTGGAATCAAAGCGGATGAAGTGATTTACCAATCCGACAGGTTTGAAACTTATTATGATTATGCCCGCCAATTGATAGAAAAGGGTGCGGCTTACATGTGTACCTGTGACGGTGCAACATTCAAAGAGCTTAAGGACAACTGCAAAGCATGTCCTTGCCGTGACAACAGTGTTGAAGAAAACCTTGAATTATGGGAAAAATTCGACACAATGGAAGCCGGTGAAGCAGTGCTTAGAGTAAAAACAGACATCAATCACAAAAACCCCGCTATCCGTGATTGGGTTGCAATGAGACTGGTTGATGAAGAGCACCCTCGCTTAGGTACAAAATACAGAATATATCCAATGATGAACTTCTCTGTAGCAGTCGATGACCATCTGATGGGATTGACTCATGTTTTAAGAGGAAAAGACCACTTGGCAAACACCGAAAAGCAAAAATACCTGTATGATGCCATGGAATGGGATGTTCCTGAATATATCCACTACGGAAGACTTAAAATGGAAGACATCGCCCTAAGCACATCCAAGGCAATGGCAGGAATTGAAGATGGAACTTACTCCGGATGGGACGATCCAAGGCTTGGAACCTTAAGGGCTATTGCAAGACGTGGAATTGACCCTAGGACAATATATAACCTCATCACTGAAATAGGTGTTAAGATGGCGGATTCAGCCATTAGCTGGAAAAAGATTTACGGTTTAAACCGCAACTTCCTGGAACCTATAGCCAACAGATACTTCTTCTGCGAAGACCCTGTTGAAATTGAAGTTGAAGGATATGATGATGGTGAAGTTTCAATTGAAAGACCGCTTCATGCAGACCACCTTGATAGGGGAAATAGGATTTTGCCGTTTGACGGAAAGGCATACCTTGCGGCATCCGACATTAAAGACGGATTGTTCAGATTGATGGATGCAGTCAATGTTGAAATTGCAGGAGACAGCATAACATACCACTCCACTTCATTTGAAGATGCAAGAGCTGCCAAGGCAAGGATTATCCAATGGGTGCCAACAGAGGATAATGTAAATGTTAAAATAGTCATGGATGATGCATCCCTCAAAACCGGTCTTGGTGAAGGTGCAATCAGGGAATTAAGCGTTGGAGATGTAGTTCAATTTGAAAGAGTGGGTTTTGCCCGTCTTGATGAAATTAAAGATGATGAATTCATTTTCTACTTTGCCCATAAATAGGTGATTAAATGACAATGTTTTCAAATGGATTTTCAACACTTCAGATGCCTGAGGACTTTGAACCTATCGCCACCAAGGATGAATTTAATGACATGTATCTGGTAAACACCAAAATACCCATGTCAATTAAATTTTCAACAACTCCCACATTGGTCGGCCTTCCGGAGATAAGGGCAGACATAGAGAAAAATATTGGAAATAACGAAAAAATTAATTTGTTAACTTCGGATTTCATTGCGATAAATGATGATATCTATTATATGATTGTATCCTCATTCAGCGATGGGGAAAACGAAATAAGGCGCAATGAATTCTTATACGTCGAAGACAATAATCTCTATATTTTTGAATTCACATATCCTTATGCAGATAGGGAGCTCGATGACTTTTACCTGAACATCATCAGGTCTTTAAAAATAGTGGTTCCAAAGTATATTGTTGAAGATGGAAGTTATAGGATTAACAAAGAATAATTAATCCGTGAGGAAATGTGGTTTAACTTAAAACCCACATCCTCAAGATTAAAATCCTTTAAATCTATACCGCGAGCCAGTTCAAGATATTTAATGAGTTGGAGCAATTAATCTTTGAGGAATTTGATAATTGCTGTAGTTTTGAGCTATTTTATCAACGGTTCCGTCCTTGAACATCTCATCTAAAGTTTTTTGAACTTGATTTCTCAAATCATCATTTCCTTTTTTAAATGCAATGCCATATTTTTCATATTGTAATGGTTCATCAATTATCACGAAAGGTTCATTTGCATATGTTTCATTGAGTTGATAATTTGCATATCCAACGTCACAGATTACAACATCACAAACTCCAGACTGCAAATCTAAAAATGCAGTATTGTAGTCGCTTACTTGTGTAACTTTTGCAAATGTGTCATTTAATGTTTTGTTTTGACCATTCAAGGATTCTAAAGCACTGCTTGAATCTAAAACTTCAACAGTTTTTCCTTTTAAATCATCTAATGTTGCGCTCTGATTATCGGTTCTTAAAACGAATACCTGTGTATTGTTAAAGTATGGATCTGACCATAGGAAATTATTTTCTCTTCCTTCAATAGTAAGGTCGCTCCAAATGCAGTCGATTTCATTAGAATTAACTTCGTTGTCTTTGGAATTCCAATCAATTAGAGGTTGGATTTTTAATGTCCAGTTATTTCTTTTTGCAACTTCCTTTGCAAGTTCATTATCAAAACCTATGTATTGACCATTACCGTCTTTGTAATTGAATGGAGGGAGATCAGGCCCTACACCTACAACTAATGTTTGATTGTCATTTGAGTTTGATCCGGCACCGCCTAGAAAATCAAACCATCCTCCGGCACTAACTGCACCTATCATCAAAAATGCAGTCAGGATTAATGTAAAAACTAATATTAATTTTTTATTCATGTTCATCCCTTTTAATTTTTGAATGCTATGTTGTATGAAAGCCATGGGTTATATGCTCTTGTATAGATTTTCAATGTTTAAATTATTTTCTGCCGACTGATTATTTTCAATCTTTTGGCAATGATTTTAAACATATGAATGTCTTTTTGTATTTTTTAATATATTTTATTTTTCATATGTGTCTGATGGTTTTAAGGTGTGTATCATTTGAGATGGGATATTCTTTCAGCAGCTGCAAGGCGAACTGTTTTGTTTGAATCGTTTTTTGCAATGTTGTTTAAAGCGGTTTTATCGCTTATTCTTTTTATGGCAGCTATTCTGGCATTTTTGTTGGAATCATTTGCAGCGATATCTATTAGATCGGAATCATTGTTTATCTTTTCGATGGCTGCAATGCGAACATTGATGTTAGGGTCGTTTTTTGCAATTTCAATTAGCTTTTTCTCATCATCCGATTTTTGAACTTGCCTGATTCTTTTTCTCCAGTCGTCATGAGGCATTTTCATTTTTTCAAATCTGTTGATGAATCCCATTGAAATCACTTGAAATTCTCTAAAAAAAGCTATTCGGTAAGTATTATGGTTGTTCGGTTAAAAAAAATAGTAAAAAAAGATATTTAATATATCTTTTTAACATCTTTAGGTTTGATGGTTATGTTCTTACGCCTGTATCTAACGGAGATGTCATCGCCGTTGATGGCATAAACCTGACTGGAGTATGTTTCTCCTTCATGAGTAAATATGATTTCATCCCCTTTTTTAAGAACAACTTCATTATTGTTTAAAGTTAATTTTATGTTGTCTTTTGAAGGTTTGTTTTTAATAGGGCTAATTCTTGATTGGGTTTTTTCAACTTCAGGAGCTGAATTTTTAGCCATATTGAAAACCTTACGGGTATTTTCTTGCCTTAATTTTTCATCATCGCTGATTATTTCAGGATATTCTTCTTCAGGTTCGACATAATCAATATGTGTTTCGTTGATGATAGGCTCGAATTCATCATATTCGTTGACATTTCGTATGTAAGTCTCTTCAACGGCTCCGTATTCCTCTTCCACTCTTGCTTCAGGTTCTTGTGTTAATTTGTCTTTAACTTCCTGGAATATTTTGGAGCTTCTAATCTTATTAGTAATTTTATCAATGTCTTTTCTGTAGTCCAAGTCCATTTTGTATTCATCACTTTCAAAGAGATTGGTATTTTCAATTGGGGCTCCGAAGTCATCTTTGATTTTGCTTGGACTTTTAAGGGTAGGTTCCTTGATTTCTTCGTTTGGAACATCAACTTCTTCTTCAGCGGAATCCAGCAATACATCAGTAATATTTGTTTCTTCAGAAATGCTTTCAATTTCCTCTTTGCTTTCCTGTGAAGCTGAAGTAATGGTTTCTTCTATTTCTTTTTGGGTTGCGTATGCATTTTCTGCTTCTGCTTCGATTTCTTCAGTCACTTCTTCGGAAATGTTCGCAGTTTCATTAAGCAATTCTTCAATTGTATCGCTTTCGTTGATTATTTCCTCGATGAGAGGTTCTTGAATTGCTGTACCTTCTTTTCTTTGTTTTATGCTCTCTTTAATTTCAGTTAAATCATCATCTTTAGAAATATTTTGTGATTCTTTTTCTCTTTCACTATCTTTCCTTTTTGATTCTTTAATTAATTCATCGATAGTGAAGAGATCCTTCAATTCGGTTTTTTCTTCTTTATTATTTTGATTCATAATATCCATCTGGTTTTGTTTGATTGGTTCTTGGAATTTTTTAACTTCATTTCCGTAGTTAATGAGCACCTGATTTTCAGATTCATATTCGATATTTTTTGCGCTGTTATCATTAACTTCAGGAACTATGTAAGCATCATCATCTTTTGATACGGAGGTTCTGTTTCCGTATAATGATTTGTTTGTTTTTTGTTGGGAAAAACTGTTCATAAACTTAGATTGTGAATTAACTTTTTCTTTTCGTGATTCCAATATTCCTGAAAGGCTTTTAGCACTAGGGATTATTGATTTTTCACCGCTTTCAAGTTCTTCATCACCATAATGCATCTTAACAAGTATAATGGAAATTATACCGATTATGGCAATTGTTATCCAAATTAATATTGTTATTCCGTTCATAGTTTCCCAACCCTTATATTCTATATATAATTATGTACCATTCATTAATTTAAATATTTTTATAAAATGTTTAAGATGTAATTTATTTTTTCTTTTTAATTTGCAATAAGGTTGTTCAATGAGACATTTTATATATTCTTAAAATAAAATATAAATTAGATTAATGATTTATAGAGGATTAATCATGGTTGTTAAAATTAATGAAAACTATCTAAAATTAAAAAGCAGCTACCTTTTTGTTGAAGTAGCTAGAAGAGAAGCAGAATTTACAGAAGCAAATCCTGATGCAAATATAATCAAGATGGGTATCGGGGATGTTACAAAACCTTTGGTTCCTGCTGTTGTCAAAGCATTCCATGATGCTGTTGATGAAATGGGTAATGCAGAAACCTTCATGGGATACGGTCCGGAACAAGGTTATGGATTTTTGGCTGAAGCCATAATAAAAAATGACTATGAAAAATACGGTGTGAACCTTGACACTTCTGAAGTGTTCATAAGTGATGGGGCAAAATGTGACACCGGTAACATCCAGGAGATATTCGGCATTGACAACAAGATTGCAGTAACCGACCCTGTATACACCGTTTATGTTGATACTAATGTGATGGCCGGAAGAACAGGAGAAATGAAAGATGGAATGTATGAAGGATTATGTTACCTTAAATGCAATGCGGAAAACGGATTTGTTCCTGAATTACCTTCTGAACCTGTAGATATAATTTACTTATGTTATCCAAACAATCCGACAGGTACTACATTAACAAAAGATCAATTAAAAGTGTTTGTTGATTATGCTAAAGAGAACAAGTCACTCATATTATTCGATGCAGCTTATGAAGCATTCATCAATGAAGATGATGTTCCACACAGTATTTATGAAATTGAAGGTGCAAAGGAAGTAGCTATTGAATTCAGAAGCTTTTCAAAAACCGCAGGATTCACAGGAACCCGTTGCGCATACACAGTTGTTCCTAAAGAATTGGTTGGTTATGACAGCGAAGGCAATGAAGTGGAAATCAATCCGTTATGGAACAGAAGGCAAACCACCAAATTCAATGGTGCATCATATCCTGTTCAAAGGGCTGCTGAGGCAACTTACTCCGAAGATGGTCAAAAACAAATTATGGAAGTTGTTGAATATTACATGGAAAATGCAAAAATAATCCGTGAAAGCTTAACTGACTTAGGTCTTGAAGTTTACGGAGGAGTAAGCTCCCCTTACATTTGGGTTAAAGCTCCAAACAACATGGATTCATGGACATTCTTTGATTTATTATTAAACGAAGCTAACGTAATCGGAACTCCTGGTTCCGGATTCGGACCTAGCGGTGAAGGTTATTTAAGATTAACTGCATTCAATACATTAGAAAATACTAAAGAAGCAATGGACAGAATTTCAAAATTAGAATTTTAGGTGTTAAAATTGAAAGTAATTGAAAAGGAAATTACAATTGAAGAAGGCGATTCCTTTAAAATGATATTATCAAAATATGGTGCTTTAGGCCTTGATAAACAGGAAAACCTCTCAGATTTAATTGGTGATACTAAAGGAGAACTGGACATTGAAAAAGGTATTGTATCATTTGGCGATATCAAAATGCCCGTTCAGATTTTAGGATTTTACTCACAGGATATGAACCAATGGTCATGGGCATGGGATAATGAGGATATCTTCGGTGAAAATCTCATCAGGGCAGCAAAAAAAATCAAAACCGTCGGTGATGAATTTGGAATTGTCGAGTTCGCTGCGCCTATCATTCAATTGAATTATGATGCTTGCCATTCCATTGCAATGACTGCAACAGCCTTTTTAGATTATGATGCTTATTATGCAGTTTCAGAAGATGGTTTGGATATCTTTGTAGCTGTAGAATCCGATGACATCAAAGAAGATAATTCCCTTTTAAAATTCAGAAATACTTTATACAATTTCCAGAAAAATTTCAAGATTTATCCTAAAATAGCTTTTGAGGCATATACAAAACTCAAGGGATACATATATAAACCACATGATGACTTTGCTGTTGCTAAAATCGGCGAAAGCAGAATAATTGTCGGTTTCACCGAAAGGGGAAATATCACACGTATCCTGATGTATGATGAAGAGGACTAGTGGTAAAATGGACCCTGATTTAGTTGAGGAAATTGAATATATGAAGGATTTGCTTGCTAAATCGGGTTTTTTCTCAGTTGATGAAATAATCGAAATATTGGAAGACCAATTTATAGAAGAGGACATTGACTTCACGGATTGTGAGGTTTCTCTGAATGATTATTCATCTGAGAATTTCTCCAAACTGGAAAATGCCTTTCATAAATTGGCATCTGAAGGCATTGTAGCTATTCACAATTGCGGATATGATATCGAGGAGGGCGTAGCCGATGCTTTTGAACTTTATGTGCATCTGAATAATAATAAGTTCACGGCTGAAGGCTTTTGCTTTTACACTTTTGAAGATATCGAAGATGCGATTTTTGACGGGAATCTGAAAATCACATTCGGCGATTTTGAAAACGATGAGGATAAGGCATTGGAAATTGGCAAAACCGTTGCAGGATATTTGAAAAATGAAAACTTAAACATTGATTGGAATGAAAGTGTTAACAACCAAATAGAAATTAATCCGTTCATATGGGATAAAGGTTATAATGAAGAAAAAGAATATGAGATTGAAGGAGCATATGATGTTTTTGTAAAAAACAGGTGTTAATATGAATATTGAATCTTTAAATTTAATTCGTGAAGTTATAGTTAATTCAGGCAAATTAACCTCAATTGAAATTTCCCAAGATTCCATTTATTTGGGCTTTAAGGATGTTGAACTGGGAACTCCTAAGTCTGATGAAGGGTTTTCATTAGTTGTCCGTTTTGCCGATGACTCTTTTTTTACAACATTCTTTAATAATATATGGGATATTGAGTTCCTGTCAAAATATGATTATGCAAACAGGCTGCTGAGCGAAGATGTTCTCTATAATGTTAAAGAAATAAAATTCATTGATTTCGAATATCTGAATACATTTTTCTACAGTTTTAAAAGCGAAAAAACAATTGCAGACAGTGATGATTTTGATATTCACAACATTCGCAATGACTTTTTCATGTTAATCGAAACTGAAGAGATGGCCATTGCCGTAGGCGGAAACCAAATGGATTTCTTCTCACCGTTTGAAAGATTGGATGATTCATCACTTCGCGAACTTTCAAATGAATGGATGCTTTATTTCCTGAAATACCATCAAAGGAGAAACATTGTTAAGGATCCGATGTGCGAAAATCATCCGCTGAAGTATCCTAAAAAATAATTTTCCAAAAGACTATTTTGGGGGAGGTCTTCACTTTATTATTTTAAATTTTAATGAATCAACCAATATCCGTTTCACTTTTAATAATGCCATTCAGATATTGAAAAAGTTTTTTAATTAGTATGAATAATATTAATAGTGGTGAAATTTTATAAATTTTCATAATATTAATTTTAGGGAGTTAATAAATGACTTGTAGTATTTTAGTTGGAGGAGCCTGGGGTGATGAAGGTAAAGGAAAATGTATAACCTACCTTTGTGACAATGATAAACCTAGCATAATTGCCCGTGCAGGAGTTGGACCAAATGCAGGGCATTCTGTTGAATTCAACGGAGAAAAATATGGTTTAAGGTTAACCCCATCAGGTTTTGTCCATACTGATGCAAAACTTATGATTGGTGCAGGAGTTTTAGTAAATCCTGACGTTTTATATAAAGAATTTGAAGACTTAAAAAAATACAATGTTAAAGAAAGAATGGTTATTGACCCAAGATGTGCAATAATCACAGAAGACCATATGGATAAGGATAAGTCATCCGAATACCTGTCTAAAAAGATTGGAAGTACAGGTTCAGGTTGTGGACCGGCAAATTCCGACCGTGTGATGAGGTCAATTGGATTGGCTCGTGACCTTCCGGAACTCGAAGACTATATTGGCGATGTATCCCTTTCAGTCAATGAAGCTATTGACGAGGGTGAGGATGTATTCATTGAAGGTTCCCAAGGTTTTGCACTATCACTCTATTACGGATCATATCCTTATGTAACCAGTAAAGACACTACTGCATCCACATTCGCTGCCGATGTTGGTGTTGGACCAACTAAGATTGATGAAGTCATTAATGTATTCAAATCATATATTTCCCGTGTCGGTGGAGGTCCATTCCCAACCGAAATGACTCAAGAAGAAGCTGAAAGACAAGGACTTGAGGAATATGGTGTTGTAACTGGACGCCGCAGAAGAATCGGTTACTTTGACATGGAACTTGCAAAAGAATCCTGCAGAATAAATGGTGCTACTCAAATCGCATTAACATGTGTCGACAAGTTGTTTGACTGCGCACGTGTACAGGATTATGGCGAATTGTCTGCTGAGACAAAAGCTTTCATTGAAGAAATACAAACAGAGACAGGTGTTCCAGTAACCATTATCTCTACCGGACCTGATTTGAAGGACACTATTGATTTAAGAAAAGAGTTATTATAACTTCTTTTTTTACTCTTTTTTTTGAAAATAATCGCATTCATCAAAATGTGTTTTAACTTTTAAGTAGAACTCATCACTTGTAAAGTCAAAATTTGTGTTATATGACTTATAAGCCAGATTACAGTCTTTTTCTAAATTGAATTTAAAATCTGGGCATTTATCAAAAAACTTTTCAAAACAAATTTTTGAATGTTCCGGAAAAGGAACTTCCTCCAAAGGAATTTTATTCAATGTCATTTCCATAGCGCAGGACAGTACCGTTAATTGAATTGCTGATGCATAAGCGTCATAAAACTCATTATAGTCCAGATTAACATCAAAATAAATCATGAAGTTAATCATCACATATGAAACCCAAATTAATGAATTCGGTTCAAATCTTTCTAATTGTAAATCTGTGAAGTTAAAAATTAGCTTTTCTAAATCTTCATCATTATTGTCTTCACAATATTTAACAAACTCTTTAAATGAGTAATTTGTTAGGTATTTGATGTAAGCATCTTTTATTTCCTCATCGCAGGGATATTTGGAAATTTTTTTTAATTCTTTTCGTTTTAATGTTTTAGGATAAGTGAACATGGCAATCAATTCAATGATTTAATAGTTATTATAATTTTTTTCATTTCCTGTAATTAAAATTGTTGTAATCCGGTCTTTGTTAAATAACTAATCTTTTGCTTTTGCTGTTTTCAACATATGCAAAACTCCAAATGATGATCTGTTATGTGATGGGACCAATTTGTTTTGTGTATGAGAATAATCATATTTGGGGGGTGGTGAAAAAACTTTGAAAAATGGGGGCAGAAATTATAAAGTTTTTCGAATGCAAACGCTCATTTACATCTTAAAATATAAAATAACAGATAACTAACTTTATTTTAAAAAAATATTAAATTTAAAGAAATAGTGTTTTTAAAATGCCAATTTCATATAAAATTAAAAAAATAAAAAAAGAGAGGAGTTTCGAAATTTAGTCATTTGCTAAATTGTCGAAGTATCCTTGAATAAAGACAACTGGAGTTCCTTTATCTCCGGAACCGCTTGTCAAGTCACATAATGAACCGATTAGATCGGTCAATACTCTTGGAGTAGTTCCTTCGGTAATCATTTGTCCAGTCAAATCTTCATCTTTTTGTTTAATTTCTTCTTTAATAGCTTCTTTTAATTCATCGCCTTTTAAATGAGCGAATTTATTATCTGAAACATATTTTAATTTGATTTCATTTGGATATCCAACCAATCCGCTTGTATGTGCTGGTGAAACAACTGGATCGGCCAATTCCCAAATCTTTCCAACAGGATCTTTGAATGCTCCGTCACCGTAAACCATCACTTCAATCTGTTTGCCTGTAATTTCAATCAATCTTCTTTGCACTTCGTTGACTAATGCGTCCCCGGTTTTTGGGAATAGTTTTAATTTTTCTTCGGTTGCTTTGTTGGAACCTAAAAGTCCATAATCAGGGTTAGATCCGGAATTTCCAATAGGTGCAGTTAAAATTTGGTGTAATCCGTATACGGTAGCTCCATGAGACCTAAGCAAGTTAACAGTTTTTTCTCTAGTGTGGATATCACAAGTCAAGACCTCTCTGTTATAATCGAGGATTGTTTTTACATCGTTGGAGAATACAAATTCAACTTCACAGTCTTCACTTTCGATTAACTCTTTGTAAAAGTCAATCATGTTGATTCCGGTAAACGGATGTTTCCATGAGCCGAAAGTTTCCCTGTACTCATCTTCAGTGATGACGCTTCCTAAGTTATATTCGCTTTCCTCTAAAATCTCTTCATCCATAATGCCGTTTCCAACTTCATCTGATGGGAAAGATGTTAAAAGGGTAATTTTGTCCATTCCTCTTGCAATACCTTTTAAGATAATTGAAAATCTGTTTCTACTTAAAATAGGATTTGTCACTCCAATGTTTTTGGATGGGAATTTATTTTGAACGTCTTGTGCAACGTCATCCACTGTAACATAATTTCCTTCTGAAATACCTACAACTGCTTCTGTGATTGCAACGATATCCTTGTCTCTAAACTCGAATCCTTCGCTTTCTTTAGCGGCCATAAGGGAATCTACAACAATTGTTGCCAAATCATCATTTTCTTTAATAATTGGTGTTCTTATTCCACGAACTACAGTACCAACACATCTCATTTTTTATTACTCCTAATGACTATACATAGTTATGTCGGAATTAAATTTCCAACAACCCATATATTTTATATTTTTTTAATTATTTATATGTTAAGATTTTTTTGCTTATCAGCCACTTTGATTCAAATGTGGGGTTGTGAATTTGGCTATTTTTATTAACAAGTTACATTATATTATTAATTAATTGAGGTGATTGTGGTAAGGAAATATTTGGCTATTGTTTTAAAGGCCTTCTTTTTAATTTTAGAAGCCTTTAATGCTGATGATTCATTTCTGATGATGTCAGATATTTCGAAATCATTGATGCTTGTGATTTGTGAAGATTGAAGATTATTCAATCTCCATGTTTTTATTTAATTTAGTAGTGATATGATGGCAAATGACAAAGACCTGAACTATTTGGATTATTCAAAGGATGCAATTGAGGACAATACTGTTCAAACCACATTCAAATTCACAGAAATCCCAAAATCTGACAAGGCTTTAAAATTAATGGCTGAGGGGAAGCTGGAAGGGGCATTGGCCCTTATTGAAGATGCATTGGAGGGGGATTCGAATAATTTCCGCAACTGGCATGCAAAGGCGCTTGTCATGGATAGTTTGGGGGATTATGAAAACTCCATTGAATGCTTTAATGAAGCTTTAATGCTCAATGAATCAGATTTTTTAATGAAAGATAAGGCAAATACGTTGTATAAGTTCGCCAAGGTCACATTTTTCCCGGACATGAATTATTTAAAGGCAATGAATTTAATTGATGAAGCTTTGGAGTGTTTGCCTGAAGATGAAGATGCCTCAGAGTATTATTTTTTAAAAGCTGAAATATTTGAAAGTATGGAGCAGCCTGTTGAAGCCAGATTACATTATCTCAAAGCGCAGGGAGAGTTTGAAAAGGCTGATGAGCTGTCCTCACAAATGAAATTCTTAAAAGATAGTGAAGATATTCTGATAACTGTTTCGGGAACGGGATTTTTCAAGGGTTTGGATCCGTTTAAAACAGGAGTCATTCTTGATTTGGTTAAGGAGCCGGATAATGAGCATGATGGCGATGCGATAGCTGTCTTTTTGGACAATGAGCAGGTGGGCTATGTTGCAAATAGTCCCTATACGTTAATAGATGGTGTTAAAAGTGCCAGTGAAATTAAATTCATTGGCGATAATCAGAAGGCAGAGGTATTGTTCCTTTTTTCAGGAAGCCTTGTTATCATGAAGCTTATAGATGATTTTTAGCTTTTTCGGATTATACAATCAAAAGCTTTAATTAATTTTGCAATATACTATTAATTGGTGATTATATGGACAATAAAATTATTGCTATAGTTATTGCTGCAATAGCGGTTGTTGCTATCGGAGGATATTTCCTCATGGGAGGAAGCAATGATACCGTAACAATAGGTTATTTGCCTTCAGACCACGATGCTGCTTTGTTTGTTGCTGATGCGCAAGGCAAATTTGCTGAGAACGGAATCAACACCAAGCTGGTTCAATTCAACAACGGCGGAGACTTGATGACTGCCATGGCTAGCGGAGATGTTGATGTGGGTTATGTTGGAATAACACCGGTATTGTCTTCAATCGAAAAGGGAGTTCCTGTAAAGGTTATTTCAGCGGCTCAGACTGAAGGGTCAGGTATTGTCGTTTCCAAGGATTCCGGAATTAATTCTGTGAATGACCTTGCAGGCAAAAAGATTGCCACTCCGGGCGAAGCTTCCATTCAGCACATGCTGCTTACATATTACTTGAACCAAAACGGAATGGATATCAAGGATGTTAAAGTCTCTGCTATGAAAGTGCCTTCAATGAATGATGCACTCAAAACAGATAAAATAGATGGTATGATTACTTTTGAGCCTTACGTATCCATTGCTGAGAAAAATGGGGCAACAGTTTTGGCAAATTCATCTGAAATCTTGCCGGACCATCCATGCTGTGTAGTGGTTGCTTCTGACAAATTCATAAATGAACATACAAATGAAACTAAAACCATTATAGAGATTCATAAGAATGCGACTGACTTTATCAACAACAATACTGATGAGGCTGCAGGTCTTTTGCCTAGCGATATTGTCAGTGATGTTGAAGTTGAGAAAAAGGCATTGTCCGGTTTTTCATTAATCTCCGGTTTGGATGATAATTATAAAAAGGATGTCATTGACTTTATGAATTTGGAAGTCGAACTGGGCGTTTTGAAAGGCCCTATCTCTCAAGATAAAATATTCTGGGAAGGTAATTAATTTTATCTTTCTCTTATTTTTTTTATTGCTTTTTTTTAGATAATGTTTATATATTAAAAAATATATAACAATTGTTATCATAATGTGAGATTATGATAATTGAATAATGGGAGGGAGAATATGTGTGAAATTTTCTGTTTTAATTCGAATACGCCAAAAGAAGTAAATGAATGTCTACAATGTTTTTATAATCACTCAGAAGATCATCCGGACGGATGGGGATTGGCTAATATGCAATCCAATGAATTTGTTATAAATAAAGAGCCGATAAAAGCAAATTGCAGTCAACATTTAAAAGACATATTGTCCCATCCTGTTGTTGGTAAAAATGTATTCGCTCACATCAGGCTGGCTACTGTAGGTGAAATTATATCTCCCAATTGTCACCCCTTCATTGAAGCTGACGATAATAACCGGTCCTGGATGTTAATACACAACGGGACTATATTTGATTATCCCGAACTTGATGAATATATAACCAAAGAAAGTGGCGACACTGATTCCGAGCGAATACTACTATATATTATTGATAAAGTCAACGAGTTTGAAAAAGATAAAGGATCTCTTTCGACAATAAAGGAGAGATTTAATTTATTAAAAGAAATAGTTTTTGATTTATCCAGAAATAACAAACTCAATCTTATGATTCATGATGGAGATTTAACTTATATTCACTCCAATATGAAGAATTCCCTTTATTATTTGAAAAACGATGATGGATTTATGGTTGCTACAACTCCATTAAGTGATGATGAAAACTGGAAACCTGCCGAGTTAAATAAATTATTCGGATTGATAGATGGGAATATCATTTTTGAAAGCGAAGAACATGAAAATGAATTCATATTAAAGGAGGAACATGAAAAGGCTATTGAAGAATTTTCAAAGTCAATAAATAGGGATGAAACTAATGATTAACAGAGATATGATAAGGGACAGATTGTATGAGGAGTTTATAAAACCGACGAATCAGAAAAAGAATTATATCGGTGTTGAAATTGAAATTCCAATCATAAATCTTGATAAGAAGGCAGTCGATTTTGATGTTGTTCACAGGATCACCGATAAATTTCAGGAACATTATTCTGACTTTGAAGTTGATGGAATAGATTATTCCGGTAATGTATTCGCACTTAAAAATCCTAAAAATGAGGATATTGTCTGTTATGATTGTTCCTATAACAATATCGAATTTGCAATGGGTCGTGAAAAGGACCTGTTCAGCATCAATGACAGGTTCTGCGAATATTACTCATTTGTAAAGGAATCATTCGAGGAGTATAACCATACATTAACCGGAATGGGAATAAATCCTTATAGGAAGTACAATCAAAATCTCCCCATTCCTTCCGAGAGATATCTGATGCTTTATCATCATCTGAAATCTTTTAAGGATTACGACGATGTTCCGATGCATTTCCATGAATACCCTGAATATGGAATGTTCTCTTCGGCCTCACAGGTGCAGTTGGATGTTTATAAGGAAGATTTGGTAAAGACAATCAATGTATTCTCTAAAATAGAGCCGATAAAAGCTCTCCTGTTTTCAAATTCCCTGCTGATTGATGAAAATAAGCATGTAACATGCTTCAGAGACCCTCTATGGGAATACTCTACACATGGAGTCAATCCTCACAACATCGGAATGTATGATGTCGACTTTAATGACCTTGAGGATTTGCAGAATTATCTTGAATCCTTAAACATATATTGCGTCATGCGTGATGGGGCTTATATCAATTTTACCTCAATGAATCTCCTTGATTATTTCGCCAAGGACCATGTAACAGGTGAGGTATATTCTGATGGAAAATATGAAAGGATTGATATAATTCCTTCCATTGATGATATAGAATATTTAAGGCCGTTTAAATTTATTAATCTGACCTTCAGGGGAACCGTTGAGTTTAGAAGCGTATGCACACAGCCAATCAGGGATTCCATGTCTGTTGCGGCATTTCATTTAGGTTTGAAGGACAGGTTGGATGAGCTTGATGAGCTGATATCCGAGGACAAGGTAATTTACCATAAGGGATATACTGCCAGCGAACTTAGAAAACTTCTAATTCAGGATGATATTCCTCCATTCATTGATATGGACGGATTATGCAAATTGTCTAAGGATATAGTTGATTTGGCCGCTTCAGGTCTTGAGGAAAGAGGAATTGGTGAAGAGGTATTCTTGGATGCGCTGTACAAACGTATAAAATATCGTACAAATCCAAGCAAAGATATAATTAATTTGATGAACAATAATAATGTAAGAATAGAGGAATTCATTGAAGATTATGGCAAACTGGGCAATTTTTAATTCAGAGGGATGGAAATGGAGTTATTGAATTTATCTAAATTTTCTTCAGATGAAATACTGGCTGGTTCATTTGGAATAGAATGGGAATCCCTAAGAGCAAAAGGGGATGGTGAGCTATCATTGACACCTCACCCAGAAATCTTTGGGGATAAAATGACAAATCCGCTGATTACCACTGATTTTTCTGAAAGCCAGATTGAAATAATCACCCCAACTTTCAACACTATAGATAATGCATTCGACACATTTTCAATGCTGTCCGATTTGGTAAATTCGTCCCTTCCCGAAGACGAGTATCTTTGGTTTCAATCAATTCCATGCATACTGCCTTATTGGGACAAGATTCCGATTGCACAGTACTCCGATGAGGGCATTGAATCACAGAAGTACCGTGAAGACCTTGCCAAAAAGTATGGTGTTAAAAAGCAAATGATTTCAGGGGTTCATTTCAACTTTTCATTCACCGACGAGTTCTTAGAAAAGCTGAACTCTATGGTAAGCCCGGATTTAAGCTTTCAGGAATTTAAAAATAATGTTTATTTGAAAATCGCACGAAATTATTTGAGATATTGCTGGCTGATTATCTATTTGACAGGATGTTCAATCGGGTCTCATAAGACATTTTCCAATGACTGCATTCATCTGATGGATGCCAAGGACGATTACGGCAGCTATTATTCAACTAAGGGCCCTTCATTCAGAAATGCATCCTGCGGATATAAGAATCTAATGGAATTGTATCCGTCTTATGATTCTGTTGAGGAATTCACAGAAGATATTGAGGGTTTTATTGAAAATGGTGATTTGTCCGAAGCGAAGGAATTGTATACTCAGATAAGGCTTAAGCCGAAAAATCCGGGAGATCTCCTGAACTCCTTGAAAAATGACGGCATTGAATACATTGAAATAAGAACTTTGGACATCAATCCGTTTTATCAATGCGGACTTGTAAGGCATGACATGAAATTTCTGCATCTCTTTTTGATTTACATGCTGATTAAAGATGAATCCGATTATGCAGATTGGCAAAGGGAAGCGAAGATAAATGAGGAAAATACTGCAGAAAACGCATATGTCGATTCAATGAGATTGCTGAGGGATGGTCGTGAAGTAACCCTCAAAAGCTGGGCGGCAGAAATCATAAATGAAATGTATGGAATGTGTGAAGTCCTTGGATTTGATGAGTTCAATACATTAAATCTGATGCTTAACCGCATTGCAAATCCTGATTTGACATACGGCAAAAGGCTTCTCAAGCTGATTGAGAAGAATGGCTACCTTAACACCCATGTGGAGCTGTCTAAAAATAATAAGATGACCAGCATTCATAATCTGGAAAACATGGACTTTGATAAGTGTGAAGAGCTCAGAAAGTATGTTGACATCGCTTTGGGAGGACGATAGCATGGAATTCCTAAGGCAGACTGATGTGATTCAATGGGTCGGCGGCGAATGCAGAACAATCAAGGAGAACAGTGTGGATGATGAATACACATATCTTTTCATTGATTATTTGCCTCCCCGTAAGTTTTCAACATATCCTGTCGATTTGGAGGATTTTGCCGTCGGATACTGTCTTGGTGAAGGTTTAATCAAGGATTATTCTGACATAGAATCAATAACTTTGGACGGAACAAACGTATTGGTTTCCACAAACCTGAACCATGATCCTGAAGAGGATTTGGAACAGGAAGGTATTGTTCAGGAGAGAAAAGGAAACTGTGAACATGCATGCGTTTGCAGGTTGCTTGAATATCAGGGCGTAAACTCTGATAATGCCGGTGGTATAAGGTCAGAGCTGAAGACAATTGAACCCAACATGTCTGATTTAAAAATCGATGCAACCCAGATAATCAAGGATATTGAGCACCTGACCGATGAGGCAAAAATCTGGCAGAAAACAGCAGGAGTCCATGTGGCTCAGCTTAAATATGAGGACAATATAATCATCAGGGAAGATGTGAGCCGCCATGTTGCAGTGGATAAGGTAATAGGGGCTGCAGCCAAGGAAGGGTATGACTTCAGCAAATGCTATATCTCATATAGTGGAAGGATGCCCGCAGACATGCTTATAAAAGTGATAAGGGTAGGAATTCCAATAATAATTTCAAATGCATCTCCGGCATCATCAGGAATTGATGTGGCTCGTGCAGGCAACATTACAATGGTGGGTTTTGTAAGAGATAATAGATTTACTGTTTTTACTGCGCCTGAGCGCATAGATTTTGAAAAATAGATTTTAAAAAATAATATTAAAATAGATGTTTTCACATCTATTATATTTCTTCCAGACTGAATGATGACAGATCCAGCAGGTCAAAGGTTAATATTTTTGGAGCTACTGTTACTTTTCCAACGCCGGTTATTATTTTATAAGCTTCAAAGGCTTCCAGACATCCTATCAGATTTGGTGTCGGTCCAATGACAGGAGGAACTCCTGAGGTAACGTTCTTCAATTCTCCAATAGTCTCGTCGTCCAATTCTTTTCCAATTGAAGGCAGGTTGAACATTTCTTCGTATGTTTTTTCACTGTTCGGAAGGAATACTGTAATTTGGCCCATTGTTCCGTGGATTGCACCATGGACATATGCGATTCCTTTTTCTTTTGCTGTTCTTGACACTATAACTCTTGTCAGGACATTGTCAAGTGCATCGATTACAATATCTGAGTCGCCAATGACCTTGTCAATGTTTGTTTGGTCAACATGCTCATTGAATGTTGTAACCTTGACGTATGGATTAATAAGTCGTACCTTTTCAGCGGCAACCGCACTTTTGTCAAGACCCAAATCAGCTATTGAAGCTAAGGTTTGCCGGTTTAAATTGGATAGGTCAAATGCATCCTTATCCACCAGAACGAGTTCTCCAATTCCCATTCTTGCAAGCATTTCAATTGTCTCTCCACCTATTCCACCACAGCCTATAACTGTGATTTTTGCATCTTTAAATCTTTGTTGTTCGCTTCTTGTTACTATGCTCATTTGACGGGAAGCTATTTCCCAATATCCATCACCTATATATCTTGTCGGCATTTTTTCACCTAATCATTAAAATATAACAATAGTTATTTTTATATAATACAATTAGTCGGATTAGATATTTAAACATGTTGTTTTGGCCGGTTGAAAATTTTGAGAGGGTTATCTATTCATTACTTTTCAGCAATGTTTTCGCAATATTTATATGTGTCCTTGTGAAAAAAGTTAAATGGGGATTCAAATATAACAATTGTTAACTTTTTATGTAATGTTTTTATACTAAAATTCATAATATTAATAATTGTTAATAATTTAAATTAATTAACGGTGAAAATAATGAATAAAAAAATCATGTTTGTTTTAGTGTTAGCACTTGCTGCCTGTTTGGTAATGGGTTCAGCTAGCGCAGGTCTTTTCGACTTTTTAGGGGGAGGAGACGACACTGTAAAGATAGGTTACTTACCTTCTGACCATGATGCAGCATTGTTTGTTGCTGACGCTCAAGGTATGTATAAAGACAATAACATCACCACCGAACTTGTTCAGTTTAACAACGGTGGAGACTTAATGACTGCTATGGCTAGTGGTGAAGTGGATGTCGGTTATGTAGGTATTACTCCTGTTTTATCTTCAGTTTCAAAAGATGTTCCTGTGAAAGTTATTTCTTCAGCTCAAGTTGAAGGATCAGGTATTGTCGTAACTGATGCATCCGGTATTCATTCTGCTTCTGACTTGAAAGGTAAATCAATCGCTACTCCAGGTGAAGCTTCCATTCAACATGCTTTACTTTCATACTACTTAACCAAAAATAACATGTCCATAAATGATGTGAACGTTTCTGCTATGAAAGTTCCTTCCATGAATGACGCTTTAAAAACCGGTCAAATTGACGGAATCGTAACATTCCAACCTTATGTAAGCATTGCAGCAAATCAAAGTAACACTTCTGTGTTAGCTGATTCTGCTCAAATATTACCTGCACACCCATGTTGTGTTGTTGTTGCATCAGATAGCTTTATCAAAGACCACAAAGATCAAGCAAAACTCATTGTGGAAATCCATGAAAACGCAACCAATTTCATCAACGACAACATTAAAAACGGAAGTGCAGATGCAGTGGTAAAACTCTTGCCGGAAGATATTGTTTCAGACCCTAGTTTAGAAGCTAAATCCTTAATGAGTTTCCCATTCATCTCAGGTCTTGATAACAGCTTCAAAGCAGATGTTGACAAATTCCAAGAACTTGAAGTGCAAATTGGTATTTTAAACAGTACCATTCCTCACGACAAATTATATTGGGAAGCATAGTTAAGTTAACTATGCTTTAATCTTTCTTTTTTTAAAATTAGTTTTTTTCATATTCTGATTTCAGATATGCCATTGCCTCTTTAGTCTTATCATCTGAAACCTTATTGATGACCCTTTGATTTTCAATCAGTTTGTCCATGTAGACTTTCCTTTGCTCTTCACCAACAATCTTGTATCTTGAAAAGTTGACAAGGGATTCTATCAGTCCGGACATTCCTCTGTTGAAGGCTTGGGCATATTCATCGTTTTTGACAACTTTTCGGATTTTCCCGGTTATGAAATAGATGCTTTTGTCCCCCTTGATTGGGAAGTTTTCAGGAGTCTTTATTTCAACGTCTTCAACATCAACAATAATGTAAGCTGGGGTGTTTTTAATGATAGCTATTGCATCATCATCAGTATAATATTCATCGCCCAAGCAATCTAATGTAGCATATGTGAAAACTAAAGGATCTTGTGTAATGTTAACTACATATTCATTAGTATCCAGGATGTTTTTCAATGTTTTTGACCCTTCGAAGATATGGCAGTGCACTTTGTCGCCTCCCAGATATTGGAATGCAAATGCGCCGGCATTCTTAATTCCATCCTTGCTGATTGTGGTTGTGATGCATTCATATTGCAAGTCCTTTTCAATTCCAAGGCAGGATAAATCATAATTCATTTAATCACTCATTAAAATAAGTTGTTTAAAGCTATATGTAAAAAAAGAAAAAAATAGATAATTTCTCAAAGAGAAATTATAATTTGATTTTGATATCGAGTGCAGATGAACCTTCTTCGTAGACGAAGATTGGGTTGATGTCTAACTCGGATATTTCTGGGAAGTCAAGGGTTAGTCTGGCTACTCTTTTGATAGCTTCTTTGACTTCTTCAACATCGCAAGGCGCTTCTCCTCTGTATCCTGCAAGTAATTTGGATACTTTGGTTTTTTCGATTTGCTCGTCTATTTCCTGTGAGCTCATTCCTTTTGCGAGGTTGAATTCCACGTCTTCGATAAGGTTTACATAGATTCCACCCATACCGAATGCAATCATAGGTCCGAATTGTTTGTCACGAATCATTCCTACAATCACTTCTTCACCGGAATCCATCATCTTTTGCACTTCCACACCATCAGGAACAATGTCAGGGTGTGCAGCTTTTGCATTTGCGATAATCTCTTCGAAGGTTGCTTTTGCCTCTTCAGCGCTTTCAATTCCAACCTTTACACCGCCGATGTCGGATTTGTGTAAAATCTTATCGGATGCGATTTTAAGCACTACAGGGAATTCCATTTCTTCTGCAAGTTCAGCAGCTTCATCAGCACTTGTTGATAATTTGATTGGTGCTGCGGAAATTCCATAAGCTTCAGCCACTGCATAGGCTTCACTACCAAGAAGGGTGTCTCTTCCGTCGGCTTTAACTTTCTCAAAGATTGCTTTTACTGCATCCTTGTCAACATCATCCACATTGTCAACGACATCATCATATACTCTTTCCTCTAGTTTTGCATATCTTGTCATTGCTTCAAGTGCGGTTACTGCAGTTTCAGGGAATACGTATGTTGGAACACCGTTGTCTCTTAATGCTTCATTTGCAGCTTCAAATGAAGGACCTCCCATGTTAACTACGATGATAGGTTTGTTGAATTCTTTTCTTTCTTCTAAAATAGCTTGTGCAATTCCGTCAGGGTCGGCGGATGCTGTCGGACAAACCATTACTATTAAACTGTCAACTTCATCCTGACTTAATACGATTTCAAGGGATTCTTTGTATCTGCTTACAGGTGCATCTCCCAATACGTCAATAGGGTTTTTAGCACTTCCCTCTTCAGTTACACATTCTTTTAATCTTGCTGTGGTTTCTTCATCGAATTGAACAAGTTGTAATCCTGCTTTTTCCATCGCGTCTACTGTAAGTACTCCTCCACCCCCTGCATTGGTGATGATGGCTACATTGTCGCCTCTTGGGAGAGGTGCTTTGGAGAATGCTAAACCTAAGTCAAATAATTCAGCCATTGTTTCTACACGCATGATTCCTGATTGTCTGAATGCTGTGTCAAATGCCAAATCACTTCCGGCCAATGCTCCTGTGTGAGAGGATGCTGCAGCAGCTCCTGCTGAACTTGAACCGGATTTGAGCACGATAATAGGTTTTTTATGTGCGGTTTCTCTCATTGTTCTTACGAAGTCGTCATCGTCTGATATGGATTCCAAGTAACAGATGATTACTTTGGTTTCATCGTCTTCCGCAAGGTATTGCAGTAATTCGATTTCGCTTACCCCAGCTTTGTTACCTAAACTGATTACTTTACTGAATCCTATTCCAGAAGTTACACTCCAATCGATGATAGCTACCATCATAGCTCCACTTTGTGAGATGAATGCCATGTTTCCGGTTGGTGGCATCATTTGTGAAAATGATCCGTTTAACGGAGTGTGTGAATCGGTTATTCCTAAACTGTTTGGTCCAATAATGTTTATACCATATTCTTCACCAAGCGCTGTTAATTCAGCTTCTAATTTGGCACCTTCTTCACCCACTTCTTTAAAACCAGCGGTAATAACTACCATGTTTTCAACGCCTGCTTCACCGCATTCTTTAACGGTAGGGTTTACAAATGCTACTGGAATGGTAATAATAGCCAAGTCTACTTTTTCAGGTATGTCTTTTATATTTGCATATGCTTTTTTACCAAGAATCTCTCCACCTTTAGGATTGACAGGATATATTGCGCCTTCAAAGCCATCATTTATAAGGTTGTCGACAATGATGTATCCTACTTTTCCAGGTGTGTTGGATGCTCCAATAACAGCCACAGATTCAGGTTTAAACATTTTATTGAGATCGATCATAAGTTTTTCTCCTTATAATTTTTGTTTTTATTATCATCATTTATAATGATAAATAATTAACAATTATTATAATTATAAGTATAGTTATGTTAATATTTAAGTTTATTGTTTAATTGCTCATTTAACATTGAATTTTTTGTTATTATTACTAAAAGGTATTTTTTGATTGCTTAATAAAAAAATAAAAAATATTTCATGATTTTAATTTTCAATTTTTACTAATTAACCTTTATAATGTATGATAAACAAATAATATATCAATTAAATAAATAGTTGATATTTTGAAATATTTAATTATTTTAAAAAATATCAAATTCAGGAGATATTATGAGCTTAATTATTGCTTACATAGGAAAGAAAGGATGTGTAATGGCGGCAGATAAGAGAAAGATAGGTTATTTTGGCGATAAGAAGAATTTGGAGACATTAGAGGAAGAACTTTATCATGGCGAAATTGACAACGATGATGATTTTTTAAATAGGGCATCCGAACTTGGAATCTCAATTAAGATAACTGATGATGCAAACAAATTGAAGGTTGTCGGAAATACCATACGTGGTGAAGTAAGTACAAAAGGAACCTTTGAAACAAAAAGAAGAAGGATTTACGGAACAACCAACGGCTATCAGATTGTAGAGCTTGTGGGTTCAGATACCAAATCCCGTAAGGCCGGTGAGCATGGAATTGTTCTTTTCGGTAATGTCTATGCAAAGGAACTTGCCCAACCTTTAGTTAAAAGAAAATTGAAATCCTCCAAAAGTTTAAGGTATATGGGAGAGGCATTTGAAGAAATCTTGGCTGAAGTGGCTTCAAAAACACCTACAGTCGGTGACAGATGTGACGTATTGATGCAACAGCCGAACTTTTCAAAGTCAGAAGCACAGAAACATTTGAACATTACCATAGACAATGACATTAAGGTGCTAACAAAATTCAGGCAGGAACTGACAGAACAGCTTGTTCAGCAAAGCCTGGCCATTGACATGGCAAACAAGATTATTTCCAAAGGAAATGTTGGAAAAGTTGTCAATGTAGATGGAAACATGGTATATGTGCAATTGAATGACAAGACACAGGCTATGGACGGCAACTGGAAACAGCTGGCTGCTCCGGGACAAAACGTTTTGATGTTCACCGAGAGCGATAATGTAAAAATCGGAGATAAAGTTGTCATAGAAAATGAAAATTTATGCCTCAAAAAAGATAAGTCCCCTCTTACATGTGATATAATTTTATGTTCTTTATAAGGGGGATCTGAAATGAAAATTACATTTTTAGGCAGTGGAGGCGGACGCTTTTCCGCCATTTCGCAGCGAAGAATGACCGGAGGATTCAGGATAGATAATGTCGGAGGCAAGAACTATCACATAGACCCAGGTCCTGGAGCGCTTGTCAGAACATATCAATTCGGATTCGATCCCCGCAATTTAAGCGGAATCTTTGTTTCCCATGCGCATACTGACCATTATAATGATGCTGAAATACTTATTGAAGCAATGACCAGAGGCATGACAAGGTTTAATGGAACCATATTCGGAAGCACAAGCGTTCTGGAAGGCTATGATAAATGGGGACCATGCATATCATCATACCATCAGTCCAAATCAAAAAGGATTGTCCTAAAGCCGGGCGTTGTCAACGAAGTGGACAACATCAAGGTCAAGGGTACTAAAACAAATCACGGAGACCCTGCAGGCACAGGATTTCAGATAGACTACAATGGATTTAAGGTATCCTATACTTCCGACACGGGTTATTTCGATGAATTGGCGGATTACCATGAAGGGGCTGACATTCTGATTGCAAGCGTGCTGAGGCCGGGCAACAAGTCCATCAACGGACATATGTGTTCCCGCAATTTCATAGATTTAATTAATAAGGTAAATCCGAAAGTTGCAGTCATGACCCATCTTGGTCTCAAGATGATTTCAAACAATCCGGTCGTTGAAGCCAAAAAGATTTCCAAACAGACCGGCGTCAAGACAATTGCCGCATTTGACGGACTGTCATTCAATGTGAACTATAACAATCCTAAAAAATTCAGGCTGATTTCACTTAAGGATGTCGAATCCTCAATGCACAGCACAAGTCATGAACTCTTCAGCAGCGGCAGGAGAAACTCCTATCAAACTTCCTTTAAGAATAAGGAGTTTGACGAGCTTTCCATTTTAAAAAGAGATTAAATATTATTTTCCAAATTGCTTGGGTGGATGAACCCTGAGCGGATCATGTGGTCTGCAAGAACAATTGCAGTGCTTGATTCTGCCACGACTGTCACTCTAGGACAGATGCAGGGGTCGTGTCTGCCTTTAATTTCTATTTTTTCGTTTTCCATTTTTTCCATATTTATTGAATCCTGACATTTGGAGATGGATGGGGTAGGCTTGATGGCTATTCTTGTGATTATTGGCATTCCATTGCTCATTCCACCAATGATTCCACCTGAATTGTTTGTTTTTGTAGTGATATTATTGTTTGTAATTTGGTATTCGTCATTGATTTGGGAGCCAACCTTATCTGCAACGCCAAATCCGAGACCGATTTCAACTCCTTTGACTGCACCGATATTCATTAGGATTCTTGCAAGGTCTCCGTCCAGCCTTTCGAATATGGGTTCGCCAAGACCTGCAGGGGTGTTGACAGCGATTGTTTCAACAATTCCTCCAACGGAATCCCCCTCCTGTTTTTTAGCCAAAATCAATTCTTCCATTTCCTTTGCCGCTTTAAGGTCTGCGCATCGGACAGGATTTTTTTCAATGTTTTTCTTGATTGCGTCAAATTCCTGAGGCTCTGCCTTGATGTCACCAATTTGGACTACGTGGGATACGATTTCAATGTTTTGGGTTTCAAGAAGCTTTTTGGCTATTGCGCCGCCGATTACATGTCCGATGGTAATTCTTCCGCTTCCTCTTCCTCCGCCGTTGTAGTCATAGTTTCCGTACTTTGACATCCATCCGAAATCTCCGTGGGATGGGCGAGGGGTATTTTTGAACATGGAATAGTCCTTGGAGTGCTGATTTTTGTTGAATATGACTCCTGTGATGGGGGTTCCGTCTGTTTTCCCTTCAAATATTCCTGATAAAATCTGAACTTCATCAGCTTCCTTTCTGGGTGTTGTCACGCTGCTGGTTCCAGGTTTTCTTTTATCAAGTTCCTTTTGTATGTCCTCAACTGTCAGTTCAAGGTTTGCAGGGCATCCGTCAACAACAGCGCCAACCGCTACGCCATGGCTTGTTCCAAAACTTGTTATTTTAAATTTTTCTCCAATCGAATTTGACATTTTTGGCCTCTTTATAAATATGTGTTAATTAATTTTTTATTTATTGGATGTTTTAAAATTTTGCAATTTGTTCATTTCAATTTTTAGTTTAAATTGTAAACACATAGATTGGATAATTATTCCTTTTTTAGCATTTATTTTAGGTTTTCACAAATGTTTTCACATTGTCTAAGTGTAAGTCCTGCTTTAATGTTTCCCATTTCAGTATCAAGTGTAAAATCTGCTTTGTTTTTCACAATTTCAGTTAGGAATTTTCTGTAAGCAATTAGTGCTTCACGACCCTCAGGTCCTGCTTCCCTTTTTAATTTTTCGATATCATCTCCGCAGTTAATGAAATCAAATATTTTCATTAGCCCTTTTTTTCTCAGTGATATTCTTTTCACATCATTCTCATTTGGGTTTGGAAAAGAAAACTTGATGTTGTAGAATCCTTTGGAAATTTCTTCAACGAACAAGTCCTCATTTGAAATGGGATTAACCTCCAAAAGTGTCATCGTTGATTTTTTTGTATTATTGAATTCATTACCTAATAAATAAACATCTTCAATAGATAATGGATTATTTATCTGATTTCCGCCTAATTTCAGGTTTATTTCATTTACGCTTTGAATAAATTTTAACTTATTGTTTTTATAAATATCATGGATATATTTTATTGTTTCGTAGTTTCCTCGACTACCCTGTTTTTCAGGATGTTCTTTAAGATATTCATCTATGTCCTTTAACTCTTTTTCAAGATTCTCCAGATAATTGTCATAATCTTCGAGTGTTTTAAATTTCATATATTTCACCTCTCCACTAAATGCACTATCCCTTTTGGAATTTCATCCAAATCACTACCGAACAGTTCAAAAAGTATTCTTAATTTTGATGATAAGTAGATTTTATAGTTTTTTTCATCAGTGTAGGGATATCTGTAGACCCTTAATGAATGACACAATCCGTTGGTGTCATCTTTTGAATTGAAAATCAAATTGTCCATTTTTGCTCTGTCGTTATTTTCATCTACTTTTAAGCCATCGAATTCTGTTAAAGTATCTATATCATTGGGATTTTCTTTTGTTGTAGTAAAACTGCCGTCAATCCAATGGTCAAGATAATATCCGGTTTTTTGGAGTTCTTCCAGATGCTTTTTATATTCCTTCATGATTTCTTGTCTTTTTGAGGATTTGTTTTTAGAAAAGATCTCTTCGATTTCATCAAGTGTCATGTTATACAATCCATAGGGGAGATTACCCTTTTTGTCAAAGCCGTCAAATTTTCTCATTTTCATTTTATCACTTAAAAAAATTTAACAGGCGCCTGTGTTTTTATATTCAAATCATTAAATATAAATATTTTCTTCCAAACTGTTTCCAAATTATTTTAAATACTATTTCAAACTTTTATGATACTTAAAAATCAATTTTACTTATTAATTACAATTTTTTTAATTTAAAACAATTTTTCCAAATGAACTTAATAACTATCATTTTAAATATTTTTAAAATCAAAATATTAACCAGTGATTATTATGGAATTTCCAACTACAAGAATGAGAAGACTTAGAAAAAATGCTAAAATAAGAGATATTGTCCGTGAAACTAAACTTGAAAAGGAAGATTTAATCTATCCGATTTACTTCAAGGAAGAATTAGAAGGAGACGAAAAGGAAGAGATATCTTCCCTTCCAGGCGAATTCAGATACTCCCTCGAAAGCGGAGTTGAATTTGCAAAACAGCTTGAGGCAAAAGGATTGAAATCAATAATTGTATTTGGAATTCCAAAAGAAGATACAAAAGATGAAATTGCATCTCCTGACTATTCTGCAACAGGAATTGTTCAAAAGGCAATCAGAAAACTTAAAAAGGAAACCAATCTTGTAATCATTAGTGATGTCTGCCTGTGCCAGTACACATCCCACGGCCACTGCGGAATGATAATGGAAAACGATGATACTGATGACGGCATTGAAATATTGAATGATGAATCACTTCCTTACATTGCAAAGGTCGCCCTTTCACATGCTGAAGCCGGAGCAGACATTGTTGCCCCTTCAGACATGATGGACGGAAGGGTTAAAGCAATTCGTGAGACATTGGATGAAAACGGATATCATAATGTTATGATAATGTCATATTCAGCCAAATATGCTTCTGCATTCTATGAACCGTTCAGGGTAGCGGCATGCTCATCACCTCATCTTGGTGACAGGAAATCCTATCAGATGGATCCCGGAAATGCCATAGAGGCAATCCGCGAATGCGAACTTGATGTCATTGAAGGATGTGATTTCCTAATGGTGAAACCGGCACTCCCATACCTGGATGTTGTCCGTATGGTCAGGGACGAGTTCATGCTTCCTCTTGTCGCATATAACGTAAGCGGAGAATACTCCATGATAATGGCCGCAATTGAGAAGGGCTATCTGACAGAACGTGCAATAACAGAAGCTTTGCTCTCAATCAAAAGGGCTGGTGCAGACCTGATAATCACTAATTTCGCACCATACTTACTTTTAAACGATGTGATAGAATGAATCCTTCAGAAATTGCAAAAATAGCACAAATTGCTTCCGCTTTGGAAGTGAGCGGATATCCAAAACCTGGAAATGTTCACAGAACCAGGGATTATGATGACATGGTCTTTGAGGATTTTGTGATAAGCGGAATCGTAATCGGGGATGCAATCCGTGAGGCATGCACAGACGTGGACATCGAAAACCCTAGACTGGGAAAATACATCCTGCAGGCAGTTGCCGAAACCGACAGATGGATCAAAAACAACACCAATCTGGGCATTGTGATGATGACAACACCTATTGCAGTTGCAGCCGCCATCAGTGATTCCTTTGATGAAATCCGTGAAAACGTTAAACTGCTGATGGGGAATACTTCCGTTGACGATGCATGCGATTTGTATGATGCAATCAACATTGCGGATGCCGGCGGAATGGGTGACCAGGATGAATATGATGTTGCAAGTGACAATGCCAAAAATGAGCTCAGAGAGAACAATCAGACCATGTATGATGTTTTAAAGATATCTGCACCATGGGACATGCTGGCCCGTGAGATGACTTCAGACATGCCGGCAGTTTTTGAAATAGGCTTTCCTACATATTCCAGCCTGATTGAGGAGAAATCCAAAAACGAGGCTTGTGTGCTGACATTTTTAACAATATTGTCTCAAGTTCCCGATACCCTTATTTCAAGAAAGTATGGTTCGGATGAGGCTTTGAAGATATCAATGATGACAAGGGATCTGCTTAACTTGAAAGATGAATCTGATTTTGCAGACAGACTTAAGGATTTTGACGATTATCTGTACAAAAATAAATATAATCCAGGAACAACTGCCGATTTGACTGCGGCTTCAATATTCGTAAGCTATCTTAAGTCAAATTTCGAATAGGTGTTTTTGCAAGGAATCCTTGAGATTTCCTTGTTTGTCTTTTTTTGTAAATAAATTATGGTTAATTATTTTTTCATTGTAAATTTGTTTTTGCTCTTTAATATGGCTTTTATTTTAAACAAAATCTATATAGGGTTTCTGATTTAATATAATTTCAGACATTTGGCTCTTATTAATAATAAATTGTTTTGTAAGTCATTTAGTCATGGAAAGTTATTTATAGTATACTGGGTATACTATATTTGGTGAAATTAGATGATGACTAAAACTATTAAAATTTCTGAGAAAACACATAAATTATTATCTGAAATGGCATCAAAAAATGAAACTTTTAATGATGTAATTGACTTCTTAATTAATTACTATTATGAAAATGAAGAGTTTTCTGATGAAGAGGCGGAATTTTACAATAATGAAATTGAAAAATTTGAAAATGGTAACTTGGAAAATGTGTCTGAAGTTACTCTAAAAGATTTAGAAAAAAGAATATCAAAATTAGAAAATGAGCTTAAAAAATGAATTATATATTGATTTGAACATGACAGAGTTAAGAAATTTTTTAAAAAACATAAAAATGACAGAACATTGTTGTTGAGGATAACTAAAAAATATTATGAAATTTTAGATAATCCTTACAATACCGAATTCATTGAATTGACAAGTGTAAAACGCCCTAAATGTCAGAGAGCGAGAGTTGGAAATTATAGAATAATTTTTTATGTGGCTGAAAAGAATCGTCAAATTGAAATAATCGATATAATTCCCCGTAAAAATAATTATAAGATGTTTTGAGTATTCATATCTAATTTTTCCTTAAGATATATTGAAATTATTAGAAAATCTTTAAGTTTATATCAGTTAATCGAGATTCATGAAATGTCTCAATTAATGTGTATTTTTGCATATATTCCTAAATTCACAGTTTTTACCAATTTTGTAAAATCATAAAAAGTAATCCGTTGGTTATTCAAATAAATTTATAAGAATGTAAAAAGATATATACAGTATAGAGTTTTCATATTGGGAATTCAAATGGGTGAGGAAAATGCAAATCAAGTACAATAAAAATGCAAACAATCCTCCTTTGATTGAGGATTTGGTTAACGAATTATTAAAGGATGATTTTGTACACTTCAAGATATTATGTGCAAATGAGGTTCATCATTTCCACAAGGAAGATGACACAATAATCGAGTTCCAGCAAACTTATGTTAAGGAATCTAAGCCTAACGGCGACAGGTTATATATAGCCTATCCTGATATTTTCAGAGTCAAGGTTTACAGGGACATGGCCCAATATCTTGAGGATGAAAAGAAGGCTGATGCTTTCAACGATGTTGACTGGACAGGTAATAGAATCATATTCTAATTATCTTTTATTCTTTTTTTAAAAGCGTTGCATGCTTTGATTTTTCTGTTTTTATTAATTGAATGCCCGTTTTTGAAAATGTTTTAGTAATTTTTTTGATTATTTGATGATTAGGTGAACATCATATAGATTTTTTTTAAAATAAGATAATTTTTTATATGTTGATTTCATATATATTATTTAGTTATATATTCGGGAGAATCTTTATGAAGCTGAATAAGATAGTGGTAATCACTTTTTTTATTTTAATTCTTTTCACGATGGGTGCTGTAAGTGCGGCCGATGAAAACATTACGGAAGCAGTCGATGATGTCTTAAGTGCCGATTCTGCAGATGAAGATGAAATTTCAGCATCCTCCGGCACCTTCGCTGATCTTCAAAGTTTGGTGGACGATGCTGTCCACGGGGAAACATTGTATCTGGATAAGGATTATTCCAGAACGGACAATCATAAAATTAGAATTTCCAAGGCAATCACCATAGACGGACAAGGCCACACAATGGATTCAAACTATAAATCAAATTATGTATTCTATGTTACAAATAGCGGTGCTGTCATTAAGAATTTAACTTTCATCAACGGTGGTGATATTTATGTATACTCTGACGATGCAACATGCTTTGTTTATGACTGTCGCTTTGAGAAGTGTCCTGCTGTCCACACGGGTGGTGCTATTCATGGAGGTAATGCTTATAATTGTTCTTTTGTAGAGTGTTCTAGTACTACTGGAGGCGCTATTTGTGATGGTAATGCTTATAATTGTTCTTTTCTAGACTGTTCTGCTAATTTTGGTGGGGCTATTTATTCTGGTAGTGCTTATAATTGTTCTTTTGTAGGTTGTCATGCTAATTATTATGGTGGTGCCATTCATGGAGGCGATGCTTATAATTGCTCTTTTACAGATTGTTCTGCAAAAGAATATGGCGGCGCTATATATAATGGTGATGCTTATGGTTCATCTTTTGCTGATTGTTCTGCTCTAAGCAGTGGTGCTGCTATTTATGCCGGTGATGCCTATGATTCATCTTTTGTAAATTGTTCTTCCATGGATAGCAATGCCGCCATTATTCGGGGAAATGCTTCAGGATGCACTTTTGAAAAATGCAGTGCTTTTGCAGCAATTCATTCAGTTAAAGTAGCCAATACCGCTTATGGTTCAAACGCCGTTATTAACGTTTATGGTGATAGTAATGTTGGTTATGTCAACATTACAATAGCTGGAGTAACCAAAAAACTCCAACCTAAGCCTTCTGGTGCATTTATTTATTTTAATAATGTGAATGTCGGCACACATGATGTTATAGTGAGCTATTCCGGAAGCTCCTACTGCGAAGCCCAAACGGTTATAAAATCATTTAAGGTGGATAAAGGAAAGCCATTTTATTCAATAACAATTAAATATCCATACGCTTACTCTATTGGACATAAGGATTGGGGAGATATTGTATATACAGGTGAAAACGTCACACTTTATATTGACAAGAGCGCCGCTAATGTAGCGGGCAATTTTCATGTAACTATTAATGGTGTTTCACAGAAGGTTAAGGCATCAAGCAGCAGCAAGACTTTAGAAATTCCTTTAGGCGTCTTGGATTTTGGATCATATAATATTACAGTTTCTTATGCCGGAAGCGCAAACTGCTATGCTATAGTCATGTCACTCGCTTTTAGAGTAATCAATAAAAATCCTATTGATTACATATGTACTAGAGATAAGCCATACGCTTACTCTTCCGGACATAGGGATTGGGGAGATGTTGAATATTCTGGTCAATCCACTGCACTTTATATTTACAAGAACGCCGCTGATGTGCCGGGCAATTTTAATGTAAATATTAATGGTGTTTCACAGATGGTTAAGGCATCAAGTAGTGTTACTGCTTTGCAAGTTCCTTTAGGCATCTTAAAATTGGGACCATATAATATTACAGTGGCTTATGCCGGAAACGAGAATTTTAGCGCTCAAACCATTTCACTAGCTTTTAATGTTGTCAGGAAAAATCCTATTTATGAAATATATACTAATAATCCAAACGCTTACTCTTATCCATACACTTACTCTTGGTATAGGGATTATGGAAATGTTGAATATGGCGGGGGGAACGCTACACTTTATATCCGCAAGAATGCTGCTGATGTGGCGGGCAATTTTAATGTAGCTATTAATGGCGTTTCACAGAAGGTTAAGGCATCAAGCGGCGGCACTATTTTGCAGATTCCTTTAGGTGTCTTAAAGACAGGATCATATAATATTACGGTGTCTCATGCGGGAACTGCAATTTTCAATGCTCAAACCATGTCACTTGCTTTTAAAGTTGTTAAGGCTAACCCAATTGATTCGATTATTGTCGCTCCGGGCAATCCTTCCAATAATGGGCAGGTTCCATTTTCCCACTCCCAATCAAAGATTTATATTTACTTGAAAAACAGGGATATTCCAAGCGTCAATGTTAAAATTAATGGCGTGTCCTATGCGGTAAACACTTCAGGCATTTCCAAATTTGCTTTTAGATGGGGTATCATGCAGCCTGGAGATTATGACATAGAGGTGAGCTATAGCGGTGATAGAAATTACAAGGCCCAGACCAAACCGCTTTCATTTAAGGTAGTCAAAGCAAAACCTATTGACAGCATTACTATTTCACCTTACAACTATTGCTCCAGCAGCGCATCTTCAGGAACAATCACATATGACGGCAAGGACACTTCACTTACCATTAATCTGACCAGCAACCGTATTGCAGGAAAAGTGCATATTACTGTAAACGGTGCTTCACATAAAGCATTTGCTTTATCCGGCAATTCATATTTGGATAACATTCCTTTAGGAATTTTAAAGGCAGGAACCAATGTAATCAAGGTGACTTACTCAGGAAGCGCATATTTCGAAGCCCAGGAAATCTCATTCACAGTTAATGTGACTAAGGCAAATCCAATCAAATCAGTTTCACAGCCTGCCGCAAATGTTGGCTATGGTGAAAATGTGACAATTAAAGTGGACATGTCAAATAACAAGATAAACGGCAACGTATGGTTCACAGTTTCCGATGAAAACAAGACCAAGCTCACCACGGACAAGATGGCAATTAAAGAAGGTGTTGCAACCTGCTCTGTTCCAAATCTTGCTATAGGCAAGTATTACCTTCACATCTATTATGCCGGAAACGTTAACTATAATGCCCAAACAACCAAAACAAGTTTTAAAGTGATTGACCGTTCATCTGAGCTTTCAGTTATAAATGCAACAGCTGGCGGCAACGCTTAGGGGGTCAAAATTGCTGACGGCGGGGTTACATTGGCTTTACCTCATACGGGTTGTTGCATATATGCCATTAAAACAAGCCGTGCGGCAACTGCAAATACCTTCCGGAACCAACACACGTTCAAAAACAATCAAATAGGGAAATTCATTTTCTCTATTCTTTTTTTCTTTTTTGCTGATTTTCAATAAAACTTGTCTTTTTTACACTACTTTTATAAATCACTTTAAACATATATTATTATATTATTAATCTTAATTTATGGTGTTTAAATGAGTGAGGATATTAAAAAAACCATTAATGAATTGCATATTTATGAAAAGAAAGTTTTAAAGGAACTTGAGGCAAATCCGAATGCGACTCCAGAAGAGATTGCCGAAAATACAGGCATGGACATCAAAGCGGTCATGAGTGCAGCTGGATCACTTGCTTCAAAGGACATCATTGAAGTGGAAAAGGATGTCGAAGAGGAAATTTCCCTATCTGATGTGGGTCTTGAATTTGCTCAAAAAAAGCTTCCTGAACGTAGGATTCTTGATGTTTTGGCAGATAAGAAGGAAATACACATGAAGGATTTGGCAGGAGAAACCGGCATCGATAAAAAAGAGGCCAATATTGCAATCGGATGGCTGCGCCGTAAGAATTGGGCTCAAATCGACAAGGGTGTAGTCAAGGTCACCGATGTCGGAACCGAGAGCAGGAACAAATTGGGTGACGACGAGGAACTGCTGAATCAGTTAACCGAAACCACAAAAGTTATCAAAGACAAACTTGATGATGCACTCCTTGAAGGATTTAAAAAACTCAACGACAGAAAAAACATTTTGAATGTAAAAAAGAATACCTCACACTCTTTTAAACTCCTTGATAAGGGTGAAGCAATCATTAAGGAAGGTTTCACTATCCAAGAGCAAGCTACTCAATTAACACACCAACAGTTAAAAGACGGTGAATGGAAAAACCTGCAGTACCGTCCTTATGACATCAACGCCGAAGCGCCGGTTATCTTTGCAGGCAAAAAACACCCGTTGAGAATCATCATTGATGAAATCAGGGAAATCTTTTTGAATATGGGATTTTCAGAAGACAATGGGGAATTTGTAGAATCTGCATTCTGGAACTTCGATTCACTTTTCCAGCCGCAGGACCATGCAGCCCGTGAAATGCAGGATACATTCTATCTCAAAAACCCGTTAACATGTGATCTTCCCGATGATGCCCTTGTAAGGCTCACTGCAGAAACTCACGAGACCGGTGCGGATACCGGTTCTATCGGATGGCAATACGGCTGGAGCGAGGACATTGCACGCCAAAGCGTCCTGAGAACACATACAACAGGAATATCAACCAAACACTTATTCAATCATGAACCTCCGATTAAGATGTTTTCAGTCGGAAGGGTATTCAGAAGGGAAACATTCGATTACAAGCACCTGCCAGAATTCCATCAGGTTGAAGGACTTGTATGTGACGAAGGAATAAGCTACCAGAACCTTTTAGGAACCTTGAAGGAATTCTATAAGAAATTAGGATTTGAAGTAAGGTTCCGTCCGGCATACTTCCCGTACACTTACCTCTCCACTGAAACTGAAATATACCTTGAGGAAAGGGACAGTTGGATTGAGCTCGGAGGAGCAGGAATGTTCCGTCCAGAAGTGTTGAAGCCTCTTGGAATCAACCAACCTGCACTTGCATTCGGTTTGGGTATTGAAAGGCTTGCAATGATTAGATATGATGTTGAAGACATTCGTATGCTTTACAAAAGCGACATCAAATGGCTTCGCGAATTGCCTATCGACAGGGGAGTCAGATTATAATGTCAATCAAGCTGGTTTCATGGAACGTAAACGGCATCAGGGCAGTCACCAAAAAGGAAGAGTTTTGGGACTGGTTTGACAATAGCGATGCTGATATCATAAACTTTCAGGAAGTGAGGGCTACCCAAAAGCAGATTCCAAAGAAACTGGCTGATACTGATGATTTTCACAAATGTTTCAACGAAGCTGAAAAGAAAGGATACAGCGGTGTTGGAACATACTCAAGAATCGAGCCTGTTGAAGTAACAAAAGGCCTTGGAATCGATGAGCTCGACAGCGAAGGGAGAGTTCTAAGGATTGAATATCCCGACTTTATCTTATACAACATCTACTTTCCGAACAGCGGCATGGAAGCCAAAAGGCTTGACTTCAAGGTTGCCTTCTGCGATGCATTATTGGAACAGCTTGTTGAGTTAAAAAATCAGGGCAAAAATCTTGTAATCACTGGAGATTACAATATCGCCCACAATCCGATTGATGTGTACAACCCTAAAAACTGTGAGGGAAAATCAGGGTACCTGCCTGAAGAGCGCGCATGGCTTGACCAGCTTGAGGAAGCAGGTTTCATCGATACCTTCAGGATGTTTGATGAAGGCGAAAACAACTTTACCTGGTGGAGCTACAGAACCCGCGCACGCGAAAGGAATGCAGGCTGGAGACTCGATTATTTTTATGTAAATGAAGAAATGAAAGAAAAAGTGAAATCAGCCGAAATCTTATCTGACATTTATGGCTCCGACCATTGTCCGGTAACCTTGGAACTTGATTTTTAAAAATTTCTTTTTTTTCAATATTTTTGCATTGAAAATGTTTGTTTAAATAGTATCTGTTTTTTTAATTGCTTAACTGATATAATTTGCACTCTTTAAATTACTGCACTGTTGAAATTTGGAATATAATTGTTATTCTCGTTTACTTTTCTTTTCCAAGCCTATTTGTGGCTTTTTTAATGATAAATTATATATATGTTCCATGGTTAAAACATATTACATACATTTTAAATATTTTTAAGGGGTAATTATTTTGAAGTTTAATAAGATTGCGATAGTGGGTATTTTACTACTTGCTATTCTTATAGTTGGGGCTGTAAGTGCAGCCGATGAGAATGTTACAGACACAACGGAGGATGTTTTAAGTGTTGAGTCTGCAGATGATGATCTAATCACTGAATCTCCAGGAGATTTTTCTGAACTTTCAGGTTTAATAAAAAAAACCAACGCTGGAGAAACATTATATCTGGATAAGGATTATGTGCAAAATAATTATGAAAGTATACATATTACTAAAGCAATTACTGTTGATGGAAATGGCCACACTTTAGATTTTAATAAATTATCCGCAACAATCTATGTTTCATGTAGGGGTGTTGCATTTAAGAATATTCAGTTCATCAATGGTTCCTGTTTCATATATTCCTATCAAAGCGACTATGGACTTTCCGTTTACGATTGTTCTTTTGAAGGGGGTTGCACTAGTTCTAATCATTATGCTGCTGTTTCATATGGTAATGCCTATAACTGTTCATTTGTAAATTGTAATGATGGTAAACTGGGTGGTGCTATTGAGGGTAATGCTTATAATTGTTCTTTTGTAGACTGTTCTTCTTTAGATAGTGGGGGTGCCGTTTATGGTAATGCCTATAATTGTTCTTTTGTAGAATGTTCTACTAGATATATGGGAGGTGCCGTTTATGGTAATGCATATAATTGTTCTTTTGTAGATTGCTCTTCTTCAGGAAGTGGGGGTGCCGTTTGCGGTAATGCTTATGATTCATATTTTGTGAACTGTTCTACTAAATATAGTGATGCGGCCATTTGCAAAGGTACTGCTTCTAAGTGTACTTTTATAAACTGCAGGGGTTTTGCAGTAATTAATTCTGTCATTGCAAAAAATGTTAATTATGGAAATGATGCAATAATTGAATTTTATGGGACTAATGCCGGCACTGTTGATGTTACGGTAAACGGAAAATCTTACACAATCAAACCAGAGTATTTCGGTAGAAGTATCACATTAAGCGGTTTGAATGCAGGCACATATACTGTTCAGGCAATCTATTCCGGAAGTGCTAATTACGAAGCTCAAAATGTAACAACTTCTTTTAGAGTAAAGAAACTAAATCCTATTTCTAAAGTGAAGATTGATAAACCATCCGTTAATTCAAATGGAAATTATCAGGGCCGTGTTCAATATACAGGTACAAATTCCACACTTAACATTACCATGGTAAAAAGTAATGTTCCTGGCAATGTGCATGTCAAAGTAAATGGTGTTTCTCAAAAAGTTAAAATATCAGGTTCCATTTTAAGCGTTTCCTTAGGTGTTCTTGAGACAGGACATAATGATATTGAAGTGAAGTATGGTGGAAGTGCAAATTTCAACGCTCAAACTATCACTATTTCATTGGATGTGGTTAGCCAGTTCCCTATAAAGAGCATTAAGGTTACACCAACTAATCCTTCAAACAAGGGTCAAATCAAATTTACTTATAATTCTTCAAAACTTTTTGTCTACTTGAAGGGCAGTGATGTGCCTGGCAGTATTAATGTAACAATAAATGGGGCATCATATATAAGGGATACCTATGGCAAATCCACTCTGTCTTTTGCATTAGGTATTATGAAGCCTGGATCTTATGACATTAAAGTGAGCTATGCGGGAAGTGAAGATTATGCCGATCAAGTTAAAACACTTTCCTTTAATGTAGTTAAAGCAAATTCAATTAATAGCCTTAAGATTGTTTCACCTGAATTGGGAGAAATAAATTATGGTGATTCTGTAGATATTAGGTATGCTAAAAGTTCTACACTTTATATCTACATGAATAACTTCAACGTTAATAATAATACTAAAATGGCTCCGGGAAGGGTGCATGTAACTATTAATGATGTTACTAAAGCCATATCAATAAATGATACTGTTTTAAAGTTCCCGCTGACTGCTCTGCAGGCAGGAAGCAATTCTGTGAGAGTGGTTTATGCCGGAAACACATATTATGCATCTTACAACCATATATTCGCATTGCCTACTTATAAAGCGGATCCGGACATGGAAGTTTGTGTTACTCCAGGCTACAATACAAGCATTATGGCTGAAATAAATGATGATATTAATGGTAATATCCACTTTACCATATTCGATGAAAATAATGTCAAGGTTTTCACAGGAAAAGGTCATATTGAGGAGGGTGTTGCTACTTGCGATGTTCAAGGCCTTGATGTGGGAAAATATTCATTGCGCTCATATTTTGCAGGCAATGCCAGATATCATTCCAAAAATGTTCAAACAATTTTTCGGGTGACTGACAAAACTCCACTCGCTTATGCAGATCTATCAGGTAAATATGGGCAAGGCGCAACTGTTGATGTGAATAATGCAAATGATTATCTTTTATGCAATGTTTGCGACGACAACCATGCCCCGATTATATCTGATAACAATAATGTACTGTTAAAATAGAGAATTCTGTTCTCTATCTTTTTTTATTTTTTTATATTGTTGTTTAATTAAAGCCGGACTTTTAAAAAAATAAGAAGTTTTGGTGATTTTACAATATTAAATTAACATCACCAATGTCATCAATGACTGTAATGTCCAGTTGCTCTTTTTTAATGTATTCCCTGTCCTCTTCGGTAACGTCTGAATTGACAAGGATGGCTCTTAATCCTGCATTCACTGCACCCAATGCATCCGCCTTGAATTTATTTCCAATCATCACGGATCTTTCAGGGTTTCCCTTCATTTTTCTGAGTGCAACATCAAAGATTAGCTTATCTGGTTTTTCCTTACCGACCTCTTCTGATGTGATTACTTCATCGAAAAAGGAATGCACATTAAGTCTTACTAATTTTTCCCATTGCTTGATAGTGATTCCATTGGATATGACTGCTAAACGATATCCTTGACTCTTTAGGTAAATTAGAGTGTCAATTGTTTCGGCGTATGGTCTTAAAAGCGCCATCTTAACGTTGTGGTAAGTAATCATTCCAAGTGCTACAAGCATAGGATCCTCATGACCTAAAACAACCTGGGTCAGGACATTGAAGTGTTTGCCGTAATTTGATCCTTTCTCACGGATAATTGTTTTTAAAACACCATATGCTTCGTCTTTATCAAGCGGAAGACCATTATCTACCATCAATCCAATAGCTGCTTTTCTTGCTGTTTCAGCAAAATCTGAAGTATCGAGTAGTGTGCCGTCTATATCGAAGAAGACAACACGGTCATCATCATTCTGTATCATATACTCTTTATTATTACTTTAAGATTATTTAAATTTTTTTAGAAAAAGGCATCCAGACTCTGTTGGACTTCACCGCGCGCCATGTCCTCAAGGTCCTTTTTTGTGTATCCGAAGGAATACATTATCCTTTCGATGGCAGGAATCAGCTGATTATTTATGTAATAGTCCTTGTCATATACATATCCTTCACTATACTCATAAGGTACGGCTCTTTGACTGATAGATCCTTTTCCTTTAACAATTATATACTGGATGATGGTTCCACGTGTCACTTTAATGCCATGTTCCTCAATTCTCCTTGCAGCTACCACATGAGGTCCGACCTGCTTGTACTGGTTGAGGGGCTTGGTGATTTGGGTGTGTATGATGAGCTCCTTTCTTTCAACATCGCCCTTTTTGATTCTTTTCAAAACCTTTTTAACCTCTTCAATTGCCTTATCGGAATCCCCTTCTCTTAAAATGGCCATCAGGACAGCTTCCTGTGTCTTTTTGACTATAGGTGCCCAGTCTCTTCTGACAAGTTCCAGTCCTTTGGCTATGATTTCCCCGTCTTCGATAACGGCGTATCTCTTTTTGCTTACGAAAAATCCTCTTCTGTAGAACCCTTCGTACTCCAGTTCCATGCTTTCCGGAAGGGTTGAATTGAGATACTTCAGGAATTTCTGTGCCTGACTTTTGATTTCTGCTTCGAGGGCAAGTTGTTCGGCTGTTTCTTCAGTCAATTTTTACACCTAAACTTTGGTTATGAATATTTTGTTTTCATGGTTATAATATTTTATCGAATCGATTTTTCAATATCATGTCAATCAAATTGCTTTCAAATTGCTTTATTTATGTTGATATGTTTTTAAATTACTTTTCAAATGCTCTTGGCAATTCAATATTAATTATGGAACATATAATACCTGTGAGGTTGATATTATGAAAAAAAGACTGATTTCAAGTTATGATGAAGCAAATGATACGTTTGCAGGAAAAGTTGAAAATGAAAACGGAATGTCTGCCGATTACAGCATTCATGATGGGGTGTTTTTAGGCCTTGACAGGAACAACTTCCCGAATTCCATATATGTTGACGGCGCATCTGAGGTCTTCAGTATTCCGAAGGAGATTCTGGAAAATCCGAATGTGAAAATATTCATAGGCTGCGACAGGTCCTTCCTTGATTTGTCCATGTTCATTGAGGACCTGAAGGTATTTTCCGTCAGGTGCAGGAACGATTTTGAAATTCCGGAAATCAGCTTTTCAATCGATAGCAACTATTAGTTGCTATCTTTAAATTTTAAATATAACTTATTAAATAATAATTAATACCAATTGTTGGGGTTTTTATAAAATGGTGAAAATTAATTTCTGTCCATCTTGCGGTTGTGAACTGTCGAAAGGCAGCTTCATCTGTCCTGCATGCGAATTGGACATTGAAGAGTTGTTTGCTAAGAACTATCTGCTTATAAGCAATAGAAAAGACAATTCAATCGAATTGGATGATGGCGGACTCGCCGATGTCGTATTGGATGGGAACCTTCCCGGTGATGAAATAGTCATTGTCGTTTCCGAAAGCAGCGATGGGGATGAGCTTGTAATCGATTTGAATGAATTGGGCATTGATGCTGAAAATTTGGCCCAGGACATCAATATTGTGGTTCAACTTGAGGACAACATGGACATGGGTGCGGACATGGCCTGCGAATGGCATTATGAGGATGATCCGTATGCTATCACATATTATGAATTTCCAAAGGAGTAGTGTTTGAATGGAAAAGAATATTCCCTATTATACTTTAGACGATGAAGGCAATTGCGAGTTCAATGTTTCAGATGGTCAGGCATACATTGACGATGAGGATTTGAGGGAACTGCTGCAGGATTTTTTAGGTGATGACGTTTCACAGGAGGAAATACAGAAAATACTGGATGCGGCTTCCGATGAAAATATCACCGAAGATGATTTTGACAGGCTGGTTGATGAATTTATTTTGAAAAACAAAAAGTAAAAACTTGATTTTTCTCTTGAAAAATAAAACATTTATATATAATGATAAATTAATATTTTATTATCATTATTCTTTAAGACTCTTTTTTGCTCTCAAGAATTAGGCTATTATTAATCTTGCAAATAGTTTAATTGAAAAGAGCCTTATTGACAGCGATTATTAATTATTTATTATATTTATTTAGGTGAAATAATGGCAATTTCTCAAGGAAAATCAACTAACTACGTAAGAAGGAACATCATTACCAAAGGTGCTATTGTAGAAACTCCTGAAGGTAATGCTAAAGTAACATCAAGACCTGGTCAAGACGGTGTTATCAACGGAATTTTAATTTAAAGATTTTTCTTTAAATTCTCTTTTTTTTACTATTTTTATACATTATTCATTATTATTAAATACTTGTTTTAACATAATTTTATCCATAGCATATGATAATTAGGAGATAAAATGTCAGAAGATAAAATTAGTATGAATCATGGTGCTGGCGGGGAAGTGATGGCTAACCTTATTTCCAGCACAATATTGGATAATATCACTAAAAAAAGCGTTAATGGTGGTATTAGTTTAGATGCTCTTGATGATGGGGCGTCTATACCGATTGGAGATTATGAAATAGTCATGACAACTGACGGTCATACTATTGATCCATTGTTTTTCCCTGGAGGGGATATAGGAAGGATTTCAGCTGCCGGAACAATCAACGATGTTTCCGTAATGGGAGCACGTCCTTTGGCTATTTCAAATGCAATTATCATGCAGGAAGGATTTCCAATTGATGATTTAGACAAAATAATGAAATCTTTAAACGAGACTTGTGAAGAAGTGGACGTTGCCGTAATCACAGGCGACACCAAAGTAATGCCTCAGGATAAGCTTGACGGCATAGTCATGGTTACAACCGGTATCGGATTGGCTAAAAAGGGTGAGGTCATCCGTGATTCAACCCTCGAAGTCGGCGACAAGATTATTGTCACCGGAAGCTTAGGCGACCATGGAATGAGTCTCATGTCTTTTAGAGAAGGATTTGGCTTTGAAACTGATTTGAAATCTGATGTAGCTCCGATGTGGAACATTATCAGCAAAGCTTTAGAAATTGGTGGAGTTACAGCCATGAAGGACCCTACCCGTGGAGGATTTGCAAATGCCATTAATGAGATGGCATCAAAAGCGGGCGTGGGCGTCGTGCTTGAACAGGAAGCCATTCCAATCAGGGATGAGGTCCATGCGGTATCCGAGATGTTGGGAATCGATCCTTTTGAAGTGGCCAATGAAGGCAAGGTTGTAATGGGAGTTAAGGCTGATAAGGCTGATGAGGTTTTAGAAGCTATTAAAAATGAAAAATATGGTGAAAATGCAGCTATTGTAGGTGAAGTCGTCGAGGGTGATTATGTCATAGTAAAAACTCCTATCGGCGGTGAAAGAATTTTGGAAGCACCTATAGCTGATCCTGTTCCTAGAGTTTGTTAAGGTGATAAGATGGTAAGTGTATTTACAAGAAGGGTTATCGCATATCTTATGGATTTCTTTGTCCTTTCAGCATTCATGTGGATTGTGTCTTTTTTATTGAACTTTGCAGTGGCAGGTCATGCTTATTCATTATACCAGGTACTTATTTACATCGTTCCGATTTTGATATTCGTATATTTCGTATACTGTGAAAAAACATATGGAGCCACTGTCGGCAAATCCATTATGTATTTGCAGGTAAGATCTAAAAACGGGGCCAGAATTTCAATGCCTCAGGCTCTTGTACGTAATATAACCAAAATCTATTGGTTCCCTATCATTTTTGATTGGGCTATAGGCAAAATATTGAAGACCGACAGGTTACTGAACACTGTTACAAAAACAGTTGTCATCGATGAGCTAAGATAAGCTCATCAATACCAATATATTTAGATTTGAATGATTAGAAAAGTCCAGGTACTCTGGTACCTGAATAAAGAGGATTTGGAAAACTATTGCATAGATTTCAAGGAGTATAAGTCCCATAAGCTAGACGGATATGAGATTGTTGACGTTGATGAGGACTTGATATATGATCTCTGCGACAGGGATCCCGACAGATTGGAGCCGATAGGCTACTTCAAGAACAAGAAAGAACTTGAAAATTATGTTTCTGATTTTATAACAAATAATGAGTTTGATTTGGAAATAGGTTCTGATGAATTAAACTCCAAAATAAGAAAAGCTATTGATTCCATTGATTTTTCTGCCGAAGATTATTACATTTCAATAGGCTGCGGCATAGGATGTGAAGGCAATGTCATAGCATCCTGGTTCGATTCGCTCAAAAGGGAATATGACAGCTCTTCAAGGGATAACATTTGGGTTTTGACCGTAACAGGCTATGACCCTTATGATTTGCCTCTGACAGGCAGGGCGTTGTCCTTTGTTCTTGCGGACATATTGAACCTGAATGAATCGTCCCTCGACAATATGATTCCGAACAAGGGACATATCACTGTTGATGAATGGAATGAGATTTTAGAAAAAGTATATAAGAAAAACAAAATCTATTTGGGTTTGAACAGGGCTGTTTAGCTATACTTCTCCTTTTTTAAATTCGCTTGGCTCGAAATATGAAATGTTGGCCAGACCGTTCTCCAGCAGTCCCCTATTGATATCTTCACTGTCTGTGTATACTATGGCGATTGTGCGTCCGTATTTGTCTTTCGGCTGCTTGTCGTCTATATTCAGATAAACTGTTTTTCCAAGGCATCTCTCTTCAACAAACTTTTTTGCCTCACTTATTTGAGGTTCGCTGTCTGGGGCATCTATCTGAACCAGCTGAACCCGTCCGACGCCGTATACTTGGATGGTATTGGCGTCAATCACTTCAATGCACTTTCCGCCATTTTCATAGTTCACACTGACGTTGCCTATCTTCAGTGTTCCCGTTTGGTTTTCCTGTGTGCTTGAATCTTCCAGAAAGATGTTCGCCACTGTAAATAGAATAGTTATCAGAAATATGATTAGTAGAATTATTGAAATTGCTTTTCTGTTCATGTAAATCTATTTCGCATGTTCACATTCATCTTTAAATCTGCAGGACCTGCATTTGTTGGGATTTTTGGTTGCAATGAAAGGTTTGGTCCCATCGAAGAGGCCGTGCATCCTGTCTATAGTAAACTTGATTTCCTTTTCAATATCCTCAGTGAATATTTCAATCCAGAATAGATTTTCTGTCCCTCTTTCTCTCAATGCTCCTTTGATTTTACGTTCATCTCCGGTCATGTCTTTGAAGGCAAGGCAATATGCTCTTACCTGATTCATTGTGGATTCATATGGTGTCCTTCCAGGCTTGTCATCGATTATGACTATTTCATCAGGCTTCATCCAAATTTCGTCGATGTATCCCCTGATTCCGTAATCGGGGGCAACTACAAAAACTTCCCTTGACATTGAAGCCTTTTCCTTTGACTCGTTGAGGGCATTCTCAAATGTTGCAGGTGTGGAATCCTGTTTGAATATGTCTTCAAGCTGCTGGTGAATCTCGCTTCCGTGGGTCATTGCCTGTGTTGGTGTGGTTTCTATACCTTTTACATGTTCGAGATATAGCTGGTATTCACAATATCCCTGTTTGTTGAGCCAGCTAATTGGGAAATTGCTTTTACCTTCAATTATCTGAAGACCTTTGATTGAAGGATGCTTTTTAATGTCATATTCCTTTTCATATCCTATAATGTTTTTTTGTTCCATGATATCCCCTTTGTTCCTTTTCATATATGCCATTATCTTTTTACTTTCCATGTGCTCTTTCGATTTTTTTATATGCGATTAGGATTAAATTAAAATTCATGCATTATGTAACTTCAAAAACTTTGCTGTCCGCCAATAATGGAATGAACCTCTACAGGGGATGCACTCACGGATGCATATATTGCGATTCCAGAAGCGAATGCTACAACATGAATCATGACTTTGAAGACATTGAAGTAAAGCAAAATTCTCTTGAGCTTCTAAAAAGGGAGCTTCTTAAGCGCCAGCCTGCAATGGTCGGAACAGGTTCGATGACAGATCCCTATGTCCCGCTTGAAAAGGATTTGCGATATGTCAGAAAATCATTGGAGCTGATTTACAGGTACGGCTTCGGATTTACCTGCATCACGAAATCCGATTTGGTATTGAGGGATTTGGACCTTCTTGAAAAAATCAATGAAAAGTCAAAGGCAGTAATCCAGATGACATTGACAACAGCCGACGATGAGTTATGTCGCATTCTGGAGCCCAACGTATGCGTGACTTCAAGGAGGGTCGAAGTATTGAAGACATTAAACGAGGCGGGAATCCCAACTGTCGTATGGTTGTGTCCGATTCTGCCCTATATCAATGACAGTGCTGAAAACATAAACGGGATACTTGATTTCTGCATTGAAAGCAAAGTTCGCGGCATAATCTGCTTTGGCATGGGATTGACTTTAAGGGAAGGCAACCGCGAGTATTTCTACAGAAGGCTTGATGAAAATTTCCCTGGCCTCAGGAAAAAATATGCTGAAAAATTTGGGGATTCCTATGCAGTGACATCTCCAAACAACAGTGAACTGATGAAGATTTTCAAAAAAAGAACCAGCGAGAACGGTATCTTAAACAACAACGATGAGATATTCCGGTATCTGCATCATTTTCCTCAAAAATCAGTTCAAACAAAACTAATATAAACCCTGTTTTTTAAATATTAATAATAATGAATTTCGATGATTTAAACATTTCAGATGATATCAAAAGCGCCATAGATGAAATGGGTTTTACAAAGCCGACTCCAATTCAGGCAAAAACAATTCCTGACGCTTTAAGGGGGATTGACATCATTGGGCAGGCACAGACAGGTTCCGGAAAGACCCTTGCATTTGCAGTGCCGATTCTTCAAAAGATTTTCATTCCGGACAGGTCTCCTCAGGCCATAATATTATGTCCTACAAGGGAGCTCTCCATGCAGGTGGCATCAGAAATCTCCAAGGCGGGAAGCAACATCAAAAAGCTTAAGGTTTTGGCGGTTTATGGAGGCCAGCCGATCGGAAAGCAGACAAGGGTATTGAAGAAGGGGGTTCATATCGTAGTTGGAACTCCTGGTCGTGTAATTGACCACATAGAAAGGGGAAACCTGGATTTGATTGGCATTGAAAGCGTTGTTCTCGATGAAGCCGATGAAATGCTGGAGATGGGATTTCGAGAGGACATTGAAAAAATCCTTGAAAAGACTCCTGATCAAAGGCAGACATTGCTCTTTTCGGCCACAATCCCTGATGAAATAAGGCAAATCGCTCAAAACTATCAAAAAAATCCCAAATTTATTAAGATAGCTAACAGAAAGCAGAACCTTCCAAAGATAACCCAGTATGCATTCAAATGCAACATTGAGGACAAGTTTGAAAGCATGACTCGTCTGATTGAAGCCTATGACATCAGAACTGCCCTGATATTCTGCAATACCAAAAAAAGTGTTGATTTTGTTAAAAAACATCTGAAAAAGCAGGAATTTTCCGTTGACGCTCTTCATGGTGACCTGACCCAAAAGGCAAGGGATAAGGTATTGAACAAATTCAGAAACGGTAACATCCGCCTGTTGGTTGCAACAGATGTGGCTGCAAGGGGCCTTGACATTGACGATGTTGGATTCATCATCAATTATGATGTTCCGCAAAACCTTGACGATTACATTCACAGAATCGGAAGAACTGCAAGGGCGGGAAAAACAGGCTACGCTTTCACATTGGTAAGTCGCGATGAAGTGGCAAGATTCAACAATATAAAAAAATCCAATGAAACCAGAATCGTTGAAAAGGAAGTGCCCACGCTTAGGCAATTAAACGACATCAAAAATGAGTTCATTATAAAAAAAGCAAAAAATATGATTAGCAATGATGATTTGGAGGAATATGTTGGAATAATAAAGAAAAGTGAAACTAATAAATTCAAATCAGATAAACTTGCAGCTGCTTTATTGAAAATGATAAGGGAAAATTGATTATTTTCCGCCATCTATAATGTTGTATTTGATTTTTTCAGCTTCCAATTCGCGTGTAAATGCTTTGCTCATGTCTCCAACGCAAATTGCAAGAACATTCAGTCCTTTGCGGGCAGCATTGGCGGTTGCTTGTGGAGCTGCAAATTCAATATCAATTGATAAACCTAATTTATTGGCTACAGCACGTGAAACAGTACCTGCAACAGCTATTTTGTCAATTTTTTCACCAGTGTTGGTGCCTTTGTCATAAACGTTTTTAATTAAGTCTAAATCGCAGGATTTTGATCCTCCATCTTTTATGGTTGGGACATTAATGACGGTAACTTCACCGACACTCATTTCAATGATTCCGGTAAGGTTTGTCAATGCCACATCCATGCCGGATTCCGCATCATCCATAACGAGACCTGTTGCATTTTCCTCTTTTTTGTGAGCGTATAATACTCCATCGTCCATATAAAGGCCGACAATATCGTCTTTTTTAAGTTCTTCTGTTGCAATTGCTGGCCATATTGTTTTATAATGGTTCATGGTCTCTAAAACAGAATCGGAATATTTCCTCAAGCTGATTGCATCTTTTTTGACTTTGTCAATGCCGGCTTGAGTAATCTTATAAGGGGATCTGCCATCTTTTGATGTGATATAACCTAATTCAATAAGTGTTTTGATATTTTCGGACACTGCCTGAATTGTAATTCCTAATTTATTAGCCAAATCTTTTTGTTTGAGGTGCGGATCTTGTTTTGAAATTTCACTCAAAATTTGAAAATGGGTTAGTGCACCTCTTTTTTTAAATGCTTTCATCATTATTCATTCCTCAATTATACTTGATAATATAATATTTACTATTTTATAGTATATATATTAATTTGTTATTTTACCATCAAGTTCCCTATTAAACAGTTCAATGAAATCTGATTTTTTATCAATTGGAATGTAGGCTCCGCATGCCATTGAATGGCCTCCGCCGCTTCCTCCAACTTCTCCGGCAATTTTTCTGATTATATTTCCGAAGTGTATGCCGTCATAGGAAAGCAATCTTGAGCATCTCAGCGATACCTTAAGCCCGTCGCTGTCTGTTTGAGTAAAACCGAGGATTGGTTTTTTCCAGTTGCAGTATCCGAGAATCATTCCTGTTATTGTTCCAACAATTTCTGGCTTTATTCCGTCGCCGTCAAAATATTGCAGATTTTCCAGCTCAATGATGTTGGTTTCATCGCCCTCAGCCACTTTGGCGATTGATTGGGCAAGATTGCGTCTATGATCCAAGCTTACGCTTTCAAGCTCATCCAATGCTACAATCCTGTCGCCTTTCAGCACTTCCATTGCAATCTTTTCTTCATGATTTCGTCCGCAGGCATTCATTGCAGTTGAGAACTCGGAGGCATCCCTTAAAAAGCTGTTTTTGTCTTCCTTCAGGAATGTATATGAATCTCCTATGATTAATTGTGGGATGTATTTGACATATCTTCCGGGAACAACTTTTGAAATCATTTCAACAAGTCTCTGGTAAAGCTTGCCCTTTTCTTCCATTGTCAGTTGATTTAAGGTTTTCCTGTTGTGTTTTTCATCAATTCCCAGCTCTTCCAAAATGGCCATGGTTTCTGTAGTGTTGTTTGTAATCGGCAATTTGACATCGCTGAAGTAGGATAGTGCAACAAACAGTGGCCTTGTATTTCTTCCGTAGATGTTGATGTCGCTTTTTGTCACATCGAGGTATCCTCCGTCAATTGCATCCTGCTGGATGATTTCATTCAAACCTTCAAAATGTCCGGTTCTGGTGTTCTGCATATCTCCGATAGCGGACAACACTCCAATCCAGCTCAAGTCAGTGTATCCGAATTCCTTTGCAAGGAAATAGCATAATCCTCCTCCGCAAACATAATATGACCCGTCAATGCCGTGATGCATAGGATTGATTTCCAGATATGTATAATTCTTATCGTTTTTATAATCGAGGTCCCTTAAGGGTGGATGGTGGTCCAAAACAATTATCTTTTGACCTGGTTTGGCCTTTCCGGTAATGTTCTGGCCTGAACCCAAATCAGAAAATATTGTCAGTTCATGGTCAAGTTCAATGTTGTCCAGAACATCAAGGTTCACGAATTCGATGTCATGTTTCTTATTTTGTCTGTCAAGTGTGGTTGATAAAATTGCACCGGAACAAATCCCGTCACAGTCGATATGTGAGTAGACCTTAATGTCTTGTGAATTCTCAATAATCTTTTTCGCTTCAAGGTATTGTTCGTGCATCAGTTGTGGTATTTGCATAGTAATCAGTTTCTTATATCTTTGATCTTTAAGCTAACTTCTTTTATCAGTTCTAATTTTGTCCCTTCCCATTCAACAAGTACTCTGCCTGATTTTTCATACCATTTTCCAGGATAAGCGCGTTCCTTGTCGATATTGTATTTAAGTCCAAGTCTTTTCAATGCTTTTTCGATTTCATTCATGGTCGGTTCTTTAACGCAATCTTCCAAAGCGATTTTACGACCTTGCTTAAGGGATAAATTCTTATTTAAATATTGTGGCCAAATTGTAATCATATCTAACACCTGTCCAATGTTTTGAATAATAGTTCCATCATGTCAGGAACCGTATAAGTGTCTGGGTAAATGTAGGTAACGCCATATTTTTCCAAAACCTTTGCAGTGATGGGGCCTATGCAGACGGTCAAAAGATTTTCACAAAGCAGTCTGGCTATTTTTTCCTTGTCCTCAACTATTTCAAAGAAGTTTTCAACAGTCAATGGACTTGTGAATGTGATAGCGTCAATTTCCTTATTTTCAATTTTTGAAATCAAATCCTTGACGGCATCTTCATCCATCGGAAACAGTGATTTGTAGGCTTCAGCCAGAATAACTTCATTTCCAAGTTCTTCCAGGCTTTCAGGTAATATCGGTCTTGCAGAAGCGGTTCTGGGAATTCCAATTACTTTATCGGTGATTTTCCTTTTCCGGAACTCTTCAATTAGACCTTCGGCTGTGAACTCTTCAGGCATCAGGTCAACAGTCAAGCCGTTTTTTTCAGCAAGCTTTCCTGTCTTGTTTCCGATGACTGCCAGCCTGCAGTCAAGACTTTCAATGAAATCCGGATAAAACTTATTCAGTGAAACGATGGTTGTCGGGGATGTAAAGATAATCCAGTCCAATTCATCTTTTCTTTTAACCAGGTTTTTCAGTGATTCGCTGTTTACAGGCTCCAAATCAAGTGTCGGTGCAAGAATCGGCACACCGCCTAATTTCTCTACAATTTCACAAGCCTTTTTTGCCCGATCCTTAGGTCTTGTTATTGCAACAACAGGTTTTGACATCTTGTATTACCTTCATTAATTTAATAATGTTATATATCTGTTTTAGATTGCTTATATCTTTTTGTCAATTTCATTTTTTTCGAATCATAATTGTTGCGAATGTTAACAATTATATAATATGAAAACCTAATTTTAAACAGGTGATAATATGAGTAATGTTTTAGTAGCGTATTTCTCAGCCAGCGGAGTTACCAAAGGTGTAGCGGAAAAAATAGCTGGTGAAAACGGATATGACATATTTGAAATCGTGCCTGAGGAAATATACACCCCTCAGGATTTGGACTGGACAGACAAAAATTCAAGATCAACAATTGAAATGAATGACAGGCAGTTCAGACCTCCGATAGCTGAAACATGTGACGTTTCAGGATATGATACTGTTGTCATCGGATTTCCGGTATGGTGGTACACCGCACCGACAATCATCAATACCTTCATTGAAAGCGTTGATTTGAAAGGCAAAACAATCAAGGCATTCTGCACATCAGGAGGATCCGGAATTGACAAGTGCGTAAGCGACCTCCAGGCAACATATCCTGAACTTAGCTTTGCAAAGGGAATCAGGTTCATGGGTGACACTTCAAAAGCAAAAGACTGGATAGAAAACGAATAAATAATAGTTAAAAGAGAGTAGTTATCATGTCTAAAAAAGTTATTGTGATAAGTTCATCACCAAGAATAGGTGGAAACTCAGATACATTATGTGATGAATTTGTAAGAGGAGCCCTTGATGCGGACAATGCAGTTGTAAAATATAATCTGGAAGAAATCCGATTCCATTCATGCAAGGCATGCTATAAATGCAAAACACCTGAAATGAAATGTTTCCAGGAAGATGGTCTTGCAGAGGTCCTGGATAAGATGATGGAAGCGGACGTAATCGTATACGCAACACCTGTGTATTACTATTCAATGTGCGGAACCCTTAAAAGGTTCTTTGACAGATGCTATCCTATATTCAGGGATTTGGAAAACAAGGATTACTACATTATTACCGCTGCAGGCTCAAGCAACGGAAACGTATTGGTTGGAATCAGGGATTTCATTAGTTTTTCCAAAAACCCGACTGAAAAGGCAGTATTTTCTGCATTCGGTGATGTAAAATCCCAACCTGAATTGTTAAAAGAAGTATATGAAGCAGGCTTTGACTGCTGAACTCATTTTCTTTTTTTTTGTTTTAATATATTTTATTAACGCTATTTTTTTTAAAAACATAAATATTTATATGGAGTTAGGAAATTAAATTATAGTTAGGAGGCATTGTCAATGGTTAGTGTAACAAGAATATATGACAAGTTTCAAACTGTAATTCCTCTTGAAATCCGCAAGGAATTTAATTTGGATAAATCTTATAAAGTGGAATGGAAGATAACTAAGGATGGAAAAGTAGAACTTGATTTCATCAAGGATTTAACATTGGATGAAATGATAGGCAAGTATTCTGCAGCTGAAAATATTGATTCCGTTCAGTTGAAGCACGATTTTAAAAACAGCAGATTATAGTTTCATGAAAATATTTAAATAGTTAGGATTTTAATATTAAGTTAGGTGATACAGTGAATGTTTTCAATTATAAGGAAGGGAAAATGCCATCATCTGAAATTGTGGAAAAACATGGAATGTATCGTAAAAGAACACCACGAAATAAAATTTGCCTTGATAAATTCATTGGGAAATATAATGCAGATGACAGTATGGATTGTGTAAATCTAAAAAAAGATTTCAAGGATGGTGTGCTTTAAATGATTTTTTTAGACACTACTTTTGTTGTGGCTTTGTTCGTTTCAAATGATGATTGGCATGAATCTGCAGTTAGGGTGTATGATGAAATAAGAAACGAGAAACTTGTAATCTCCAATCTGGTCATTGCCGAAACGGTCACCATATTAAAAAATAAGCTTAAGACAAAAGACATCATGGAAATATATAGGAATATTCCGAATTTTTTCCATGTAGTCGATGACAATTCATTGTATGGTGAAGCAATGAATGAATTCGTAAAATATGACTCAACAATCTCATTTTTTGATGCAATGTACGTCGCGGTAATGAAAAAAGAGGATATTATTAAGATTGCCAGTTTTGATAGTGATTTTGATAAGGTGGATAATCTGGTTAGATTATGTTAAAAATGAAAAATAAGGAAAGAAATAAATCTTTCCATTATTTAAATGGATTTGAACTGTCGTAAGTTTTATCGCCGACAGTCAATTTGTAGTTTCCGTAATCAATCTTGCCGGAAACGGTTAAACTGGATACGGCACTGTCGCCGGTTAAAGTCCATGTGGATCCGTCTGCAACATTGACGGTAGTGTTTCCGGTAGAGTTGACGGCTCCTTTAAACTCAGTATTTTTCATGGTCCAGTTGAGAGAGCTGATTGCATCAACAATAACATTTCCTTCTATTTTTTCGTTATTGGTGTTCAATTCAGCCACTCCGCCGTTTGATCCCTGAGTTCCCCATTGGTTTTGGCTTGAAACTTCAAGGAATGTTCCGCTTCCGAAGCTTAACTCGGTGTTGTCCAGATTGATAACGCAGGCAGTATTGGTTACATGGAACATTGGTGCCTCTTTATAGACTGAAGATTCTTTAGGAATTGATAGTTTGGAGTTTTTAGCATCGAAGAGGGATGTTCCAACATCAGCATCTCCGCTCATGCTTTGGTAAATGAATACTCCACCTAAATCGACATATGCATCACCGTCTTTACGGTTTCCTTCACCATAACCGTTTAATTCACAGTTTGTAAGTTCAATGGAGTTTTTACCTTCTATACAAGCTATTTGGGAAACATAAGAAGTACCTTTAGTGTTTTCCAATGTGATATTTCCTGTGGAGTAGATTAAAGGTGAACCCCTTCCGCTGGATTTGCTCACTCCTGTGTTTATTTCTGAGTTTTTGACATGGACCTGACCTTCTCCGCGGTCGGTTGCAAGAGCGGCACAGCTTTGGCCGTCGGTGTTGATAATGACATTTTCGGCATTGATTACTCCGTTGTATGTTGCGTCAAGGCCTCTTGACTTATCGGAATGTGTTGTAATCTTCACGTTTTTAACTGTTGCTGTTGTGTTTCCGGAAACTGTAGTTTCACCAGGTCCTCCACCGTTTCCGCCAGGTGCAGATCCTCCTTCACCGGAACCTTCAGGTTTTTCAGGAGGTTGTCCTCCATCACCAGCTTCAGGAGCTTGTCCTCCTGCGTTGCCATTGCCTGTTGCTTCGGGAGGTTGTCCTCCTTCATCGGAGCCCTGGGAAGAATCTCCGCTGGCATTTGCATTGGTTACAAAGATACCATTGGATCCTTTGGAATTGGTGTTGATTTCGACATCGGAGATTTCCAGACTGCCGTTTGTATTAACTAAAACAGCAGAATTGATTCCATAAAAATCAGCGTCATCACCGGTGGATGCAGTATCACCGGTTTTGTTTATAATAGAATTAGTAAGTTTTAATATTCCACCATTTTTAACTAAAATAGCGTTAATATCAGCGTTTTCAGTTGAAAAAAGTCCTTTTGTTACATCTAATGTTTTTGAGTCAACAGTAATGTTGCCCTTCTTTTCAAGCGCATTTGCGTCAATACTGACGGAATCAGTACCTGCCGTAGCATTTGAAATCGCAAAAGCACCCGCACAAATGATTAATAGGATTGCAATAACTGCAAGCAAAACTTTTGGTTTCATGAAAGTAATAACTCGTAAGTTATATATAACATTTATTATTTTGAAAATTAATCACTATAACTATTTGAATTATATGCTTTTTTCCTGCTTAAAATAAGGTGCATTAACCCAAATAAGAAGACAATTACAATATAAATGAGATATGTGCATTTTTTTTTAAAATGTGGAAGATCCGGATAGTTTCTATAAAGAGCATCACAAATTATTAAACAGTTTAATATGTCTGTTTTTAGGATATTCTGGAAAGTCATTCGATTATTTTTGTTGCAGTTGTTAATTGAGTCAATAATATACAATATGATTACAAGATAAAATTATTATATTGTAATTATATAGTTAAGTGTATGTATAGCCGAGATATTTTTTTAAAAAGTGAAGGGGATGCTTATTATTTAAGAAATAAAAAAGCTCTTAATGAGGATGTGGGATTGGATGTGTTGTTTTATACCCAGTTTCTTTTAAACAATGAATTTGAAGATATTAAAATAGTGGAAATTGGTGCGAGTAATGGTCGCAACCTTAATTTCTTTAAGGATAACTTAAAATGTGAAGTTTCAGGTATTGAACCTTCCTCAAAAGCCATATCAGATGGAAATAACAAATTTTTTAATGGAGATGAAGTTTTATTAAAAGGGAGTTCTGATTCTCTTCCTTATGATGATGAGTCTATGGATATTGTAATGTTTGGATTTTCTCTGTTTTGGGTAGATAGGAAATATTTATTCAAATCCATATCTGAAGCAGATAGAATTTTAAAAACAGGAGGATTCTTATTTATAACAGATTTTGATACAACCAATCCTTATAAAAGGATTAATGTTCATAATGAAGAAACATTTACTTATAAAATGGATTATGCTAATCTTTTTTTAAGTAATCCTCAGTATTCTCTTGTAGAGAAAAAACAATATTCACATAATACTTCAAATTTTAATTGTGAAATCCAAGAAAGAGTATCTGCACAAATTTTATATAAAGATTTTGAAGATAATGTTTATATTAAAGATTAAATTAGAGTTAGGCAAATTTCATCTTTAAGAATTTGTAATCTTACTTTAAAGGAAGAATGATCCTAATAATTAAAAGTAGTAACAAAAATATTTCCAATATTCGAATATCCCTTGCAATATCATGAATTTGGACATTCTGATTAAAAAGTGAACTACAAGACATAATTCGAATGCTATAATAAATAGTAATGGTTATTCTTTAATATTTGGTTTTTGTATTATCAGTTTCTTCCTATAATTTCTTTTATTACATATGTGTCATCATCATCAAAGAATCTAAATAGATAAATAGATGCAAAATAAATTATTATTCCAACTGGAAGTGCCACCCACATGTTTAGGTTTAAGAAGTATAGTGCAATTCCTAAGACTGCTGATCCGGCTATTATTTTTATGATGTCAAAGTATAACTTTTTGTTTGGTCTGTGACCTAGTTTATAGATTACATATGCTTGGATAACAACAATTAAAACATCACTTAAAACGGTTGTAATTGCAGCTCCGTTATATGAGAAATACGGAATCATGACGAAGTTTAAAGCTATGTTAAATATTGCAGCTATTCCATATATTTTTGTAACACTTACTTCTTTATGTGATGCATTTAGTAATGTGGTGGTTGCTCCACTAATGAATAATAAACAGACTGTCCAGATTAAAATGCATAAAACAGATGATGCAGCATCATATTTGTGCCCATAAATTAAGTGTATTATATCATTTGAGTATAAAACTGTTGCTACTGCAATTGGGATAATTATAAGCATCAGATATTTTATTGATTTTTCAAAACTTATCAAAAGTAGGGATTCATCATCATTAAAAAATTTACTCATTACTGGGAAGATCACTGCACTGTAAACTGAGTAAAATAAGGTTAAGACGGATATTAATTTGTATGTTGCATTATAGATTCCAGAAGCATAATTTCCAACCATATTGGTAAGCATAACTACGTCTATGGAGTAATATATGATGTATAATAGGCTAATGATTGCAAAAGGTAGTGATAAAATGGTAATTTCTTTACAAAATCCTAAATCTAGCTCGAATTTAGGTTTAGTAACATTTTTTTCAAGGGCATAATAAGCGTAAATAAATGCAATGGCATTTGCTAATATGTATGAAATTGCAATTCCGATAATGTCGAAATCGTAAAATATTGTAATTAAAATGAATATTAATAAAATGATATGTAATAATGTATTTTCGATTCCCTGATATTTTCCTTCTTCAAATGCTTGAAATGATCCGTTTAATAAGTTTATTATTGTTTTTATAATCATTTCAATAGTGAACAGCATGGTTACAGTAAATGTGAGTTCATCCGTTTTCATTATTATCAAAATAATTAATGTTAAAATCATTGTACTTACACCGAAAATACATTTCAGGGGTATTGCATTACCTAAATATTTTGGTGCAGAATCATAATCGGTAGCGATATGTCGGACAATATGAGTATTTAATCCTAAATCAGTAGTAACCATTAAAATAGCAGTTAAGGAAGTAGCAAATCCAAAAATACCATATTTATCCACTCCAAGATATCTTGCCATTAACACAGTCCAAATAAATGCACAGATGCTGGCAACAATTTGGGAAATAAATAACCAACTCATATTTTTGAATATTGTTTGTACTTGACTCATAAACTCACGATTTTTCAATTTATATAGTACTTATTATATTTAGTATGTTAAATATTTAAGTAGAAAATAATATATTAATATTTAATATTTATTTGAATTTTTATTAATCAATAGGAGCAAACTAATGTTAGATGATAAAGTTATTTTAATTACTGGAGGGACAGGTTCTTTTGGTAAAAAATTTACTAAAAGGGTTTTAGAACAATTTAATCCTAAAAAAATCATTATTTACTCAAGAGATGAGTACAAACAATATTTAATGCAAAGACAATTTGCAGAACATAATGAATTAATGAGATACTTTATAGGTGATGTAAGGGATAAGGAAAGATTTGCAAGAGCTTGTGATGGTGTTGATATAATTGTACATGCAGCGGCATTAAAACAAGTTCCAGCCTGTGAATACAATCCTTTGGAAGCTATAAAAACTAATATTGATGGTGCAAGGAACATTGTTGATGTGGCTATTGATAAAGATGTTGAAAAAGTAGTTGCTTTATCAACTGATAAGGCAGTAAATCCTGTAAATCTTTATGGTGCAACTAAAATGGTTTCAGATAAACTATTCATTGCTGCTAATGCATATGTTGGGGCTAAAAATACTCATTTTTCTGTTGTTCGTTATGGTAATGTTAGCGGAAGTCGAGGTTCCGTAATTCCATTTTTTAAAACATTAATTGAGGAAGGAGAAACAAAACTGCCAATTACCGATATGAGAATGACTCGTTTTTGGATTACTCTTGATGAAGCAGTTGATTTGGTAATAAAAGCTATTGATGAGGCAACCGGTGGTGAATTATTTATTTATAAATGTCCGTCATTTAAAGTTACAGATTTAGCAAAAGCAATGCTTCCTGATTGTGAACTTGAAGATGTTGGGATTAGGCCTGGCGAAAAACTCCATGAAGTAATGATTACTGCTGAAGATTCAAGGTCTGCTTATGAATATGATGATTATTACGTAATCTACCCTGAATTGGAATGGTGGGAGAATGTCAATATCAAAGATGGCGGTAAAAAAGTAGATGACAGATTCCGCTATGCATCAGATAATAATACTGAATGGTTAAGTGTGGAAGAGATTCGTGAAGCTTTAAAAGATATAGATATTGTTTACTAGATGATAACGTGATTTATGCAATTATTCAAGCAAGAATGGGTTCAACAAGATTGCCCGGCAAAGTAATGATGGATTTGTGTGGCAGTCCTGTCATTGAACACGTTGTAAAAAGACTAAATAAAAGTAATTTTATTGATAAAATAATCATTGCAACAAGTTTTGATTCTAATAACGTTCCTATTATAGATTTTTGTAAAGAAAACGATATTGATTATTTTGTTGGTAGTGAAGATGATGTTTTAGACAGGTATTATCAAGCGGCAATGGATAATCATATGAAAGATGATGATATTGTAATCAGGATAACTTCAGATTGTCCTTTGATAGATCCTTTTGTTGTGGATAAAGTTGTCGAAGAACATATTTCTGAAAATAATGATTACACTACTAATGTTATCGATTGCACATATCCTGATGGTCTTGATTGTGAAGTGTTCAATTTCCATGTTTTAAAGGATACTTGGGTTAATGCTAATTTAAGTTCTCAAAGGGAACATGTTACCTTATATATCCGAGACAATCCTGATAAATTTAAATTGGGTAATGTAAAAAATGACATTGATTTATCTGATTTGAGATGGACTTTGGATGAAAAAGAAGATTTTATTTTTATAAAGGAAGTTTATAAAAATCTTTTCAATGAGGATTCTTTTTTTACAATGGATGATGTAGTGCAATTATTAAATGACAAACCTGAATTATTGGAGATTAATTCAAAATTTACCAGAAATGAAGGTTTATTAAAATCATTAAGAGAAGATGTTGATTTAGGTAGTAGAAATGTTGATGAATAATTTTAGAAACTCAAAATATGAAATTTCTAAATTTGGATTGGGGACTGTTCAATTTGGTCTTGATTATGGTTTTACTAAAAGAAAAACTCAAGATGAAGTAAATGCCATTCTCACCACTGCAAATGACAATGGTATCACATTAATTGATACGGCACGTGAGTATGGTGACAGTGAAGAAAAAATTGGAAATTTTTTACAAAATTATAAAAATAATTTTGTAATAGCCACTAAATTAAGATTGATTGAGGATTTAGATAATTTAAATTACACCAATTTTAAGAATAACATTTATAATTCTGTTGAAGAGTCATTAGAAAAACTTCAATTAGATAAAGTTCCTATTCTACAACTACATCAAGCTGTTGATGAAATTTACAAAAACGATGATTTTTGGACTGTAGTCAATCAATTAAAAGATGATAACCTGATTGATTTATTCGGCGTTTCAGTTTATGAATTACAGGAAACAGAGTTCATAACAGAAAATCACAGTGGTTCTGTTGATTTTTTCCAAATTCCTTACAACATTTTTGATAGGCGTTTTGATGCCATTCAAAATCAACTGGAAGAAAATAATATCGGTTTGATAAGCAGGTCAACTTTCTTGAAAGGAATCATTCCCTGCGATATTGATGATGTTCCAGAAGGCTTAGAAAAAATAAAGCCTTTCAAACAGGATTTGATAGATATTGCTAATAAATGTGATGTTAGTGCAGCAGAATTAGCTAGTGTATTTGTTTATTATAATAATTATATTAATTCAACTATTTTGGGAGTTAACTCTCCTGAAGAGTTAGAAACTAATATAAAAAGCATAGATAAGTTTGATAAGACTCTTTTAGAGGATATTGATTTTGACAGTTTAAGAATAAATGACGATTATTTAATTGATCCTAGAAAATGGAATAATTTTTAACTGGTGATAAAATGGCAAACTATGAAAAAAGTAATGAATTATTAAAAAGAGCTGTTGAAGTAACTCCGTTAGGCGCTCAAACATACAGTAAATCATATAGATATTATTGTCAAGGAGATTCTCCTGCGTTTATTGAACGAGGTGAAGGCTGTTATTTATATGATGTGGACGGAAATAAATTCATTGATTTTGTATGTGCATTAGGTCCAATAACAATCGGATATAATATTGAAGAAGTAAATAATGCTGTTAAAGAACAACTTGAAAAGGGAATTTCATTTTCTCTTCAAGCTGAAGTTGAAGTTGAATTAGCTGAAAAAGTTATTGAAATTATTCCTTGTGCAGAAATGGTAAGGTTTGTCAAAAATGGTGGTGACGCCACTACTTCTGCAATCAGACTAGCTAGAGCATTCACTGGAAGAGATCTGGTTGCATTATCCGGATATCATGGGATGCATGATTGGTCTATTGGTTCAACCGAAAATAATAAAGGAATTCCAAAAGATATCTCAAATTTAACAAAAACTTTCGAATATAATAATATTGAATCATTAGAAGAACTTTTTAATGAGTATCCTAATCAAATTGCAGCCGTCATTTTAGAACCAATTCAAGCCAACGGTCCTAAAGACAACTTTTTACAGAAAGTTAAAGAATTAACAGAAAAAAATGGTGCAGTTTTAATATTTGATGAAGTGGTATCTGGTTTTAGATATGCTTTAGGTGGAGCTTCAGAATTATATGATGTTGTTCCTGATATGGCTGCTTTTGGAAAGGGCATGGGTAACGGATTGCCAATTTCAGCTGTTGCAGGTAAAAAAGAAATCATGAAACAAATCGAAGACGGAATTTTTGTTTCAACAACATTCGGTGGTGAAGCATTATCTATGGCAGGATCCATTGCAGCTTTAAAAATTTTGGAAAAACCTGGCTCCTATGATCATATTTGGAAATTAGGAACAATGTTAAAAGAAGGACTTGAAGGGCTTATTGAAAAATATGAATTGGGGGATGTTATTCTTGTCAGTGGACTTCCACCACACTGTGGTGTTGAATTTGAAGATGTTGGAAGTTTAGATTATTTAGATATTAATTCAATTTACTCCCAAGCAATGATTCATAATGGAATAATAACTGTTGGAATTAATAATATCAATTTATCTCACACTGAAAAGGAAATTGAAGCTTTCTTATCTGCTGCTGAAGAAGCGATGATTAATATTAAAAAGGCTATTGAACAAGATTCTACAGAAGGTATTTTAATTGGTAAAAAAGTGAATCCTGTATTTAAGCGTAATATTGTTGAAGAAAACTAATTGGGGTGTTTTTTATTTCTAAATTTTTACCATATGGAAAACAGACTATTGATGAGGATGATATTGAAGAGGTTGTAAAAACTCTCAGATCTCCTTTAATCACTCAAGGACCTAAAATTGAAGAATTCGAAAAAGACATTGCTAAATATTGTGGTGCAAAATATGCTGTAGCTTTTAATTCAGGAACTTCAGCGTTACATGGTGCTTATTTTGCTTTAGGCATTGGAAAAGGGGATGAAGTAATTACTTCTCCAAATACTTTTGTTGCTACTTCAAATGCAGCATTGTACCTGGGAGCTGATGTGAACTTTGGGGATGTTGAACTCAAAACTGGTAACTTGGATGCATCTAAAATTGAAATTAGTGATAAAACTAAATTGATTTCTCCCGTTCATTATTCTGGCCAGCCTGTAGACCTAAAAGAATTTTCCGAAATAGCTGAAGATAATGATGTTAAACTCTTTGAGGATAGTGCTCATGCGTTAGGTGCGGTGTACGGCGGCAAAAAAATCGGATCTTTGGAGTATTCTGAAATGGCAATGTTCAGCTTCCATCCAGTTAAACATATTACAACTGGTGAAGGTGGAATCATTGTTACAAACGATGAAGAGTATTATGAGCGCTTACAGTTATTCAGATCACATGGAATAACCAAAAACAATTTAGTTAATGAGTCTCATGGTGATTGGTATTATGAAATGCAGGAATTAGGTTTCAATTATCGTATAACTGATATTCAATGCGCATTGGGTATTTCACAACTTAAAAAATTAAATTCGTTTATTGAAGCTAGAAGGAGAATAGCCAAGACCTATGATGAAATATTTGCCGAAAATCCTTATTTCGATGTTATACTTGAAAAGGAAAATAGGCAATCCGCTTATCATTTATACCCTATTCTTTTAAAAGAAAAATTTACCAACCATAAAAAAGAAATCTTTTCAAAATTAAGACAGGAAGGTTTGGGTGTTCAAGTACATTATATTCCGGTTTACAAACAACCATATTATCAAAAATTAGGATTTGATAGTGAATTATGTCCTGTTTGCGAAGAATTTTATAAAAGGGTAATGAGTATTCCTATGTATCCAACATTATCTGATGATGATATAGAATTTGTCAAAGAGAAACTTTTCAAAGTAATTTCTGAATTTGATTAAAATGAAAGTGGTAATTTTAACAGAAGGTGGAAAAGATTACGGATATGGTCATGTAGCTAGATGCAGTTCTATTTATCAAGCTTTTGAACATTATAATATTTCCCCAAGGTTCATCGTAAATGGTGATGAATCAATAAAATCTATTGTTCCGGATATTCCTGTAGAAATTACCGATTGGTTAAATAAATCTTTTAAAGCAGATATTATTGTTATTGATTCTTATTTGGCAGATTTGACTTTTTATAATGAAATTTCTAAAAATTCATCATTATGTGTTTATATTGATGATAATAATCGTTTAGATTATCCGAAAGGAATTGTAGTTAATGGAACATTGGATACTTCCGCTATGGGTTATTTGGAAAGGGGAGATATAACTTATTTGGTTGGAAGTGAATTTATTCCATTGAGAAATGATTTTTGGAACATTCAAAAATTAAAAATAAATGATTCCATTGAAAATATTTTAATTACCCTGGGTGGCAATGATTTAAGAAATTTAACTCCAAAAATATTAAAATTGTTAAATGAGAATTTTCCCGAAGTTAATAAGAAGGTCATAATTGCAGATAGCTTTAAAAACACTCATGAGATTGAATCCTTAAAAAATAATCATGTTGAGTTAATTTACTCTCCGGATTCTGATGAAATTATTAATGCAATGAGTTCTGTTGATTTAGCTATCTCTGCCAGTGGTCAAACATTATATGAACTTGCATGTATTGGTGTTCCAACAGTGGCTATTGGCATTATTGATAATCAGAAAAATAATATTAAAAATTGGATAAATCAGGGTTTTATTGAATATGCCGGTTGTTGGAATGATGATAATCTTTTAGATAATATTTTAGACAGAATAAATTATTTACAAGATAATGGGATTCGTTTTGATAAAAGATTATTGGGTATTCAGGCCGTAAATGGTAAAGGGTCTCTGAAAATTGTTAAAAACATTCTAAATGAGTTTTATAAAAATAATTCAACATTTAGGTCCATTCAAAAAGAGGATTGTTTAAAAATATTTGAAATTGCAAATGATGATGATGTCCGTAAAAGTTCATTCAATTCGGAAAAAATTCAATTAGAAGATCACAAAAAGTGGTTTAATAATATTTTAAATGACGATTCAGTAAAATTTCATGTTTTAGAGTATGAAACTGATTTGATTGGTCAATTAAGATTAGATTTTGATGAAAAATATCCCGTTATCAGTATTAGTTTAAATAAAAAATATAGGGGCCTCGGTTTGTCAAAAATATTGTTATCAGAAGGCCTAAAATTAATTGATGGAAAAGTTGTTGCTTATATTAAAAAAGACAATGTCCGTTCAATTTCATTTTTTAAATCAATGGGATTTAAAAAGGAAGGGGATGTTGTAATTAAAAATTGTGATGCATTAAAATTTATAAAAGGGTAATATTATGGAATTTAAAATTGGTGAAAAAGAAATAGGTGAAGGTAATCCTACATTTATTATTGCAGAACTTTCTGCTAATCACATGAATGATTTTGATATTGCTGTTAAAACAATTGAAGCTATTGCGGAAGCTGGAGCAGATGCAGTTAAATTTCAAACTTTCACTCCGGATACAATTACAATTGATTGTGATAATGAATACTTTCAGATTAAACAAGGAACAGTATGGGACGGGCAGATCCTTCATAAGTTGTATGAGGATGCATACATGCCATGGGATTGGCAACCTAAACTCAAAAAGATAGCGCAAAATTTAGGGTTAATCGTATTTTCTTCACCTTTCGATAAAACTTCCGTTGATTTCTTAGAGGATATGGATGTGCCTGCATATAAAATTGCATCTTTTGAGATAACTGATATTCCGTTAATAGAATATGTTGCATCAAAAGGAAAGCCAATCATAATATCCACAGGCATTGCCTCTTTTGAAGATATTGAACTTGCTGTAAAAACTTGTTTGGATGTAGGAAATGATGAGATTGCTCTTTTAAAATGCACTTCATCTTATCCTGCCCCATTAGATGAAATTAACTTAAATACGATTCCTGATATTAAAGAGAAATTCGATGTTGTTGTTGGTTTATCTGATCATACTTTGGGTGGCGAAGTTTCAACAGCATCTATTGCATTGGGTTCCAATATAATTGAAAAACATTTTATTTTGGACAGGGATATGGGAGGTTCGGATTCAGAATTTTCAATGGAACCTCATGAATTCAAACAGATGGTTGATTCAATTAGAAATGTTGAAAAAGCATTGGGAAAAGTCAGCTATGAATTATCTGATAAAATGAAAGCCAATAGAGAATTTTCAAGATCATTATTTGTTGTTAGTGACATGAAAAAAGATGAGGTCATAACTGAAGAAAACGTCCGTTCAATAAGGCCGGGCTTTGGTCTTCATCCGAAATATTTAAAAGAAATTTTAGGAAAAAAAGTTAATAAGGATTTGAAAAAGGGAACTCCTTTTGAATTAAATTTTGTTAGAGGTGATTAAATGCCAATAACTGTTGGAGTCATTGGGGCTGGAGCTATGGGAACTGCTGTTGCCCAGACTGTCGCTCCAAATGCTAATGTGTTATTATATGCACGACGTGAGGAAATTTGTAATGATATTAACAATACTAAGGTGAATTCACAATACTTCCCGAATGTTAAATTACATGAAAATATTACTGCAGTATGTGATTTGAATGAGTTAAAAGATGTTGAAATAATATTTTTATGCATTCCATCATCTGTAATGAGAGAATTGGTTGAAAAACTAAATAACGTTGTCAATAGAGATTGTATTTTTGTCAATACTGCTAAAGGACTAGAAAATAAAACTAATAAGACAATGACTGATATTATTGAAGAGATTACTGAAAGACCACCAGTTGCATTTTCAGGACCAAATATTGCATCTGAAATGGTTAAAAGTTCACCTGCTTCAACTACAATTGCCTGCGTTAATGATAATTGCTTAAATAAAGTTAAAAATGTCCTTGTTACAGATTCTTTTAAAGTTAATGCAAACAATGATGTAATTGGAACAGAATTTTGTGGAATCCTCAAGAATATTGTTGCAATTTCACAAGGAATCTGTGAAGGAATGAACATCAACAATAATGCAAAATTCGCAGTATTTACTAAAAGTTACAATGAAACAAAAGACATTATTGAAAAATTAGGTGGTAAAAGAGATACTGTGGATGATTATTGTGGTTTTGGAGATATTGTAACTGCATCTACTTTATCAGTTAGTAGAAATCATACTTTAGGCGTATTGAGTGGTCAAGGCATTGTCATTGATGAAAAAGCATCTGGAGTATTGTTTGAAGGAAAAAATACTGCAACTATATTAAAAAATTTATGTGATGAATTAAATATCAATTCATTAACGGTTGACTTTGTTTATGATGTAATTATTAATCAAGCAAATCCTAAAAATGCATTTTATAGACTATGGGAACAATTATAATTAAGTGATTATATGATTTTTGCTGCAATATTGGCTGGAGGAACCGGAACCAGATTGGGAAAGGGTGTTCCAAAACAGTTTTTCAAGATAAATAATAAACCGTTATTGGCTTATTGTATTGAACCTTTTTTAAAAGTGGATTTATTGGATAAAATTATTGTTTCTTCCCCAAAACAATATTTAAATGAAACTCAGGCATTAATTGATGAGTATTTTGATGATGATAAGCTGGTTGTTATTGAAGGTGGAAAAACACGAAATTATACTATTTTAAATTCAATTGAATATGCTATTGAAAACGGTGCTGATGATAGTTCGGTCATGGTTACTCATGATGGTGCAAGAATTTTTGTCTCACCAAATTTAATTGAAGATAGTATTAAATATGCTATTGAATTTGGTGCCGCTAGTCCAGTTATTCCTGCAGTTGACGTGATTTTCCAAAGTAAAGAGGATTCTAAGCTTACAAGCATTCCTGAAAGAAAATATTTGTTCCATGCACAAACTCCACAATCTTTTAATATTAAAAAATATATAGAGATTTATGAAGATTTAACTGAGGATGAAATTAAATTATTAGATGAAGCAATGATGCTTTTCTATTTGAGAGATGAAGAAGTCTATTTATTCAAAGGAGATTCATCTAACTTTAAAATCACACGTCCTTTTGATATAACTATTTCTCAATCAATATTAGGTGATTAAATGGCAGATATTGTAATATTTTATGAACTACCTGAAAGAGAATTAAATAATGCATATCTTTTAAAAGCAGAATTTGAAAGAAGAGGATATTCTGTTGCTTTAAAAGATTATTGGAATTATCATGAAATTGTTTTTCCAATTAAAAAGAAACCAAAATTAGTAATTGCACATTCAGGATATGATAATAAGGATTTAGAAAGATTCACTGCACGTTTTAGACCTAAAATTGATAAAATGTTGAACATGAGATACGAACAGGTAATTGCTGAAAGAATTTTAAATTCAACACTTCATTATCCTAGAGAATACCTGAAACACATGTCCTTTATATGTTGGAGTGAACATATTAAAGAAGAAATGATGAAACAGGGAATTCCTGAGAAGAATTTAGCCGTCACTGGCGATATCAAGACTGATTTTTCTAATGAGCTATTTGATTCGTTTTATAAAACAAAAGAAGAATTAGGTAAAGAATTCGGATTGGACTATCAAAAAGAATGGGTTTTATTTATTTCCAGTTTTACATTCAATGAATATGATCCTGATGAATTTTTAATAAGGTTGAATAACAATCTTGAAGATGGTAAATATATGCAAAAATGGGATATTGAGACTAAAAAAATTTTTATGGATTGGGTTAAAAAATTTTTAGAAGACCATCCTGAAAAAGAATTTATTTATAGACCTCATCCTGCTGAAAATAATGTGGTAACTGAAGACATAAATATGAGTGCTTTGGAAGAAAAATATCCTAATTTCCATTATATCGGTAAATATGCTATTCAGGAATGGGTTAGGCCATGTGATTACTTAAATACATGTTTAAGCACTTCCATCATTGATGTTTATTTATTAAAAAAGCAATGTAATATTTTAAGGCCGGTTCCTTTAGACCCTGGATTTGATAATCCATTATTACTTCATGCAGATTACATTGATTCATATGAAGACTTTGAAAAGGCAAATACTAATAAATCTGATAATCCATTCCCTATATCTGATGAAGACGTAGAAAAATATTACTATTTCGGAGATAAATTAGCTTACGAGGCTATTTGTGACTATGCTGAAAAAATGATTGCTGATGATTCATTTAAAAATGATTTTTATCCAAGTAATCCAACATTTTCAAGAATAAAATTCATAATTAAAAAATCATTAGCATTTCCAAAAGGTCTCCCGACAGTTTTTAAATCTGCAATTAAAAATAAATCATCACGTAAATCAGCAATGGAACCGGGTAATAAAAATGCTGAAAAAATAAGTAAAATAATAAAAGGTAAGTGAGGATTAATTGAACAATATAACTATTAAAACAGTTATGACTATCAATAACTGTGGCGATATTTTGTTTATTTGATTTATGGTTGGGTAAATTGAATTCAATTGCCATTTTAAATGGCGGGGGCATTCAATTTTATTTTATATTTTTTTTTTTAATTTTAATCTGTAGTTATATTAATATTTTCCAAAATCAATCTTTTCGGGTGCGGGACGGAATCTTTTGTCTTCAGGAGGTAGTTCCATATAGTTTCCATAAATTCTTGTTAAAATTTTATCTGGATTATTAGGTATATTGACCTCGATATCTTCAAATTTTGCTTTTTTTAAGGGTAAAAAATCTTTTTTATCATATACTGGTAATTGACAAACTGCAGGAAAATCGCAAACCGCATCACATTCTTTATCTTTATATTTAGAATAGGTTTCCACACATTTTCTTTTAATAGTAGATGGGGAAATTGGTAAAATCTTTAAGAAATAATGAATTGTTTGTTGGAACAGTTTTTTTAATGCAGAATCATTATCAAATTTGATATATGAATACATGGTTAATTGATTAAGTATAAACCCTTCAGATAAGTGGATTTTTCGCTTTATTTTGTTGTTTGGAACATTCTCTAAAATAAAAATATCCATAAATATGTTTGGAGTGTAATCAACTTGATCCACCCACCATTCTGCGAATAATGTATTTTTCAATGTTAATCTGGCCCAGGTATAAAAGTAAGAATCTTCATTTAATATATTGATATAGTCATATTTTTCATCAATATTTTTTTCAAGTATTTCATTTAATTTTTCAAAATCTTCCCTAAACATTATCACATCGATGTCGTCATCCCATGGAATGAATCCTTTGTGTCTTATGGTTCCAAGCAGGCTTCCACCATATATAAAATAAGTCAAGTTATTTTCTTCGCAAACCTTAATGAAATATTTCAAAATCATTAATTGAACTTTTTGTAAATGCTTTAGAGTTTCATCATCATATCTTTTTGATTTAAACATAATTATTCCTGTAAATATTTTTTCAAAACTAATATTTATTTTTATATTGGAAATTTTTAAATATTTCTTTTTTTAAAATTTATAATATAATTAATAAATAACATTTATATATTAGGTAATAATTATGAGTTCTGATAATCCGATTGTTTATACTTGTTTTTGTACTGATGTAATCCATGACGGACATTTAAATTTAATTAATGAAGCTAAAAAATATGGAGATGTTGTTGTGGGAGTTTTATGCGATTCTCAAATGGTAAAGTATAATAGATTCCCATTAAAATCAACAGAAGAACGTATTGAGTTAGTAAAAGAAATTCCAGGCGTAAAAAAGGTAGTTGTTCAAAATAAGATAATGTATGATGACATTGTCAAGGAGCTTAAGCCTGATTACATTATCCATGGGGATAATTGGGCTGAAGATTCCATGAAGGTGATAAGGAACAATATCCTTAAAGTTCTTGAAGAAAATGGCGGGGAACTTATTGAAGTGCCATACACCTTCAATGAAAAGATACAGAAAGTTGACAGGCAAATGAGGGAACAGCTGGCAATGCCTGAGCTTAGAAGAGCAAGATTAAGAAAATTGTTGGATATGGTGCCTATTGTAAAGACAATCGAGGTTCACAGCGGATTAACAGGTTTGATTGCAGAAAAAACAGTCATTGCCGATGACGAACATATGGACCAGTTTGAAGCGATGTGGATTTCCAGCCTATGCGACAGTACAGAAAAGGGAAAACCAGACATCGAACTGGTTGACATGACCTCCAGATTCAGAACAATCAACGATATAATGGAAGTTACAACCAAACCGATCATTTTTGACGGTGACACAGGCGGAATTGCAGAGCATTTCGTCTATACAGTAAGATCCCTTGAAAGAATGGGTGTATCTGCGGTAATCATAGAGGATAAAATCGGATTGAAGAAAAATTCATTGTTCGGAACAGAAGTAAAACAGACTCAGGATGAAATAGAGCATTTCTGTGAAAAGATTGCTGCAGGTAAAAACGCACAGCTTTCAGACGATTTCATGATTATTGCAAGAATTGAAAGCCTTATACTTGAGCAAGGAATGGATGATGCACTTAAAAGGGCATTTGCATTCCGTGATGCAGGTGCAGATGGAATAATGATTCACAGCAGAAGAAAGGAGCCTGATGAAATACTCGAATTCTGTGATAAGTTCAGGGCTGAAGATAAGCAGACTCCTATTGTCGTAGTCCCATCTTCATATAACTCAATTACAGAAAGTGAACTCCTTGAACATGGAGTCAATATTGTCATTTATGCCAACCAGTTATTGAGAGCGGCATTTCCTGCAATGCAAAATGCTGCAATAAGCATTTTAAAACATCATAGGGCTCAGGAAATTGATGAACAACTGTTATCCATTAAAGATATTATAACATTAATCGATGAATTATAAGTGATTAAATGTCAAGATATGCTATATTGTCAGATATTCATGGTAATCTGTTTGCCCTGGAAGAGGTTTTCAGGGATTTGGCCAGTCAGGATATTGATTCAATAATTCTTTTAGGCGACCTGATTGATTATGGAATGCAGTCCAATGAAGTGGTCGAGTTCATCAGAAAGGAATTCTCTTCAAAAATTATCTGCAATATCTGGGGAAATCATGAAAATGCAATTTTAACCGGGGATTTCTCTCATTTTTCAAGCCAAAGGGGAGTTGAGTCAGCAAAATTCACAGATTCTGTTTTAACTCAGGATTCAAGGGATTACCTGAACGAAGAATTGGTTAGGGAGGCCAAATTGGAATTTGAATTGGATGGCAAGAAGGCGTTGGCCGTTCACGGATCCCTGAACGATTATTATTGGAAGGCTATTTTTCCGGATAACCTGAACGGGAACTATGTCGACTATGATATAGTTTTATCAGCACATTCACATTATCCTCATGTCTTTCAGAAGTTTTATGAATTCGACAATCCTCTCATGAGAAATAAAAAATCAGTCTTATTTATTAATCCTGGCTCAGTGGGCCAGCCTAGAAACCATAATCCGAATGCCCAATACGCTATTTTGGATGCTGAACTGATGAGCGTTGAATTGAAATCAGTCGAATATCCTAAATATGAGGCGATGGACTTATTTGATGGTAGCGTTGATGAATTTTACAAAAAAAGATTAGAAAATGGAATTTGAAGGTAGTTAATATGAAAATATTGTATGTTATTAGTGGTGTTACCGGAATGACCGGGAACGAATTGGTTCGCCAGCTGTTGAATCAGGATGAGGATGAAGTTAAAATCATCGGTTTCGATAACTTTTACGCATCTTCAATCGATACGGTTGCAGACTGCATCGATGATGAAAGATTTGATTTTTACGAATATGACTTAAACAGCAGCGAAGACATGGATAAGATAGAATCATACGTCAACGAAGCAAAGGATGATTTTGATGAAGTTGTCTACATTAATTGCGCAGCTGTTGTTCACACAGAACATTTCTACAATGTTTATGAAACTTACGAAACCAATGTTGTCAGCATGAATGACTTTTTGGAGCAAGCTATTCGCGTAGGCGCTGAAAAGTATATCAACTGTTCCACTTCCGAAGTATACTCAATGAACTCCTGGAATGAGGACGGAGGTGTAAAGGAATCAGACTACATCACAATGGCAATTGCAGAGCACAGTCAAAGGACCAGCTATGCAACAGGCAAGCTATTGACCGAGTTCTTCATGAAGGATGCCGTTGACAACGGAAAAATCAAAGGATGTTCCATCCGTTTTGCAAATGTCTACAGCAGAGATGAAAAATATCCTAAACACATCATTCCACATATCATAGACAGTTTCAAAAACACTGGTGAAGTCACATTGCTTGAAAATTCCAAAAAGAACTGCAGAACATTTCTGAATAACTATGACAGTTGCAGCGCAGTACTTGAACTTGCAAAAACAGATTCAGCACTTGACGGAACAATCTATAACGTGGCAACTGACGAAGAAATTTCAATCATTGACTTGACAAAGCTGATAGCTTCAAAAATGGGCATTGAGAATCCGGTTATCAAGTTTGAAGGATACCGTGAATCCGACCCTGAAAGAAGATTGCTCTCAACTGAAAAAATCAGAACCAGAACCAATTGGGAACCAATCATTGATTTGGACAAAGGATTGGATGAATGCGTTCAAAATTACACAAAAAATTAGGTGAAGGATTTGAAAGTTTCTATTATCACAGTCGCCGGAGTTTCCAGCAGATTCAACAAGGATATTCCGGAAGAAAATAAAATGCTGAAATGCCTGTATTGCGAAGGAAATCCTCAAAACACCTTAATCTATCAAATGCTTAAGAAATTGGATTCATATGATAAAATAATCGTTGTGGGAGGATATAAGTATTCTGATTTGGAGGAATATTTGGAAACGGAAATTCCTGAGGATTTAAAGGAAAAGATTCTGCTTGTCTACAACGACCATTTCAGTGATTTAAGTTCAGGTTACAGTTTATATCTTGGAGTTAAGGAAGCTTTAGACAATTTTTCAGACATTGAGGAAATTCTTTTTGTTGAAGGCGATTTGGATATAGATGAGGAATCATTTGCAAAGGTTATTGATGCAGATAAAAACGTTTTGACATATAATCATGAGCCGATCTATTCAAATAAGGCCGTGGTCCTGTATCAGAATGAGAATGATGAGTATCATTACCTCTTCAACAGCGACCATGGAAATTTGACAATAGATGAAGAGTTCAAGGCCATTTTCAATTCAGGCCAGACCTGGAAGTTCACTGACATGGAACTGTTGAAGATTGCCAATGACAATTTCTATGAAAACATTATCGAAGACACTAACCTGGGCATTATCCAGAAGTATTTCGATTTGATTGAAAATTCCGATGATATTGAAATCATCGGATTGAATCATTGGGTTAACTGCAATACCCGTAAAGATTATCAATTTATTAAAGATTATTGGGAGAAATAAAATGAAAACTTTAGATGAAAGGTTAAAAATAGTGGAAAAACATGTAAAAGATGATGAAATTACAATAATGATTATTGGTTTAGGCAGTGTGGGTACCTATTTATTGGACTTTTTAGTAAGTAAAAACGACCCTGCAATAAAATTAGTCGTTGTTGGAAGAAACCAGGAAAAAATGCAATCCGATGTTAATATAGTTCGTGTTGCAAGTCTCATTCGTGAAGTTAACAAATCTCAAATTGAAATTGAAGCAGGCGTTGATTTAAACGACATAGAATCAATCGAAAAGGCAATAAGCAAATACAGTCCTGATTTCATTGTAAACTCAAGCAGAGCTTATCCTGGACTCAAGTACGGAAGCATCTCCTGGAGCAATGTAAGGGCTTATGGTATTTGGACCCCGTTATCAATCAGATTTACAAAAAACATAATGGAAGCATGCGATAAGGCAGATACCGATGCGGTTGTCATCAACACTTCCTATTCCGATGCTGTCATTCCATGGCTCAAAAGCGCTGGAAAAGCATATCCCGACTTTGGAAGCGGAAACCTGAATCACCTGATTCCTAGAATGAAATTTGCAGTAGCGGACATTTTAGGGGTTGACGATTTCTGGAATGTCGACTTTAACTTTGCTGCAGCACACTTCCACGACGTATGCATAAGTAAGGAAGGCCAGACAGAAGGAGTCGAATTGCCGCTTAAAATCTACTACAAAGGTGAAGAGCAGGACATTCCTCATGATGAAATATTCAGCAGATGCTCCATCAGCATGCCTGTTGACCAAAAGAGGAACATGATGAACGCTTCAAGTAACTACCGCATTATCAGCGCTGTCATCGATGCAATCCGCACAGGTGAAAATCAGAAAGTGTTTGCACCGGGAGTCTTTGGCCATATCGGAGGATATCCTGTAATTGTCGGTTATAAGGATGGTCAAATATCCTCTTGGATTGATGAGTCCGTATTCAGCTTTGATGAAATGGATAAGGCAAATCGCGAATCACTGGCATTGGATGGTGTGGAAGATATCCGTGATGCAACATTAATCTATACAGATGACCTGATCAGTAAAGTAAAAGATGCATTCGGTGAGGACTTGCCTAAGGAAGTTAAATATGATGAAATTGAAAAAACCGCAGAGTTTTTAATTGAGAAGATTATCACTCCACAATTAGATAAATAGGATTAGGCACAATGAAAGTTGAAGATTTTGTAGAAATTTTAGATTGTGACTTCTACACAGGCGTTCCGGATTCACAGCTAAAAGCATTATGTAACTATTTGATGAACAATTATGGAATTGATGAAAAGCATCACCTGATAGCCGCCAATGAAGGTAATTGTACCGCCCTTGCAGCAGGTTATCATTTGGCTACAGGCAAGGTTCCTGTCGTTTATATGCAGAATAGTGGTGAAGGAAATATCATCAATCCTGTCGCATCCTTATTGAATGACAAGGTCTATGCGATTCCGTCCATTTTTGTCATCGGTTGGCGTGGCGAACCGGGAGTTCATGATGAGCCTCAGCATATTTATCAGGGCAAAATCACATGTGATTTGCTTGATTTGATGGATATTGAAAACTTTGTCATAGGTGAGGATACAACCGTAGATGAGCTTGAAGAAGTGATGTCCGGATATAGGAACATTCTTGAATCAGGAAAAAGCGTTGCATTCGTCATCCGAAAGAATGCCCTGACCTATGATGAGAAAGTAGTTTATGAAAATGACAATGACATGATTCGTGAAGAGATTATTGAACACATTGTCAATGTATCCGATGAGGACCCGATTGTTTCAACAACAGGAAAGGCAAGCCGCGAGCTTTTCGAGATAAGGGAAGCCAACGGTCAGGAGCATAAGTATGACTTCTTGACTGTAGGCTCAATGGGACATTCATCTTCAATAGCATTGGGTGTTGCCATAAACAAGCCGGATAAAAAGGTATGGTGCATTGACGGTGACGGTGCGGCATTGATGCATATGGGTTCATTGGCTCTTGTAGGCAATGTGAATCCTGATAATATGGTTCATATCGTAATCAATAATGCAGCTCATGAAACCGTTGGTGGAATGCCGACAGTAGCTTCAACTATGGATTTGGTTAATATTGCCGAATCCTGCGGCTATTCATATGCAGTTTCAGTTGACAACTTTGACGATTTGGATGAGGAATTGAAATTGGCAAAGTCAAGGGATGAACTTTCATTCATTGAAATCATGTCTTCAATTGGTTCCAGAGCGGATTTGGGAAGGCCGACAACAACTGCAATTGAAAATAAAGAAAATTTTATGAAATTCCTTAAAAAAGAATAGTGATTGTGTGAAACTAAAAGAATACGATGACGAAACTTTAAATCACATTCATGATGTTGAACTGATGATTCTAAAGGATTTGATCAGCTTTTGTGATGAGAATGACATTACATATTTCATGTATGCAGGTTCCCTCTTAGGGACAATAAGGCACAATGGCTTTATTCCGTGGGATGATGATTTGGATGTGTGCATGCTAAGGGATGATTTTGAAAGATTCAAAAAACTGTTTTCATCCAATGAAAAATATGAATTGTTATCTGTGGAATCACATGCCGGTTATCCTTATCTGTTTGCCAAATTATCTCTTAAAGATACCAGATTTGAAGAAGAATGGGCATCACAGCTTAATTTTGACATCGGTTTCAACATAGATATTTTTGTGTTGGATGACTTGACCGGAAATGAGTCCAAACAGTCTTACCAGCTTAAGAAGGCATTTTTATACAACCGCCTGTTGTTAATGTCAGCTATGAGGTTGGATGATTTGCCGTTTCTTTCTAAGGCACTTTCTCATACTGCATATCATATATTGAATCTTTTAGGATTGAATCCGACCAAAATTAATAAAAGATGTTTAAGATTCTTAAGCAAATATGCTGATGTGAATGCCGAGAGGATATTTGACATTTCCGCAATGGCGCATGAATATCCATTAATATATGATAAAAAGGATTTTAGGGAAGTTGAAAAAGTCAAATTTGAAGATGTTTATGTCAATGTCCCCAAAGATTATGATAAAATCTTAACTGAGTTATATGGCGATTATATGCAGTTGCCTCCGGAGGATGAAAGATATAACCATCCAATTGATTTCATTGATTTTGGAAAATATTGAAAATCATACTTATTTTTTTAAAAAAGTAACTTATTTAATACTTTGATTACAAAAATGTGACTAATAATTAAAAAGGAAAATGGGAAATTATGGCAGATAAAAATGAATGGGGCAGCAACTTGTCATTTATCCTCGCAATGATAGGTTCTGCCGTTGGACTTGGAAACATTTGGAGATATCCTTATGTGCTTTATTCAAATGGTGGGGGAGCATTTTACATCCCTTATATTGTGGCGATTCTTTTGATGGGAATTCCGTTTTTGATTTTGGAATATGGTGTAGGATACAATTTCAAATCTTCTTTTCCAAAGGCGATTAGAAAGATTCACTCCAATTGGGAATTTTTAGGCTGGCTTTTGCCGGTTGCGGTTTTTATGATTATGATTTATTACTCAGCTATTCTGGGCTGGGATGGAATCTATATGATTTTGAGTTTCACCAAGGGATGGGGTGCAAATCCGGATGCATTCTTTGCAACCACTCTTCTGCAGTCAAGTGACTCCATATCAGGTTTATTGCATTTCATTCCAATCATTGCTGTTGCAATGCTTGTAGGTTGGGTAATTATCTGGTTTATATCTCACAAAGATCTTGAAGAGGGTCTGGGTAAGGTTTCAAGAGTTTTAGTGCCTGCATTGTTTGTAATTATGGTGGTCATTGTTGGCTTTTCACTGACTTTGCCTGGGGCTTCAATAGGTCTTGCGGAACTATTCAACCCTGACTGGTCACTTCTGACACACTTTGAGATTTGGATGGCGGCATTTGGACAAATAGTTTTCTCACTGAGTTTGGGAATGTCAATAGCTTTCACATATGCAAGTTACACAAAGGATGATGCTGATCTGATTACAAATACCATTTCAATTGTTCTTGCAAACTCCCTTTTTGAAAACTTCGCAGCTTTAGGAGTATTTTCAATTTTAGGCTACATGTCAATGCAGTCCGGAACTGCAGTATCAGAACTTGTAACTCAGGGAACAGGACTTGTATTCGTTGCATATCCTACTGTATTCAATGTGCTGGGTCAGTGGGCTTACATTTTAGGACCTCTGTTCTTCCTGACTGTATATCTTGCAGGTCTTACAAGCATATTGTCCACAATCGAACCATTGTCTTTTTCAATTCAAAACAAGTTTGGGTACACAAGATCCAAGACAATGACAATACTGATTATTTTCGGTGCTATTGTCTCTATGATTTATGCGACCTCTTATGGTGGATCAGTACTCGGATATGTGGATACGTTCATCAACCAGATTGCACTTCTGTTCGGTGTTATCCTGGAGTGTATTGTATTTGCATGGGTATTTGAAGCAGATAAACTAATTGATTTTTTAAATTCTAGAAGTAAAACTATCAAATTGGGGAAATGGTGGATTGTAATTGTCAAATATATCCTTCCATTATTCATTTCAATTATTTGGATTGGCGGATTGATTGATGTAATAAAAACTTCAACATTCGATCAGACTGTATTCACAATTATTGTTGCGGCAATTCTTCTGGCTGCAACCTTTATATTCACATTCCGTCCTGCCAAAAACCCTGATTGGGATGATGTTGAAGAAAGGGTATGAGTGTTATAGCAAAAGCTATAGCATCTCTTTTATTTTTTTTATTTATTTTAGTTCAGGAATTGGCAATGGAACTTTCATTTTTTAGTTGGGGTTCTATGTCGATTGTAATTACATTGCTTGAGTTATTATAATCTATTTTTCCATTATTAGTGGTGTTTGCACTGTCATTGACTGATTCAGTGTAGTAAGCACCAATAATCAGCCCCAAAACGGCCAGCAGCAATATCAAAATAATCGCGATATCCTTTGTGTTCATATTTTATAATATTTATCCATAGTCTATATAAAAGTAATAGAAGAATAGTTTTTAAAATATCTTTTGATTAATAAAGAAATAAATTTATTCATATTCATATTTAGATTGATTGTATAAATATATATTATTATTTTTATAATTTTTTAATTGTTTGTTTATTTTATTTGGACTTTGAGGTGGTGAATCTTGAAAGTAATATTATTTTCATATTGGGCATTGCCGAAAGTTTAAGATATTCCGGATAATTTTAGAAAAGTATTTAAATGGCCTTATTCATAATTTAATGAACATAGTGAGTTATACAAAAACTCTGTTTAAATCGATAATTTAACTAATAGAGGTGATAATATGGCATCAGATAATGATGTGGTAAAAGAAGAAGTTAAATTTAATGAACAAAATGGTGAAGGATACTACCGTGAAGTTACCTATAAGGACGGTGGATTCCGCCAATTTGATGTGGAAACCGGCGAATTAATCGGTTCATCATATGAATCCGACCAAAGTAAGCTTCCTAGCTTGGAATGATTCTATGCTTTTCAAAGACATATTAACTCATTTTGAAATTGAGGAATCATTTCCCGATTATCTTTTAGAGGAATCTTTCAATGAAGTCTTTTTAAACGGAGATTTTTCTAAAGAGAACAATGATTATAGGATTGTGGCCAAAACAAGAAAGAAAGTCACTCATACAATGTTCATAAAGCCAAAGGAGGACTATCCTGTTATAATATTGTCCGAACTTCCGAACGGACTGTTAAATGGGGTTAAATTTGGCCAAACCAAGGATGACCTGAAATACATTAATGAGTTATAGCCACAATATTGGCGTATGGGAAAATTATTTTAAATGATAATATACTATCTAATAATTAGGTGAAAATCATGAACAGGACTCAATTGATTATAACAACAATTATAATATGCTTGTTTCTTATAGGTGTGACTTTGTTGGTTACATCCATGAATAATTATAAAGAGCCTATTGTTCCAACAAAAAACGTTACAAATAACACCACCACTATAAATGCGACAATAGATAACGCTTCAAGCGAAAGCGATGGAGATAATGATGAAAGCACTCAGCATTCATCTTCAGGCACTTCGTCTTCCCCATCTTCATCATCTTCCTCATCCTCTTCATCTTCATCATCCAGCAGTGATGTTGAAAGCAGGGAATTGAAATATAACCATCAGCTTGATGACGGAAGCTATTATTATGAAGTGACATACAGTGACGGTCATTTCGACCAGTATGATGCAGAAACCGGTGCTCAAATTGGGCACGGATAATCAAATCATATCAAGGTATTAAAACTACCTTCTTTTTTTATTTTTTTAACTATTTTTATATAATATTAAAGCCAAAAATTATATTATAATAATTTAATTTTGTTGATATCATGGACAAAAAAGAGTTAATTAATTGCGGTAAAGTAAAAAGCGTATACAATTCCACTAATGATGATGAAGTCATTATTGAGTTTAGGGATGATATGACCGCCGGCGACGGTGAAAGAAAAGAGGTTATGGAAAATAAGGGTGCTTACAATGCCGTTATTTCCGCTAAAATATTTAAGGTATTGGAGGAAAATGGTATTGAGACACAATTCGTTGACCTTCCTGAGCCTAACGTCATGATTGCAAAGAAACTTGAGATGATTCCTATTGAAGTCATCATTAGAAACATTGCTACTGGAAGTTTAATACGTAAATATCCTATTGCAGACGGTACAAGATTAGAACCTCCTATTGTTGAAATGGACTATAAAGATGATGAATACCATGATCCTATGCTAAACGATTCAATTATCAAGGCTTTAGGAATAGCTACTCAAGAAGAAATTGACATTCTAACTGAAAAGGCATTAAAAATCAATGAAATCCTAAGAAAATTCTTAAAGGAATCAGGCATTATTCTAGTTGATTTTAAAATTGAATTCGGTAAGGATAAAGATGGAAATATCCTTTTGGGTGATGAAATTTCTCCAGATGGATGCAGATTATGGGACAGCGAAACTTTAGACATGCTGGATAAGGAATTATTCAGAAAAGGAAAAGATAATGAAGTTATGGATGCTTATATAGAAGTTTATAATAGAATTATTCCAGATGATGAAAAGGTGATTTAGATGTTATTTGATATTGAAGTTAAAATATCTTTAAAAAGCGGTATGTTAAATCCTGAAGCTACTACAATTGAAAGATCTCTTGAATTGCTTGGTTATGATGTAAACAACGTAAAAACCGTTGAAATTATCAAATTCCAAATGGAAGGAGAAGACCGTGAAGCAATAAGGGCAAATGTAGTGGACATGTGTGAAAGATTACTGTGTAATCCAGTGATTCATGATTATAAGATCAATGTTATTCCACAGAATATGGCTTGCGGTAAATAGGTGTAGAAAATGAAAATTGGAGTAATAAGATTTCCGGGAACCAACTGTGACAGAGATGTTGCACAGGCTATTGAATTGGCAGGCCTTACACCGGAATATATCTGGTGGAGCGAAGAAAAATTAACAGATTTCGATGGCATCGTTATTCCTGGCGGTTTTTCATATGGAGATTACTTGAGAGCGGGTGCAATGGCATCCATCACACCTGTAATTGATGGTATTAAAGAATTGGTGAAAGAGGAAAAACCGGTTTTGGGAATCTGTAATGGTGCTCAGATTTTAGGTGAAATTGGTCTTGTTCCGGGTATTTTCATTACAAATGAAAATCCTAAATTCAACTGTGAATGGGTTGACCTGAAAGTCGCAACAAACAGAACCCCATTTACCAAGGCATTCAAAAACAATCAGAGCATTGCACTTCCGATAGCTCATGCTGAAGGAAGGTTTTACACTGAAGACATTGATTTATTGAAAGACCAGGACCAAATCGTTTTACAATTCGAAGGTAAAAACCCGAACGGATCCATGGAAGCTATTACAAGCGTATGCGACGAATCAGGACTTGTATGTGCAATGATGCCTCACCCTGAAAGGGCCTGTGAGAAAATATTCGGTTCCGATGACGGTTTGAATTTCTTTAAAGGATTTTTATAAGTGATATAATGGTAGTTTATTTGATTGGTGCAGGACCTGGAGATGCTGATTTAATAACTCTTAAGGCTGTAAAAGCATTGAATAAAGCTGATGTTGTTTTATATGATTATTTGGCTAATGAAGAAATATTGGCTCATGCTCCCGATACTGCAGAAAGAATCTATGTTGGTAAAAAGGCAGGAGAGCATTATAAAACTCAAGATGAAATAAATGAGTTGATTATCCAGCAGGCTGAAAATCATGAAAATGTAGTGAGACTTAAAGGAGGCGATCCTTTTGTCTTTGGTCGTGGAGGAGAAGAGATATTGGCTTTAATGGAACATGATATCAAATTCGAAGTTATTCCAGGTGTAACTTCAGCTATTGGGGCACCGACTTCTCTTGGACTACCGGTAACCCACAGGGCAGTTGCAACTTCACTTACTATTGTGACAGGTCATGAGGACCCTACAAAACCTGAAAGTCAGGTCCATTGGGACTATACTGCAGACACATTAGTAATCCTGATGGGAATAGGAAACATTAAGGAAAACACAGCTGAAATCATGAAATATCGCTCAGCTGACACTCCAGTCTGTGCTATTGAAAGCGGAACATTGCCGGATGAAAACTTGGTATTCGGAACCTTAGGCGATATTTCAGATAAAAAGATTAACACTCCAGCTATTTTAATAATTGGAGATGTTGTAAAGATGTATAAAGACATTTACGATTATCAAAGGTGATTAGATGTGCGGAATTGTTGGTTGTATCTTAAAGAATGACGAGGATGTAGCGCCGATTCTCTTTGATTGTATCTCAAAGTTGGAATATAGGGGATACGATTCAATCGGATTAGCTACTTATTTTGAAGACAAAATTCATATTAAAAAGGACAAGGGGAAAATTGAAGAGGTTGATAAAAAATTGGACCTCACTGACATGCCTGGAAACTTCGGTATTGCACATGTTCGTTGGGCAACACACGGAGACCCATCCAAGATGAATTCACACCCCCATGTTGACGAGGACAATACAGTGGCTGTAGTTCACAACGGTATTATTGAAAATTATTTGGAAATTAAGGAAAAATTGATGATGGAAGGACATGTTTTCAAATCAGATACTGATACAGAGGTCATTCCTCATTTAATTCAAAAGTTCATGGCTGAAAAATTTGATTTGGAACACGCTGTTCGAAAAACCATTGAAATAATCGAAGGAGCATATGCAATTGCAGCAATCAGCGTGAATGAACCTAACAAGATTGTTGCAACCCGTAAGGATTCTCCATTAATTGTTGGAATAGGGGAAGAGGGTTATTATCTTGCTTCAGACTCACCGGCCATTTTGAAATATGCCCGTGACATAATCTATCCTGAAAGGGGAGAAATAGTCATAATAGATAAGGAAGGCGTTGTTGTCCATGACGAATTCGACAATGTTGTCAACAAGGAAATCGACACAATCAACTGGACTCCCGAAATGGCTGAAAAGGAAGGCTACGATCATTTCATGATTAAGGAAATCAATGAACAGGCAACCGCCGTTAGAAATACATTAACCCAAAAGGACAATATCCAGCAGATAATTGATGAGATTGGTGATATTCAAAGGATATGCTTTGTTGCATGCGGAACATCCTATCATGCATCATTGACAGGGAAATATTTAATCGAATCTCTTGCCGGCGTTCCTACAGATGTGATTCTGGCATCAGAATTCAAATATTCTGCCAACACTTTAAATGACAAGACTCTGGTCATATTCATTTCACAATCAGGTGAAACAGCAGACTCCTTGAAGGCATTGGATGTTGCTAATCAAACTTCCATAACTTTAGGAATAGTTAATGTAGCGGGTTCATCCATAACCAGAAGGGCTCAATATGTAATTCAAACTCAGGCAGGTCCTGAGATTGGTGTTGCAGCAACAAAAACCTATGTGGCTCAGCTCACATCAATTTATCTGTTTGCGGCATTGCTTTCCAATAATGCTGAATTGCTTAAGGAGCTTGACAAGGTCCCTGATTACATTGATGAAAGCCTTGAGAGTGTTGATTTCATCAAGGATATCTCAAAAAGATACAATTATGCACGCGACTTCTTCTATTTGGGAAGGGGCTATTCCTACCCTACAGCTTTGGAAGGTGCATTGAAGCTCAAGGAGATTACCTATATTCATGGTGAAGGTTATGCTGCAGGTGAGCTAAAGCATGGTCCTCTGGCTTTAATCGATGAAGGAATTCCTGTTGTTGTCATCATCCCGCCTGGGGACAACTACAGAAAAACCATGAGCAATCTGGAAGAGGTAAAATCCCGTGGAGCTAACGTATTGGCAATTGGGGCAGATAATGACGAGTCTCTTAAGGCCAAATCAAATGATGTAATTCCAATTAATTCCGAGGTAAAGGAGATTATTGCACCATTGGTATATATCGTGCCTTTACAACTGATTGCTTATTACATCACTCTTGAAAAGGGTCATGACCCTGACAAGCCTAAAAACTTAGCGAAATGTGTAACTGTCGAGTAAGGTATTTTTTACCTTATTTGCCTTTTTTTATTTTTTTATTTTCCTTGCTTTGTTTTATGATTTAACGGCAATATATCTTTATTTTTAAGTTTAAGATGAATTAATTTCATTTATCCAAATTTATCTATTAGGTCTTTGTTTTTTTCATATTCGATTATTTGATTATTATTTAGAGTTTTAACAAGTTTAATTTAATTTCGAGATTTCAATTTAAATAGCTTTTTTCTATTTATATATAGTTTCATTTGCTTTCAAATATTTAATATATTTTTTAGGCTATAATTGCTTATTTTTAGCTATTTAAGGCTATTTAAGCTTATTTTTAAAATCAATAGCTTTTTATAGAAAAAACAAAATACAATTAAACACGAAAATGTTAGATGGAGATAACGTTTATGTTTAATAAAAAAATTAGTTTAATTTTTATAATGCTGGTTTTCATATTTTCCGTTTCTGCCGTTGCGGCAAGTGATGTAAATGGAACCGATGATGTGATGACTAGTGATGTAGATGAAGAGCCCCCATCGGGGATTTCCGATGTATCTACAGATGAAGTCATAGCTTCCGGTACACAAACAACTTATTCTATGGAAGCCAATGATGTTACAATGTATTATACAGGCCAAGTTACTTATACGGCCACTTTAACCAAGAATAATAATCCGCTTAAATCAGTACCTGTTGATTTTTGGGTCAACGGTCAGACACACACAGTAAATACTGATTCAAATGGTAAAGCATCATTTTTAATTAAAAATCTGAATTCAGGTACTTACAAAATATCTGCGGCTTATGGACACTCTGCAACTTCTAAAAATACTCTTACAGTTTTGCCAACAATCGAATCAAGTGATTTGGTGAAATATTATACTGGTACCCAAGCTTATCAGGCAACATTTGTGGATAAGAACGGTAATCCTTTGAAGAATAGGGATGTTCAGTTTGTTTATAAGGGAACTACTTATACCAGAACTACCAATTCCAAAGGGGTTGCCGGACTTACTATAGGATCCGTGCCGGGAACTTATTCAATTAAGGCTATTAACCCTGTCACTTCAGAAACTGTTACCAACTCTATTAGGGTGTTGTCAACTATTCAGTCCAGTAATTTACAGAAGTATTATTCTAATCCGACACCTTATAAACCTAAATTTTTCGATAAGAACGGTAATCCTTTGAAGAATACTGCTGTTCAGTTTGTTTATAAGGGAACTACTTATACCAGAACTACCAATTCCAATGGTTTTGCCAGTTTAAATATCGGGTCTTTGCCTGGAACCTATTCAATTAAGGCTATTAACCCTGTCACTTCTGAAAGCGTTACCAATACCATTAAGGTGTTGTCTACTATTCAGTCCAGTAATTTGCAGAAGTATTATTCTAATCCGGCACCGTTCAAATCCAAATTCTTTGATAAGAACGGTAATCCTTTGAAGAATAGGAATGTTCAGTTTGTTTATAAGGGAACTACTTATACCAGGACTACCAATTCTGAAGGTATTGCAAGTCTCAATATAGGTTCCCAGCCTGGAACTTATACAATTGAAGCAGTCAACCCCGTAACTTCCGAAAGTGTTACAAAAACTATTAAGGTGTTGTCAACTATTCAGTCAAGCAACTTTGAAAAGCATTATTTAAGTTCCAAAGTCTTTTCTGCAAAATTCTTTGATGCAAACGGCAAACCGCTGGCAAATTCAAATATCCAATATTATGCAGGTAGCTCTTACACTATAAAAACCGACGCAAACGGCATTGCCAAAATATCAGTAAACTCCCTTCCGGGAGACTATTCAATCAAGTTAACTAATCTGGCTACCGGGGAGTCCAAAACAAACAAGATTAATGTATTGTCTCCGATTGATGCTCCGGCTACCATGACCACATATGTTGGAGTCAACACAAAGTATCAGCTTACCTTATATACCAGCGAATCTTTAGCCAAAAATAAGAATATGAATATTTATGTAGACGGAAAAAAACAAACTGTTACAACTGACAGTAACGGTGTCGCATCCTTAACTTTCAAACTTTCAAGCAAGGGAACATACTACATTAAGGCGGTTGATCCAAGAACCGGCTATACTTTCAGCACCAAAGTAACAGTTAAACCTGCTACAATTACTGCTTCAGACGTTACAGCAGTTGCAGGCCACTCCTCAAAATTCACAGTTCACCTTGTAAACGAAAACGGTAATGCTGCGAAATATACTTCAATGAAAATAACAATCAATGGAGTAACTAAAACAGTTGTCACTGACGAGAAAGGAGCCGCCACATATACCTTCAACCTTCCTGAGGGTACATATAATGCAGTATCTGAAGACTTGAACACAGGCTTTAAATTAACCAAAAAGATTCATGTTTTAGCTGAGGGAACTGCTGTCTATGATGAAAACGGCGTTTCTTTGGATGGAAGTACCCTTTTGGTCATCGGAAGACCATCAACAGCCAGTGAAGAGAGCAAATATGGTTACACTTTCTACAAGACCAAGATTTTAAGGACATGTTCATATTGTGGAGGCCATAACCTTTACTGGAGCATTTTCTTTGCGGGCAACGAATACAGCAATTGGGGTGTGTTCCCCGCCACCGGTTATAATGAAGGAGGAAGTGCCGAAGGTATTATCATCTGTGCAGACTGTGATTCAGACTGGTCCGTTTTCGGACATAACCACGGTGGTGGTGGAGGAGACTTGACAGTCATATCCGGTCCGGTCAAAACAACAAAACAAGATGCATATGATCTTTTAGAAGGGAATTATGTTGCAACATAATTTCCATTTTTTACTTCTTTTAATCTTTTTTTCATATCCAAAATTCTATTTGTTGAGTTGTTTTTCTCATCCTGATTTTTAGAATAATTTTTTTCGCATTCTATAATGTAAAAGGCTTCTGGTGAAGTTGTAGACGGAATATTCATTTTTGCAAGGTTTCGCTCGACACGTCTTTTTAACTTTTCATCATCCATCTCATCACCTAAAAAAATTGGTGTCTTGACCGCGGAGGATATTCTGGTGTTATGGCGTGCAAGATGTCTTTCTTCTGTTCTTGAGTCTAAAATTGATTCACTGCTGCTTTTCAGGTCAGGGTCCCTGAATGGAATTCCAACATCTGACAGTGCGATTCTTATCTCATCGTTTTTCGGAAGAGCGGTATCGACCATTAACGGATTTGGGCTTGCAAGAGTTCCTCCCTGCTTTCTTCCGAAAATCGGGCCTTGTCCAATGTAAAATCCTGTTTCAATAAATCCGGCTCTCACGGGTGCTGAGGAGGTATATGTTGCAACGATCCCGTCATCCTTTATGACTCGCCTGAATTCCTTGAAAAATTCAAGTGAAAACAATTCAGGAGCCATATTTTGGCTGAACGGATCCAGAAATATTGCATCATATGAGTTGTCCTTCAATTTCTGCACAGTCTGGCGTGCATCCTCAATATAGACATTTATACTAATGTTATCTGGTATTTCGCACTTTTCCAATTGCAGTGAAGCGTAATCCTGTTTTATCAGTTCATCTTCAATGGCCTTCTTTGTGATGTCGTGCTCTTTGATGGGTGACGGTACCAATAGTCCGCATGCCAGTGTTGCCTTTGAGATTTCAACCATGTCAATTGTCAGATTTCTGTTTGAGTTTCTCATGAAATCTGCTATTGCCGCGGATGAGTTATAGCCAAGTCCTGCACAGATATCCAAAATTGCAATGTCTTTGCTGTAGTCGAATTTCATAGGCTTGATAAACTTCTCAAATGACTCACTTATTGCTCCTGTAGATGTATGAAGTGTTTCAATTTTGTTATTTATTTCTTTAGAATTAATAGAATATGATCCATCATCTGTTAAAACAAAATAATCTCTGTAAGTATCAAAAAAATTTACTCTGTTTTCATTATTTCGACCACTTCTTTCGTCATCGAAATATCCATTAACTAAATCGAAGATGTCATCGTTTATTATTCTGGCTTTGTTTTCATAACTCATTTTATCTATTAGTTAGTTTAGTATTTTTTAATATTTATTGATTTTAGAAATCAGCCATCATAATATCAATTATTCAAGCTAATTTTTTTTTAATATTTCAATTTTATTTTTTAACTTGCAAATGAGCAAAATTTATATAATTTCTAATTATAATTAAATTTAGATACCAATTTACTCCACTATTAGGAGATGACTTTTTATAAGATGATTTTTTGTAAGGTTAGATAAATGTTCGAGATTAAAGCAAAAGATAATATGGGACGTGTTGGAGTTTTAAAAACTAAGCATGGCGACGTAAGAACTCCCGCATTAATGCCGGTCATTCATCCGCGCAAACAAGCAGTTGATGTCGGCAAATACGGTGCGGATATAGTCATTACCAATGCGTATTTAATTTATAAGGATGAAGAATTGAAGCAGAAGGCGATTGATGAAGGATTACATAACCTAATCAATTTTGACGGTCCGATCATGACAGATTCAGGGTCTTTCCAATTGTCAGTATATGGTGATGTGGAAATAACAAACAAGGAAGTCATTGAATTTCAGGAACTTATCAGGACTGACATCGGAACAAGCCTTGACATTCCAACAGCACCTTTTGTTGACAGAGAAAAGGCTGAAGAAGATTTGAAAATTACTTTGGAAAGGGCGAAAGAGGCAGTTGAGTTTAAAAAAGAGCAAAATATGGAAATGATGCTCAACTCTGTTGTTCAGGGTTCAACTTTCCTGGACTTGAGACGTGAATGTGCCCGCGAACTGTCCAAGCTTGACGCTGACTTATATCCGATCGGTGCGGTTGTCCCGCTGATGGAATCCTATCACTACAAGGACCTGGTCGACGTTGTGATGAATTCAATGAAGGAACTGCCGGACAACACTGCACGTCATCTGATGGGTGCAGGTCATCCTATGATTTTCGCGTTGTGTGTGGCAATGGGCTGTGACTTGTTTGATTCAGCAGCTTACATATTGTATGCAGAGGATGATAGGCTTTTGTCAACAAGAGGAACCTTCAAATTGGAGAACCTGCAGGAAATGCCATGCTCCTGTGAGGTATGTACCAAATACACTCCAGACGATTTGAGGGCAATGCCTAAGGAAAAGAGAAGGGATCTGATTGCCCAGCATAACCTGCATGTTTCATTTGCAGAATTGAGATTAATCAGACAGGCCATTTATGACGGAAACTTGATGGAACTTGTTGAAGAGCGCTGCAGAGCTCATCCTGCACTGTTGGAAGCGGTCAGGCAGCTGGGATATTATTCAAGAGATTTGGAAAAGTATGACCCGAGGAGTAAAAAGTCTGCATTCTTCTACACAGGTCCCGAATCATTGTGCCGCAGTGAAGTTTTAAGACACATGCAGAAATTGAGGGAAATGCCTAAGAAAAGAGACCTTATAATTCTGCCTCCAACAAGAAAGCCTTACTCAAAGTTCACTTCAGGCAAACTGGGCGAATTTTATATTTACGGTGCCGAACAGGAAATCGATTTGGAAAACAGTGATTTCATGGTTTTGGATGTTCCGTTCGGTTTGATTCCATTGGAAATTGATGAAGTTTATCCTTTAAGCCAAAATGATGCACCAAAGATAAGGGATGTTGACAGCATTGAATTCGTAGAGGATTTCATATCCGAATTTGTCGAATACTATGAGCAGGTGCTCATCCATTCAAGAATAATCAAGGACCTTGAAATAGGCCTTTACAATAAATGCATCGATTCCGATGAGATAAGATACAAAAAGGATGATGTCAAAAAGGTCAAGGCCATTGCAGACTATCAATTCGGATTTGGCGCCGGCGAGGCCCTATTCACAGGAAACATCAACATTGAAAAAAGTAAAAAGACTGGAAAAATCAGGCATATATATGACGGAAAGGTATTGATTGTCAACATGAGAGCGTCAGATTCCTATTTGATCTTATCGAAAGAAGGTGCAAAAAGGCTTCACAATGCAATGCCATATCCTCAAAATAGGGTTGTTGTCAATAAGGATTCAGAACCTTTTGCACTTGAAGGAAAAAGCGTATTTTCAAAATTTGTCGTGGAATGTGATGAAAATATAAGAGCAAAGGATGAAGTGCTGATTGTCAATGAAGAGGACAAGCTACTTGCCTACGGCAAATCACTTCTCGGAGCATGTGAAATCGAATCGTTCAATACAGGACAAGCAATCAAAACACGTAAAGGAATGAAAAAGTGATAAAATGAGTGAAGATGATAAGGTCAATACAGGCCATCATATTGAAAGTAAGGAACTAATCAAAAATGCAAGAAAGCCGGTTGGCGAATTGGGCCATCAGATATTGGACAGAATGAATAAATCTCATGAAAATATGGCTCAGTGGGGCGTAAGTCATTTTCAAATTGAAAGCGACAGCATAATATTGGACATAGGATGCGGCGGCGGAAGAAACATCGAGCGCTTTGCCGAGCAGATTTCCAAAAATGGAAAGGTTGTCGGAATTGACTATTCAGAAGTGAGCGTTGAAAAGTCAATTGAATTGAATATGAAATTCATTGAGGAAGGAATAGTGAAAATTTTGCAGGGATCAGTTTCAGCCATGCCGTTTGATGATGAAACCTTTGACATTGTCACAGGTTTTGAAACAATTTACTTCTGGCCGGATTTTATCAATGACCTAAAAGAGGTTCATAGAGTCCTTAAAAAAGATGGTTTGGTATTTTTCTGTAACGAAGCAGTCTACAGAGAAGGCGAAATGGAAAAATTCAAGGATTTAATAGAATTGCTGGACATGAAAATCTATTCTGAAGAAGTCTTAAAAAAATTGTTGGAAAAGACAGGATTTAAGGATTTCAAAGCATTCATAAACGATGAAAACGATTGGATTTGTGTAACAGCAAGAAAAATTTAATGTTAAAAAAGGATTAATGATGTAAAATATTTTCAAAATGGAATGATTAAGAATTTCCCAGATATCGGCCAACATATGCAAAGATTTATATATCATTAAAACATAAGTTTATTTGTTGTTATTTTTCATGCGGTGTTAGTCCAGCCTGGTTAAGACTCTAGCCTGCCACGTTAGAGACCCGGGTTCAAATCCCGGACG
>NZ_SUTI01000020.1:23908-27314 GCF_015062985.1 Methanobrevibacter sp. | reverse complement strand
GTTTGAATATGTAAAACCCTGCCTGGAAAAATTGGAGGGGATTTCACAAAATGGTGAAAACCATGTTTTCGAATCCGAGGTGATGTGCAATTCGAATTACAAAAGAGCAGTTTGAGCATGTATTTCGCAGAGAAAACGACGGGCGCAAACCTCAGGAAGGCTACGGCTGGTATGAGGATGTCATAGACCTGGGCGAGATGGACGGCTTTGAAATGAAAACTGTCACAAACAGGAACCTGCGCACTTCCAACGACCCGAACATGGCATACCTTGATACGCTCTATAAGGGAATCAGGCAGAACTGGCCGGAAATGTCAGATGAGGAAATCGAAGAGTACCTTGAAGGCTGCATCAGATAGATGCAGTCCTAAAAAAAACAGGGCTTTGAGAGTAAGAGCTTATTTGTTTTTAATCATTTCCTTAAGCTCGTTAATTTCATCTCTAAGTTCCTGATTTTCCTTTCTCACACTTTCAAGCTCGCTTAGGATGTGTTCGGATTTTTCTTCCACACTTTTTTTAACCTCTTCAATTCCGTCATCCTCACTTTCAATCATATTGTCCGTAAGATATGATGAAATGGATGCCGTAATTGTTGAAAATATGACAATACCGATAAGAATCAGAATCATTGTCAGAATCTTTTCGTTATAAGTCTGCGGGGTGATGTCCCCGTATCCGACAGTGGTGAGAGTGACAATGACAAAATAAAAATAATCGAAAGGCTGATAAGATGTTCCGAATACATAAAAGAGCGCAGTAAATGTCATGATGATAATTGCAATTGCAATGATGATTTTGTGAAACTCGGTTTTTTTGAAAAACTCGCCGAATGAACCCATCCTTGCAAAGCTTATAATCCTGACTAATCTTAAAAGCCTGAGATATCCGAAAATGGATCCTGGAAAATTGACGGGAACGAACAAGTCGATTATGAAGTCAAACGGTATTGATGCAATCAGAAGCAGAATGTTGTCCTTGTCAAGCAGGAACTTCTTTTTTGAGGGAGCCTCAAGAAAACTGACAAAGTATTCACTTAGAAGAATCAGGCACACAATCAAATCAAAGGATTCAATCTGGGCCATTGTAGCTTGGGGAACATTCAAAACAAGTGAAACGGTAATCAGTATAAAATCAGCAATTATAATGAAAGGCAAAATACGATTATACCATAATCCCCATTTTTCACTTTTGAATATCTTCACTTTCCCAGCCTCAAAAATATGTTACAGATAATAGTCTGTTTAAACTGGTTTTTAAGTATTTTTGCAGAACTTTTCTTTTGAATATTAATTAAGGAACATGTAAGTGATGGGTGATTCACATTAACGTTGGGGTTTTTCATTTGAAAAATAGATTTTTGAAGCGTTTCATATGCTTAAAATTAAAAAAAGATTTTAAGTGTTAAAAAATAACTTTTAACACTTGCTTTCATATAATTTATACGAGGCTTCCATCTTCAGTAGTTTCAACAGAAGAGCTAGAGTAGGAACCACTATCTGAAGTGGAATAATCTTCATCTTCGTAATAATCATTTTGCTGGTCGTAATATGAATCGTCATATCCCTGCCAGTATGCATCATTTCGAGCCATATCCAAATCGGACTGGGAATATTTCTTGTTGTTGCTTGTGTTTTTATTTACAGAAACAGTATTGCTGCCTGAATCATCATTATTGTCGGTATTATTGTCAGCCGCATCAAAGCTCCATTTTATACTGTTGATTATGTGGGTAACAATGTCCTTGTTTTTGCTGATGACAAGTATATTGTCGTGGGTCTGATTATTGCCCAAATATACTGCCCTGCATTCTCCGTCTAAATGACATCCTGCAACGGTAGGATCTTTAAGTGTAGTGTCTCCCTGATATTCATTTCCGAAAATTGGATTTTTAATATCTGAAAATCCTATGATTTGTCCCACTCCCTTGTCTTTACTGTTAAACAGTACGATGATTGTGTTGTCATTTTCAAGAACGGTAATTCCGCTGTCTCCATTTGTAGATTTAAGTTTCATGTCATCGGGAACTTCGATTGTTGTTCCGCTTTCTGCAATGGTCATAGCAGTGTACTCTGTCTGATTCAGGACCAGCGCATATGTGATAAACGAGCATATTGCAACGAGCACAGCTATTAAAATTAAAATTATGATTATCTTTTTTTGTTCCATGATTTTTCTCCTATCTGAATTTATATTTTGATATTACTATGTGTGTAAATTATATACTATACTTTTTTCTATTTTTCACGATTTTTTTTCAAATCGTAAATTCATTTATGTTTACATTTTTTGGTGTTCAAACGATTATAAAAATATAAAATAACTGATTAATATTCATTAAATCAAAAATTAAAATCGATATATTCATAAAATTAATATATGTATAAACACAAACTATATATCAATTTAAATTATTGGGGGTAATATGATTTTTTCAAATAAAAGAGTTATTATGCTGACAATAATGATTGTAGGTATTTTGGCTATTTCTACAGTTAGTGCAAGTGATAACTTTACAGACAATATTGTTGCTAGTGAAGAAGTAAATGATGTTGTTTCTATAGATGAATCTCAGGAGAGTGTTATTCCTGTTGGAGAAACAGTTAATGGAGGAATGATTTATAGTGAAGGTGTTGATGTTGGAAGTTTTGGTGATTTGTCTGTTTTGATTAGTAATACTTCTTCTGGTGATGTTTTAGTGTTGGATTCTGATTTTAGGGCTATGAATGAGTCTGATAGGATTGAGTCTTTTAGTAGGATTACTATTGATGGTAATGGTCATTGGTTAAATGGTAATCTTTTTAATAATGTATTTTCTGATTTTAATGGTGTTACATTAAAGAATATTAAGTTTATTAATGGTTTAAGTACTGGATATGGCGGTGCTATTTCTGGTGGTAGTAATATTAATGTGATTAATTGTACTTTTGTAAATAATATTGCGTCTAATGGTGGTGCTGTTTATCTTGGAAGTAATAATCGGATTGTTGATTGTACTTTTGTTGGCAATCGTGCTACTGATTATGGGGGCGTAATGCAATTTAGTTCAGCCCATAATGTTGTTTTGAATTGTACTTTTGAGGATAATTTTGCTAATAGTGCGATTGGTGCTATTACTTGTCATGGGGATTTTCTTAGTGTTATTAATTGTAGTTTTGTTAATAATTCTGCTTCTGGTTCTTATGGTGCTGCAATTGCATGGTTTGGAGCTCATGGTAATTTAGTTAATTCAACTTTTATTGCTAATAAAGGGCGTAGTGTTGTTTATTGGTCATCTAATTCTTATAAAAGTACTATGGTAAATTGTAGTTTTGTAGGTAATTCAGATATTGATGTTGATTGGCAAAGTGGTTTTGGAAATTTAGTCAACTGTACATTTGATAAATCAAATTCTATTTCATGGAGTGGA
>NZ_SUTI01000020.1:0-23808 GCF_015062985.1 Methanobrevibacter sp. | reverse complement strand
ATGTTGATTGGCAAAGTGGTTTTGGAAATTTAGTCAACTGTACATTTGATAAATCAAATTCTATTTCATGGAGTGGACTATATGGGAAAATTGATGGTGAAAGTATTAATGGTGAGTTAGTTCGCATGGATGATTTTGGTGAAGGTGTTGATGTTGGAAGTTTTGGTGATTTGTCTGTTTTAATTAAGGATACTTCTTCTGGTGATGTTTTAGTGTTGGATTCTGATTTTAGGGCTATGAATGAGTCTGATAGGATTGAGTCTTTTAGTAGGATTACTATTGATGGTAATGGTCATTGGTTAAATGGTAATCTTTTTAATAATGTATTTTCTGATTTTAATGGTGTTACATTAAAGAATATTAAGTTTATTAATGGTTTAAGTACTGGATATGGCGGTGCTATTTCTGGTGGTAGTAATATTAATGTGATTAATTGTACTTTTGTAAATAATATTGCGTCTAATGGTGGTGCTGTTTATCTTGGAAGTAATAATCGGATTGTTGATTGTACTTTTGTTGGCAATCGTGCTACTGATTATGGGGGCGTAATGCAATTTAGTTCAGCCCATAATGTTGTTTTGAATTGTACTTTTGAGGATAATTTTGCTAATAGTGCGATTGGTGCTATTACTTGTCATGGGGATTTTCTTAGTGTTATTAATTGTAGTTTTGTTAATAATTCTGCTTCTGGTTCTTATGGTGCTGCAATTGCATGGTTTGGAGCTCATGGTAATTTAGTTAATTCAACTTTTATTGCTAATAAAGGGCGTAGTGTTGTTTATTGGTCATCTAATTCTTATAAAAGTACTATGGTAAATTGTAGTTTTGTAGGTAATTCAGATATTGATGTTGATTGGCAAAGTGGTTTTGGAAATTTAGTCAACTGTACATTTGATAAATCAAATTCTATTTCATGGAGTGGAGCATATGGAAAAATAGTCTTTTGTAATTTTAATTATCCTTACAATAATATTTATTCTTCAGAATCTGTAGATGTAGTAAAAAAATATTTAAATTTAAATTATGATATATCATCTTTTGAATATAAAGATCCTAAATCCTTTTTAATATATGCCTTTGATAGTTTTGGTAAAAACATATCTAATTTTAACATTAAGTTGGATTTCATTGATGATAATGAAAAAAACTATTCTATTTATACAACTGTTAAAAATGGGGTAATTTCTCATAATAGTATTTTAAAAGAGTTGTATACGGGGAATTGGAACATAAATATTATTTTTGAAGGTGATGATAATTATTATCCTGCTAATGAAACAACTGAACTAACAGTAATTCCACCATTTACTTCATTAACTATTTCCGATGTTTATTCTGTTGTTGGTAATAAAACTACATTAACTGCTAATCTCAACTCTACTTTAACTGTTGATGAAGGTGTTGTTTCTTTCTTTGATGGTGAAACAAAAATAGGTTCATCAAATGTTAATGGTGGTGTTGCTAGTTTAAGTTATGCTCCATCTACTGATGGTGAGCATATGATTTCTGCTGTTTTTGAGTCTTCTAATTATGTGAGTTCAAATAATACTTGTAAATTGCTTGTAGATTCTGCTACTGTTGAGGTGATGGTTGATAAAGGTACTGTTGGTTTTAATTCTACTTTTGTTGCTAATGTTAAAAGTTTATACAGTGTTATTAATGATGGTACTGTGAGTTTTTATGTAAATGACAATTTCATTTTCAAATCTGTTGTTGTAAATGGAGTTTCTAGTTTTACTTATGTTCCTTTAATATCAGGGGATTATGAAATTAAAGTAGTTTATTGTAATAATTATTTCTTTGATGTTTCTGATGTTAAAAATTATCATGTGGATAAAGCAGAAAGCATAATTGATATTGAAGATTTAACTTCCACATTTGGCGATGAATTAACTTTAATTGCCAAGGTTTGTAGTTCGAATAATTTATCCGTTAATGAAGGTTCTGTCACTTTCTTTGATGGTGAAACAAAAATAGGTTCATCAAATGTTAATGGTGGTGTTGCTAGTTTAAGTTATGCTCCATCTACTGATGGTGAGCATATGATTTCTGCTGTTTTTGAGTCTTCTAATTATGTGAGTTCAAATAATACTTGTAAATTGCTTGTAGATTCTGCTACTGTTGAGGTGATGGTTGATAAAGGTACTGTTGGTTTTAATTCTACTTTTGTTGCTAATGTTAAAAGTTTATACAGTGTTATTAATGATGGTACTGTGAGTTTTTATGTAAATGACAATTTCATTTTCAAATCTGTTGTTGTAAATGGAGTTTCTAGTTTTACTTATGTTCCTTTAATATCAGGGGATTATGAAATTAAAGTAGTTTATTGTAATAATTATTTCTTTGATGTTTCTGATGTTAAAAATTATCATGTGGATAAAGCAGAAAGCATAATTGATATTGAAGATTTAACTTCCACATTTGGCGATGAATTAACTTTAATTGCCAAGGTTTGTAGTTCGAATAATTTATCCGTTAATGAAGGTTCTGTCACTTTCTTCGATGGTGAAACAAAAATAGGTTCATCAAATGTTTATAATGGTGTTGCTAGCTTAAGTTACACTCCTTTGGCAGGAGAACATAAAATTACGGTTAAATATGATAGTGATAATTATTTAAGTTGTGAAGATGTTTCTAATATCATAATTGATAAAGCAGAAACTAATATTATCATTGGTAATGTAGATGAAGTTTATTATACTAGTCCAGTTGTATTCAATATAAATGTTTTATCTCATAACAGTATGATTTATGATGGTGTTATCAAATTCTACATAGGAAATAATGAGGTTGGTTATAAGAATGTACTTGGAGCAGTTACTTTTGAATATGTTGCACCAAATTCAGGTGATTTTGATTTAATTGCTATTTATGGAGGAACAAATAATTATTTATCTTCTAATGCAACTTATTCCTTTAAAGTAAATAAATTATCTACATTTATTGAAGCATCATCACTTACTACTGTTTACAATGGAGGTAAAGATTTAATTGCATCATTAAAAGACCAAAATGGCGTTGCATTAAGTAATGAGAATATAATTATTAATTTTAATGGTATTAAAAATATAGTTACTGACTCAAATGGGCAGGTTAAATTACAAACTAATGGTTTAGTTCCTAAATCATCATATGCCGTCACAATAACATTTGAAGGAAACTCTAATTATGCGAGTGTAACTAAAAATGTTAAAGTCACTGTTAAAAAGGCAACTCCTAAAATAACTGCTAAATCAAAAACATTTAAGAAATCAGTTAAAACAAAAAAATACACAATAACTTTGAAAAATAATGTAAATAAAGTTATGAAAAATACTAAAGTTACTATTAAAGTTAATAAGAAAACCTATACTGCTAAAACTAACAGCAAAGGTGTTGCAACATTTAAAATTACTAAATTAACCAAAAAAGGTACTTTTAAATCTGTAATTACTTACAAAGGTAGTTCATATTACAACAAAGTAACTAAAAAGGTCAATATTAAAGTTAAGTAGATGATTTAATATCATCTTCTTTTTTTATTTTTTTTTCTGATTTTTATCAGAGGTATTTTTTTCAATGATTTATGAATTTTATAGTTGAACAAACTGTATTATCTTATTTAATGTATTTTTTTATCTAAAATAGTTTTTAATTTGTATTTTTCAATTTTAGGATTTAATTTAGTCTTTTTAAACTGATTTTTTCTTAATTAATTAGTTCATCATAAAATTAAAAAGATAAAGTAGTATAAAATTTATAACTATCAATAGATTAAAATTAAAGAAAAATTTGCATGAATTTTCATTTAAATGAAATTTCAAATGTAAAAAATTTAAAATAAAATAAACCTATGTAATTTTACGACTTATAGTTTAAAAATTTAATTGGCGAGGGGTTTTTTTAAATGATTCTTAAGCAAATCAATAGTATTTTGAAATGTTTTATTATTTTTTAACTAAAATATTTACCCATTTTTCATCCTGCCTGTTTAACCTTGCATCGTTTGTAAGCCATGTCTTGATAATTTCAAAGCCGTTTTTTTTGAATAACTCACATGCGGTGGATTCGGTAAAGTCATTGAAGTATCTTCCGTTTCTCTCACCTTCAAAATCCCCCAGTTTAAATGAGGCATATAGTGTTCCGTCTTTTTTAAGGGCAGTTTTCAGTTTATCCAAAACTTGGTCAATCTCTGTGCTTGGAACATGAAGAAGTGATGCTGAGGCCCAGATGCCGTCAAACTCATCAGTAAATTCAATTTCCTGAAACTGCATGTGCTTGACATTAACGCCCGAATATTCGCTTGCAAGCTCGCACATCTTTAGAGATCCGTCAATTGCTGTGACATCATATCCCAGTTCTTTAAAGTTTCTGGTATCTCTTCCGGATCCGCATCCCACATCAAGGATATGTCCTCCTTCAGCTACATATCCTAAAAATTCATCGTAATGGGGGGTCATGTCTGTATTGACGGTTCCGTCAAAGAACTCCTGTCCGTTTTCATCATAGTAATTCATTTTTTAGCCTCAAATCTTGTCTTGTAATAATATAATGTTCTATATTCTATAATGTCTCTGAAGTGTTCTATAAAGCTTTCTTTTTCAATAAATTCCTTTAAATCATCACTCAGTGCAAGTGCACATCCATCTTTTTTTATGAAAAATTCACCTGCAGACTTGTTTAGGAACTTGATCGGATTTCTTTTTGCAAGTGAGACGTATTTTCTTTTATCCCATGTCTTATAGTCTTTTGTTGCATTGTCCTTGAGCATGTCCACTCCGTTCGAGGAATCGCTGTAGAACTCAAGCATTGACCTGTAGACATCATCATCGGTAATCTCCATTTTTATGTCTCCGTCATTGTAGAACGCCCGAAGTATAGGCATCTTGTATGATTTTGTCATGCTTGTTGTTTCCAATGTCTTTAAAAACTCATGAGCCTTTGAGCCCACAATTGACTTTTCATCATCCATTAATTCATTATTGTCGGATAAAAATGTGATATAGTCCCTGAAAAGGTTCAGCTTTGAATTTTTCTTCATTGCAGTATATATTGCATCGTCCATTTTCAGGAAAAGTTCAACCCTTGAAGGCCGGTGGCTCAGAGTGTCTTTAACTGAGTTGTACTCAAAGATGATTTTATCCTTTACTTTAAGCTCCTGTGAAGCCTGTACCTTAAATAAATCTACAAGTTGGAAATCAAAGTCAATAAAGCAGTCATTAGGATATTCAAACTCAAGCACGGATTCGGTTGCAAGCGCCTTGGAGTTGTAATCCTTGTCGCTCAATAAAAATGGAACAAGATTGGCCTTCTTGTAGTTTCCAATGAAATCAAGCACAGTCAGATACTTTTTGTTTTCGCTTTTCCGCAGTCCCCTTCCAAGCTGCTGTAAAAATATTGTCGGTGACTGTGTAGGTCTTAAAAAGAGCACTGTATCGATTGAAGGAATGTCAACGCCCTCGTTGAACATGTCAACCGTAAACAGGATGTTCAGTTCATTGCTTTTAAGCTTTTCAACTACAATTTTCCTTTCTTCAGTGTATTCTCCATGTTCACCACTGTGAACAGCAGCTGAGGGGATGTCATGGTTTGTGAAATACTCGGCCATGAACTCTGCATGCTTTATTGATGAACAGAATCCGATTGCGATTTTGGATTTGTATTTCAGGTAATGCTTCAATACCAGATTCGCCCTTCTGTTAATCATAAGCTTATCTTCAAGGTCCTTTTCATCATACTGGCCGTTTCTCGTGCTGATGTCATCGTAATTGACGGTATCGTCATAGATTCCATAATACCTGAACGGTGAGAGGAATCCCTTGTTGATTGCTTCTTTTAGCCTTATTTCATAAACTGTATTGTAGTCACACAGGGCAAAGACATCCTTGGTGTCCAGCCTCTCAGGAGTTGCAGTAAGGCCCAGCATGAATTTAGGTTTGAAATAGTCGAGAATTCTCTTGTAGTTGTTTGCAACGGCATGGTGAAACTCGTCGATGATGATGTAGTCGAAATAATCCTTTTTGAAATAGTTTTCATTGAGATACCTTTCCTTTCCAAGGCTTTGAACCAGGGCAAAGGTGATGTCCCTGTCAGTCTCTTTTGTGGTGCTGTAGAAAAATCCCATAGTTTTGTTAGGATGGATATTTCTAAATGTCTTGCTTGCCTGTTTTATGATTTCCTCTCTGTGTGCAACAAATAAAATTTTACTGTAGTTTTTTGTATCGAATGCTGCAAGATATGTTTTTCCTATACCTGTGGCTGCAACAATCAGTGCCTTTTCATAGCCCTCTTCTCTAGATTGATTTAGCATGTATAATGCTTCAAGTTGTGCAGGGTTGGGCTCGAATTCTTTAGAGTTATTTTCATCTGGTGAATGTTTTGAAACTTGGGGTCTGGTCCATGATTTTGAATAGTCTCTCAGGACTTCATCGCTAACTTCTATAGAATGGTTTTCGAAGAGATCTTCAAAAGTGTTCCGGAAATGCATGAAGTCATTTGGCTTTTCAGACTTTTTAAAGTGATAGTTCCACTCAATGGAAGTAGTTAATGCACCTTGGGACATGTTTGATGATCCTACATATATTTCTGAATCATCTTTGTTGTGGAAGATGTATGCTTTTGGATGGAAACTGTTTTTTTCTGAGTAGAATTTTAATTCTAAATTGTCTTTAAGCTCTCTTTTTAGTATGTAAAGTGCCTGTGGCTGGGTGATGTTAAGATATCTGGTTGTTAAAATCCGGATTTTCAAATTGGAATTTTTCAAATCATTAATGATTAACTTGACGCCTGATTCCATGAGAAATGAAACTATGATATCGATTGATTCGGCATTTTTTATGCTTTCTTTTAGCGCATTGTAAAAATCGGAATTGTTTCCCGTGAATGTGTTTTGTTTCATTTATTTAATTTCCTTGATTTTATAATAAAAAATATGTTTCTTATAAATATTATTTTTTTAGAATTTTGTTATAGCAATAATTATAATCAATAGTATAGTAACAATATAATAACGATAATATTTTTAAATTCAATTAGATAATCAAATCAGAACAATATTATAAATTGTGCAGAAAAAGCAAATAAAAATTTAAAATGAATTTGGATTTCGACATAAAATTTTCTATAAATGATAAGGATGCCATGAAAAATCATGTCAGGTTAAATTTTCGGAAAATATAGAATTTCAGGCAATATTTCTTTGTATGAGGAATTAATGAATAATATTGGAGGATAAAACATGGAGTTATTGGATAATTCTGAACTTGAAGAACTGATGAAAATGGATGTGAATAATGCCGATGAGAGAAACAGATTTCTTGAAAAGTTCAAGGAATCGCAATTAATCATGCCTGTTGAATATTCACTCAACATGATTGAGGGTGCTGAAAACGCCAAGGTTGGAGATGTCTTTGAACCTGAAGGCGAGGCGGGTTTCAATATTATTTATCTTACCGATGATGAAGGCAGAAATGCGGTGCCTCTTTTTACAAGTAATGAAATGATGGAGCATGCAGGTGTTGAAAGCTCTGCATATGTATTGTTCATGAGCGATTTGGCAGATTTGATGGAACAGGCAGGAGACAAGTATTCCACAATAGCAATAAATCCATTTACAGATTCTAACATCAACATGGGAATGGGAACATTTTTGAATTTATTCAGCAATACTTCTGACAGGCTAAACCAGTTAAATGAAATGCTCACAATCATAAAAGAAAATTCCATTGAACTTAAAGACAACATGGCGTTCATGCTTAGAAGTGATGAAAATTTCATGAAAGATGGAGCTGTAGATGGAATATATCAATCACCGATTCCAATGAATCTGAATTCAGATCCTCATTACAATGAGAATTTAAAGTTTACAAACATATTGCTGTTTAAAAAATCCCATAAACTGTTTTATTTGGGCGAAACTGTAAACGATGAATTTGACACTATTGTAGCACCTGGAACAAAATTCGAATTTGTAAGAGATTTGGATGAATTTACATCCGTTTGGGAATGTGGCGAACAGCCGTTTTACGATGAAATGTAATTATATTATTGGGTGTGAGTTAATGAACAATCAGGAACAGCTAAAAGAGCTATTAAATAATTGGGATTATGAAGCAGTAGTTAAAAAGTCTGATGAAATTCTGAACTTAAATAAAGATGTTATTTTTGCTTTAAAATGTAAAGCTGAATCACTTTATCATCTAAAAGAATATGAAAATGCCTTAGCAGCAACAAATGCTGCGTTATATTTTTATACTGAAGACAATGACCTATTAATAATCAAGTTTGAATGTTTATTGGATTTGGAAAAATTTGATGAGTTATTTGGCTATTTCATGAATTTTGAAAGTGATATTGGTTTAGGAAATCATCTGATACAAATTTTAGCTAAAAAATTGCGTGATGCAGGACAACCTGAAAAAGCTTTAAAATGTTGCGAAAAAGCATTGGAATTAAGACCCTCTGAGTTAGAAATAATTGATGTGATGAAATCTATAGTTAATGAATTTAATTTAAAACTCCCATCTAAATTTGAAAAATATTATATTTCATGGATTTATAAAATTAAAAAGCTCCATAGAAGACTAACATGCCCGTTCTGTGGCGAAAAACTAATTCCAATTGTATATGGATATCCCTCCGAAGAATTGATGAGAAAAGAGGATATGGGAGAAGTGGTGTTAGGTGGATGCTGTATAGATATTTCAAATCCTGAATTATATTGCAAAAATTGTCATGTTGATTTTGTAAGGCCTTCCTGTAAAATTAAAATAGAATCTGAAGATATTAACGAGTTTAGATATATTATTAAAAACTTAAATTCTATGGATTATTTTTTAAATATGGGAATTTCTAAAGATGTTCTTTTAGAAGATGACATTGGCGAATTTGATAAAAAAGAAATGAATGCTTTCATTAATCATCTTTTAGAAATCGGATATCTTAAATTGGATGATGGTTTACTAAAATATGATTTGTAAGTTTTAAGAATACTCCTTTAAAGAGAAGAAATGAAATTGAATCATTTAACATTAATGTTGATGTTATTTAAATGAAATCACTTTTAGGTCTGGCTTCAATTCCAAATTTGCCGTACATTTCACGTGTCTTCTCGTTTGACTCGATTGCAAGGTATTTTTCAGGGTCATTTCCATGGGTTGGAATGACTGCCTTTTCAAGCCAGTACTTTTTAAGTGCAGGAGGTCTTTTTCCAAAGTTCCAGTATGATTCATGAATTTTCAAATCAGTATTCTCCTCAATATGCTTTAAAGAGTCAAATGATGTATAATATGGACTTGCTGTTATAAGAATAACATAATTGTCCTTGATTAGTTCAACAAGTTCGTGTTCGTATTGGCGCTTTTCAATCTTTCCGGGCAGTTTTTCATATCTGATTGCCCATGAATTGGAAATCAGCGTATAGTTTAAATCCAGAAGAATTATCTTATCTTTTGGAATTGTTAATTTGGTTTCAGGAATTTTATCTTCGATATCACATTCAATCAGTCTTTGACCACAGTTAAAACAGTATTCTTCAGTTGAATCGTTTTCAGTACTGCAAGCAGGACAAATCATATTTATCACTATTTAAATTTAGTATTTTCCCCACCATTACTTACCTTGTGGGCAAATTGCCAGTTACGGCATCTGTTGTATAGCTCTTCATCGGAGTGCTCAACATCCCAGTTGATGTCATCTGAGGAAAACTCCACCCTTTTTGCATTTTTGATTTTCACACTGATTCCATTGAAGGAATATTCTATTGAGTCACCTTCTGATTCTTCAAAAGCCAAGTGAAAATTATCTTCAAGTGCCATTGACGGTGCAACGCCACATAAATAATAATATCTGCTTTCAAGTTCATCAAGTTCAATGTTTTCGGCTTGTTTAAGTTCATTGTTAATCTTTTTAGAGGTTTTTCCCAAAAGACATCTTTGGCAGTGATACTTCAAATTAACTCCATTGATGTATTGAAGCCATAAATATCTCCATTTTCTGTCTGTTTTGAAGTTTTCAATTATTATTGTCATAATCATATCTTTGGTGAAAATAATATTTAAACACAAGTTATATTATACTCCTTCAAGAGATATTTTAGTGAAGGTGGTTAATTTGATAAAGATTGACGAGATTCCCGAAAGCTGGACAAAAGACCAGATTAAAATCTATGAAATTTATAAGGAATACTTTGCTGGCAGTAATGATAATCTTGATGTTAGTGATGAGTTTGAAAAGCTATTGGCAAGATGGCTTGATGAAAGCCAGATTAAGATTGTTTCATGGAACTGCAACGGCAAGTTCCGCGAGAAGTTTAAGGAAATAATCTCCGAAGATGTAGATATCTATGTAATTCAGGAATGTGAAAATCCTGCAGAATCAAAAAACGAAGATTACAGGGAATTTGCAGGAGACAACTACTTATGGACAGGAAACCTGCACTATAAGGGACTTGGAATATTTGCAAAAGAGGCCATCACTCTTGAGGAAATTTCAAACAGTAATGAAGATTTAAAACACTTCATTGCAGTTAGAGTGAATGATTCATTTAATCTGCTTGGCGTGTGGGCAATGCCGAAATATGTTGAAATGATTCACGATTATTTCAATGCAAATGAAGAGTTGTTCAATGAAAATCTGGTGATATGTGGGGATTTCAACAGCAATGTTGTCTTTAACGGTCACCATCCGAAGGCTAAAAACCATACAAAACTGAATGAAAAACTTGAAAGCAAAAATTTATTCAGTGTTTATCATAGTAAAACAGGTGATGAGCAGGGTTTTGAAAAATCAAAAACATTTTATCAGGCAAGACATTTAAACAATCCGTATCATTTGGACTTTGTTTATGCCTGTAAGAATGTTGTTAAGGATTTTAATATTTTAGATAATTATAAATGGATTACATTAAGCGATCATTTGCCTTTGGTATTTAAGATATGATTATTTTTCAATCAAGTCTTTAACTTTTTTATTTCCTCTTAAAGTTCTTTGTTTTCTTCAGGAGGGTTCGAGTTCATTTTTCAACGATTCAAAAATTAAGTAAATTTTAGTTTTTTTCTAAATAATTTAAGTTTTTAAGGAAATTTTATATTTATCGTGTTATAAACTTAATAATAATTAAAGTAGGTCATATTATGAAAAAAGAAACTGTTTTTAATATTACTCAGTATCAATTAAATCATTTGATAACAAATATTGATACTGGCGAAATTGCACTTCCGGATTTGCAGAGGCCGTTTGTATGGGATAACAGCAAGGTAAAAGACCTGTTTGATTCACTTTATAAAGGTCTTCCTATTGGAATGTTGATTTTATGGAAAATCAATGAAAGCAATGATGAATTCAAACCTATTGGTTTGGACAAAAAAACAACACCCTCTAAACTGATTATTGACGGTCAACAAAGATTAACTGCTTTATATTCAGTCATTACCGGTTCTGAAATAATTGATAAGGATTATAAAAATAAAAAAATCAAAATAGCCTATAATCCTTTTGAGGAAATTTTTGAAGTTCAAAATGTAGCAATCAAAAACGATCCATTATGGATTAGCAATATTACTGATATTTTTCAAGGAAATTTATTCTCATTTGTCAATGACTTTATCACTAATTTAAAAGAAAAGCGTCCTGATTTTGAATTTGATGAAAGTGTAGTGCAGGACAATATCAGTTCTCTTAAAACCTTAGAAACATCTTATCAAATCAGTGCAATTGAGCTGGCGTCAAGTTTGGATCCGGAAGAGGTTTCAGAAATTTTTGTCAGGATTAACAGTACTGGAAAGGCTTTAAATCAGTCAGATTTTATATTTACATTAATGTCATTATATTGGCCTGAAGGAAAAGACAGTTTTGAGACTTTTTCATATGAGGCGAAAAAACCTGCAGAAATTGGAAATTCGTCATTCAATGTTATTAATGAACAGCCTACAAATGAAAATTTACTCAGATCAACAATAAGCTATTCATTTTTAAGAGGAAGATTGCGTTATGCATATCTGATTTTAAAAGGACGTAATTTGGAAAATAAAACCACTACTGAAGAAGTAAGGGTTAAAAATTTTGATATTTTAAAGGAAGGTGCAGGTGAGGTTTTAAATTTAGTTAATTGGCATCAATTTATCAGCATCATACAGGCCAGCGGTTTTGTAAATGAAAACATGATCGGTTCTAAAAATGCTTTATATCAAACTTATGCGCTTTATCTGCTGGGCCGTAAGTATGGGCTTCAACACAATGAACTCAAATCAATTATATCCAAATGGTTTGTATTCGGTATTTTAACCCGCAGATACACCAGTTCACCCGAATCCGTTATAGAACAGGAACTGAGGAATTTCAGATATCATGATAATTTAATTGAATATCTGGAGAGCATAATTGCTTCTGAGTTAACAAATGACTTTTGGGAGGTAACACTGCCTGAAAGACTAAAATCATCCCGTTCAAATCCTGCCGAAGCAACATACCTTGCAAGTAAAATTTTTGAAGACAATAATGTATTGTTTTCAGAAATCAAATTAAAGGATTATCTGTCTCCATTGATAAAAAGTCCAAAAAAACAAATTGAAAAACATCATATTTTTCCTAAAAACTATTTAAAAACTAATCTGAAATTAAAACAGGTTGATTTTAATCAGATTGCAAACATGATTTACATTGATTATCATGTAAATATTAGGATAAGTGATATGCCTCCTCATGAATACTGGGATGTTGTTTTAGGTGAATGCAGTGAAAACACCAGAGAATTTGTATTGAATAATTATACTGAAGCTTATGATTTGCCTTTTGAATTCTGGAATATGGATTACTTTGAATTTTTGGATGAAAGAAGAAAATTGATGGCTGAAAGTATAAGAAAATATTTTGAAAAATTATGAAATTGATAAAAAATATTAATTTAAAAATAGTTTTAGCATATTATATTTTTGAAATCAAAATTAAGGGATGTTAACATGTCTAATATGTGGATGGTTCGAGCAGGTAAACACGCTCATTTTTTCAATGAATTTAAAGAATACAACGTTGTTTCAATAGAGTGGGATTTTGAAGATTTATCCAATAATAATCTTGATGAAATTAAAGCATTATTAAAGAAAAAGTTTCCACGTATGGATAATATTGCTTTAGGGAACTTTTCATTTCAGATAAATAGTTTTGTAAACAAATTTAAAGTTGGAGATTATGTAATTACAGTCAATCCTGAAAATAGAACATATTTGATTGGTAAAATTACTTCGGATTACTATTATTCACCAAACAGTAATCTGAATCATCTGAGGGATGTTGAATGGATATGTGAAATTAAAAAAGATAATTTAAAACAGCCTTCTTTAAGTTCATTAAATACGAGCAATGCTGTTTTTCAAATTAAACCGACTGTTAAAAAGGATATTTTGGATAATCTTAACAATTCAAATTATGATTCCGTTTCGGAAGATGATAATGATTTAAACGGAATAGGAGATAGTGATGTAAAAACAGTCAGGTACTGGCTGATGTCAGCCGGTTGGGGTGCCGGATGGTGGGATGACTTTTACAGAAATGGTGATGCCGCCATCGGTTTTGGTGATACCGGTGATTTAAAACAGTATAAAAGTAAAGAAGAACTCAACCGCAAATTTCAAAAACTTTATAATGACAAGACAAACCATAGAAATAATGTTCATGCCTGCTGGCAATTTGTTCATGATATGCAAATTGGGGATGTAATCTTTGTTAAAAATGGAATGAGTGAAATAATCGGAAGGGGTATTGTTGAATCAGATTATTTCTATGACACAAGCAAGGAATATCATAAAATTAGAAAAGTCAGATGGACACATAAGGGCAGCTGGAAGTCAAAAGACAAATTACCTATGAAAACATTAACTGATATTACTAATTATCATGAGTTTGTAAATAGAATTAAGGAGCTATTTGCAAGTGAAGATGAAATCGTTGATGATGTTCCTGAATTTCAATATCCTGATTATAATATGGAAAAATTCCTTGAAGAGGTTTATGTTGATGAATATGACTATAATACTCTTGTAAAGCTGGTCGGGAACAAGAAAAATCTTATTGTTCAGGGCGCTCCTGGTGTTGGAAAAACATTCATGGCAAAACGTCTGGCATATTCCATAATGGGTGTTAAAGATCCCAATCGTGTAATGATGGTTCAGTTTCACCAGAGTTATTCCTATGAAGATTTTGTAATGGGTTACAGGCCTTCAAAAGAAGGTTTTGAGTTAAGAGAAGGAACCTTTTACAGTTTCTGCAAGCAGGCTGAGGAAGACAGTGAAAATGATTATTTCTTCATCATTGATGAAATAAATAGAGGAAATCTTTCCAAAATATTCGGAGAGCTATTCATGCTGATTGAAAATGACAAAAGGGGAGAGAAAAATAAAATTCAACTGCTGTACTCAGATGAATCATTTTTCATTCCTAAAAATGTCTATATTATAGGCCTGATGAATACTGCGGATAGAAGTTTAGCAATGCTTGACTATGCATTAAGACGCAGATTCGCATTTTTTGATTTAAAACCTGGATTTGGATCAGATGGGTTTAGGGATTATCAGGAAAACCTTTCAAATGATACATTTAATAACCTTATTAATGTGATGATTGAATTAAACCATGACATTAAAGAGGATGAATCATTAGGTGAAGGATTTAGAATTGGTCATTCCTATTTATGCAATATTAAAGCAGAAGATGCTGATGAAAAATTATCATATATTGTAGAATATGAACTGATTCCGCTTTTAAAAGAGTACTGGTTTGATGAGAGCGAAAAAATCGATTACTGGTCTGAGAGATTGAGAAGTGTCCTTGATGATTAAAGTTAAAAACATCTATTATATGCTTTCATATGCCTTTCAGAGCCTGAATTCACGAGCATATAATAAAATTGAAACTGAAGAGTTTGAAAATACAGCAGAGCTGTTCTCGCAAATACTGATTATAGGTGTTTCATCCCAAATCAAACAGGGACTTGTAAGGGACTACATTGACGTAACAGAGACCACTTCTTCAATTCGGGGCAAAATCAACATTACTGATTCAATCAATGAGCAGAGTTTCATCAAAAGACAGCTTAACTGCACTTATGATGAATTTTCACTCAACTGCCACTTAAACCAGATTATAAAATCAACAATGAATCTGCTTGTTCGAAGTGATGTTTCACATTCAAGGCGAAAGAAACTGAAAAATCTGCTGATGTATTTTGCAGATGTTGATTTGATTGACTTAAAATCGGTCAATTGGAAAATACGCTTTGACAGAAACAATCAGACTTACAGACTTTTGATTGGAGTCTGTTATTTGGTGGTTAATGGGTTATTACAAACTCAGAAATCCGGAAATATGAAACTAATGGAGTTTCTGGATGATCAGAGAATGTCAAGGCTTTATGAGAAATTCATTCTGAATTATTATAAAAAGGAACATCCTGAAATCAAGGCTCATGCTCCTCAAATTCCATGGCAGATTGATGAGGGAATTGACTTTCTGCTTCCGAAAATGCAGACTGATGTTACTCTTGAGTATGGGGATAAGATTTTAATCATTGACGCCAAGTATTATGGTCGCAACTTAACTAAACATTATGGAAAAGATATACATCACACTACTAACTTGTATCAGATTTTCACATATGTTAAAAATAAAGAGATTGAGATGCAAGGAAATGATATTGAAATCAGTGGGATGCTACTTTATGCAAGGACAACTTCTGAAATTCAGCCGGACAGTGACTATGTGATGAGCGGCAATAAAATTTCAGTGAAAACCCTTGATTTGAATCAGGAGTTCAATGTCATTAAATGCCAATTAGATTTGATTGCTGAAAATAATTTAAAAAATTAGTCCATTTTATTGGTTTATTAAATCAACAACTTCTATTCAAGTAATTTTCTACATTCAATATTAAAATAAGGTTTTATTTGCATCAAATCTTTTCTAGGATATACTGCTGTTTTTTTTTATTTTTATGTAATTATATCATGGCATCGTAGGTTCCAATATTTAAGATGGAGAAAAGCTGTTATTTATTGCTTCTTTAAGATTTATTTCATTGATTTTATTGTAGTCTTATAGTGTAAAGACATCTTTGGTGATTATTCTTTCATGTGTTGCAGTAAGTTTTACTTGAATTTGGACTTGAAGTAATCTAAAATTTTATAGTTTATTGATATCTCATGGTGAAACTCGTTGATGAGGATATTGTTGAATTAATCCATTTTGAAATAAATTTCGTGGGATACCTTTTGATTCCAAGGCTTCGAACCAACGTAAATGTTATTTCATTATCTGTTATTTTGTCTGTAGGGTATACATGCGACTTGTATTATGACAATGGATATCTCAAAGCACTATTAAAAACGGAAGTACAACAGTTTATTCATATGAAGGCAATGTAAGCAATATCATTTCATTTGATAAGTTCTAGCCTGTGATAATGGTGTATGATTACGGCGGAGCAATGCTATTTAATATGTGATAATAGAACCATGGAGGAATACAAATGGCTGAAAAGGAATGGATAGAAATCGGACCAGTTAAAGGCGATACCGGACCTAAAGGAGATACTGGAGACATTGGAATTGGAACAATTATCAAAGGCTATTATAATAACTATGCTGAATTTATAGCAGTGCATCCTTCGGGAAGTTTAGGTGATGCATATATAGTGGATGGCAGCTATTACTACTGGAATGAAAACGGATGGGCAAATGCAGGTTCTGTTAAAGGAGATACTGGTGATACTGGCCCTGCTGGAGCAATTGGTCCAAAAGGCGATACTGGTGCAACGGGTCAGGGCAGTGATAAGGAAGCAGGGTGGAAACTACCAGTTGATAAGATACAAACTACAACCACATTGCCGACTGGTGTCAGTAAAGGTTATCGCGTAGCTATTTGTACAAGTTCGTTGATGGCCATTAAAGAATATAATGGAACATCCTGGGATACTGAATCACTTGATCCATATTCAGTGATACCGTTAAAGCATTCTGGAAGTATACAAATGTATTTGGCAAAATCAACAGGACCAGTTTATATGGGTGTTGAATATGGCGTCTTTGGTAAGTTTAGGTTTATGACTCAGGCAGCATATGATGCTTTAAGTAGCTATGATGAGGATACAATTTATTTTGTAAGAAGTTCATAAGTGATATTATGGAATTGTCAGATGAAATGTTAACGGAAATAAGTTATGTGAAGATTTCAAAGTATAGAACCAAAACAATGAAATCTTTAGAAGGTGAAGTATTGATACCTTCCCAGATAGCTAGAAACTCTGGGATAAGAACAAATCATATTTCAAAAATATTGTCTGAATTAAAAGCACATGAACTGGTTGAATGCATTAATCCCGAAGCTAGAAAAGGTAGGTTGTATAGGCATACTGAAAAAGGTGAGCAGATAGTAAAAAATTTAGATTAAATTTAAATTTCATCTAAATCTTCTAAAATATATATTACTGTATCTAATATAAGGAATAATCTCATTGCTCCCATTTGACTAGTTTCTACAACACCAACATGTGCAATTTCATGCCGTTTAATATCACCCATATCATATTCAAAATCAACATCATCATATAATGGTTTTACAATTCGTAATATAAATTCAGCATTGGCTTTATTTAAAAAAGATTCCCATGCATCATCACTATCACTCTTTTTATTTAATGTTTTTTGTATTTTTATTCTTAAATCTGAATCTTTTTTATCAAAATCAATTTTTTCTTTCATTATACCTTCAATCTGTAGCATTAAAAGAATTACACAAGTTTCAAATTTTCCATGTTTATAATTGAAATAAGCTTGTTCAATTATAGTTTTCCTATTTTCATTATCAATATTCCAATTAGAGATTAAGTCTTCGATTAGTTCAGGATTAAAATAAAATTCATTTAAAACTGCGTTATTATATGAATTAATGTCTTTGATTTTAGATATTTCTTTATAGTCTTCTAAACTGAATCTTGGAAAAATCCACCAATCTCTGGTTATTTTTTTTAGAAAATGTATTGTAAAAATTTCATTTAATTCGTCGTCATCAATTTTTTTTACGTGTTCATGAAGGGTGTTTGTAAATTCATCAGGTTGTAAAAAAATATTTATAAATGGATATTTTAAACTAATTAAAGATTGTGATAATGAATTGTATACTTCATTCCAATTAACTTTATTTATTGAATCATATATTTTGAGGTATTCTGGTTTAGTAGGAAGAAAACCATCAAGATAATCAATTGGCCTAATTGCAATAGATTTTCTCATTTTTTCTAAATTTTCTTGAGTTTTTTGAAATTCAGCATTAAACTCTTTTCGCTGATTCAAAATATATTCATACGATTTCATTGGACTTTCTATAGATTTAATAAATGATTTCAATGCTTTATACTGATTTTCGGGCTTGTATGGGTAAATAAGACTATTTAAATTTGCTTTTTTTTGCCTTTCCATATTTTCTTTTAAAATTTTTGTTTGCTTTATTGATTTATTCGTATTGTCCATTTGCCATACCTCAATTAAACTAGAAATAAAAAATTATTTAGTATTTAAAATTTCTTCTTTTAACTTATCAAACTCATCATCAGATATAACTGGTTTACCTTCAAGTTTAACGGGATTGTTTACGTTAGCGTATAACATTCCATTTGAACGTTTAAGCATTTGAGGTTCATCAAGTTCATAAACTCTTAAAATCCATATCTTAGCTTCTTTTCTTCCGAGATAATCTTTCACATGGTCACGAGTCCAAATATGGAACTTATTGAATGCACCAATTCTTGAAGAAGATTTATCAATAACTTCCTCTACAGTTGCATAATATTTTACTTCATAAGTTCTGTTTTCACCAATAGGCAGAAGATTATCTTTTACAAAGCCTTTATAATCTTCTTGAAATGAATCTAAGACATCTTCATTATTTGCATAGCTAATGGTGGGATATAATAAAAATTCATTCAAGGTGGTGCCATATTTTCTTATTAATATTGTTTGTTTTCCTTGACCTAATGCTTCGATAGTTGCATTCCATTCGTTTATACATTTTGTTATTTCAGTCATTGTATCAACTCTTTATAATTATAATTTTAGTAAAACTTAATAGTATATTTTTATATAACTATCATTATTACAATATTGTTGTTAACTTAGAATATTGTTTCAAGGAGTTGATTATTATTTCATTTTATAATGAAGAAGCTTATGAAAAAGCATTAATGGAATTGTTTCAGAATTTAGGCTATAACAGTTTTTATGGCCCAGATATTGATAGGGAACATAAAAACCCTCTTTACATGGGAGATATTGATGTATTATATAATATCAATAATCAATTAGATAAAGAAGCTGTTGATAAAGCTATTGAAGTAATTCAAGATTTTGGTATTGGATCTTTAGAAGAAAAAAATAATAAATTCATGGATTATCTTCAAAATGGTATTAATGTAAATTATTGGCGTGATGGAAAAGAAGAATCCACTCATGTTAAACTCATTGATTACGATAATTTAGACAATAACATATTCACTGTTATTAACCAATGGACAGTAATTGATAAGGAAACTAAAATACCTGACATTGTAGTTTTTGTAAATGGTTTTCCATTAGTAGTATGTGAACTAAAATCTCCATCAAGGGAAAATACAGATACATCTGAAGCATATAACCAACTTAAAAAATATATGCAAGTTATTCCGACTCTTTTTAACTACAATGCTTTTTGTGTAATGAGTGATATGTCAATTTCAAAAGCAGGAACAATTACTGCTTCTGAAGACAGATTCATGGAATGGAAAACAACTGATGGAAGTTATGAATCAACACAATGGGCAGACTTCACAACATTCTTTGAAGGAATATTCGAAAGACAAAGATTCATAGACATATTAAAAAACTTCATTGTCTTTTCAAATGATTCAAAAACTAACATTAAAATTCTGGGTGCATACCACCAGTACTTTGCTGTTAACAAAGCAGTAACCTCAACTGTTAAAGCTATTAACAGTGACCACAAAGCCGGAGTATTCTGGCACACACAAGGAAGTGGAAAAAGCTTGTCTATGGTATTTTATGTTAACAAATTACAACAAGTACTTGAAAGTCCAACTTTTGTTGTAATTACCGACCGTAATGATTTGGATGATCAATTATATTCACAATTTGCTAAATGTAGTGGCTTTTTAAGACAAACTCCAAAACAAGCCACAAGTATGAAAAATCTAAAAGAATTATTGAATGATAGGAAAGCTAATGGAATATTTTTCTCTACAATGCAAAAGTTCGATGATTATGATGAATCATTAACAGATAGGGAAGATGTTATTGTAATATCTGATGAAGCACATCGTAGTCAATATGGTCTTGAAGAAAAGGTAGATCCTAAAACTGGTGAAATAAAAATAGGTGCTGCTAGAAGAATACACAATGCTCTTCCAAATGCAACATTCATTGGTTTTACTGGAACACCAATTTCAAAAGCAGATAGAAACACTCGTGAAGTATTTGGAGATTATATTGATATTTATGACATGACACAATCTGTAGAAGATGGAGCAACAGTACCAATATGTTATGAAAGCCGTATTGCAGATATAAACTTGGATGAATCAATCCTACAAAAGATTGATGAAAAATATTGGGAGTTACAAGAAGAAGCTGAAGAATACAATATTGAGCGAAGTAAACGTGAATTAAGTAGAATGGAAGAATTGCTTGGGGCTCCAGATATTATTGATGATATTTGTACAGATATTGTTCAACATTATGAAGACAATCGTGCAAATGAATTAAGTGGAAAAGCAATGATTGTAGCATATTCACGTCCAATAGCCATAAAAATGTATGAAAAAATATTAGAACTACGTCCAGATTGGGATGAAAAAGTTAAAGTAGTAATGAGTGGTTCTAATAAAGATCCGGAAGAATGGTTTGAAATAATTGGGGATAAATCATATAAAAAAGAACTTGAAAAGAAATTTAAAGATGATGATGATCCAATGAAAATAGCTATTGTAGTTGACATGTGGCTTACAGGATTTGACGTTCCCTCACTTTCAACAATGTATGTCTACAAACCAATGAGAGGACACAATTTAATGCAAGCAATTGCACGTGTAAACAGAGTATTCAAAGGAAAAGAAGGGGGGCTAGTTGTTGACTATATTGGTATAGCAGCTGAACTCAAAAAGGCAATGAGTGAATACACTGATAGGGACAAAAAGAAATATGGTGACCCGGATGTTGATAAAGTAGCATATCCAAAATTCCAAGAAAAACTAGAAATTTGCCGTGACTTATTCCACGGATTTGACTACTCCAAATTCTTTGGAGACAGTGATTTAGAAAGATCAAAAGTCATTTCAAGTGGAGTAAACTTCATGGAAGACCTGTCACGTAAAGACACCAAAAAAGATTATTTAAAAGAAGCATTACTACTTAAAAAATGGCTGTCACTATGTAGTAGTAGAGCTAAGAAACATGAAAGATTTGAAGCAGCATTTTTCGAAGCTGTAAGAACAGTTCTTGTTAAAGTTACTTCAAATGGAAAATTATCCCTGCCAGAAATCAATAAACAGATTACAGAATTACTAAATCAATCAATTAAAAGTACTGGAGTAATTAATGTCATTAATGTCAGTGAGGAAGTATCATTATTCGATCCAGAATTTTTAGATAAAGTAAGAGCATTGGAATCTTCCAATTTAACCAGAACTATTTTAGAAAAATTACTGGATGATGAAGTAAGAGTTTATACAAGAACCAATCTTGTTAAAGCTGAAGAATTTTCAGAGCTCCTGAAAAAGACACGTAATGATTACATTAATGGTCATATTACAAATGATGAAGTAATTGAAGAATTAATTAGAATTGCACAACTCTTACGAGATGCACATTTAGAAGGAGAAAAATTAGGATTAAGTGAGGAGGAATTAGCATTTTACAATGCAATAGCACTTCCAGAAAATATACATAGTTTTTATGATGATGAAACTTTGATTAAAATTACTCAAGAATTAACGGATTCTTTAAGAAGAAATAGAACAATAGATTGGCAGAAAAAAGAATCTGCAAGAGCAAACATGCGTAGAACTGTAAAAAGATTGCTTAAAAAATACAAATATCCTCCAGAGGATATGGATTTTGCTTTAGAAAAAGTTATAGCACAATGTGAATTATGGGTAGATGAAGCAGCATAGGTGATAAAATGGCAAAAGAAAATATAAGTGAAATAGGTTTTGAAAAACAAATTTGGGATGCAGCAGATGAACTAAGAGGTTCAATGGATGCAGCAGAATATAAACATGTAGTATTAGGATTGATTTTTCTAAAATACTTATCTGATAAATTTGAAGAAAGATACCAAGAACTAGTAGAAGAAGGAGACGGATTTGAAGAAGATATTGATGAATATACTTATAAGAATATTTTCTTTGTTCCACCTGAAGCTCGTTGGTCAGAAATTGCTAAAAAAGCAAACACAGCAGAAAATGGTATGGCAATAGATGCAGCAATGAAAGCTATTGAAGACAGTAACAAATCACTTAAAGGAATATTACCTAAAAATTTCTCAAGACCTGAATTGGATAAAAAGAAACTTGGTGCTGTAATAGATATTTTCACTAATGTGCAGATGTCTGAAAAGGGAGATAAGAAAGATATTCTTGGACGTACTTATGAATATTGTTTAAGTATGTTTGCAGAAACTGAAGGTAAAAAAGCAGGAGAATTCTATACTCCAGCATGTGTTGTAAAAACTTTAGTTTCAGTTTTAAAACCATTTGATGGAAGAGTTTATGACCCATGTTGTGGATCTGGAGGAATGTTTGTCCAATCTAAAAACTTCATTGATAACCATAGTGGTAATATAAACAATTTATCAATTTATGGTCAGGAATCCAATCCTACAACCTGGAAAATGGCAAAAATGAATTTAGCTATCAGAGGACTTGAAGCAGACCTTGGAGAACACCAAGAAGACACATTCTTAAATGATTTACATCCTACACTTAAAGCCGATTTTGTAATGGCAAATCCACCATTTAACCTTAAAAAATGGGGTCAAGAACAATTGCAAGATGATGTAAGGTGGAAATATGGAATTCCACCAAAAGGAAATGCAAACTTTGCATGGATGCAACATATGATACACCATTTATCACCAAAAGGTAAAATTGGTTTGGTTTTAGCTAATGGATCATTATCTTCAACTACATCAGGTGAAGGAAAAATAAGACAAGCTATTGTCGAAGACGATTTAGTTGAATGTATTGTTGCATTGCCAACACAATTATTTTATACTACTGGAATACCAGTCTGTTTATGGTTCTTGAATCGTGACAAAAAGCAGAAAGGTAAAACTTTATTTATTGATGCACGTGAAATGGGAACAATGGTTTCTAGGAAATTACGTGAGTTAACTGATGATGATATTGATTTAATTGCGGATACTTTCACTAAATTTGAAGAAGGAAATCTTGAAGATGAAAAAGGATTCTGTAAAGTAAGCGATTTAGAAGAAATTAAAAAACATGATTTCATATTAACTCCTGGACGTTATGTTGGATTTAAACCAGAAGAAGATGATGGAATACCATTTGAAGAAAAGATGAAAACATTAACAACTGAGTTAGGTGAGTTGTTTAAAGAATCTAATGAACTTGAAGATAAAATCCGCCAAAGTTTAAAGGAAATAGGTTTTGAATTCTAAATTTGGATTGGGATATTTTTTTTATTAAAAGGAGTGGTAAATTTGAGTTTAGAATGGAATGTTGCAACTATTGGGGAATTATGTTCTAATGTTTCAAGTGGGGGCACACCAAAA
>NZ_SUTI01000005.1:41199-116327 GCF_015062985.1 Methanobrevibacter sp. | reverse complement strand
TTGTTTAATCCAGCTTCTTCTACACATCTACGGAAAGTAGGTTCGTGAAGACGAGGGGAACATGCTGCTACAACAATTCTGTTTAAGTTTTTCTCTTTAATGTCCTCTTGGATCATAGCTTGACCCGGGTCGGAACACATGTATTTGTAATCGGTTGCGTAAACAACGTTAGGTAATGACTTAGCATATTCCGCAACGTCAGGACAATCGACTACTCCACCAATGTTTACACCACAGTGACAGACGTAAACACCTATCCTAATTTCTTCATTATTTATTTCTTCTGCCATATAATTCACCTTGTACAAGTCGTGAAAAATATCTAATATATATAAAAAATTGCAATTTTAAAATAAGTTTATAAAAATTTTTACATACTATTAGATATACATATGTAGTAAATACACTCTTATAAAGGTTTCTATAAAAAACTTAGAGTAACATTTATATATGATGAGTGAAAATAGGCTTTAAATTAGCCTTAAAAAGCAAGTTAAGACTATACAATCCTATTTAGTACAAATAACGTTAAATTTTAATTATTTAGGAAAATGAAAAATTTAAAATAATCAAAATTTTTAATTTTTTATTACATTAACATCAGAATTATCGGAAGTGTAATCAAAGAGATTACAGTGTTGATGAGTATGCAATCAGAAGTCAATTCATAATCCAATTTATAGGTAATCGCAAGTAATAAAGACATCATGCCTGAAGGCATTGCAGCCTCAACGATGGAAACCTTAAACTCAAGATCAACCAAACCCAATTGAGTAGCTATAATGAAAGCTACGAACGGGAAGAATGCCAATTTTAAAACAGAAGTAAAGGCAATCATGGACTTACTTCTAGACAATGCAGAAAAATCAATTGACAAACCCAGAGCAATCATGATAATAGGAATGGCACCTTGACCCAAATAATTAATTGTATTATCTAAAACGGGTCCGATTGGAACGCCGACTAAATTAAAGCACAATCCTAAAACAACCGCCCACAAAGATGGGAAAAAGACTATTTTTTTAACTGCAGTCTTGACAGTGCCTCCGAATTTCAAAATCAAGACAAACGATAGGATTAAAAAAATACACAATGTGGCCATGTCACAAAATATTGCTCTTAAAAAACCTTCCTGACCATAAACTCCCAAATTGACAGGATAGCCCATAAATCCTGTATTGGCAATCATGACCGTTACCAGAACAGACCATAGCTTTACATCATCCAATCCCAATCTTTTCAAAATCACATATGAAACAAGACCTGTCGCAAAAGATGAAAAAAGGATAACGAACGGTAAAATCCCTAATTTTGGTATTAAAGATAAATCAGCATTATAGATTGCATGAAATATCATGCAGGGCAATAGAATGTACATTACTATCTTATTGAATGGATCAATGTCCTTTTCGCTTAAAAAATCGATTCTTTTAAGGAAATAACCTAATCCAATCATTAAAATAATTGATAAAATAGTAATTTCGATTGCATTCATGAATAATAATTAATTAAAAAAAGTATTTAAAATTTAAGAAAAAAAAGAAAAAATTAAAATTAACTAACGATACCTTCGCTAGTAATTTTAAATACACATTCGCCTTCTGGCAAATGAGGGGAATCGACTAAACGAGCAATTCTTTTTCCGGCCAAACCTTTTTTAAGCCAGATTCTATAAGTGGAAGCGTGACCTAAAACGTGCCCACCAATAGCTTTTGTAGGGCTTCCAAAGAATGAATCAGGTTTTGCTTGAACTTGGTTTGTAATAAATACAGCAACATTGTATGTATTAGCGATTTGTTGAAGTGAATGTAAATGTTGGTTTAATTTTTGTTGCCTTACAGCTAAAGATTCTCTTCCAACATATTCGGCTCTGAAGTGAGCCATTAATGAATCAACAATGACTAATTTGATATTGGCACCGCTTTGAATAAGCTCATTGATTTTATCTACCATCAATATTTGGTGTGCGGAATTGAATGCACGTGCAACATGGATTTTATGCAATACTTCATCAATATCTAATTCAAAACCATTTGCAATTTGTTCTATTCTTTCTGGACGGAAAGTGTTTTCAGTATCAATAAATACGCATTCACCGTCAAGACCGCCGAGCTCTTTAGGCAATTGGACTGTAACAGCTAATTCATGTGAAATTTGACTTTTTCCAGATCCGAATTCACCAAACACTTCAGTAATGGATTGGGTTTCTATTCCACCACCAATCAACTCATTGAACTCTTGGCTACCTACAGTAATATGTCCAACATCTCTTCTTCTTTCAAGCACATCGAATGCAGTTTCAAAATCGATGTTTTCAGCTCTACGAGCAGCTTCAATAACTTTTTCAGCAACACCTTCACCAATTTCTGCCTTGACTGATAATTCCTTTGGAGTAGCGGTAGCTAATCTCATCATATCAGCAAATCCTGCATCAACTAATTTTTCTGCTGTTTTTTCACCAACACCTGGTAAATCACTTAATTCAACCATAATTATCATCCCTTAGTTTATTTAAAAATTTTTAGATAAAATTTTCTTAGGTTTTAACCTAGGTTCTTCATTGAATTCATCAAAACCAACATCAGCAACAATCTCAATAGTTTTTCCATTAAGATCTTCAATTTTATCTTCTATTCCATAACCATTTGAAATATCTTCAATTATTTCCTCTTTTTTCTGACCCAATAACTCTTCAGCTAACTTGTCAAAGAATGTGACTTGAATTTCATCTGTGTCATCGCTGATTCTTGTAGGAATCATGAGAATATATTTTGGTTCATCATATACGAGACCGCAATAATCACATTTAAATTCATCTTCAGATTCTTCAATATTCTCATTACAATTAGGACATTTTTTAAGAATGTTTTTATTTGTACTTACCTCGACAATGGTACCGGATACACAAACGTTAGTGTCATCCTCGGTTAAAGCTTCGATAGGTTTTGAAACATAAATTGCTTCCATTAATTCCTCGTGAGAAGGTAATTTTGCCAATTCACTTTCACTAGGTTCAAGAATAGCAGTGCTTCTGTTAACATTTGCTTCAACACGATTATCCATATCTAAGGATAAGCGAGGATTTTGTAATTTAATTGCCTGACCGATTTCTAAGTCTCTTTTTGCATCATCGTCCCAAAGGACAACTTTAATAAATCCTGTGTCATCGGCAATTTCTATATTTCTAACTGAACCTTGGTCACCATTATCCCTGTCAAAATGACGGATTTCATTTAATTCAATTATTCTTCCTATTATGATAACATCCTGTTCTTCATCTTCAAGGTCTGAAATCTTTTTATAATCATATAAAGTTTTTTCCAATGTAGATAATTCCGGAATAAACAGGGCAGCTGCCTGTTCTTCAGATAATTTAATGAGACGAGCTCCACCACCAATATTTAAATCTACACTATACATCCCCATTCTGGTTCTTGCATTTTCAATTTGGTAGGCATCTCCGACTTTGAATTCTTCTCGTGCACGTTCATTCCATAATGATAATCTAACTTTACCGGATTCATCTGCAAAGAGAATGGAACGAACAATGCCAACTGTTCCATCATCTCTTTCAAACTCATTTATATCCTCAATGGATAAAATTCTGCCTCTTACATCTATTTCAATTCCATCATCATCAATAGCTTGAATTTCACCAATAGGGGTTGGTCTTAATTCCTCTCTTAATGAATTTAATTCATCTAATTCCTCGATTGATAGATTTTCTGGATTAATAGTGATTTGAGTATTAAAATTAGTATTCATTGAATATTGGCTTTGAGTGTACTCGTCATATCTAACGTCTCCACCAATGATTTTAATAATGTCTCCTTTATTGATTTCCATTTCTGTATCATTGCCCCAGAGAGTTACTCTAATTTCACCGGTAATGTCCCTTACATCAAAATTCCTTAATTTTCCTTCATTACCATCTGTTTTTCTGGTGAATGTTTTGACATCCTGAAGTCTGGAAACGATACCTTTAATGGAAACATCCTTTTGCTCAATTAGATCAGCGATTGGAGTAAATTCCTGTGTAACCTCAGGAACATCAAAATCGCCTTTAATAATTCTTCCATCCCAATGGGTTAATGAAATTTCGCTGTTTCCGTCCCTGTCTATTCTTTCACGAGCTTGGGCTTGAATTATTTTAACAGCATCTCCATCTTCCAATTTTAATTCCTTAATTAAATCAACATTTTTATTCCATAGGGTGTATGTTATTTTACCTGAATCATCTTGCAATTCTAATGAAGCTACCTGTCCTTCTTTTCCATTTTTTTCATAGCTTCTAATACTTGGAATTCTTACAATCCTTGCAATAATATTTACTTTAGTATCAGGTTGGATATCGGAAATCTTAGTGATAACTTCTTTGTATTCAGGGTATTTGGAAGGATCTTCATCCAGGTGTATAACTGTTGACCTTGGTCTTAAATTTGCTTCAAGGCCGGAATAGCCATCTTTAATGTCTACATTTTTAATCTGGATAATCTCCCCTTCTTTAACATTTTTAAGAAGCTTGATATTTTGAGTCCAAAATACTGTTCTCATCCTGCCGGTTTTATCTTCCAGCTCAACATTACAAACCTTACCTTCTCCCCCTTTGCGTGTTTTAAATGTTCTAGCATTAGAAATAGATATGACCCTACCGGAAATTATTTCATCTTTTCCGCCTTCTTCAAGGTCGCCGATCATTTTATCGGAAAATTCTGGTTTTTCTGAGACAACTTCCACATCTTCTGTTACCAATTCACCAACTACCATGTCCGCTAAACCGGCAGCGTTCATGAAAGGATTATCGGTTTCCTGTTTTTTGAAATCTTCCATTCTTGAAAAGAATTCCTCTTCAGAAATTATGTGTTTAACCTTGTCATACTTTTCCTGAAGCTCCTCAGTCATTTCAAAACCAGGTTCTTCCTGGCTTGATTCTTCATTATCATCGTTAAATTGAATTTCAAAAGGCACTTCTTCTGAAGTTTCCAAATCATCACTTTTTGTAAGGACATCGATTCCATGATTTCTTAAAACCTCTTGAGCGGCATTAAGTTCATCAAAGAATCCTAAATCCTTGTTACGCTCATAAACTTCATCCATTTCTGATTTAAATTCTTCTTCAGAAAGTTGATCTTTAATTTTTTCATATAATTTTAAAATTTCTTCTTCCATACCAAACCCCTCATAGGAAAGTTAATTATTAATTTATATTTGGAATGTATATAAACTATTAGAGAGAGCATTTGAAAAGTAATCTATATACTACTTAAAAAAAAATTTGATATAAATATTACTCAAGTGCAAATGTGTGAAAATGCATAAAATAGCTAATATGCATTAGGATTTTTCTTCAATGCTGTTTTAATCATTATAGCTAAGTCTAAACCCATATGCCAGTTTTCTACATACTCTATATCATATTTAATACGTTGTTTTATTGATGTATCTCCACGACATCCATGAATCTGAGCCCAACCTGTCAAACCCGGCCTGACCTGATGTTTTACCATGTATTTTGGAATGGTTTCTTTAAACTGCTCTACGAAATAAGGCCTTTCAGGTCTTGGACCTACAACACTCATGTCTCCTTTTAAAACATTGAAAAATTGAGGCAATTCATCAATACTAGTTTTTCTAATAAATTCGCCGACTCTAGTTTTTCTCGGGTCATCCTTTGTAGTCCACTCTGATTTCTCCTCATTCGGGTCCTGGACTTTCATGCTGCGGAACTTATACATTGTGAATGGCTTAGAATTATGTCCTATTCTTTCCTGCTTAAAAATCACAGGGCCTGGAGAAGTCAATTTTATTGCAATGGCTGTTAGAATCATGATAGGGGATGTAATAACAATTGCAACAATTGAAAAGAATAAATCGGAACCGTATTTCAAGAACTTATTGAAATCATCATCCAATGGAACATAACGTATGTTGATTATTGGAATATCCTCAATCATGTCAACAGACGGCTGAGCAGGGAAATATCTAATATAATCCGGAATAATTTCAGCCTTGATACCAACCCTTTCGCAGCTTTCCACAAGCTCATTGATACGGTAATAGTACATCAAAGGAATGGCCAAAACGACCCTGTCATATCTGTTCCTGTCAAGAATGGAATCCAAGTCCTTAAAAGATCCGATGACTTTAGTTCCTTCAATAACATTGCCCACATTTTCGGAACGTCCTATGATTCCGCTGACTGAAAATCCGAGATATGGGTTTTCATGGATTTTCTTTGCAAAAGTATACGCCAAATCATTGTCGCCGACAATTAATATATACTTAAGGTTTCTATTATTAATGCGGATTTTCTTTAAAACGCTCCTGATAACAAACCTTTCAATGATTCCGAAGAATGTCGCAATAACTGCGAGTAAAAACATCAAAATCCTTGAGAAATTAGGCTGATTGATGAGGAATAGAATGGAAACCAATACGATGAAAGCTATAATATTAACCTTGATGATATCTGTAGCTTCTGAAAAGATGTTCTTGTAGGTTCTGCGCGGTTTGTAGAGCCCGAATGCAAAGTATAAAATTAAATAAACAGGAACAACAGCAAAAGTAAAAAAGATTAGATAGCTTTGAAAACCTAAATAAAGCCCAATTGGACCGAATAATGTTGTTTTAAACCTTAACCAAAAGGCACATACCAAAGCAAGAGCAATGACTAATACATCAAGAAATACTAATGTTATGTTCAATATCTTTTGGTTTTCCTTTATCATTGCAATTACCCGAAAAACTAGTTTCAAGGTAATGTTTGTTTAATATATAATATTAATTTTTCTTTTTGAAGATGTTTAAAAATAATTTCAATATGCATAAAACGGCAATTCCCAAATAGACCGCAAAATTGACGAGAAATGAAGATTCATGGGCATGATGTTTTTTATAATAGATATACATCGCACGATAAAATTCATAAATCAGCTTGTTTTTTTGTTTTTTACTGCTTGCACCCTTCAGGTGGGTTATCTTGGATTCGCCGTAGTAAACTATCTTCCAGCCCGCCTCCTTTATTCTGTAGCAGAGGTCTATATCTTCACCATACATGAAGAATGTTTCATCCAAAAATCCTATTTCATCAAGTGCCTTGGCCCTGATGAACATGAAGGCGCCTGTCAGACAGTCAATTTCGTATATTCCGTCGTCGGGAAGATTATCCAAATTGTAATTGTCATCTTTGCTGTTTGTTGGGATGTGGAATAATCTGAAAAATGAGTTTTTTACGTTTGGAAAGCTTCTTTTGCAGGCCTTGTCAAGCTCCCCATTTTCCAAAAGGACTCTGCAGCCGCTTGCACCAACATCCTGATGCTCTTCCATGTAATCGTAAATGTTTTCCAAAGTATTCTTCCAAACTAGGGTATCGGAATTCAGAAGTAAAATATATTTTCCATCTGCCAGCCTTAATGCCTGATTGTTTCCGGCTGCAAAACCATTGTTTTCTTCTGAAGCTATGAATTTAACCTTATCCTTAAAATAATCCTGTAATTTAGCTAGACTGTCATCGCTGGATGCATTATCAACCACAAAAATCTCATAACTGAAAGGATAATCCTGTTCCAATATGGAATTGATTGTATTCCTTGTTAGCTCGAATGTCTGATAATTTACAATAACGACTGAAAGATCCATAAAACTCACTAGTTATTTTATTAAAAATTTAAGGGTGTTAATAATTAATCTGTATTCAATTTTAAAATAATTTATTGTATTTTTAGATTTGAATTCAACCTTATTTATTCTGCTTCTACCGGACAATCCCTCTCTTATGCCATCCAGATATGTGGAACCGAAGCCCTTTTTCACGAAAAACAGATATTTGATTAGAAATCCCAAGAACAGGAAAATAAAATTCACAATCTTCAATGGAATCGGCAAGTTCTTATAAACTACCCAAACATTATTTCTGGCTGCAAGCCTGACCTTAAACTCATTATATCTGCTTCCGGAGGTTGCACTGCCGATATGATAGACTACAGCTTCGGGACATAAAAGATTTCTATATCCGTTGATTCTGGACCTTATTGCCAAATCAACGTCTTCCATATATGCAAAGAAATTATCGTCGAACAATCCTATTTCGTCCAAAACCGTTTTTTTATACATTGCAGCGCCGGCACAGCTTGAAAAGATGTCCATAACTTCAACATACTCCTCGGAATGATGATTTTCACCGGTTTTTTTAGTCCATGCGAGCAGGTTATATTCATCGCCTGCATCATCAATCAATTCCTTATTGTCATATTGAAGCATCTTAGCCTGCACGGAAAAGATATTGTCGTCGGATGTGATCAAATCAGCCAATGCCTTAATTGAACCTTTTTTAATCTCCGTATCATTATTGATTGAAAAAATCAAATCATTCCTTGCTTTCTTTATTCCCTGATTGACGGCCGGCGAGAATCCGAGATTTTCAGTGTTTTCAATTAACACCAAAGGGAAATTAAAGGAACTCTTTCTGAGATATTCTATGCTTCCATCACTGGATCCGTTATCTACAATGATTACCTCCCCTATATATTCCCTATCATCATTCAGGGATTCAAGGAAAGTCTTTAAGAATCTTTTCCCATTATAATTTGGCGTAACAACTGAAACTTTCATATTAATCAAATAGAATTTTTAAATTTTTTCCATGTTTTATAATATATTTTTGGATTTAATAAGAATAATCTTATTTTATATGCAAATTTCCTGTCCCCTTCATATTTAGACAGTTTTTCAAACAAATCCAATTCCTTCATTTTAGACATCACTTCATCAAAGTCATAATCATTATAGAAAAAGTAGTTCATGTTTCCGAAAATGGCCTTCGGTATCCTTGAAGTGATTATCAGGTCATATAAATCATTATTGCCCATATCCCTATAGAATTGCGCCAAATTTTCAAAAACGTTGACAATTTCAAAGCGCCTAAAGTCAGAAGTCCTGATTGCGGAATCCTCCCTTTGAATATAGTAATAGGTCACTTCATTGCTGATGGCTATCCTGTCGCCGAAAACCAATGCCTTAAGAGCGAATTGCGTATCTTCGCCATAAACGGCATTTTCATCAAAGCGGATATTGTTATCTTTAATTATGCTGGATTTGTACATCAGTTGACAAAAATTGAACGGCATTTCCATGTTCAATTCCTTTTTGATAAATTCCCTGCAGGAAATTTCGCTGGTCGGATAATGGTGGGGAGCTGACAATATGTCTCCATCTTTCTTAACCAGCTGTATCAAGCTGAAATCCGTTTTGCCGTTGTACAATTCGGACAAATGATTTTGAGAAACATAATCGTCTCCATCAACGAAAACCAAATATTCGCCCTTAGATGCATCAATTCCCACATTTCGGGCATTGCCTACACCCCCATTTTCCTGATGGATTACCGTGTGATTTACATTTGAGTTGGATAACTTCTCATTAATCGCTTCCAGAGTGCCGTCTGTAGAACCGTCATCTATTACAATCAATTCGAAATCCTTGAAATCCTGATCGATTATCGAATCTAGGGTATTGCCTATATATTCTGATAAATTATAAACCGGAACTATGACACTGACTTTAATATTATCCATTTTACCTACCATTATTTAAAATAAAATCAACAACTCTTTTAGATGATTCACCGTCAATTACATCAAACTGTGTCTTGATGAATTTGCTGATATCATCTTTTTCAAACTTATAATTTTCAATTACATCAATCAACTCATCGCAAGTGCGGACAATTGGCCCCGGAACAGTTTCCTTAAAATCATAATAGAAGCCTCGCTCATTAGCCAAATAGCTATCCAGATCATAAGTGAAAAATATTATCGGCCTATTTAAGATTCCATATTCAATCATTATGGATGAATAATCGGTAATCAGCATGTCACTAATCAGCATCAATTCCTGCTCGCTTTCAAAGTCGCTTACATCAATATATCTTCCTTTTGAAGAAATATCATTTTTATAAAAATCCTTGATTTTCGGATGCAGTCTCAAAGCAAGAACATATTCATCCCCCAATGCCTCATTGAAGTCATCCAAATTCAAATAATTGAATACATTGTTATATTTTTCTTCATCTCTGAATGTAGGGGCGTAAAGAATGATTTTCTTATCCGAAGGAGCATTATATTTTTCACATAAATCCTGCTTTAATTTGTCAATATCATGATTTTCAAAGTAATAATCAATCCTTGGAACTCCAAGAGGCTGAATTTTTGATTTGTCTATTTGAAAAGCTTCAGCATATTGCTTTTCTATATTTTTTGAAGAGATTATTAAATAATCTGTATTGTCACTCGCCTTGGACAATATCTCCAACTCTGATGCGCTGCAGACAGATCCTCCAAATTTTTTGGAAGCTCCGGGAGCATGCCACAATTGAACAACAGAAGCTTCATCCCTAAAATCCATGAAAGCAAGCGGGAAAAAATTATCGTTTAAAAAAATGTATTTGGATGTTGCCAGGTTTTTGAAATTACTGAAAGAAATCTTATCCTTATAAAAGAAATTGAACTCAAAATTTCCCCTTTTTTCAAACTCCTTTCTAATATAATCTAAATTACCTTTAAATGACTCTTTAGAGTCAATTACAAATGAAACTTTATTTTTATTGATTGGGAAAATCTTAAACAATGAAAATAGCTTTCCATATACCTTGTGTTTTAAAAATGACATGTCAAATCAATAATTTACTATAAAAATGCAAGCATTCCCGGAATGGATTCCATCATGGCCTGAAGACCTAAAATGAAAATTGCAAGACCTCCGATGAAATTAATGTATCTGGCATATTTCATTGCGGCTTTGGTACCGAATGTCCCAATCAAAAGCCAACATATGACAGCACACAAGCTTAAGCCAGCAAGACCAACAGGGTCAACACATGCTGAGACACCTTGAGCAGCAAGAATTAGATTTTCAATATTACCAAAAACTATTAATCCTAAAAACTTTCTTATGCCTTCTGCCATCCTAGACGCCTCTTATTGATTGAATCATTGCCTGAAGACCTAAAATGAAAATGGCAAGGCCTCCAATAAAATTAATAAAATCTACATATTGTATGAATGCTTGAGTTGCAAAAGTTCCAATTATCAACCAGGCCGAAACACAACAAATACTTGCAATAGCTAACTTTATTGGATTTACACCCGCAACAACGCCCTGTGATGATAAAACCAAATTTTCAATATTACCAAAAATAATTAAGCCAACAAAAGGTAAATATTGCTCCAACATCAAATCACCATTCCTCTAATAAACAAAATAATATGAAATTATTTTATTATACAATAATGAATATTAAAGAATTATAATATAAATAATTATCCTTAATTTTTTAAAAAAATTGGCTTTAATTTTCAGAGGAATATTAAATATAAATAGATAAAAATAAAATTTAATTAGATAATGTTTAAAAATATCTTTTATAATTATATATTTTTAAAAAAAAAGAGGTAAATTTCAAGTGTAAAATTTACCTTTTGGAATACATTTTTTCATAATATTGCTGGTACTCGCCACTTTTTACCTGACTAATCCAATCCGGATTATCCAAGTACCAATCAATAGTTTCCTTTATGCCCTTCTCGAATGTATAACCCGGTTTCCAACCCAGCTCATCTTGAATTTTGCTTGAATCGATTGCATAGCGTCTATCATGACCCAATCTGTCAGTTACAAATTCGATTAATGATTCATCACGATCAAGTTCCTTTAAAATCAATTTAACGATTTCAATGTTTTGTTTTTCATTGTTTCCGCCGATATTATATACTTCGCCCAGTCTGCCTTCATGCAAAACCAAGTCAATGGCGGCGCAGTGGTCATTGACATGCAACCAGTCCCTAATGTTTTTTCCGTCCCCGTAAATAGGCAGTTTCTTATTTTCCAGTGCATTTGAAATCATCAATGGAATCAGTTTTTCCGGGAACTGGTAAGGGCCATAATTATTAGAGCAACGTGTAATGTTAATCGGCAAATCAAAGGTTTGGCTATATGATCTTGCTATCAAATCACCGCCAGCCTTTGAAGCTGAATAAGGGCTGTTAGGTTGTAATGGGGTTGTTTCTGTGAAATAACCTTCTTTTCCAAGTGAACCGTATACCTCATCTGTGGAAATCTGGATGTACTTTTCCACGCCGTATTTTTTAGCCGCATTCAATAGAACCTGTGTGCCCAAAACATTGGATTTGATGAATATCTCAGGGTCTTCTATGCTTCTGTCAACATGGGATTCGGCTGCAAAGTTAATGACATAGTCGCAGCTTTTGACCAAATCATCTACGATGTCCTTGTCTCTGATATCCCCTTTTACAAATGAATAGTTATCCTTATCCTCTATATCCTTTAGATTTTCAAGGTTTCCGCAGTAAGTTAAAGCATCCAAATTGATTATTTCATATTCGCTGTACTTATTAACCATATATCTGATGAAATTGCTTCCAATAAAGCCCGCTCCACCTGTAACTAGAATTTTTGACATGCTATCACTCATACTTAATCTGGGATTCCTTAAAACTCAGCCATTGCTTGTCCTTATCTGATAATATAATCTCATCAATGTCATCCAAAGGCCAATCTATTGCCAGGTCTTCATCATCCCATTTGATTCCGCTTTCATCATCACCATGATAAAAATCTGTGCATTTATAAACGAATTCAGCCTCATCGGACAATACCAAAAAGCCATGGGCAAACTTAGGCGGAACATACAGCTGCTTTTTGTTCTCTTCTGACAAGACAATGCCGAAACTTTTTCCATAGGTTTCGGAATTTGCCCTAAGATCCACCCCAACATCAAAAACTTCGCCCTTGATGACACGAACAAGTTTTCCCTGAGGATGCTCCAACTGCAAGTGAAGACCTCTCAGAACCCCTTTGGTTGATTTTGACTGATTATCCTGAACAAAAGTTAAATCATACCCGGCATCTTTAAAGTCCTTCTCATGATATGTCTCCATAAAATATCCTCTGTTGTCTTCAAAAACGGCAGGTTCGACTACGAACATGCCTTCAATACCGGTTTTTGTAAATTTAAAATTCCCCATATTATCACTTTTCAACTAAATTATATAAATATCGGCCGTAATCTGTCTTCTTTAATTCCTCAGCTGTTTTCAGCAGCTGTTCATCATCAATGTATCCTTTGAGATATGCAATTTCCTCAAGACATGCAATATATAATCCCTGCCTTTTCTGAATTGTCTCTATAAAGTTGGCCGCTTCCAAAAGACCCTGATGAGTTCCTGTATCAAGCCATGCCATACCTCTTCCCAATAGCTCGACTTTAAGTTTTCCGCGCTTGAGATATTCCTCATTGACAGATGTGATTTCAACTTCCCCCCTTGCGGAAGGTTTGACGTTTTTAGCTATCTCAACAACATCATTGTCATAAAAATAAAGGCCGGGTACAATATAATTTGATTTTGGCTTTTCAGGTTTTTCTTCAATGGATAGTACATTCCACTCGTCATCAAATTCAACGACACCGAAGGCTTCGGGATTTTTGGTGTAATAACCGAATACTATTGCGCCCTCTTCCAGTGTAGTTGCCCTTTCAAGAATTTCTGTAAATCTGTGACCGTGGAAAATGTTATCCCCTAAAATCAATGCAATGTTATCGTCCCCAATAAAGTCTTCTCCGACGATGAACGCTTCAGCAAGACCGTTAGGGTTTTCTTGAACCTCATATGAAAACCTGATTCCAAGGCTTGACCCGTCGCCCAAAAGCTCTTTATACATCGGCAGATCGCGAGGAGTCGAAATGATTAAAATTTCCCTAATTCCCGCAAGCATCAAGACGGAAATGGGATAATAAATCATTGGCTTATCATATAAAGGTAATAACTGTTTTGAAACGGCTTTTGTAATAGGATAAAGTCGTGTGCCGGAACCCCCTGCAAGTACTATACCTTTCATAATATCACTAATTCTAACCTTTGTGCTTAATGATTAATATAATATTTTAAACTCAAGCAATTCATTTTCGCTGGCCGCATCAACAAATGTGTCGATAATTTCGCTGTCAACCTCTTCTGAATTGATCAATTCGATTTCGCATTTTATCTCACACAGGCAATCATACAGGGCGTCCAGATTCTTTCCATAATAATCTGGAAAATTCAACGCTTCCATCAAGTAATCATGACCTTCCTTTTTTATCAATTTGCCATCCAGCTGCATTCTATACCTCCGTAAATGTTTTATAATGGTCTGGAGTGTAGTAGACTTTAAAATCTCCTGTATTGTAAACTATTCTCTCAGCTCCACGACTGGTTCCATTGGCGTTAATATCGCACTCAATATATTTATAATCGCTTTTCGGAAGTATTAGCTGCCTATTTGTGAATACATCTCCACCTATGCTTTTTCCAGGAGCATATTTTTTAAGAGGTCCGCCTTCCCATCCGAGACTTCTGGCTTCACTTTTAGTTATGTAATTGCTTGGAAGCTTGTGGAACTCCTTGATATAAGCTGAAACTTCCTCTACTGTACAATACTCCCCATCTTCGACTACATTAACATCACTTGTATCGTCACCGAATTTCAAAAAATCTAAAAATCCGGCGCTTACTGCACCAATGCTGAATAAAACAATCATCAATGCAATTATTAAAGTAAGCTTTTTATTCATTGTATCAACTCAATATATTCTTTTATTGCTTCTTCATAATTTCTAAGAGGCTTGAACCCTCTACTGGCCCAATTTCTGTTTTCCAAAACTGAATATGATGGCCTTGGAGCCGGGCGTGCAAATTCAGATGCTGTGACTGGAATTACCTTGACGTCGATTTCTGCAACATCAAAAATGAATTTTGCAAATTCGCACCAGGAACAGCTTCCGGAATTGGTTATGTGATAAATTCCATAATGCTCCGTTTCTATCAGTTGAGAAATGGCCAGCGCCAAATCATGCGTATAGGTGGGACATCCTACCTCATCATAAACAACAGTTATTTCAGAATGGCTTTGGGCAAGGTCCAACATTGTCCTTGGAAAATTCTTACCGTTTATTCCATAAAGCCATGCTGTCCTTACAATGAAATACTTGTCAAGAGTCTCTAAAATAGCCTGTTCTCCCTTAAGTTTACTTTTGCCGTAGACATTTATGGGATCTATTTCATCATCTTCAACCCATGGCCTGTCATTTTTACCATTAAAGATATAATCCGTACTTATATGGACTAAAGGACAGCCGATTTTATCGCATGCTATTGCTAAGTTCCTGACACCATCGCCATTGACGGCATAGGCAATATCCGGATTTTCCTCACAGCCATCCACATTAGTGTATGCCGCCGAATTAATAACAATATCCGGTTTGACCTCACAAATAAAATCAATAGTATTCTGTTTATCCGTGATATCCAACGTTTTTGAAGTTGTGAGGACCAATTCATGTTTACTGCCTAAAACTTCTTTAAGGTCATGACCCAACATTCCATTAGCGCCCGTTATTAAAATATTCATACTAACCACTTAAAACTTTAATATTAGTTTTAATATATATTATACTTAATATTTAAAGAGAGGTTAGTTATTATGAAAGTATGTATTATTGGCCAAGGCTATATCGGACTTCCTACCGCTGCACTTTTTGCAAGAAACCATTGCGAAGTGGTTGGTGTGGATATCTCTGAAGAGATGATTAAGAATTTAAATAACGGAATTATTCATATCGAAGAGCCAGGAATTTCTGAAATAATCAAAACCGCTGTTGAAAACAAGATATATGTTGCCAGCCTAACTCCTCAAAAAGCCGATGCTTTTATAATTACAGTACCTACCCCATATATTGTTGAAAACTACAGCTGCGATTTAAGTTATGTTGTAACCGCATGTGAATCAATATTGCCTTACTTGGAAAAAGGAAATACCGTGATAATCGAATCAACAATAGCTCCTATGTCTACCGATGAGACAATCAAGCCTATATTTGAAAATGCAGGATTTACAATAGGTGAAGATTTGTATCTTGCCCATTGCCCTGAAAGAGTTCTTCCAGGCCGCATTATAGAGGAATTGATTCATAATGATCGTATTATTGGGGGAGTAACACCAGAATGCTCAAAAAAAGCCAGTGAAGTTTATGGCCAATTTGTCGAAGGTGAACTGATGCTGACTGAGGCAAAAACCGCCGAACTATCAAAATGCATGGAAAATACATTTAGAGATGTAAACATTGCACTTGCAAATGAACTTGCTAAAATCTGTGCTGAAATCGGCGTGAATGCACTTGACGTCATAAAAATGGCAAACAAACACCCAAGAGTAAATCTTCACTCTCCAGGACCTGGTGTTGGAGGGCATTGCCTTGCAATAGATCCTTACTTCATTTACGCAAAGGCTCCTGAAACTGCAAAAATCATTAAATTGGCACGTGACACAAACAATTCAATGCCTGGATTCGTTTGCGAATACGTGAAAAAAATTATTCCAGAAGGAAAAATAGCTATCCTCGGCGTTTCATATAAAGGAAATACTGGAGACGACAGAGAAAGCCCTGCTTATGAAATAATTGCAGAATTAAGCAAAGATTATGAAATAGCTATTCATGACCCTCATATTGAAAATCCTAATCATGTAAGCTTGAATGAAGCTATAGAAAATGCGAATTTGATTTTAATTTTATGTGACCATGATGAATTCAAGAAAATGGACTATAACCTGATAAAGGACAATATGAAAAATCCGATAATCTTCGATACAAAAAATATAATAAAAGAAGTTCCAGATGAAATTAAGCTATATAATTATGGGAACTTATATGAACTAAACTAAAGGTCGAATATTTGGTCTTTTTGTATTTTATCGCCTTTCCATGCTTTTACACTACTCCATTCGGCAGCTGGAGCGGTCCAAAAATCATCATTGGAATCCAAACCTAAAGCCAAAAATACTGCACAGCATGAATAAAGAGTGCCTGTGTTAATATTCTCTTCACAAATATCAATTTGTGGACCGTATAAGCCCATCACTAACCAGCCGTCCTCATTAAAGTTTTTGTCATTCTCAAATTGTGTTTTCAAAACTTTTGTTAAAGCTGATCTGACTTGAGCGGGATTGATATTCCTTGGCAATATCTTTAACAATGCTGCCTGGGAAAGCAACTGAAAGATACCGCATCGATAAGCCAATGATTTTCCAAGCAATGGATAAGTACCTTCAGGAGAAATGGTTCTTTCAAGCTGTGCAGACAACCTTGAAGACCTCATGAACTGCACATCTAAAAATTCTCCATCACGAAGTCCGTATTTTCTCATTACGGTCAAAATATCATTGAGCATAGGATGAATAACAAAACTGTTGTAATATCCTACATCCATATCGGTACCGTCTGAATAAACTCCGTCACCCAGATAATATTCGTCCCTAAACTTTGAAATACCATATGTCAAACGCTGTTTATCACATTCGCCTGTGAATTCTAAAAGTGCAGCTTCAATCATTGCAGTGTATAAAAGCCAATGATTTTCATAAGGAGCTATCACTCTGGTACTCTTCAATTCACGAATTATTCTGGCTTGGACTTTCATAGGCAAATTGAGCCATATTTGATTTTTAGCCCTAAGTAATCCTTGAGCAAATAAAGCGACATCAATTAAAGATTGTTTTGGTTCAATAAAAAGAATAAAATCATTACTTTTAGAATTTATTGCATTAGCAATTGATTTTAAAGTCAAATAAGTATATTTTTCACGGATTTGACCTTCCTGAGAAGTATCTGGACCGAGTTCTAACCATGGAGCAATACCATTAAATACGCGTGCAAATGCTGAAAAATATGAAAATTTCTGATTATCAGCAGTTAAAGATTCATAAGGCATGTTCTTTCTTAATGAAGCCTTTGAAAGATTATTTAAAACTGGGAAAGCTATTTTTTGCAATGTTGAAACCCAAAAAATTCTATCTTCCCAAATTGAAGGTTTTTCCTCAACGACAGGTTCTTCTTTTTTTCTAAATCTTTTGAAAATTGATATGCTCATATTGAATACTATGTTGAACATATTATATAAATATTAAAATAAAGAAATCCCCAAAATAAAGCAACGATTATATATTTTGTTATTCATAAATACTTATCATTAATAAAGAGGTTAAAAATATGCCAACAATGTCTGAAAAAATATTAGCTAAAGCTTCAAATAACGACAAAGTAGAAGCAGGTGATATAGTAATAGCAAATATTGATATAGCAATGACACACGATTTGACTGGACCTCTTTCAGTGGAATCTTTTGAAAAAATCGGAGCTGATAAGGTATGGGATTCCTCAAAAATCGTTATCCCATTCGACCATCAGGTTCCGGCCGATTCAATTGATTCAGCAAACAACCATATCCTGATGAGAAAATTCGTTGAAGAACAGGGCATTGAAAATTTCTATGACGTCAATGCAGGTGTATGTCACCAGATTTTGCCTGAACTTGGTCATGTAGTGCCGGGGGATGTTATTGTAGGTGCCGATTCACATACCTGTACTCATGGAGCATTGGGAGCATTTTCAACCGGTATTGGCTCTACAGATATGGCAATGGTATTCGCTGAAGGTAACTTATGGTTAAAAGTGCCTGAAACCAATCGATTTGAAATTACAGGTAAATTGAAAGAAAACGTGTATGCAAAGGATGTGATTTTACATATAATTGGTGAAATGGGTGCTGACGGTTCAACTTATAAAGCTTGTGAATTTGCTGGTGAAACTGTCTCAGATATGAGCGTTTCCGACAGAATGGTTATGACAAATATGGCTATTGAAATGGGCGGAAAAACCGGTTTGGTAGAACCTGATGAAAAGACAATAAAATATGTTGAAGAGCGCTCAAAAAAACCTTATAAGATTTATAAGACTGATTTAGATTCATCTTCTCTTAATATAATCGATGTTGATGTGACTGATTTAGAGCCGCAGGTGGCCTGTCCTCACAATGTGGACAATGTAAAGGCGGTCAGTGAAGTTGACCAGGAGATAGATCAGGTTTTTATCGGTTCATGCACCAACGGCAGAATAAGTGACCTGAGAGATGCCGCAAAAATATTGAAAGGCAAAAAAATAGCCAAGGACACAAGAATGCTGGTTATCCCTGCATCAAGGGAAGTCTACTCAAAAGCATTGGATGAAGGATTAATCAGAATATTTGTTGATGCGGGAGCACTTGTATCAGCTCCATGTTGCGGTCCGTGCCTTGGAGGCCATACAGGAATAATCGGACCTGGCGAAGTAAGTCTTTCAACTTCAAATAGAAATTTCAGAGGCAGACAGGGAAGTCCTGACGGAAAAGTATTCCTGTCTTCTGCTGCTGTTGCTGCATCTTCAGCAATTGAAGGAAGAATCGTGGCTCCGGAGTGATTACATGAAAGGAACAGCTTGGAAATTTGGAAATGATATTGACACCGACATTATCGTGCCGGGAAGATATTTGATTTACACTGATGAAGAAACATTGTCAAAGCATTGCATGGAAGGTTTGGATCCTGAATTTAGTGAGAAATGTAAAAAAGGAGATTTTATCGTTGCCGGAACCAACTTCGGATGTGGCTCTTCAAGGGAACATGCTCCGATTGCACTAAAAGGCGTTGGCCTATCAGCGGTTATAGCCGAATCATTTGCCAGAATCTTTTATAGGAACGCTACAAATGTTGGAGTTCCTCTTCTTGAGGCTCCCGGAATTAGTGAACTTGTGGAAAATGGAGAAGAAATAGAAGTGGACATGGAAAATGCCATAATCACAACAAAAAATGGAGAATCAATAACATTTAAAAAATTGCCTCCATTCATGTTAGAAATATTGGAACAGGGTGGTTTGATTGAATACCTCAAAAACAAAAAATGAATATCAGATTGCTGTAATTCCCGGTGATGGAATAGGTAAGGAAGTAATGGAAGCAGCAATATACATCTTAGACTCATTAGATATTAATTTCAATTACATCTACGGCGAAGCTGGAGATGAATGCCTTAAAAAAACTGGTAATGCACTTCCAGATGAGACATTAGACATCATCAGAAATGCTGATGCATGTTTATTCGGTGCTGCCGGTGAAACTGCAGCGGACGTTATTGTTAAAATACGCCAAGAAATGAAAATGTTTGCAAATCTAAGGCCTGTGAAAGCATATCCTAATACAAATTCGCTTTCAGAAAATATTGACTTCATGATTGTTCGCGAAAATACCGAGGGATTATATATTGCAGGTGAAGAAAAATATACTGATGACGGTGCAGTTGCAAGGCGTATAATCACAAGGGAAGCCGAAAAACGCATTATCGATTATGCATTCAGATATGCAAAAGACAACAATAAACGTAAAGTAACTGGTGTCCATAAGGCTAACGTCCTTAAAAAAAGTGATGGATTGTTTAAAGAGATATTCTATGAGGTTTCCAAAAATTATCCTGATATCGAAGCTGAAGACTTTTATGTCGATGCCACCGCAATGTATCTGATTACACAGCCCGAAAGCTTTGATGTTATTGTAACTACTAACCTTTTCGGAGATATCCTATCTGATGAAGGTGCCGGTCTTGTTGGAGGACTTGGCTTAATTCCATCTGCCAATATTGGTGAAGATGGAGCATTATTCGAGCCTGTTCATGGCTCAGCACCAGATATTGCAGGCCAAAATAAAGCAAATCCGATAGCTATGATGCTTTCAGCGATAATGATGCTTAGATATCTTGGTGAAAATGAGGCTGCGGACAAATTCGACGCGGCAATTCTAAAAGTATTAACTGACGCTAATAATTTAACTGGTGACTTAGGTGGTTCTGCAACTACGATGGAACTGGCTAGAGAAGTTAAAAATAACTTATAAAACAAAATGGAGATAAAAAATATGAATTTAAAAAAATTAACAAAAATGCAATTGGCAGCACTTTTTATCATATTCATTATGGTAGTTAGTGGGGTTGCTGGATTCTTTCTCATTATTTTCAGCAGTGGAGCATAAACAAAAAAGAGGTCGATAAAATGGTAAAATATGAAATAGCAGCAGTTGTTGCAGAATTTAATTATGATATTACACAAATGATGTTAGAATTAGCTAAAGCAGAAGCAAAAAACAGAGACTGTGAAATCACAAAGGTAGTTGCAGTTCCTGGCGTTTTCGATATGCCGCTTGTAATCAAAAAACTATTGCAAAAAGGGGAATACGATGCAATTATCACCTTGGGTGCTGTAATCGAAGGAGCAACCGATCATGACCAAATTGTGGCACAGCATGCATCCCGTAAAATTGCTGATTTAGCTTTAGAATATGACACTCCGGTAGCACTTGGCATTACTGGTCCTGGCATGACAAGATTAGATGCTCACAGACGTGTTAAAAACGCAAAAAGTGCTGTTGAAGCTGCAATAAAAATGTGTGACAGATTAAAAGAAATTTAGTGATTGGATGGAAATTTTAAAACCTAACGAACTAAGAGAAAAATTCCAAGACCCTTGGATTGCACCATACGAAAAAGTATTGACTATGGTGGACGGTGACAAGGTGGAAATCGTCGAGTATCACCCATGTATTTCAGGGTCTCACTGGTTATTAAATCAATACAGGAATAACTCAGAATTAATTGACTCAGCATACCGTGACGGAAATAAGCATGTTTACTCTTGCCATGTTGGCTCAGCACCGCTAGACTTGAAAGCAAGTTTCAATGCTGCAGGAATAGATGAAATAATTGTAGACGGCGATGAAGTTAAAGTAACACATGCCGGACTTGCAGGCGCAGGTGTTGGAGCTGGAATGTGCAGAGGAATGGGTAAAGGCGTGAAATATGTCGAACTTATTCAAGTAGGTGGAGGTTCAAAGGCCGGGAAGGCGACTGTAGTAACCCCAAAACTTGAAAAAGTGGTTATTGGTGTGGATGACACCGATACAAAAGATGCCGGAGCTACCTGGACCATGGCACATAACTTGGGTGTCGAACTCGCAAGCGAAGGATTCGAATACCTTGACCATATCATTGTCCAGCTGTACCCGCACAATCCTCACAAAACCCAAAATTGCGTATCAATAGCTCTTACATTTGCTGTGGAAACTGAAAATAAAGAAAAATTGATTAAAAGAGTTATTGAAATTCTCGAACGTGATACCTTATCCGATAAAACAGCCATAGCTATTTTGGAAGGTTTGGATATCCCTGAAAAATTAAGAGAATATGCAATTGCTACCAAATCTGGAATGATGGATGTTGAAACTGCAGAAAAAGTTGCAGAGGAATTGAACATTCCATTGATTGCCGTGACTGGTGAGCAAGGAAAAGTCGGTGCATTAGCTGCATTGGGTCTTTACGATGACGTTGAAGAAGCAGTTAAGGCATACGATAAAAAAGACTAAATATCTGCATCTTCTGATGTAGATTCTTATTTTATTTTTTTTAAAAAAACTATAATAAATTGATGTCAAGGAATTCGGCCTGATTTACCGCCGTGAAAATTTTTATAGAAGTTGAATTGGTATCCTTGAATACAATTTTAACTGAATGACCGTCGGATTCAAATGTCTGTGTAAGATTTTTACCAAATACAAACTTATCCAAATGTCCGCCGTTGACATAAAGGCTATATGTATTGTTTTCAGTGAAAATTCCGCTTGAATTGAGTGTAGAAACATTATCTACAATTACCTCATACTGATATGCTTCCATGTCCTTTGATGAAACGAGGAACTGCTCTATAATGGTTGTATTGTTAAATTCATGATAATGATTAATATGTGATCCTCTGAAAACATCTTTCAATCGACTATTCTGAATAATATCACCCGTTTCAACATTTAACGAATTTTTAGCCTCAATCGGCAACCTTATCATATCAGACTCACCGCTCCTAGTACTATTAATGACATATGTCGCACCATCGATTTTAATAGTATCATTAACTTTAATACCCAACGACATCATTGCATCCGAAGGCATTCTTATTTGATCGGATTCATTTTCAACAGCTATATCAACTGTATAAGGGCCCCTAACGGAAATTGTATTGTCCCTTGGAGAATTGTCTGCATATATGATTAAATTCCTTGAATTTGGCTCGATTGATAAAACACCGTTTTCAAAGTGAGCCGCACCAATGAATGTTGAAATCATGAGCAGCAGCACAATGATTGAAATAATTAATGGAAAATGAATTTTAATAAAAGACTTGACTAAATTTGCACGCGGTATCTTTTTAAACATTAAAAGTGATTTGACAATGACTTTGACAATGTAATAAACAGCAATGACAATACCGATGACGCTGATGAGGACTCCAACTGCCAATGGAACATATTTTACGAAAAATATTGTAAATAAACCCAACATGATTAATGATAATCCAACAATGGACATTCTAATGAAGTAACCTATGTCATCAATCATTATGACCCTACCATACTTATTAGCACGGTTTATAATAGTTCTTACAACTTCATTGGCCATCAGATTCAAATCGGCCAGCGGAGACATATCATGCTCAATTGCACCGATGTCGACTTCCATGATTGAAATCCCTAAAACATCGGCATCGATAACGATACCTACGTCTACACCATAATCGCTTTCAAAATTAATTCTTCTTAATATTTCTTTTTTGGCTGCAAACTGACCACTTAACGGTTGTTCAAAGGAAATTTCAGGGAAAAAGAAATTCAACAACGGTTTTGCAGTAAGTTCTGTTACACGTCCGCTTGCACGGGAAAATTTGGTTTTGGTAATATCGGTCTTTCCATCCAAAATAGGTTTGATCATTGCTTCAACTTTTTTTGAAGTTAAATTGTAAATATCCGCATCAATAAACGCAATAATATCACATTCAGATTCTTTATAACCTGTATATAAAGCCTCCCCCTTACCTTTATTAGTTTGATGATTAATAACAATGGCTCCAGCCTTCAAGGCTTCCTCTTCCGTCCTGTCTGTTGACCCGTCGTTAACCACTATGACTTCATCTACGAAAGAAACTTTTTTAACTACACTGACAACCTCGGCCACTGTATCTTCTTCATTGTATGCCGGAATAATGACTGAAACCTTTTGATATTTCGGTTTTGCAGTCTTTACACTAGCAAGTAAAAAGGTGAGGATTACAAAAAACCAATACACACAAATTTCTCCGTTTATAATTTCTACATTAATAATTTTATTAATTCATATAATAAATACTTATTAATTTTTTATTCAAAAAAATTGAAAATTAAATGTAAAATCATTGCCCTGAAAATCAAAAAAAAATCCCGTATCAATGAAAATTTAATATATATAAATGAGAATATTATTATGTGAACAATAATTTTATTAGAAGGGATTTTTGAATGACACCAAAAATAATGATTATTCTTGGAAGCGGCTCAGATATTGCAATAGCTGAGAAAAGTATGGATGTTTTAGACAAGCTGGAGATACCTTACAGCTTAAAAATTGCATCAGCTCATAGAACACCAAATTTAGTTCGTGAAATTGTTAGTCAAGGTACTGATGCGGGAATTGAAGTATTTATCGGAATTGCCGGATTAGCAGCGCATTTACCGGGTTCAATTGCAGCTTATACGCCTAGACCTGTCATAGGTGTTCCTGTAGATGTTAAAACCGGAGGTATTGATGCTCTCGAATCAATTGTCCAAATGCCTTACCCTTCCCCTATTGCTACCGTTGGAATAGACAGGGGAGACAATGCCGCGATTTTGGCTGCACAGTTCATTGGAATTAATGACGATGAAATTCGCCAGAAATTAATTGAATTAAGAAAGGAATATGCTGAAAAGGTAAAAAACAGCAACGAAGAAATTGTTCAAAAAATCGAAAGAAAATTCCTTCAAAATGATTTCCTAAGAATAAAAAATCTCGAAATAAATGAAATTGACTCATATGATGATGTTGATTCAAATTGCAAAAACAAAGATGCAGAAGTTTCAATTATTGTTGGAAGACAAACCGATGTCGTGACCGCGAAAAAAATCGAAGTAATATTAGACAGATTAAAGATTACACACGACACAAAAGTTGTCTGTCCGATCAGGTCCACTAAAAAATTCACAAATTATGTTAAATCAATGGAAAATGCAAAAATATTCATTGGTGTCAGTTCAAACTCATCACAGGTTACCGGGGGAATAGTCGGATTGACCGACAGGCCGGTGATTGGCGTTCCTTGTACAAATGAAAACGGTGACAATTATATGCTTACAACTGTCAGTATGCCGCCGGGCGTTCCTGTCGCTACCGTTGGAATAAACAACGGTAAGAATGCTGCAGTATTAGCTGGTGAAATTCTTTCCATAAACGACAATAACATTACAGAACTTCTTGGAAAATTAAAAAACAAAAAAATTAATTTGTAGTGATAACATGAACATCAACGATGAAAATTTGATTGAAATTAATGATGAGCTTTCTTCTGAATTTGAAGTGGCTAAAGTTTTAAGGCAATATCCTAAGGATACCGTCATTATCAACAATGTTAAAGGATTTGACATGCCTGTCATATCTGGAATTTGCAATACCAGGGATAAAATAGCTAAATCCATTAACTGTGAAGTCTCTGAAATCACTGAAAAAATAATTGATGCGATGGAAAATCCTATTAAAGTTGACAAATTTACTGATTTCAGCGAATATGATACATCTGACATTGATTTAGATAAAATTCCAATATTAACCCATTATAAACGTGACGGTGGGGCATACATTACAGCAGGTGTCGTCTTTGCAAGAGACCCTGAAACAGGTATCCAGAATGCTTCAATTCACAGAATGATGGTATTGGATAACAAAAGGCTTGTAATTAGAATCGTGCCAAGAAACCTTTATACATACTTCCAAAATGCTCAAAAGAAAGGTGAAGACCTGGAAATTGCAATAGCTATTGGAATGGATCCTGCAATTTTGCTTGCAAGTACCACATCAATACCTATTGATTACAATGAAATGGATGTTGCAAACGCATTCAAGGACGGCAATTTGGAATTAATCAAATGCGGAGAACTTGAAGTTCCGCAGGCTGATATCATACTGGAAGGAAAAATTTCAGTTTCTGAAACAGTAGCTGAAGGTCCTTTCGTAGACCTGACAGATACCTACGACATCATTAGGGATCAGCCTATTATCAATTTAAGCAAAATGCATATCAAAAAGGATAATCCTGCTTATCATGCAATCATACCTGCAGGTTTTGAACATAAGTTGCTGCAAGGCCTTCCACAGGAACCAAGAATATTCAAATCCGTCAAAAATGCGGTTCCAACTGTAGAAAATGTTGTTCTGACCGAAGGGGGTTGCTGCTGGCTGCATTCAGTCATATCAATCAATAAGCAAACTGAAGGTGACGGTAAAAATGCAATCATGGCGGCGTTATCAGCGCACCCTTCACTTAAGCATTGCGTTGTTGTTGACACTGACGTCAACGTGTTTGACGCTGAAGACGTTGAATATGCCATATCTACACGTGTGAAAGGTGACAGGGACATTATGATTGTTCCAAATGTCAGAGGTTCATCTCTTGATCCTGTAGCTGAAAGTGATGGAACCACTACTAAAATTGGTGTAGATGCAACAAAATCACTTAAAACATTAGAAAAATTCGAAAGAGTTAGTTTTGGAGAATAACTAACTTCTTCATTTACTTTTTTTAGATATTTCCCAAATGAACATTTTCAATTCCGTGTTCATTTGCAATTTCACGTGCCTTGAACAGTATTTCAGGATTGGTTGGGCTGATATCTCTCATTTTATAATAAGGAAAAGCCCTTGAAAAATGTAAAGGAACTTCGGGGCCCAATTCATTAGCGACAAAATCGCATAATTGATTTATCTCATCTATTGAATCATTATAATCATTGATTATCAGGTTTGTAACTTCAAGGTGTTTGCCTTCCATATAAACCCTTTTCAAATTATCCAAAACCACATCCAAATCTGCACCGCAGACCTTTTTATAAAACTCCCTTGACATTGACTTCAGGTCTATGTTGAATGCATCGACAAATGTCAGAATCTCCTCAATGGACTGCTGTGAAAAATATCCGTTAGTGACATAAATCACCTTCAGGTTTTTAGCTCTTGCCAGCATGGAAGTTTTTTTGCTGAAGGGCAAGTGTATAGTAGGTTCATTATAGGTCCAAGCAATTGATTGACAATTATAATTAATTGCATTTTCAACGATTGTTTCTGGCGTTATCTTAATGCCCCGTGAATTTTTATCATATTCATGTGATATCATATAGTTCTGGCAATGTAAACATGTCATATTACAGCCAAAACCGCCTATTGAATATGTAAATGTTGATGGTAAAAAATGATGAAGCGGCTTTTTTTCGATTGGATCCGGACTTAAAGATGAAACAATTCCATAGCTGGTATCAAACAGCTCTCCGTTAATGTTTTTGTGTTGTCTGCAAACTCCAAAATTGCCTTCAGCTATCTTACAATAATTTGCACAAATCTCACATCTGAGTTTTTGAGATTTGGAACTTTTTTTATAAAGATTATTATTCACTAACATAGTGCTCATAACCCTTGTTTTTAATACGCTCAACAAAATTATTATCCAAAGTCAATTCAATGACATCGGAATCTGTGACCTCACCAATCACTTTATAATCAATTGACAGCTTCTCCAAATTTTCTTTGCTGATTGTAAAAAGCAACTCGAAGTCCTCTCCAACATGAAAAATTAAATCCAAATAATCCAATTCAAATTCATTGGCCAGATTTTTATACTCATCTGAAATGCCTAACAGATTTTCATATATCATGAAGCCGAAACCTTCCTTTTTTATTGTATAAAGTTCACTAGCTAGCCCGTCAGTAATATCTGTAGCTGCAGTTGCTCCAGCTCTTTTGATTAGAATACCCTCATTAACCCTAGCTATTGGCTTTAATGCCTTCTTTACATAGATGTTGTCCATTAAAGTTAAATTGAAGCCTAATGCAGCAAGGCCAATATCTCCTGTAACAGCAATCAAATCCCCAATTGAATATGTGTCCTTCATTAACGGGTCATCACACAGGCCTAATGCTGTTCCGGACATGATTATTTCATCGGCTTCGTTGGTATCTCCCCCAATCAACGGGATGGAATAATAGTCACAGGCACTTAATATGCCGTCAATAATCTCTTTAAAATCTTCCAGTCCCAAATTTTTAGGGATGGCCATAGACAATAAAAAGCCCAAAGGCTCGGCACCCATCGCCGCAAGGTCGCTTACATTAACGGTTACGGATTTGAATCCCATGTCAAAATAAGACATGTTTTTGGGAAAGTGTCTTGACTGAATGAGCATGTCACTGGTTGAAATTAAATTTGTATCACCCAATCTTGTAATTGCCGTGTCATCTGGTGTGATTTCTTTTGATTTACTGATAATGTATTTTACTAATTCTTTTTCGCCAATATCTGAGACTTTAAGGGTCATGGATAATAGTATAAATTTTAAATTAAATAAGTTTTAAGAAAAAATAGTCGCTTCAATCTTCAAAAAGTAAAAAAAAAGTTTCAGCTATAAGTGTTCTGAAACTCTGTCTTTAATGATTTCATACATACGCTTATCAACACCAAGAGGATCGGTTAAAATGATTTCGCCATCAAATTCGACCGGCTCTTCGTCATGGTCATGATGGTGGTGATGATGATGTTCGTGATGGTGATCATGCTCATCGTGGTCGTGATGGTGGTGATGATGACCAGATTCGCCTTCATAATCACTTTCAATTCCAAGCAATCCCGGGATATCCCTTTTAGTATGTAATCCGTGTGCAACAAATACAGGTACCACAATAATCCTATCCACATCTTCTTCACTTAATTTTTTAATTGTTTCTGGGATACCTGGCTTTCTGATTTCCATAAATCCATATTCTACCGGCATGTCTGGAAATTCCTCTGCATACATTTCTTTATAAGCCTTAATTACTTCTTCACCATCATCCAATCTGGAACCGTGGCTCAAAAGTAAAATTCCTGTCTTTGCATCAGTCATAATTTATCATCCATTAATTTTTAATCATTAAGTTTTGGGTTAAATTCTTTTAAGTTATCTTGAAAAAAAAATTTTTCAAAAAAATATATGAAAAACTATAATTTTTCATTTAACATTGAAATTAAGATATCTATTAAAATGTCATCTGCCTTAATAGGCTCTGGATATAAAATCTCTCCATCAAACTCGACCGGAGTTAAATCATGCACATGATCATGGTCACCATGGCCATGGGAATGACTGTGTGAGTGTTCATGTTCTTCCAAAAACCCTAAGATATGCGGAATATCATGAGTAGTGTGCATTCCAGGAGCAATAAATACCGGGATAACTACTAATCTTTCCAAATCATTTTCATCCACTAATTTATTAATGGATTCCGGGATGCTAGGACCGCATAATTCCATAAATCCGAAGCTAGATGGCAAGTCACAGGTTTTTTCAAATTTACCGTATAATGCAGTTGCAAATTCCTTATTGTAATTCAATCTGGAACCATGAGTAACAAGCAAAATTCCAGTTTTTGCATCTTCATCCAATTTAGATTCTGATAAAGCTTGTGAAATTCTTTTATCGATTATATCTAAAAGTTCATCACGAGGACCGATTGAATCCAAAAGTTCAATGTCTCCATCAAAATCAACATCGTCAGCAATTGACAAATAATGATCATCCGGATAATTTCCATCAGGACATCTCGGATCAACTTCCAACGGTTCAAGGCCCAGCAGTTGAGGTATATCAATTCTTGTGTGAATACCAGGAGCTAAAAACACTGGAAGAGCAATAATCCTTTTCAAATCATCTACTTCTTCCTTTAAGATTTCAACGGCTCCAGCAATTGTAGGCTCGGATACTTTCATATATCCGATTTCTGCTGCAAAACCTGATTTGTCGATGAATTTTTCCTTAATTTCAGTGAAAACCTCTTCGGCATAAGGTAAAGTACTGCCATGACTTACTAAAATTACAGCAGTATCATTTGATAACTTTGAATTTGTATCCATAAGAAATTACTCCGTCTTCTCCATCCTCTCTTACTCTTCTAAATACCATTTCTACATCGTCACCGATTTCAATATCATCAACGTCACAATCAACAAGTTGTGAAGTTAATTTTGCACCTTCTTCAAGTTCAATTACAGCTACAGCGTATGGAGCTGCTTTTTTAAAGTCATCTGGTGCAGATCTAATTATTGAAAAAGTGTGAATTTTACCTTTTCCTGAAAATTGGAAAGGTTCTAAGTTCCCTTTTCTCCTACAATTAGGACATACTACACGAGATGGGAAAAACAATTCACCACAGGTAGTACATTTGGAACCAATAAGATTATATCTTTGCTGTATATGACGCCATGTTCTTACAGTATCTGACATGTAAATCCTCCATTTATTTTCAATATGTATAATTTATAATAAATAATATAAATAACTATTTTTTTTATTACTATTTTGTCATTTTTAAAATAAATGTAATAACAACGTGCAAAATCACAAAATCGCAGTTCAAAAACAAATTTAAAACTATTCTTTTAAATTTTTAAAAATGAAAAGGATAAAGATAGACTCAAAGGGAAACCTGATGGTGGGTACAACCGCTATACTGGTCGTATCATTGTTGTTGCTCTGTATTTTTGTTATAACAAGCATGAATTATATTGAAAATAAAAACACCAACTCCATGTCAAATGACAATTTTAAATACATGATTGAAGACTATACATCAAATTTGGAGATTTTGGGAAGAGAATCGATAGAAGAGGCAACACAAAAAGTATACAATGGATTGCCCGTCCTAAACAGCCAAAACCAAATCAAAAAAAACCTTGATAAAAAATTGAGTGAAAAAAATGAGGAATATGGAGAAAAATATGGCATGAAAATCACCTCAAAGACCCTGTCTGTAGAAAACACCGCCAGCCCATGGAAAGTATTGTTTAAGGTAAAGTTAGACGCTGAAAAGGATGGGCAAAAATATTCAAAAATAATAGAAAAGAATGCATCCGTTGAAGGTTTGAGAGATCCGTTGCCAATAGCCAAATTAACAATAGCCTCCGGAATCCTAACATATGACAATAAAATACATTATAAAACAGCACTGTCAGCCTATATGCTTATACACAACTTCGATTCTCCAGAATCATACATTGAAGCAACAGCACCGCTGATTATTAAAAAATGCCCATATGACCCCTATGTTCACCATGGCGACCCCGGAGTCCTGAATGATTGCCTCAAAAACGGATATTTCCATGAAAGTGCGGACGGAAGCTGCTATCTCTGCAGATTGGAAGGAAAGGGAAAATGTCCGCATTATGGTTTTGAAGTCTTTATCCAGACACATACTCCCTTAAAGAACGAATCACTATCCTGTTCCGATCACGTGGTATTCAGTGACCATTATAATGGCAAAAAGATTGATGAAAATGACTGGAATAGCCTAATTCTGGATGAATCCCACAGAAAAAAATATGGGTTGATATGATGGATGATAAAGGAAGCAGCACAATTGAAATAACGGTTGTCCTAGTGATAATCATATTAATACTGGGTGCAATCCTAACATCGGTTGAAAACACGACCGATAAAATAATCAAAAGCCAAGAAACGGGAAACATTGAAACTTTGATAAACGAGGTAGTTGACAATCTTATTAACAATCCTGGAAAACCTGTCAAATGGTATGAATACGAAAAGGGAACACCCGGGCTTGCAATCATCAATGAAGATGGACAAATTATTCCGAATTCAGTTTCATATACGAAATTTAATGCATTGGGAAAAAATTATAAAAAATTGATTACAGAAAATTCTTTCCATTCTGAAATAAAATCTTCGATGGAACTGATTCCGCAAAAGAGCACTATTTCAAGTGTAAAAATCGGCCATGATGATGAATCCAGCATAATATACTCAGTCAACAGGTTAGTCAAATGTGATTTTTTCAAGAAGTATGTGATTAAAGATTTTCAAAATGATGGAAAGTGCAATCATGAACATGACCAAAACACCCATAGCTGCAACTATTTCAAAATATTTAAAGGCAATCTCAAAAGCTCAAATTATTATCTGATTGTTGATGAGAGCGAAAAATATCATTTAAAATACAGTATCGGCACTACAGCAGAAAAAAACATTAACTGGCAAACAGCCTCTTCAAATGTGATTTCAATAAATGAAAAGATAATATTTCATAATGATACGGGTGAAATCGTATTTGTTCATCTCGACAAGCCCAAAGCAAAGGCTGTGATTGTTTCAGTTCCTAAAAACTTTGATAGAAATCATTTGGATTACAGTTATTTCATAACGAACGAATGCAAACTAATCCTAAAATGCTGGTATTAAACAAAAACACCCAATATCAGCAGGGAAACAGAAATTAGAGTCAAGCTTGAAATTGAATCTGTCACGCTAGTTGAGATTGGGATTACAATATTGTCCGGATCCAAGTTTTTGTTATAGGAAATTGTTGAGATATAATAAACAAGGAACACCATGATTGTGACTAAAATAATGCCGGAAAGTCCGCTGATTCCAATTATCCTAGCAAAACCTACACCAGCCACTCCAAAAGCAATTGATGAGGATTCAGCAAGTATTCCAATGAATGGGAAAACAATAATGGCCAATATGAAGCATATTATAAAATTATGAACAGCTTCGCCTTTAGGCTTGGATAACGGTTCGACTAACCCTGAGTGAAGACCAGAGGATAATCTTGCACCTAAAATACTAATCAGACTTCCGCATTCACCTGAAAATAGAGGCAATAAGGTAAGTAAACTAGGATTGGTAAGCAGGGTCTCTACTGAACTGTTCAATATTCCGCCTGCAGAACCTCCTAAAAAGGAGCATAAAAGCAAAATAGGTGTGGATTGCTTTAATATTGTCTTAGTTTCATAGGATAATCTGTAGCAATAAACAAAACTTACAACAACACCCACTAAAATTATAACAAGAATACTGTATTTAACAATGGCATTAACACTCAAAGCCTGTAAAATAAATACGGACATTATAATTGCCGGTAAAGTAAATAAATCTCCAAAAGCTGCAATGATTGGACTAGTAATATTGTCCGGGTCCCAACCATTTTCAAAACTTTTAAATGAAACAAACATGGTTATAGGAAGCATTATTATGTTGGAAATTATTCCTGCAATAGTACAGATTAATATAAAATCAATTAAGCTTATTGACTGGTAATTCAGGAAAATACAGAATATCTTACCAACCACTCCTAAAAATATTGATAGGACTAGTGTCAAAACGAAGGATGAAAAGATATTATAGTTTAAATCCTCTGAAAAACCAAATTCAGGTGATATCAAACCGATGTGTAAGCTGGTGGATAATCTTGAAGCAAATGATCCGAAAATATTTCCTCTCATTCCAATAGCTCCAGGGATAATAACTAATAACCCAGGAAATGTTTCAAGGAAAAATGTCATCTTTCCAAGTATGATACCAGCTATTAAATCACCTATAGCACAAATTAAAAGAGCAATCAATCCTTCTTTAATTACATAATCATGCTCTGAATAAAAATCAGCCAATGGTTGAGTAGATAGTGAGGTGCGAATCTTCTTCTGTTTTTCTTTCACAAATATCACTACCTTTAATCATTTTTTCACAACCTAGTCTTCTTCTAATTCTTCTAATTCTTCTGGAATATCATCAAGTGAACAGGAACCGGATGCCAATTTTTCGAGTAAATCCACACCTTCATCTGTTCCTTTTAAAATTAATGTATCGTCAGGCAAAATTGTAGTATTTTTATCAGGTCCATAAATCCAGGAGGATCCTCTTCTGATGGAGATTACTCTCATACCTGTACGATTTACTAAAAGCAAATCTCCTAATGTATTGTTTGCAAGGTCTGATGATTCGTCAACTACAACTCTTGCAATACTTTTATCTGATTCTTCCATAACCATCTTAAATACTGGATGTGGTTTAAAGCCTGTTATGACCAAATCAGCTAAATCTTTTGCCGCATTTGCCATAGTTTCAGTTGCTTCTGCAATTTCAAGCAATGCTGTTAATTTTTCAGCATCTTCATATGATCGAGCGGCTACTAAAGATTCTTTCTTAATTTCATAATTCATTGCATTAACTTCATTTTCTAATGTAATAACTTCTTCTGCAGCGGTTTTACTATTGAATAAAACAGCAGAATACGCTAAGTCGACCATCAATTCCGACATGTTTTTCATTTCTATTAAAAGATTTTTAATTGACAATTATAATTCCCCTAAAGATCATTTGGATTGGTTTTTAATAAGCATGCTTTTCTAAGTTTCAATAAAGTTTTTTTCTTTGTTTTTAAATCTTCAACATCTTCTAAAATGTTTTCAATAGGTTCTCTTAAACATTCGACACTGTCCTTGTCATGAAGCCAGCTGCACTCCTTACAGTTCCAAACGTTTTTACCTTTAATCCATTCTCCTCCTGTTGTGGAATCGCCGCATGGATAAAATGGACAGTAGCAGAAATCGCAATATTGGCCGTCATAGTGACAAGGATAAAATTCACATTCCCTATTAGGGCCGTGTGCAACTTCTCCATTTAAGAATTTTTCATAATGATTTTGTGATAAAGGATGGATTTTAGACCTTATAACATATCCTCTTGGTGTTATTAGCTTATTGTCTTGAATATAGGTCAAATCATTTCCAACGATTAATGTACAGGACATATTAACGATGTCTTCTGTCAAGTCTTTAGCTTTGACAATTGTTTCCTTTGCAGGTTCATAAGTACTATCCACAATACCTATTAAAGCATCTTCACCCTTAATATCTAAAACACATTGTTTAAATCTTCTGAAAGGTTCCTTACGAGTTTTACTAATAGGATTATAAATAGCCACGATTAGATTCGCTTCAAGAGCATATCTTAATTTCTTTTCAATTTCGGACAATGGGGTTAAAATGTTACTTAAGCTAATTGCCGCAAAATCATGCAAAGGCGCACCAAGTTTGGATGAAGCATAATTGAGTGCGGAAACTCCCGGATAAACCTTTATTTCCACATCATCATATTTGCTAACAATCTGGTATAACACGTTTGCCATTCCAAAAACACCGGGATCTCCGGAACTGATCAATGAAACTGTTTGACCTTCCAAGCTTTTTTGAATTGCAAATTCCGCCCTAGCTATTTCATCGCCCATTCCCTTTTTGACAATTTCCTTATCGGAAATCAAATCTTCAATTTGGTTAATGTATTTTTTATAACCTATGATAACATCAGACTCTTCAATAGCTTTTAAAGCTCCTAAAGTCATATTTTCTCTATTTTGACCGATTCCTATTACATTAATCATTTTATCCCTAATATAATTTTAATACAGATGTAATAACAAGTGTATTTGTCTTAACCCTAATTCCGGCATCCTTATATGTAGCATCAGCACTGGCTATAATTTTATATGATGGAGTTTGGCTTATAACAATTTGTCCGGATGTTGAATTAGGAGAAGCATAACCCAATGCCTCAATATTGACTGTCAAGTTTTTGCTGTTAGGCTCATCACGGGTTGTGATGTTCATTGAATCCACATTGACTCCGTCAACATTTGTCAGATTCTCCATCGCCAGACCGACGTCCTTTTTATTGGAAATGTTAATTGGAGTTGGATCTTTGACTAACGCATCATTAACATTTTGTGGATTTAATAAGCCTGTAACCTTATCTATTTGCATCTCTATCAATCCCTGAACGTTCGGAGCTTCTGCAGTTACAATAGTATATGAACTGAAAAGACCTACTTCAAAGAATATGATAAACAGTACAATAATTAAAATAATTCTAACAACTTTATTTGCCATTTTATCACAATCATTATTTTATTTAAATTAAATACAAACTTAATATAATATGATAATTTCTATCTTTAATATATAATAAATATAACTAATATCAAATGGCCATTTCTTAAGGTAAAGTAAAAATTCAAAAATCAAATTCTCAAAGTTTATTAATATAGAAAATAAAATTTTAATTAATATGTCAACTAATAAAATTCTATTAAAATTTGCAAAAAAAGGAATAAACCTATCACCTGAAGCATATGACAAAGTTATTAACGCAGACGATTCCACAAATTTTGCATCCTCTTTAATAGTCAAGCTGAAAAGTGATAAATTTACATCAAAGGATTTGGTATCAGTTAGCGGCGATACTGTTGACGAAATTATGGGTATTAAAAAAACTGAAGATAAAACTCAAAAAACACTGATAAATGAAGAAGAAAAAACAGCTGAAAATAATACTCAAAAAACAAAAGAAACACCACAACAAGCAGCCATAGAAAAAACTGATTCCATAGATAATCTTAAAAAGGATACTGATAATGTTGAAAAACATGTCAATAAGGAAATTCTAGAAGCATCAGAAACAATCAAGGATGAAAAAATCAAGTTCAAGAGAAATGAACAAAAAACCAATGTGCAATATGACTTCAAGATTATCCAGGACACAAGTAAAAAATCATATACCAGCGGTGAGCTGGAAAACCTTATTGCCTATTTTAAAAGCAGATATGAAAAGCTCGCAAATATCCTTTCAAAAAGGCCGGAACTAAGAAACTTTACAAAAATTGCCGATATTGATGATGCGCAAGAAAACTTAAGCTTAATTTTAATGGTTCGAGAAATCAGAACAAGTAAAAATGGTCATAAAATAGTTGAATTCGAAGATGACACCGGAACAATGTCTATCCTGTTCTCCAATAAAAACGAAGAATTATTTGCCAATGCTGAAAAGCTCGTAAAAGATGAAGTGATTGGTGTTATAGCAAATAAGAGTGAAAAAGGATTTGCTTTTGGTCAGGAAATTATTTTTCCGGGAGTTGTTAGGATTCCTGAAAAGGAAATGGACTTCGGAATCGTATTCCTGTCAGATGTCCACATTGGAAGCCTGACATTTCTGGAAGATGCATTTTCAAGATTCATTGACTGGATAAACTGCGAATATGGTAATGAAGAACAGAGAAAAGTTGCGGAAGATGTAAAATATCTAATTATAGGCGGAGATATCGTGGATGGTATTGGAGTATATCCAAACCAGGAAAAAGAACTTGCCATCAAGGATATTACACAGCAATATAACGAGGCTGCAAGATTTTTAGGAAACATCAGAAGCGACATCAAAATCATCATTGCCCCAGGAAACCACGATGCATCAAGAGTCGCGGAACCACAGCCTGCCGTTCCTGAAGAATACGCTAAAGCGTTATATGAACTGGACAATGTGGAATTCATCTCAAATCCCGGTATAGTTTCACTGGACGGAATCAATGTCCTGATATACCACGGACGAAGTTTCGATGATCTAGTTATGGCTATCAAAGACTTTTCACATGAAAGAAATGATTTATTAATGGAAGAATTGCTTAACAAAAGACATTTAGCTCCTATTTATGGTGAAAGAACTCCACTTGCTTCAGAACTTGAAGATTATCTTGTAATCGATGAAATTCCAGACGTATTTCATACAGGACATGTTCACATTAACACCTACAGAAGATACAAAGGCATTCATTTAATCAATTCTGGTACTTTCCAGACCCAAACAGAATTCCAGAAAATCTACAATATTGAACCTACCCCTGCTGAAGTACCTGTTCTTCATAAAGGAAAATACAAACATTTCAAATTCATTTAATGAGGTTTAATAATGAAAAAGAATATTGCAGAAATTATTGACGTTTCAAATGAGATTTATGACAAAGGTTTGGTCAGCGGAAAAGCTGGAAACATAAGTGTAAAATTCAGACAGAACAATCAGGATATTGTTGCAATAACTCCGACCTTAAAATCACTGTCAGACTTGAATGAGGAAGATATCGTGTTGGTTGACATGGAGGGCAATACATTGACTAAAGGTAAGCCTTCATCAGAGGTCTATATGCACCTTGAAATCTATAAAAAAAGATCTGACGTCAATGCAATAGTGCATACCCATTCTCCATATGCAACCGGATTTTCATTCTCATCCAAAAAAATCAAAAGACTGGAAGGATTCGGAGCTATCAATTCACCTTATTTAGCATCTGTTGATTATGAAAAACCGGGAAGTGATGAACTAGCCATAAAAGCTGGTGAAAACATTAAAAATGAGGATGTATTGGTATTAAAAAATCATGGTGTGATTTGTGTCGGTGAAAACTTAAAAGAAGCTAAAATGCTTGCTGCATTTGTTGAAGAAAGTGCAAAAACTCAATTCATTACATATTTGTTAAATTCAGTTGAAGATATAATCTAATCTTCGCCTGAACCAACATTTTTCCTATTTTTCATTCCTTCCTCAATCATTTTAATGATTAATCCGGATAATGAGGTATCTTCATCGATTGCCATTTTCTTCAATTCTTTTTTTAATTCAACTGGTAAATTTATAGTTGTTTTGCTTATGTCTGACATAATATATAGTTTTGAATTTTTTCTTAATATATAGTTTTCGTATTATAAGAATGTGTTAATTTACCAAAAACTATTTAAAGAATTTACTAATAAATATAAACATAATATTTATTTGACTCATTTTTAATAATTGATTTTGGAGGGAGTATCATGAGCAATCAAACTATCAATGAAGTATGTGAAATACTTGAATATATTATGGATAACAATACTGTTCCTCGTAATATTAGAGAAGCAGCAAGTGAATCAAATGATTTATTAAAAGATGATGAACAAGACCTATCAGTTAGAATTAGTACTGTATTAGGCAAATTAGATGAAATTAGTAACGATCCAAATATTCCTGTTCATGCAAGAACTTTAATTTGGGAAGTTTTATCTAAATTAGAATCTATCTAATTTCATTTTCTTTTTTTATTTATCCTTTTGAAATAGCAATAGCTATTGTAACACCATCATATGATGTTTTTTTATAAATTAATTTTGAATCGAAACCTGCTGTAATTAATGCCGATGGTTCGCTGACACCATAAATTCCAAATTTTGATTTTACAAATTCTGATTTTTGAATATATTTTGATTCGAACAATCTAAGCTTGTCCAATTCAACAAAGTAAACAGGTACATTTAATTTTTTTGACAATTCCAGGATTCCATTCTCATCCTTTTTGATTTCAGCAGATGTTAAATAATTTATTCTTGATTCATGTATGTTTAATTCATCTATTGATTTTTTTAGTCCATCATAGATTTTTTCACATTCCTTTCCGCGCCTGCAGCCTATTCCAATGACGACATTTTTCTCTTTCAGAGTCAGTTCATGTTCATCCATTTGAACATGAATTTCATTATGTTCAACATCTGGTGAATAATTTATATAGATATCTATTTCAAGTGTATTATCATCTAAATATTCCAATAAATAGTCAATGTTTTTATCAGAATTTACTACAAAAGTAATTTTTTTACCTTCAAGAATTCCCTTGTTGAAGTATAAAATTTCCTTAGTATCATCGATTGAGAGATACAGATCATTTGCAAGAACATCTATTCCCAATTTTTTGTTCACATCAGTGGAAGTTGTTATTACAGGAGTTGCATCAATCAGACGCGCTATCTTTTGAGTTAACCTGTTTGCACCTCCCAAATGACCGGACAATACTGAAATGACAAAATTCGCATTATCGTCAATATTCAATATTGCTGGATCTGTCACTTTTGATTCTATGAGTGGAGCAATACTTCTAATCAAGATTCCTGAAGCCATAATTGCAATTATTGAATCGTACTCTTCAAACAAAACAGGAAAATGAAGCTTAACATCCTTATGATATACGTCCGCTTTAATAACTGTTGAATCCTTATCCAATTTTTCCTTTAAGTCCAAAGCTAAATCATGGCCCTTTTTTGAAACAGAAATTATTGCTACTTTCATAATATCACATAAATTAATGTAAATAATACAATTATTACTATTGTAAATAAAACGATTGTCAGTTTTGACAGTTTCACCGCTTTTGAAATATCATCCGCAATTATATCTTTATTGTTGTCACCTAAAATATAAGTATCCTTTTTTATCAGCTGTATATTCAATGCTCCTGCAGTTGATGCCATTGTATAACCTGAATTAGGTGAAGGACAATTGCGAGCATCCCTTCTCATTATCCTATAGCTGTTTTTCCAATCAAAGCTAAGAATGGCAGATGATATGACTACGAAAATGCCAGCTATTCTTGATGGAATATAATTTAAAATATCATCTATCTTTGCCGGGAAAAAACCAATATCCTTCAATTCATCAGTCTCATAGCCAACCATTGCATCCATTGTGTTGAATATCCTATAAACGAAAGGAACCATCAACAAATTGTAAATAGGATTGTTCATTGGCACATGCAACATGATCAGTCCGAAAATGAAATAGTAGAAAACCGGTGCAACATATGAATCGGTTATGTTTTCAGTCAGGCTTTCAATAACAGCAGAGACAATGAAACTTTCTGTCAGCTCTTCTGTATTTCTGCTTACAAGATATGAAACTGATTTCCTTGCCTTGTCAATATCTTCATTCAGGTCATCTTCAACATCAATAGCCGTTTGCAAAAGCATATTTATTGAATATGTTGATGACAGCAAAACCGAAAAGACAATTATTGACAAAATCACGTTATAAGAACATACCACATAAATCAGATATAAAATTATCATTGAAACAATGACAACGCCTGCTATCAGCAACAGTCCGGATATTCTTCCTTTTATGTTTATGAACAGATTTTTGAAAAAGTTGATTAAAGATCCGATTATCACAACTGGATGTATTCTTCCTGGCAGTTCACCGAACACGATATCTATTACAATTGAAATAATCATGATTGATATGATAAATAAAAATAATTTGAATGAAACAATACCACTTACTTTTGTAAATATCACTTCATTTATCAATTCATTATATCCAATCATAGTTTATATTATATATAATAAAAAAATAAATAATTTATTATAAATTTTATTGATGATACTATGGATTTTGAAGAAAAAATTAAAGAATGGTTATTAGATGAAAGTTATCTAAGAGAAAAGAAATTTGATGAAAATGCTGATTTCCATTATATAATAGAGTTTCCGAAAGAAAATATAATGGATGTCGTTAAACCAAAAGGAAAGGATTGCATTATTGTTGCTTGCGCTACACAAGTTTCTCCTGAACATTTGGAATTGATGAATGCAGCTAATCCAAAAACCAGAAGAGATTTCATTCTTGATTTGAATTTCGGATTGAACAGGTTCCTGGTTGACTATGAACTTCAATTGAATCAGGACCTATTGCAGCAATTTGTAATAACCGATCAGATATTTGAAGATGGTCTGACCAAAGACAATTTCATCAGAACTTTGAAAAGGGTTTTCAAATCAAAACTTCACTGCATCTGGTTAATTGACAAAAAATTTGGCAGTGTCAACCTTCCACATAACGAATCCAATGAAAACAGCATGTTCGTTTAGAGAGGGAGAGGTCCATTTCAAGTATAACACTTACGTGGATATATTAAGACTGAAGAGGTATATTTCAACTGTAAAACACTTGAAATTTACCCTTTTTTTCATTCCCTATTTTTTTTAAATTAAAGCATTATTATTGATTTATTTATTATTTTATTTGATTTTAATCAATTTTTCATTTTCATTACACTTGAAATCCATCTCTTCAATTTTGTTTTTCGCACAATATCATTTTACACTTGAAATACATGTCTCTCTCTTAATTACAAATCGTGATAATTTTTTCAAAATCAATGATTTTCAGCCAATTTGAGCATCTATATGCACTGTTTTTCCCCGATATTTACACTTGAAATTCTACTGTTATATTTGAAATAGTACAATTTCATATTCAATTTTTAACTAAATTTAACAATCTTATTTTAAAAAATATTAGAAATTATTATGTATAATTCGTTAATACAATTAATTATTGATTTAATCTTGATTTAAACAGTTTTTAATGAGTTAATTTTTCACATTTTTATCATTTTTAATACATTTTCATGAAATTGTAATAAAAACCTTTATTTATCATATGTTTTATAATATTAACACTGGAAATTATACTTATAATTTTTATTAAATTTTTAAAGGTGGATGAATGTCAAATATTTTCGATACACTACAAGAGGAAGAACACGTCAATCCAAGTATATTCAAGAATAAGGCCCCACTTGATCATAGGTTCTTGCCTGAAAAGTTAGTCCACAGGGAAGATCAAATAAAAGATATTGCAAAATGTTGGATTGATGTTTTAAATAATGTTACCCCATCAAATGTAACTCTTTACGGTAAAACAGGAACTGGAAAAACAGCAGCATCAAAATTCGCTCGTGAACAGCTTATAGAAGCTTCACGCAGAAAAAATGTATTTGTAAAAGTCGAATATATCAGATGTACTGACTATACAACAGAATATCAGGTGCTTGCAGAATTGTGTAACAAGCTTGGACGTGATGTTCCTAACCGTGGATGGACCAAAGGTGAAGTTGTAAACACATTCAGGGATATCTTCAGAACAAATGCATTCGGTAAAAAATTACATTTAATTGTTATTTTGGATGAAATTGATATCCTGCTTGATAAGGATGGTGATGGAATTCTATACACCCTTACAAGAACTGACAATGTATCAGTTCTATGTATCAGTAACTATTTGGACTTTAAGAATTTAATCAAGTCCAGAGTTACAAGCAGTTTGAACGACAAGGAAATCGTATTTCCTCCTTACGGAGCAAATCAATTGTCTGACATATTATCTGAAAGGGCATTATTGTCTTTCAATGATGATGTATTGGACAGTGATGTGATCCCATTATGTTCCGCTATGGCTGCCAAAGAAGAGGGTGATGCCCGTTACGCTCTTGATTTGCTTAGAAATGCAGGTGAAATTGCAGTTTATGATGATTCACCGAAAGTTACAAGCGAACATGTAAGAAAGGCAAAAGATACAATTGAACATAACAAGGTCATTGACATAATATCCACATTACCGCTTCAGCAGCAAAGGGTCTTGGAAGCGATTTTAAATTTAACAAAAGAAGGGGAAGAAATATCTTCCGGAAAGTTATATGATGCCTACAAGGAAGTATCCAAAAAAGATGCCGTAACCTACAGAAGAATATTTGATTTTATCAATGAACTTGAACTTTTAGGTATAATTTCAACAAATACTGTTTCCCGTGGCCGTGGAAAAGGAAGAACCAATATTATTAAGCTTCAATGTGATGAAACATTACTTGAAACAACCCTATTTTCTATTTAGGGTTGTTTTGTATTAATGTTTTTAGGATAGCCATTCTCACAGGTACTGCATTAGCAGCCTGTGTGAAATACTTATTGTATTTTGTGTTATCGACATCGCAGTCTATTTCATCGATTCTAGGTAAAGGATGCATTACAATCGCGTTTTTTCCTTCAAGCATTTTTTTGTTTATGATGTATGCCCCTTTTATTTTTTCATAATCGTCAACATCTGCAAAACGCTCTTTTTGTATTCTGGTTACATACAGTACGTCGACGTCGTCGATGATGCTTTCGATATTTTCCACTTCTTCATATTCCACTTTTGTTTTATTTAAGTCAATTAAGATTTCCTGAGGCATTTTAAGCTCTTTAGGAGATACTAAATAGATTTTAACATTATCAAATAAGCATAGAGCGTTTGATAGGGAATGGACAGTACGGCCGAATTTCAGGTCTCCGATTAGGGCGATTTTTAAATTGTCAATTGAGCCGATTTCTTTTTTGATTGTGTATAAATCGAGCAATGTCTGGGTTGGGTGCTGACCTGCACCGTCACCGGCATTGATTACAGGGATATCAACGATATCTGACACGAATTTTGACACGCCTTCCAGTTCATGCCTTATTACTAATGCATCACAGTATCCTTCAAACATTTTTGCGGTATCAGCAATGCTTTCACCTTTGGAAACGGAACTGGATCCGCTATTTTCAAACCCAATGCACTCACCATTAAAACGTTTCATGGCTGTTTCAAATGACATTCTTGTCCTTGTTGACGGTTCAAAAAACATCAATCCAAGAATTTTTCCTTTAAGTTCCTCGGAAATTTCTTTTGATTTGGCAATGTTTTCCAATTTTGATGCCTCATTTATGATATACTCGATATCGTCTCTTTCAAAGTCCTTTATTGAAATTATGTTTTTTAATCTGAAAATGCTAATCAACCCTTATATAATTCTTTCAATCGGTACAACAAGGATGTCTTTTGCACCCGCATTTCTTAAATCATTTACAAGTTCAAATACCTGCTTTTCATCTATCACTGCCTGAACAGCAACAGTTTTTTCATTAGATAATACTTCTGATATTGTTAAACCACCCATTGAAGGCATAACCTCTTTGACTTTATCCAAATCCTTGATTTTAACGTTCATCATAATTAATTTTTTTCTATCAGCATCTAGAACGCCTTTTATGCTTGTGCTGACAGCTTCAATTAATTCTTTTTTGTTCTTTAAGCTTTCTTTGTTTGCAATAAGCTTAATTGTACTGTTCAATATAATGTCAATGATTTTAAGGTGATTCATTTTTAATGTTGTTCCTGTACTTGTCAGGTCGGTAATAAGGTCAGATATTCCTATAAATGGTGCGGCTTCGGTTGATCCGCTCAGCTTAACGATTTTTAAATTCAAGCCTTTTTCATTGAAGTATTTTTCTGTTAGTACAGGAAATTCGGTAGCCACTTTCATGTTTTCGTCAATGTCTTCTATTGAATCGATATTTGACTCTTCGGGTGCAGCAAGCACCAATTTTGTTTGTCCAAACCTTAAGTCAAGCAGTTCACTGACGTCTGCCTCATTTTCATTGATTAAATCCACACCTGTAATTCCCATATCTGCAACTCCATCGTTTACGAATTCAGGAATATCAGATGCTCTTGCAAACATTACTTCTATATCATCGTTGAAGGTTTTTGATATCAATTTCCTATTATTTTTATCGACTAATCCTAATCCTGCCTTTTCTAAAATGTTAATTGAAGGTTCACTTATTCTTCCTTTTGATGGGATAGCAATTTTTATCTTCATCATATCTTCTCATATTTTTTTTCTTATATTATATTTTGAATCATTTTATTTAATACTTTTTAGAGAGTAATAATTTTTATTACTTTTATTTTTTTCATTATATATTGTATTATTTCTTAATTTCAAAAATAAGTCAATTAAACAAAATATTTAAATATTAGGTTAACTTAAATTCTATTAACTTATGATTAAGTTTGTAATCATAAGTTTTTTATTAACTTTTGTGAGGTGAAAATATGTCTGAAATACCAAAAGCTCCTATCGCAAGAATTATTAAAGAATCTGGTGCTGAAAGAGTTAGCGAAGATGCAAAAGAAGAATTAGCAGCATACTTAGAAGAAGTAGCTCGTAATGTAGCTAAAGAAGCAAACGCTGTTGCTAAAATTGCAAAACGTAAAACTGTTAAAGCAGATGATATTAAATTAGCTATCAAAAACTTATAAATAGTTTTTTAGCTTTCTTTTTTTTATTTTTTTTAGGTGTTATAATGTGTGATAATACTATTTTAATTAAAAATGCATTGATTTTAAGTCCGAATAATAGTTTTGAAGGAAAAAAATCACTTTTGATTAAGGATGATATAATTTCTGAAATTTCAGATGAAATAGATGAAAGCAATATAGAAAAGATTATAGACGCTTCTGGAAAAATTTTGCTTCCAGGATTTGTAAATACTCATACTCATTTATCAATGACTTTATTTAGAGGATTAGCGGATGATTTAAGTTTGGACAGTTGGTTAAATGATCATATATGGCCAATGGAAGCTAATCTTAATGGTGACTATTGTTATATAGGTGCCCTTTTAGGTGCTGTTGAATTGATCAAGTCAGGAACAACAACTTTCAGTGACATGTACTTTTACATGGAAGATGTTGCCCGTGCTGTTGACGAAGCGGGAATCAGGGCTGTCCTGTCATACGGTATGATAGATTTCGGAGATGAGGAAAGAAGACAGAATGAAATTAAGGAAAATCTCACATTGTTCGAGAATTGCAATGGAATGGCCGATGGAAGAATTAAAGTATTTTTCGGACCGCATTCCCCTTATACTGCTTCCGAAGAACTCTTAATTAAGGTCCGTGAATTGGCGGATGAATATAATATGGGCATTCACATTCACGTTTCTGAAACTCAAAAGGAAATCAATGACATATTGGATGAAAAGGGATTAAGACCTTTCGAATATTTGGATAAAATTGGCTTTTTAGGTCCTGATGTCGTTGCTGCCCACTCAGTCTGGCTAAGTGACAACGAGATTGACATTATCAAGAAAAATAATGTTAAGGTTTCACATAATCCATGCAGTAACATGAAATTGGCTTCAGGAATAGCTCCCGTTTCTAAACTGATTGAAAATGATATCTGTGTTTCAATCGGAACCGATGGCGCATCTTCAAATAATAATTTGGATTTGATTGAAGAGTTAAAAACAGCTAGCTTGCTTCAAAAAGTTTCAACACTAGACCCTAAGGTTTTAAATTCCGATGAATCAATAGCTATGGGTACAATTAAAGGTGCTGAAGCATTAGGTCTTGAATGTGAAATCGGTTCTATTGAAGTAGGTAAAAAAGCGGATATTATTCTAATAGATACCAATTCAGCCAACATGGTTCCAGACAGTTCATCTTTAAGTTCCAACATTATCTACTCTGCAAATGGTTCTAATGTTGATACTACCATCTGCAATGGTAAGATATTAATGGAAAATAAAAAATTGACTGTTTTAAATGAACAAGAAATTTATGATAAAGCTAAACAAGCAATTAAAGAATTAAAAGAAGCTATCTAGCTTCAAATTCTATTTTATTTTTATTTAAGACAATACTCTTTTTCCAGGCGTCATTGCTTTCAGGGAAATCTGATCTGAAATGCGCTCCTCTACTTTCCCTACGCAATATTGCTGATTTTACGGTGAGGATACAGATTTCAACCATGTTTATTACTTCTAAAGCGGTTACCAAATCTTCATTGTATTGCTTAATATCCTTGACATCAAGTTCTGAAAGGTCGTTCTGCATTTCTTGAAGTTGTTTTAAAGCTTCATTCAAGGTTTTTTCTTCTCTTACAATAGCTACCTTTTCCCACATAAGATTTTTAATGTTGTTTTTAAATTCACGTGGTTTGATGGAACCTTTTTTAATCAGTCCTTCGATTCTTGAAGCTTCGGCATTAACCTGCTCTTCATTTGTCTTGAGTTCGCTTTCCTTGGCGGCCTTTGATGCGCTTTCACCCGCAATCTTTCCGAATACCTGAGTGTCTGCTAGAGCATTTCCGCCTAAACGATTTGCTCCATGAACTCCACCGCAGACTTCACCGGCTCCGAACAGATTTTTCAGTGATGTTGATGCATCTTCTTTTATCTTTAAACCACCCATAAAATGATGCGCAGTAGGCGCTACTTCAATTGGCCCATGCTTGATGTCTACTCCGACATTTTCAAATTGCAGAACCATGGTTTCAAGTTTTTCATCAATGTAATCGTCATCCAAATGTGAAATGTCCAGGTATACTCCGCCTTTTTCGGTTCCTCTGCCTTCAATGATTTCCTGATAGATTGAACGGGCAACAACATCACGTGTTGCCAATTCCATTTTTTCAGGTGCATATTTTGACATGAACCTTTCTCCATCCTTGTTTATGAGTTTTCCGCCTTCAGCCCTCACAGCTTCAGTTACTAAAACTCCTTTTTTGGATTCGGGAGCTATCATTCCTGTCGGATGGAATTGGACTTGTTCCATATCGACTAAATTGGCTCCGGCTCTGTAAGCTATTGCAAAGCCGTCCCCATTTTTTTGGAAGGTATTGGATGTTACAGGGTATAATTGTCCAGCGCCTCCACTGGCCAGAATAACGGATTTCGCCTTGAAATAGATTAGGCTGGTATCCTTCAGATTCAATCCGGTTGCACCGATAACCTGTCCGTCATCGGTTATGAGGGATGTTATCATAACTTCTTCAATGCATTCAATATTTCTTTTGATTATTTCCTCTTTGAGTGCATTCAGCAATTCTGCTCCTGTTCTATCTCCTTGATAACAGGTTCTTCTATAGCTTTGTCCACCGAAAGGCCTTTGATCTATTTCACCGGATTCCTGGCGGTCAAACAAAGCTCCATAGTTTTCCAAATCAATCAATCTTTTCGGTGACTCATTGACCAGGATTTCTACTAGTTTCTTATCATTGAGATAACTTCCGCCTTTCAATGTATCATTAAAATGAGCATCAATTGAATCGTCCTTATCCACGGCTTTAAATACAGCATTATATCCGCCTTCTGCCATTCCAGTACAGCCAGATCTGAATGAAAGACCTTTGGATACAATGATTGCCTTTAAACCAGCATCATCAACTTCTATTGCAGCTCTTGAACCTGCACCACCAGATCCAATTATTAATACATCTGTTGAGATAGTTTTTATTTCCATTTCTATTACCCTGTAAATGTTTATCAGTAATACTTTTATTGTTGATTGTTAAAATAAATTTCTTTAAACCTGAAAATATTTATTAATCAAAAGCAATTAATTAATAGTTATGAATCTATATTTTTTTTGATATAGCATTCGAATGAATATTTAAGTTGAATAAAATCATGGTTAAATTTTAACATTATGGTTATATGCATTACTTTGAGGTATTTCATGAAGATTAATGGTGAAGTAACAACAGGCTTGGGAAAAGCGGCATATTTTTTATCACAGGAGTTCTACACTAATGAATTCAAGAAAAATTGTGGTTTTGTTCCATATCCGGGAACTTTAAATGTCATTGTTAGTGAAGAATATTTGGATGAAATAAATGAAATTAAAAATAATTGCGAGAATTTAATCAAACCGGATGAAGGGTTTGGTGCTGTTAAATTTATTGATGCCAAATTGAATGATGTTATTGGTGGAGCTATCGTTTTTCCTGCCAAGACAACTCATGAAGAAAATTATTTGGAGTTTATTGCTGAACTTAAATTGAGGGATGTATTGAATTTGGAAGATGGAGATATCGTAACTCTTGAATTTTAGTTTTTACCAAAAAGTATTTTATATATAATCGATATAATTTTTAATACGTTCTCAGGGCGGAGTGAAATTCTCCACCGGTGGTGATTTTTAATATAAGTCCACGAGCACGAAAAGTGTTGATTTGGTGAAATTCCAAAACCGACGGTGATAGTCCGGATGGAAGAGAATAAGAAGTTATTTTTAGCCCTGGTTCTAGTACTATAAGGAGATGTTACTATGAATCAAGAAACAAATTTAGACATGGCTTTGGAAGCTATTAGAAATGGTGAATTCGTTCTAGTTTTTGATGATGATGATAGGGAAGGAGAAGTTGATATGATTATCGCTTCTGAGTTTGTAACCCCTAAATCAATTGCAACCATGAGAAACGATGCTGGTGGTTTAATCTGCAATTGTTTGCATGCTGATTTCTGTGATGCTATTCATTTACCGTTTATGGTTGATATTATGAAAGCGGCTACCGAAACTTATCCTGAATTAGCTGAATTAGCACCAACAGACATTCCGTACGATGAAAGGTCATCATTTTCAATTTGGACCAATCACAGAAAATCTTTCACTGGTGTAACAGACCATGACAGGGCAATGACCATTAGTGAAATGGCTATAATGATGAAAGAAGAAAGATTTGATGAATTCGGTGCTACTTTCAGGTCACCTGGTCACGTATGTCTTTTAAGGGGAGCTGACGGATTAGTTAAAAATAGAAGAGGACACACCGAAATAGGTCTTGCATTATGTGAAATGGCTGGTGTCACTCCTGTTTGTGTAGTTTGTGAAATGATGGATGGTGAAACTGGACAAGCTACTTCCGTTGCTGATGCCCGCAAATATGCAGAAGAAAATGGATTGGTCTTACTTAAAGGCGAAGACATTATTAATAAATATTTAGAAGAATAATAAGGCTAATTATACATATTAGCATTATTAAACTTTTTATCATTGATATAATCTACAATGAATTGGGTAATCTGTTGGATTTTGTATGAATTATAGATACTGAAGGCAACATATTTCCCATCATGCATTTTTATCTCTAATCCATCCTTTACTTCATTTGATTTTTTCATTAGGGCTACTTTGTCCCAAACTATTCTCAAGTTTTTACTTTTCAGAGCTTTTTCTATGTAGATTCCATCCTCTTTTATTTTGACAATTTTGACTACACGACGATTTTTATCGGATCCTATTTGGATATCCCCATTTTCATCAAACACGTAATCTGGAATCAAACAAGTTGCTTTCCATCCTTGTTTCATTTTTTTAAGAACATGAGCCCTATCTTTTTTTGTAAGTTTAACGCCCGGTTCTGGGCTTAAGTTAAGAGCCATTAAATCACCTTACTTTTAATTTCATCAAATGTATAAATCTTTTCAAATTCAACTTCACGAGCCATATCGATTATTTCTTCTATGTCCAGATTGTTTTCAATCAGTTCCATTGCATGGCTTGTGAACAGTTCATATCTTATTTCAACTTCAGGAATGAATCCTCTCATGTCGGCGGATTTTAATTTTGGAAGCTTCAATACCTTTTCGACATTTGTATTGTTTCTGATATAAGGCACTACTTGGTCGAATATATCATCATTATATACCTTGTTCAGCAGTATTGCTTCTACCGGAATTCCGAATTTTTTAAGCATGTTTGCATGTGAAACTAGATCAATTGCGGCAGATTCTATTCCACCTTTATTAACACCTGAAGCCAGTATCATCGGTATTTTTGAAGACATTGCGATTTCTGCAGCTGAAAACGGTACCTTTTCATTCAAAAGACCGGTAAACACGCTCATGACACCTTCTATAAGGACGATGTCATAGTCGGAAGAATTGAGTCTTGCTATTGTAGATTCTATGTCGGCCCAACCCAAATGACCAATTTTTACAGATGCGAATTCCTCCATCTTTCCCTTTGTCAAATATAATCCTGGTATAATGTCACGAACATCAGGACCGACTTTGAGCAGTGCAACCTTATAACCTCTTTTTCTCAGTGCGCCTGCAAGGCCTGTCAGAATAAATGTTTTACCAGAATCTGATCCGTTGCTTCCAATCATCAGGTATTTTGGCTTTTCAGGCTTATCTTTTAGTTGAGGCACCTTTATGTTGTTGTGAATACCAACTTCACTATGCAGATATTTTTTGACTTCAACATTTCTATTGTAAATTTCATCAATATTTGTAGCATCTATTTGTTCAAGTAGGTTTTTTACAAGAATTGGGTTTTCATCAAGAATGCCGTGAATCATTGTACCGATAACATTGCCGTCATCATTGCAGGCACCGGAGAAGATATTATATTCTCCCTTTTCATTGGTATCCCCATAGTTCATTCTTTGGACTTGTGAATAGAACAATGGCTTTGCATCTCCTTCCACTTTACCGTATGTGTGTGTATGGAAGCCATCGACATCTTCTGTCTGGTTTTTAACGAAAAATGAATTGTCAAACACTTTTGCTTTAACGCGGTCGCTTGTAATCAGAGGTGAAAAGTTCACATCAATTATGCCAAGGCCGTCTTTTACAATAGGCACCGGTGATTTTCTGCCGATATCTATCTGATTTGACAGCAGTTGAAAACCGGCGCAAATTCCGATGACAGGTTTTCCATCACGTGCCATTTTTTTAATTTCAGTGTTCAAATCCATGTTGATATCGTTTGACTCAATTAATGTTCCGCCAGGAATTATCAACGCGTCCAATTCTTCACTGGCTTTCAATCCATCAACAAGTCCGTTTTCCTTAACAATATCTGTTGGCAGGTTTCCAAAATCTTCAAATCCCGGAACAGCCCCACTAACATAAGCAAGTCCAATTCTTGTCATAAAAATAACCTCTTGATATTCTATTGTATTTTAAAAGTATAAAAATTTTAGAGGTATGTTTCAAGTGTAAAATAATTTACAAAAAAAAGAGTTTATTGAGTGTTTTCAAAAACACTCATAGCTTTAATAATTTTTAAGTCATCCAATGGTTTTGCCTGCAATTGTAATCCTACAGGAATGCCGTCGACTTCTCCTGCCGGAATGCTTGCTGCTGGAATTCCAGCAAGGTTAGCTATAACGGTCAATATGTCGTATGCATACATTTCCATTGGTTCTAATTCAGTTCCGATTTCGTGAGGAAGTTTAGGCACGGTAGGTCCTACAATCAGGTCTACATTTTCAAGCATTGAAGTGATTTCTGCCCTAATAACTGACCTTGCTTTTAATGCTTGTTTGTAGTATTTACCACTGAATTCAGCTTCTGCAATATGGGAACCGATTTTAATTCTTCTTAACACTTCTTCTCCACAAACCTCTTCGATTCTGTAACCGTAGTCTCTTCCATCATATTTTCTGGTGGCTGAGAAGAATTCCACATAGTTGATCAGGTAGTAGGTCGGCAGACATAAGTCGATATAATCAAAGCTTACCTCTACAAGCTCGGCGCCTGCATCCACTAGTTTTTGAATAGCTTTATTGACGGTTTTATTGATTTCATCATCTGTAACGTCAATGAATTCACTGCACACAGCTATTTTCATGCCTTCAAGGGAAGTTTCATCCAGCACTTCAGTGAAATCCGGTTTTTCCCAGTCAAGGGTAGTACATTCGGTTTCATCGTAGTTTGCAATTGTATTTAAGGCAAGTGCAATACCGCTTACATCATCTGCAAGTGGTCCGATTTGGTCTAGACTCATTGATAGGTCAAGCAATCCTTGTCTTGAAACGGCACCGTAGGTTGGTTTGAATCCTAAAACACCACAGTGTGAAGCAGGGTTTCTGATGGATCCGCCTGTGTCTGAACCGATTGATATGTCACACATTTTTGCAGCGATTGCAGCTGCACATCCTCCGCTTGAACCTCCAGGGATTCTGCCCATTGCGGCAGGGTTTTGGGTAGGTCCGTAGTATGAAGTTTCTGTTGAACTTCCTGCTGCGAATTCATCCATATTTAAAATACCGATGATTATTCCGTCTTCAGCTAATATTTCATTGACAACGGTTGCATTGTAGCTTCCAATGTAGTCTTCCAATGTTTTGGAAGCTGCTGAAATAATCAGGTCTTCAACATTAATGTTTGCTTTAATACCAAATACTAATCCAGCCAAAGCACCGACTTCTTCACCATTAGCTATTTTTTCATCAATAATTTCGGCTTGTTTTAATGCATTTTCATAGTTTAATTCAATAAATGCATTAATGGCTTCGTTATTTTCGTCAATAACTTTAATGTAATTTTCTACATTTTCTTTAGCTGTCATTTCTCCATTTTTAATGGAGTTTAATTTTTCAATAACGCTCATTAAAACACCTAATAATCGTAAATTATAATATTATTATTTTATTTTTCAATGTTTATATAGTTGTTTTTTTTCATAACAAAACTCAAAGATAATACAAACTATTTTAATCTAATAATAATTTTTTTAAGTTTAAAAAACAAAGACTATATAAAACATGGCTATTGGTATATGCTTGATAGTTTTATACATGTTATGAGGGCATGATAATATGAAAAAGGCAGTTGTTTTTGATAATTCCGGAACTTTAATAGAAAGATTTAGAGTTATTAAAGATGTTTTAAATGGCAATATATTTACTGATATTAACTCTTTGGATTTGATTGAAGCAGCCGATGCCTTGGCTTTAGTTGTACTTCAATTCAATACTAATAAACTTATAGAACTGGATTCCGATACTTTGATTTCCGATGTCATTAAGGAATATGATATTGATTTTGATATAAGTTTTTCAACCCGTCAGGTCTCAAAGGCTGATGTTAAGGAGATTCTTGACCGTGAAAGTCTCACGAAAGTTTCAGACATTACCGACGGATTTGACATTTTGCGTGAAAAGATTCCGCACATGGAGCTGTGCAACGGATCTGCACTGATTGTTGATATGGATTTGGGCGTTGTTGCATACACCATCACTTCAGCAGGCAAATTTTTCCCTAAGGTCTTTGAAACTGTTGAAACATTAAAATCTCGTGGAATCGAAATATTCATCGCGTCAGGAGACAGAAAAGGTGCCATCAATAGATTGGCTAACATGTTGGATGTTCCGGAAGGTAATGCCTTCGGAACTGTTTCTACCCGAGGCAAATGCGAAGTCGTATCAATCCTGAAGGAAGGCGGATATAAGGTAATGATGGTTGGAGACGGCCTCAATGACATACTCGCATTTAAAAAGGCCGATGTAAGTGTCCTGACAATCGAACAGCAGGAAGAGGTATCCCCTAAGATGATGGACAAGACGGATTATATTATCGAAGACATTTTCGAAGTCACCATGATTGACTTTTAAATAAATTTTTAATGACTTCTTGGCTTTTCAGGATATTGTCAAAGTTGTTTAACTCGATGATTGCAGTATCAATCTTTTTAAGCAGATTCAGGTCTAAAGTTCCTTCACCCAGCGTGATGTGCTGGTCTTTAATTCCATCGTTATCATTCAAATGACAATAGCTTATATTTTTTAACTCCAGCATTTCTTCCAGATTGCCGCATGTGTTTCCATGACCGGTATCTATTGTCAGGCTGCAGCCTGTCGCTTCCTGAATCATTTCTATTTCTTCAACGGTATTTCCTAGGAATTTTCCTCGGACAGGCATGTTTTCCACAGAAATTTCAACATTGGTATTGTCGATTATCTCACCAATGCTCTCACATGCTATTTCCAAGGCCCATTTTCTTAAATGCGGTTCGTTTCTACCGATTATTCCCGGATGTACAGTTATTGTTTTTGCATTTATTTCTTCGGCATATTGGCCGCAGTGAATCATTTGCTTTACACTTTCATTTCTGATTCCCTTGTTCAGGCTTGCTATGTTTATGTCTACTGTTGCCGCATGGATTCTCATGTCAAGGCCACAATCCCTGAATTCAAAGTTATCCTTTTCATAGAAGGGACCTTCCCCGAGAATTTCAATTATTTCAAATCCATGCTTTTTTGCCAAGTCAATTATCTTGTTGTTGTCTTCCATGAATAGTGAAAGTGTTGTGAAACCTAATTTCATGTTTATATATTAGTAATGTAAATATAATAAATGCTTATATATATCAAATTTTGACATAAGGTGAAAAATGACAGATGAAAATTTTGATGAAACTCGCCAAAAGCTCCTTAAACACTTTTCCAATGGAATAACACATAAGCTGATTCTCTGGATTATCTCTAAGGAGCCTATTCACGGTTATGGCATCATGAAGAAATTGGAGGAATTCTTTAATTTTGAGAATTCGAATTGCGAATTGAACTTCAATTCCAGCAAGATATATCCGATTTTATCAAAAATGGAAAAAAAGGGTTTGATTGTTGGTGAGTGGAAAGTGAATGAAAATAATAAGCGGGTAAAGTATTATTCAATAACCGATGAGGGAACAGAACTTCTTAATCAGATTCAGAAAAGTATGAATTCCTTATTGGAAAATCCTTATTGGTTAACTTTTTTTGAAGACATGACAGGAAGGGAGTTTAACAATGAAAAACGCAATTGAAACGGAAAATCTTACCAAAATTTACGATAAGGGCTTTATTGCTGTTAATTCTCTTAACTTGGAGATTCCCAAAGAAACCATTTTCGGAATGTTGGGTCCGAATGGAGCGGGTAAAACAACTACAATTAAAATGCTCACTTGTTTGATACAGCCTACATCAGGAAGAGCAACTGTCGGTGGTTTTGATGTTCAAAAAAATCCTGATGATGTAAGAAACCTTTTGGGAATGGTTCCTCAGCAGGTCAGCTTGTATAAGGATTTGACTGTAATGGAAAACTCACAGTTGTGTGCGGACTATTATGGAGTTCCCAAGGATGAAAGGGATTCACGTATAGAGGATTTAATGGAACTTGTTGACATTAAATATGCAAAGGACAAGCGTGTTGGACAGCTTTCAGGAGGTCAAAAACAAAAGGCTTCCCTTGTTGCCAGTCTGGTTCACAGGCCTGACATTCTATTTTTGGATGAACCTACCATAGGGCTTGATCCGACTACAAAACGCACATTATGGGACTTGATAAGGGAATTGAATGATAATGGGCATACAATAATATTGTGTTCCCATGATATGCACGAAGTGGATATGCTTTGTGACAATGTTGGAATCATCAATACAGGCAATCTTGTAGCTTATGATACGCCTCAAGGTCTTAAGGATGCTCTTTTGGAAAGCAATAAGCAGGAAATCACAAATGCCCTGAGCAAGATTTCAGATGAGAATGAAGTTTCACTTTCATGCAATGATGATTTGGAAAAGCTTAGCCAAAAGAAGATGTCAGTTCTTTTAAAGGATTGTGATGACAGCATTCTTGAATCCATTAACCAATCAGAAGATGTAAAAAGTATGGAAATAGCTAAAAACGGCAGAATAAATTTAAGAATTGACAGCTTTGATGATATGGCTGTTCAAAATGTATTGAATCAGATAATTTCTTCAGGAGCTATTATCAAATCGATTTACACTGAAGAACCGTCTCTTGAAGATGTATTTATTAAATCAACATCTGAGGTGAATGAAGATGATAGAGCCTAAGAAATTCTGGTGGATGATTAAAAAAGAATTGATCAGTTTAAAAAGACATCCTGCAAGATTGATATCAATCCTGGCCTTTCCAATAATCATGATTTTGCTTTTTGGTTATGGAATGGGTGGAGAAATGACAGATTTGCCGATAGTTGTAGTTTCCCAAAGTGACGGCAATTTGACTGATTTGACACTTGACACAATCAAATCAACAGAAACATATCATGTTGTTGAAGTGATTGACAGCCTGAGTGACGGTAAAGAGAGGGTAGATTCGGGCGAGGTTAAAGCGGCCATAATTCTGCCATCCGATTATGATGACAATTCGTCCAGGCAGAAATCAGTGTCCCTTTACCTTGATACGTCAGATCAGATGGCATCTCAAATCCTTGAATCTTCAACCCAGGGAATCTTTTATAGATTGTCCAATATGGTAGCCGCTCAAACCAGCGTTTCAACACAGAATGCCAATGTGGCTCCTTCCTTAGGCCATTCGTTGAATAATTTTAAGGATGACATCAGTCTACACATCAACAGGATTTATGGGAATATCAAATACATTGACTTTTTGGTTCCGGCGATTTTAGGAATGACAATAATGATGAGCTGTATGATGGGTATGGGCGCAACAATAGCAGGTGAAAGGGAAACAGGCGAACTTGCAAGATTGTTCATGACCCCGACTTCAGTCTCCACAGTTATAGGCGGAAAGATAGCCGCAAAGCTATTAATCGAATTGGTAAGGGCATTGATATTAATTTTCATGGCGGTATTATTGTTCAATGTCAGCATCAAGGGCGGTTTCCTGCAGACCTTCATTGTCCTTGTCGTTGGAGCATTGTGTTTTGTCGGCTTTGGTATCATGCTTTCTGCAAGAACTTCAACACAGGAGGACTATGCTCAGATATCCCTTCCGTTTTCGATGCCAATGATGTTTGTTTCAGGAGTATTTTATCCGATAGAAACAATGCCTTGGATTTTACAGAAGCTGGCTTACATATTTCCATTGACATACTTGAATGATGCCATGAGGGGAATCATGCTTAAGGGACAAACTTTAGGTGATGTCTGGTTTGACTTAGTAGTTTTATTAGGTTTTACTCTTTTGTTCTTTATAGTTGGAGTAAAAAGATTTAACAGGGATGTATAGGGGGTTTAATAATGTTTAAAAAATTTTTAATTGGTTTTATAATATGTCTTGTATGCTTATCTCCAATTGCTGCAGAAAATTGGAATTCATTTGCTGGTGGAATAGACCACAGCGGTTATAGGGAGGACGCATCCGATTTCGTAACTAATCTTTGGACTTTCAATATGGGATCTCCTGTTCATTCCTCCCCTGCAATTTATGAGGATTATATTTATGTAGTTTCAGCGGATGGAATTTTGAATGCCATAAACATGGAGACCGGTGAAAAGGAATGGGACTTGGATTTGGACGCCAAGACAAATTCTTCACCAATCCTGAATTCCAGCATGCTGTATATAGGATGTGAAGATGGTTTGAAGGCCATTGACATCAACGACCATGAAATCGAATGGGAATATGATTGCGATTGCGTTGAATCAACTCCATTTTTCGATGATGATGTAGTATACTTTGGAAGCAATGACGGTCATCTATACGGTTTGGATAAGAAGGGTGATGCGGTTTTAGATGTAAAATTGGACGGTGAACTTAAGTCTTCACCGATAGTAGTCAACGATTCAATCTATATCGGTTCAACAAATGCCAAATTATACTGCGTTGGAACAGATAATAAGACAAATTGGGATTTTACAACAGGCGATGAAATCCTCTCTTCTCCGGCTTTTGTCAACGATACTGTCATTTTCGGTTCAAGCGACGGCAATTTATATTGCTTGAACGAGTCTGAAGGGGATTTGATTTGGAAAGTGGATTTGAACAATAAGATAGTTTCTTCACCGACAATCAATGAACATGACTGCAGCGTATATATAGGTTCGGATGAGGGCAATTTGACATGCATCGACATCAGGGACGGAACCGTAAAGTGGAGCCATCCTGTCGGTGATAAGATTCGCTCAACAGCAGCATTAAAGGATAATTTGATTGCATTCGCATCCAACAACGGCAATTTATATGTCTTGAATAAATATACAGGTATTGAGGAATTCACTTATAATCCTGGTACTGTATTGTTCAATTCTGCAATTACTTCCTCACCGGTCATCTATGGCAACAGCCTCTTTTTCGGTGACGATGCAGGATATCTTTATTCATTGAATATAGATAAGCATGAAGTTCCGGGATCAACCCAAATGTATTATTCAATAGCTATTCTAATAATTGTAATTGTTTTAGCCATAGTTGTTGCAAGAAAACTCAAAAATAAAAAATAATTTTTTATTTCATTAAGATATAACTATTATCAAGGTGTAATTCGATGAGAAATATTGAAATTCAGAAAAATGAAAATATGAATCTGGCCGATAAAATCTACATTTTTGATACAACCTTAAGGGACGGCGAGCAAACTCCCGGCGTCGCCTTGACTGTTGATGAAAAAATCCAAATCGCCCAGAAGCTCAACAACCTGGGAGTTGACAAGATTGAAGTCGGTTTTCCCGCATCTTCCAAAGGTGAAATAGAATCAGCCAAAAGAATTGGTGCTTTAGATTTGGATTCAACCCTTGTTGGTTTGGCACGTTCACTTAAAAGTGACATCGATGCTGTCATTGATGCCGATTTAGGCTATGTTCATTCTTTCATTGGCACTTCCCCGCTACATCGTGATTATAAACTTAAAATGTCAAAGGAAAAAATCATCGAAACCGCTGTCGAAGCAATTGAATATGCTAAGGACCATGGCCTGACTGTGGAGTTTTCAGCTGAAGATGCCACACGAACAGAAAAAGAATTCTTGACTGAGGTATTTGGCGAAGTTATTGATGCCGGATGTGATTTTTTGGATGTTCCAGACACTGTTGGCGTATTGACTCCGGTCCATGCCCGCGAACTGATTACATATCTTAAAGATCAATTCAGCATTCCAATAAGCGTACATTTCCACAATGATTTCGGACTTGCTACCGCAAATACATTGACAGCTATTGAATGCGGAGCTAATCAGGCTCATGTAACAGTCAATGGATTAGGTGAAAGGACAGGTAACTGCTCTTTGGAGGAATTGGTCATGACGCTTAAGGTTGCCTATGGAATAGATTTGGGTCTTGACACCACTAGACTATACAGTTTATCCAATCTGGTAGGCAGATTGACAGGTGTGAAGATGCCTGTAAACAAGCCTATTGTCGGCGACAATGCCTTTGCGCATGAATCAGGCATCCATGTCCATGGTATCTTAAACAATTCATCAACTTATGAACCGATTTCTCCTGAAATGGTGGGTCACTCCAGGCGCATTGTTTTGGGCAAACACACCGGAGCCAATGCATTGAAATCCAAGCTTAAGGAGTATCATATTGACTTGAATGAAGAACAGTTCTGCAAAGTTTTTGATGAAATCAAATCCTTAGGCGATAGTGGTAAATGCGTCACCGACGATGATTTGGTAGCTATTGCAATCACTGAACTTTCTTCAGCTCGCGAAACTCCTATTGTCATTAAAGGATTAAGCATTTCCATGGGGGCAAACGTTTCACCTACTGCTACAGTCAAGCTGGAAATCGACGGCGTCGAAAAGGAAACTGCAAGTACTGGTGTAGGTCCTGTTGACGCATCATTGAAAGCTATTCGTACTTTGATTCATGACACAGTCAATATTGAACTTGAAGAGTATAATCTGGAAGCTATTAACGGCGGTACCGATGCTTTGGCGGACGTATTTGTAATCTGTTCGGATCCTGAGGGCAACACGTCCACCGGAAGGTCAATCAATCAGGATATTGTAATGGCCAGTATATTGGCGATTCTTGATTCGATAAATAAATTGCTGCTGATTAAAAGGTCAATTTAATATTATTTAATTTTTTTCAATTTTTTTATATTTTTTTTATTTATTTTTTTTAATGCTTTCTTATGTTCAAAAATTCATTTTTATATTTATATATACTTTATAAAATATTCATTAATAGTATTTCACTGTTTAATAATTATTAGTTAAATATGTAAAATTTTATATACATCTATGACTAATAGTTATATGGTGAATTAAAATGGAGAATAATACAATATTTGTTGGAAGTAAACCTGTTATGAATTATGTTTTGGCAGTTGTTACTCAATTTAATGAAGGATCTGATAGTGTTGTTCTTCGTGCAAGGGGAAAAGCTATTAGTCGTGCAGTTGACGCTGCTGAAATCGTTAGAAATAGGTTTGTTCCAGAAGCTGATGTTACAGATATTCAAATTTCTACTGAAGAAATTGAAAACTATAACAACGAAAAAACTAATGTTTCCATTATAGAAATTTTAATTGAAAAGAGTGAATGAAACTCTTTTTAATCAAATTTCTTTAGGATATTCCTTTCAAAGAGATATTTTGAAAGCAGAATATTTGAAGTTCCTTTTCCTTGGGCTTTCACTTTGCCTTTTTTTATTGCTTTCAATACACTGTCAATATCTTTTTCACATTCTATTAAACTGTAGCAATCTCCTACAAATTTCCAGTAATGAGCATCGCTTGCACCCAATCCGGGAATGCTTTCCTTTTTTGATAGATTTTTTCCCTTTCTGTTGCAGTATCCCACTATGAATCTGGCATTTTTTGTTTCAATCGCATCAATTTTCAAGTCCCTATAATCACTTTTGCATAACAGACCATGTCTGTAAAAACAGTATGGATGAGGTATTATTGCAAGACCACCTAAATCATGAATTCTGTCAATAGTATCTGCCGGTTCTAAGTCACGAGGTATATTTTCCTCACACCCAAAACCAAGAATATGGCCTTTACTTGAAGAAATTTCAATAGATGGAATGGCAAGTATATCTGTATTCCTTGTTTTTTGCATAACTTCACTTGTTCCGTCAACGGTATTATGATCACTTATTGCAATTATGTCAATATTTCTTTCATTGGCGGTTTTTAGAATATCATCAATTTTTGAATTTGAATCCGGCGAGTATTCGCTGTGAATGTGGGAGTCCATTTTAAACATTTTATCTATCTCATTGCTGTTTTAATCAAACCTACTGTTCCGGTCATCATGACGTCCCCTCCGGGAGCTGCATGGTGCCAGTCCAAGCCGGTCTTTTCAATCAGTTCTCTTTTCGGTCCGCTTACAATGACCTTCTCAATTTTTGATATTGGATTTAATACATGTGCGCCGTGCCCAAAGTCTTCATGAACTTCCTCATGTGTAATTTCACCGGAAGCCAGTCTTTTGATGTATCTTTCAAGGGATTCTCCGGTTAGGCTTGATGTGTGATGTTCAAAGACACCCTGAATTTTATCATTTTCTATGGAAGCGGCTGTCGTATGTCCGTTCCCGATATCAATGACGATGTAACTGTTTAATTTCATGGCCTCTTCGTCATAGCACATTCCGGCAATTGATGCGAACTTTGTATCCATCACTAAAGGCACATCGTCGATTCCTTCATCTTTAACCTGTCTTCTAACTGCCTTCATTCTTGTAAAGTAATCCGGTATGTCATCTTTGAAGCCGAATTCAAGTGGGGATATCGGCTCGGATACCTTTTCCCTTATCTTTTCAAATCTGAAGTCCCTGTCGCCCATGTTTTCATTATAGCCATGGTCCTGCACAGCTATTGCAATCTTATCGATGTCGAAATCAAGGTCATAGCCCAAGAGGAATTCGGATAGTTTTGTAATGTTTATGTCGCCCAAGGTGATTTTTGAGTAATCCTTGTATTCCTTTGAATCGTCAGCTATTTCAATTCCCAATGCCTTTACCTGTTCGATATTGTCACGAATGGTTTTAGCGCATTTAGGTTCCATCACGACTTTATATCCTTTTTCCATATGTTCCAGGATACTCTTTTTAATTTTTCCTCCGCCCATGATTTCTCCATTGAAATAAATGTCATTTTCTGTTTCCCTTATCTGTTGGGATATGAACAGGTGCGGAGAGGGTAGAACTATCTTAATTGAGTTTTCCAGTTCCTTTTCAGTGTCATATATCATTATATCCTGGGTTCCTGTTCCCACATCAATTGCTAATATTCTCATAGTCTTTAATTGGTTCTTATGATATTAATATATTTAATAGTACATTTTTGTACAACAAAGCTTTAAATAGTACATCATACAACTTATTATTATGACTTATAAAATTGAATTATCATCAGATGAAGTGCCAAAAAAATGGTACAATATGCTTGCGGATTTGCCTTGTGAACTTCCCGCTCCTAAAAACAGTGAAGGAAAAGACCAAATCGCATCATTACAACTCGCATTTACAAAATCAGCTTTAGAACAGGAATTTGCCAGTGAACGCTATATTACAATTCCTGAAGAAGTGAGAGAATTATATATGGAAATGGGAAGACCTACTCCTTTGGTAAGGGCCAACAGGCTTGAAGAGTACCTCAATACCCCCGCTAAAATCTACTTCAAAAGGGAAGACACCTCCCCTACAGGTTCCCATAAGCTAAATTCCGCTATTCCTCAGGCATATTTTGCTAAAAAGGAAGGTGTTGAAAGGTTGACTACAGAAACAGGTGCAGGCCAATGGGGTACTGCTTTATCCCTTGCATGTAATCTTCTTGATTTGGAATGTACAGTTTATATGGTTAAGGTATCTTTCAACCAGAAGCCTGACAGGAAAAACATCATGAACATCTATAACGGAAACGTTTACGCTTCCCCAAGTGAAAATACAAATGTCGGACGCCAAGTCCTGGCTGACAACCCGGACCATCCTGGTTCATTGGGTGTAGCTATTTCAGAAGCTATGGAAGAGGCTTTAGAAAATGATGAAGTAAAATACTCTTTAGGAAGTGTTTTAAACCATGTAATGCTCCATCAAACAATCATCGGTCAGGAAATGAAAACCCAATTGGAGATTGCTGAAGAAACTCCTGATGTGATGATAGCATGTGCAGGTGGTGGAAGTAACTTCGCAGGCTCTTTGTTCCCATTCATTAAGGATAAAATAGATGGAAACTCCGAAACTGAATTTATCGCAGTTGAGCCTACCGCATGTCCAACACTTACCCAGGGATCTTATGACTACGACTTTGGTGATTCCAACGGATTTACTCCAATGCTCAAGATGTTTACTTTAGGTCATGACTTTGTTGCTCCTTCAGTCCACGCCGGAGGATTAAGATACCATGGAATGTCTCCTATTGTTTCACTTTTAACTAAGGAAGGCTTCATTAATCCTACTGCCGTCCATCAAAGAGACTGTTTCGAAGCGGGAATTACTTTTGCACGTACTGAAGGTGTCTTACCGGCTCCTGAAACTACACATGCAATTAAAGCTACTATAGATCAAGCCTTAAAATGCAAAGAAACTGGTGAAGAGAAAACAATTGTCATGAACTTCTCAGGTCATGGAATGTTGGATTTAAAAGGATATGCTAGCTATTTTGAAGGAACAATGCAAAATGCTAAATAATTCTTCCTCTTATTTTTTTTAATTTTTTTTACTTATAACTTATAACTTATTAGTATTTTATTATATGTTATAACTTATAACTACTAACAAATAACTAATAACTTATTTGTGAAAACAAATACTTTATAAGAGAGAAGTTATAAAATATAACTTATTTGTTAAAAGTTAGTTATGATAAGTTATTTCTTAAAACTTATTTTTTATAACTTAAACGTTTTAACTTAAAACTTAATTCCTATCCCTTAGAAGTTAAAACTGATAAGTTATTTCCTTTAAGTTTTAAATTAAAAGATTTAACTTAATCCTTTTAACTTATACTGAATAACTTTAAAGTTATTCTTTAAACCTTAAGCATTTTAAGTTATAATTCATAACTGATAACTTAAATCTTATCAGATATAGGAGAATTCTTTAAATGAGTGAAGTAATTGCTGTGATGAATCAAAAAGGGGGCTGCGGAAAAACAACAACCGTTGTTAATACTGCAACATCCCTAGCCGTAATGGGTAAATCTGTCTTGGTTGTAGATATGGATCCCCAAGCTAATGCAACAACCAGTTTTGGGATTGATAAGACCAAGATAGAAAATACAATATACGATGCGCTAATTGGGGATATTAATGTTAAAAAAGCAACAATTCCTACGTTTATTAAAAATTTATTTATTATCCCAAGTAATATATCCCTGAGTGGTGCTGGAATGGAGCTTTCCAGACGTGAAAATTATCATATTGTCCTACAGGAAACTCTTAAAGATGTTGTACCATTATTTGATTACATATTCATAGATTTACCACCTTCATTAGGCGTACTTACTGTCAATGCATTAGTAGCTTCAGATAGTGTTTTAATACCTATCCAAGCTGAGTATTATGCTTTGGAAGGTGTCGCTGATTTAATTAATACAATAAAATTAGTTGAAAGAAGACTTAGAAGTCCCACTCCAATAAAAGGAATTCTCCTTACTCTATTTGATAGGAGAACAAGGCTTAGTAAGGATGTTCACAAGGAACTTAAAAGTTACTTTGGTGAATCAAATTTATTATTTAAAACTATCATTCCAAGAAATATTAGATTAGCTGAAGCTCCTAGTTTCGGAAAACCTTGCTTAATTTATGACCCTGAAAGTACAGGTACAAAAGCCTATTTGAAGTTAGCTAAGGAAATTATTCAAAGAGATGAAAATGTTCAATTGAATGAAGCTAGAAAAAATATTGACGTTAAAGGCAAAAGCCAATTTAAGATGGTTAAAAGAAATTTGGAAAGGAGTATGGGAGGTAAATAATGGCTAGAAAAGGTCTTGGAAAAGGATTAGATTCATTGATTCCTGATTATTATAATGAAGATTTTGACAGTAATTCTACCCAATCTCTTGAAGATTTGCTAAATGAAAATGAAGAATCTAGCATAGAAGAAAAAACCATATTCGAACAAATTGAGGAAGAAGATGATCAAGAGAATACTGAAGATTCCGCTGCAAGCAGTGTCTCTGAAGAGCCTGTCCCACAGGAAGAGGTACAAGTGGCTGTTAGCGAATCCGAAAACTTATCTGGCGATAGTAGCAGCGAAGAAACTGTACAAACATCACAAGAAATCAAAATTCAAGAAGAACATGTAGCTGAGGTAAAAGAGATTGTTGATAAGAATCCAAGAATTACCTTATGGTCTTCAAGATCTTCAGCTGTTTTTAGATATTTAAGAAAAACCGAACCGGAATTTAGTATTTCAAAAGAAGCATCCCTTTTAATTGAAGAGGCCGTTGCTAAAAAATACCCTGAAATATGGGCATTGTTTGATGATTACTAAATTTTTTTAATATAATTTTTTTAATCTATTTTACACTTGAAATCGTATTTGGTATATTTTATTAATAATATATTATATATTGATATTTTCTATTATTATGATTCATTTTCCTGTAATTTTAATCAGGTCAAATTCTTTCAATATTAATATAATTTAATGAAAAACCTAAAAATCAAAAGTGGTTTGATATTCACCACTTATTTTTATGTAAGGTTCTGCCCTATCGACTACAACACCTAAATTTCTAAGCTGTTCTTTATTGGAGAATGGCCTTTTTTTGCGAATAGATATGATTTTGCGAGCTGATTTCACACCGATTCCGGGAACTCTTATAAGTTCCACAAGGGGTGCGCTGTTAATTTCTACAGGAAAGATGTCCATATTTTTTGCAGCCAGAATCTTCGGATCCTGTTCGAGTGATAACTTATCGTTTTCATCAAATACAAGTTCCTTAACCTTATAATGATAATCATTAAGCAGACTATCTGCATTATACAATTTTGCAGTTCTATCTGTTGAACAGGCTTGTTTATTTCCAAAATCCGTTTCTTCGATTGGTGTAAATGCGGAGAAATATGTTCTCTTTAAATCGGATTTTTTGTAAATTTTCTCCATTCTACTTAATATTTCCTTGTCACTTTCATTGTTTGCACCGACAATCAGCTGTGTAGTATGGGTAGAATTTGGATATGTAGTGCTTTTGTTCTGTAGAGAGTTTATCCATGACAATCTTTTTAATATATCCTTGTTGTAATCTTTTGTGGATGACAGTTCAGCAAGACCGGATGGTGTTGCGGCCTCTATATTGATACTTACCCTGTTAGCCAGCGCCATTGCCCTAGCAATGGAATCCTTGCTTGCTCCGGGAACAACTTTAAGATGGATATAGTCATCATAACCATATTTGTTTCTAAGCAGATGGATGGTTTCTATTTGCTTTTCCATAGTAGAGTCCACATCGCCTGATATACCTGAACTTAAGAATAAACCGTTAACCAGACCTCTGTTGTAGTATCCAAGAAATGCCTTTGCAAGTTCTTCAGGTGACAGTTCCAATCTTGTAAAGTTCCTTTTAGATTGGTTAATGCAGTATTTGCAGTCATTTTTACACTTGTTGGTAAGCAATGTTTTGAAAAGAGGAATCTTACAGCCGTTATGGCCTATCGCTTCATAAATTCCAGGCAAATTGATCTGTGAACTTTTGTTGTGGCTGACATAGTCGCAAAGATCATATTGCGCAGAGTCTGTTAGGACTTTCATCTTTTCTAATGTACTCATACTGATTATATATTAATATTATATTAAATAAAAATTGAGTTTCACAGTATTTTTTGTGATGTTATTAATTAACAATAATTATGAACGAATTCATTTGACTGGGTATATTTTATGCAATTATTTCTACAAATGTAATATAAATATTACATTCCTTTTTTTAATAAAATTCCAAATTTTAATTTTTTAGTATATCTTTTTGCTCAATGTTAAATATACTATTCAGATTTTTTTTTGTTCTATTGTATAAAAACAAAATATTATAGTAAACTTTATATTGAACAATTTGTAATAAATTAATATGCATATATGTTTGGATTATAGCAGATATAATTAGAGCATGTATGTTAATGAAAAATTTGTTAAAAAATAGTATTAAATATTTGAAAAAAATCGGAATTAGATAGATTCCTACTTAAATTTAGGGACTGTCGAAAGCTTTAACCAAGCTTAATCATGAGCAATCATGATTCAATTCTAGGAGCTAACCTAGTAAAAAAAACAATCGGGCTTTCTATTTAATTTTAGTCCAAATTTTAAATAGAAAGAATTGGGTATTAACCCAATAATAAATAATCTAAATATAACTATTTGCTATATTTACATAGGTATTGGCATCAGTCAAACCGGTTACTTTAAATCATTAGGGATCTAATGTTTTTCAGTGGCCGCTTATAGTTATATATTTATTTTATTTATTATCCTACTTTTTTTTATCAATTCTTTAAGAGTTTAATTTATTTTACATCTTCCAGGTTACAATATAAAGATTTATATAAGTTAAAGTTCAATATATCAATTGATACATTTAAAGTGCTTTTTTGTATTTTATTGTATTATTCCAAAATTTTTTTCTATTATATTGTATATTATTTAAGGACAAATGTTTTCACTTGGTTAAATTTAACGATAGTGCTGATTTAGTATTATTTATTGTATTTCGAAGTTTTTTTGTATTTGTATATTATTTAAGGCAAAGTTTTCCGTTGGTTAAATTAAAACGATAGTGCTATATTTTAGTATTATATGTATTAATTTTCGCAAGTTTTTTTCCATTATTTCTTATTATTAAAAGGCAAAAAGTTTTCATTAGAATTAAAGTTAAACGGTATTAAGTTTAGAAAAGGAGATATTTATGCATTTCAAGCGATATATGTTTTTAACTTTAATACTATTTTTAACGATATTTTCGATTTCATTTGTGGCGGCAAGTGAAAATCTAACATACGACCAAAACACGGGTGAACTAAATACTCTATCGATGTCTGATGCAAATCCATTCGAGGGAACTTCAAACACTTTGGCTGTGGATTCTATCGATGAAGCAGGTAACAATTCATTGCGTACGGACAGTGAAATAGATGAAATTGAAATAGATGGTTATAAAAAGAAAACTAAATTATTGCTTTCTAGTAATAATACAGAAATAAATAATGATAATGATGATAAAATACTTGGTGCTGCGAACGGTTTAAACGTTCTTGGTGCTAGTAATGATTTTGAAATAAATAATGATGATAGTTTAACAACTTTAGGCGCTGAGAAAGATTCTGAACTTCTTGGTGCTGTTAATGATGAGCCTGTGCTAGGTGCTACATATAATTTTCATACTGGTGACACAATAGCTGATATATTTAATAGAATTATAAATGCTCAACCTGGAGATGTAATATATCTAAATGGTGGAACCTATAGACAGGGAACTTATCAGACTGTTTCAGGGCGGCATACTATTCAAAATGTTAAGATTTTTGGAGGAAGTGAAGATGATCCATCTCAAGTTGCTACATTTGAAGTGGGTGATGATGGAAATGTATTTGGTTTCAGAGGCGCTCAACAAAACGGGAAATATACTACTGCTAATGGTTATGATTTAGTGGACGTTACTTTTGAAAATTTAAAGTCTTCCGGGAGAATGTTTGAATTCTGTAGCGGATCTTTGACAAATGTTGTTTTTAATAATATTGAGACAAATCAGCAAATGTTTTTCATATATGGAAGTGCCTATGATTCTACTGGTGCTCGTAATCCTCAGCCAACAACACTGACTAATGTTAATTTCACCAACTGTAAACAAACTTATCCTGGTGATAATGGTGTTGATGACGGTAGCGGTCAGTTCGGTGTTCTCTTCGGTGCCAAACTGGTTGGATGTAACTTTATTAATACAAGCTCTGCTAATCACGGTGGTGCTTTTTGTCTTTCAGACGAATATCGTGGTGGTCCTCAAGAAGTTGCAAGTAGTTTAATTAATTGTAATTTTATCAATATTACTTCTAGATGGTTTGCAGTTTATATACATGGAAATTACACCGAGACTGGTTATTATATTTCAGGACCTCAAGTGCTTGATAACTGTAAGTTTATTAATTGTACAGGAACAGGCGAATATGGTGGTGCACTTGGAATAAGTCATAACAATGTAATTATAAGAAACTGTGATTTCATCAATAACACTGGTGGACAAGGTTCCGCTGTTATGGTTGGTGGAATTGACCACGACCATGACGGATTCTGGGGTCTTAATACTCAAGGAAATAATATTACACTTGACAATTGTAACTTTATAAATAATGTTGCAAAAACTGAAGGTCAAACTAGTTCATTGTGTATAGCCAGATGGCATAATGTAGAGGATGGAGGACGTACAAATCAAACACTTTACAGATATGAAAATGGTCAATACATTCCAGATCAAAATGGTGAATGGTATTGGAAGCATGATGAGGATTTGACATTCAATGCAAGCGGTAATGCAGCTGCTGTTTATGTGTATGGTAATGATACCAAAGTCTTCAATACCGTCTTTGAGAACAATAAGGCTTCAAATGATGGTGGTGCTGTTTACATTTATGGTTGGGGAACTCATTTTGAAAATTCAACCTTACATGATAACTCTGCTGTCAATGGTACAGTATACATCGAAGGTCCAAATACAAAAGTTATCAATACAAACTTTACCGATAACACTGCGAACAATGGTGCAGGAGTTTATATCATAGGTGAAAATACCTACATTGCCAATTCAAACTTCAATAATAACACTGCAGATCCTGACTCCGGTGTAGGTGGTGCTATTGACGTTATTGGTGACCATTGTACTCTTTTAACTGTTACTTGTACCAACAACACTGCTTCTCGTGGTGGTGCCGGATTTATCCGTGGTAATAATACAAAAGTTACAAACTCAACATTTGACAATAACAACGCTACCTTTAGAGGCGGAGGTTTAAACGTTTACGGTAACAATTTCAACGCAACAGACGTTGAAGTGTCCAACAACAATGCAGGTACCGACGGTGGTGCTATTTATGTTAGAGGTCATAACGCATCATTTGAAGATGTAACATCCATTAACAATACAGCTTCCAGAGGAGGTTCCACTTTTGTAGAAGGGGACAATACTAAAGTTATAAATGGTGTTTTAGACAATAACAGAGCTATCTTCAATGGAACTGAAGGTTCCGGTAGAGGTGGTGCATTGGACCTTGCTGGTGCAAACTGTCAAGTTCACGACCTTGAAGTGTCCGATAACCGTGCAGACGGTGAAGGTGGAGCAATATACATCAAATCCGATGATTTAAAAATTTATAATATTAACTCTACCAACAACACAGCTTTGCTTGGTGGTTCAACATTCATTTACGGTGAAAACATTGTTGTTCACGATTGTATCTTTGACGGAAACAATGCTACTCTCCGTGGTGGAGGTTTGAACATTTTCGGTAACAATTGTACAGTTTATAACGTAGATGTATCCGACAACAATGCAGGTGCCGAAGGTGGTGCTGTATATGTTAGAGGTAACAATGCAACATTCTACAATGTTACTTCCGTTAACAATACCGCTTCCAGAGGAGGTTCTACATTTATTATAGGTAACGATACTACAGTTTACAATTGTACTTTAGATAATAACAGAGCTCTTTTCAACGGAACTGAAGAATCCGGTAGAGGTGGAGGATTAGACCTTGCTGGTGCAAACTGTGATGTTCACGACATCGATGTGTCCAATAACTTCGCAACCAATGAAGGTGGAGCAATATACATCAAATCCAGTGATTTAGACATTTATGATATCCACTCTGTCAATAACAGTGCTAAACGTGGTGGTGCTGTATACATTGAAGGTAACAACATTACCATTTCACATTCAGTGTTCAACGACAACAAAGCTATTTACAATGATAGTGAACCTGAAACTTCCGGTCTTGGTGGTGCTGTAGACGTTGTAGGTAACGACTGTAAATTCATCAACGTTACTTCAGTAAACAACACAGCTCATCGTGGAGGTTCCACATTCGTTCGTGGTAACAACACCGTTGTAAAAGACTGTATCCTGGACAACAATATTGCTGACTTACGTGGTGGTGGTATTAACGTTGCAGGTGACAACTGTACTATTGAAAACGTTGACGTATCCAACAATAGGGCAGGCCTTATGGGTGGTGCTATTTATGTTAACTCAAATGGTACTAGATTGACTAATATTACTGCTGATAACAACACTGCTCAACGTGGTGGTGCTGCATTCATTAACGGTACTGACATTATCGTTACAGGTGGTGAGTTGAACAATAACAGAGCTATTTACAATGGATCTGAGAATACCGGTTTAGGTGGTGCATTCGATATTGTTGGTGACAATATTCTTGTAGATGGTACTCACTCTAACAATAACACTGCTTATCGTGGTGGTTCTACATTCATCCGTGGTAATGATGTAACTGTTCAAAATTGTAACTTGGACAATAACTCTGCTGATTTACGTGGTGGTGGTATTAACATTGCTGGTGATGGTTGTACAGTTGAAAATGTTAGCGTATCTAACAATAGGGCAGGCCTTATGGGTGGTGCTATTTATGTTAACTCAAATGGTACTAGATTGACTAATATTACTGCTGATAACAACACTGCTCAACGTGGTGGTGCTGCATTCATTAACGGTACTGACATTATCGTTACAGGTGGTGAGTTGAACAATAACAGAGCTATTTACAATGGATCTGAGAATACCGGTTTAGGTGGTGCATTCGATATTGTTGGTGACAATATTCTTGTAGATGGTACTCACTCTAACAACAACACTGCTAGACTTGGTGGTTCTACATTCATCCGTGGTAGTAACGTAACAGTTAAAAATTCCAACCTTGACAATAACTCTGCTGAATTACGTGGTGGAGCATTGAACATTGGTGGCGGTATAGGTTCTCAAATCATCAACGTTAGCGCATCCAACAATGAGGCTGGTACTCTAGGTGGTGCTGTTTACGTTGAAGGTGATAAAGCCTTATTTGATAATGTTACTTCTATTCACAACACTGCTGTGGAAGGTGGTTCCTCATATATTGCGGGTAATGAAGTAATTGTTAGGAACTGTAACTTGGACAATAATAGTGCTACTGACAATGGTGGTGGACTATACGTTTCTGGTGACAACTGTACCTTTGAAAATGTGGCTCTTTCCAATTGTAATGCTACCCAATTTGGTGGTGCTGTTTACGTTGAAGGTAACAACGATGTTTTCGACAATGTTACTTCCATTCACAACACTGCATATCATGGTGGTTCATCTTACATTAATGGTAACAATACCACAATTATGAATTGTAACCTGAACAATAATATCGCTTATACCGGTGGAGGAGTATACGTTGATGGTAACGATTGTAAGTTTGTAAATGTAAGCCTTTCAAATTGTATTGCTGAAGAAAATGGTGGTGCAATATTTACTGATGGTAATTTCACATCTCTGGATAATGTCACATCCACAAACAACACTGCAGGATTTTATGGTGGTTCATCATATCTCTCTGGAGTTAATGCTACCGTTAATAATTCTAAGTTCATAGATAATCATGCTTTGGCCGGTGGTGCAATAGATATTGAAGGTGATAATGCCACATTTACAAATAATGACATTTTATATAATGATGCAAATTCCGGTGGTGGAGTTTATATTTCCGGACATGGCTCTGAATTTTCAGACAACCAAATGTCCTATAATGAAGCTAACTTCGGTGGTGCAATTTATATAGACGGATCAAGTTCAGAATTTACTGATAACAACATTACATTTAATAAAGCTACCTCCTATGGTGGTGCAGTATATATTTATGGTTATGATGATGAGGTTACTAATTTCACAAGCAACAACATTTCATCAAATCGTGCTACCCGCTCTGGTGGTGCAATATACAGTGAAGATGAAAGTTTAAACTTTAACCAAATCTATGCATTTAATAACACTGCTCTAAAAGGTGGTTTTGCAAACATCATTTCTTCTAACGATTTAGATGTTGAAAACTCAACATTCATAAGCAATCATGCGTTAGGAAATATTAGTGATGGTTATGGTATTGGTGGTGCATTCATCGTATCAGGTACAGCCAATGCAACCATTCAAGGTAATTTCTACAACAATACTGCGGAATTCGGAAACGGATCTGCAATTTATGTTGAAGACTCTACTTTGAAAGTATATGACACAAGGTTATATGACAACTTGGCACACTCTTGGGCCTTACCAATATCTCCTAAAAAAGGTACAGTTTACCGTTTAGGTGAAGAGATAATTGTAGAAATCTGGCATATAGGTGGAGACAATATCGCTAACGGTATCCATAGTAAGGATGCTCAAAGTAATGTTACTATAAATAATATTACATATGAGTTCTATAATCATGGTAACCGAACTACCAAAACAACAGACGCTATTGACCAAACTCCGGTCATTGGCTGGGAAAACAGTGGTGATGGTAATCTTGTTTATCTTGATGATTTAGAAGACAATCAAGAGATATTCTACACTATAACCAAAATCGGTGTTGGCGAAGAACCAGATCCTTCCGATATAACTGATATTAGAGGTAGTATACGCTTAAATCTTACAGGATATTCTGTTGGAAGATACAGAATCGATGCAAATTATCTTAGAACTACTTATTACACAGAGATTTCAAACGTGACATGGATTATCATCTATGATGTATCCGAAATCAATGTAACTAAGGTTTGGGATGATTATGACGATTATGATGGTATCAGACCTGATAATGTTACTATTCAATTGTATAATGACACTGGTTTAGTAAGTGAAGTAGTTTTAAACGACACTAACAATTGGACATATGTTTTCGATAATTTAAATATTACAGATGAAAATGATAGTGTAATTAATTATACAATTCGAGAATTGCCAATTGATGGTTACTTAACTGTAATTAATGGTACTAATGGAACTACTGCATTTGTGACTGTTACTAACATTCATGTTCCTATGACTAGTGTAAATGTTACTAAATATTGGGATGATGGTAATAATGCTTGGGGTACTAGACCTGATAATATTACTGTTTACTTATTAGCTGATGGTACTAGGATTGCTAATGCTACATTGAATCGGTCTAATAATTGGTATCATTCTTTCGAAAATTTAACAGTATTTAATGGTACTGAAAAGATTAATTATACTATTGAAGAAGATAATGTTACTGTTAATATGACTAATGTTCCTGCTGGTGTTCGTGCTCTTGAGTATGTAAGTGTGATTAGTAATAGTACTGCGTATAACTGGACTGTTAATAACACATTGATTACTGTTGTTGATGTTACCAAAATTTGGATTGATGGTAATAATGCTTGGGGTACTAGACCTGCTAATATTACTGTTTATTTATTGGCTGATGGTGTCAGGGTTGCTAATGCTACTTTGAATGAGTCTAATGGTTGGTATCATGAGTTTACTAATTTGACTGTCTTTAATGGTAATGATCCTATTAAATATTCTATTGAGGAATTGAATGTTACTGTTAATATGACTAATGTTCCTGCTGGTGTTATTTCTGTTGAGTATGTAAGTGTGGTTGATAATAGCACTGCTTATAATTGGACTGTTAATAACACTTTGGTTACTGTTGTTAATGCTACCAAGATTTGGAATGATGGTAATAATGCTTGGGGTACTAGACCTGCTAATATTACTGTTTATTTATTGGCTGATGGTGTCAGGGTTGCTA
>NZ_SUTI01000005.1:40244-41189 GCF_015062985.1 Methanobrevibacter sp. | reverse complement strand
TGATGGTAATAATGCTTGGGGTACTAGACCTGCTAATATTACTGTTTATTTATTGGCTGATGGTGTCAGGGTTGCTAATGCTACTTTGAATGAGTCTAATGGTTGGTATCATGAGTTTACTAATTTGACTGTCTTTAATGGTAATGATCCTATTAAATATTCTATTGAGGAATTGAATGTTACTGTTAATATGACTAATGTTCCTGCTGGTGTTATTTCTGTTGAGTATGTAAGTGTGGTTGATAATAGCACTGCTTATAATTGGACTGTTAATAACACTTTGGTTACTGTTGTTAATGCTACCAAGATTTGGAATGATGGTAATAATGCTTGGAATACTAGACCAGACAATATTACTGTTTACTTGTTAGCTGATGGTGTCAGGGTTGCTAATGCTACTTTGAATGAGGCTAATAATTGGTATCATGAGTTTACTAATTTGACTGCATTTAATGGTAATGATGAGATTGTTTATAATATTGAGGAAGTTAATGTTACAGGTCATACTTCTGTGACTAGTAATAGCACTGCTTATAACTTTACTATTGTGAACACTCCATTAGTTAATGTGTCAGTTATAAAAGTTTGGACTGACAATGATAATCAAGACGGTGTCAGGAATGCTAGTGTAACTATTCATTTGGTTAAAAATAATGAGACTGTTATTGCTACTGTTGTTTTAAATGATACTAATAATTGGAGATACGTCTTCGAAGGTTTAGATAAGTATCAGAACAATGGTACTTTGATCAATTATACTGTTACTGAGGATGAGCTTGAGAATTACACTGTTAAAATTACTGGAAATAACTATGAATTTATTGTTAATAACACTCATGTTATTGAATTGGTTAATGTTACTGTTGTTAAAGTTTGGACTGACAATGATAATCAAGACGGTGTCAGGAATGCTAGTGTAACTATTCATTTGGTTAAAAATAATGA
>NZ_SUTI01000005.1:0-40234 GCF_015062985.1 Methanobrevibacter sp. | reverse complement strand
AAAGTTTGGACTGACAATGATAATCAAGACGGTGTCAGGAATGCTAGTGTAACTATTCATTTGGTTAAAAATAATGAGACTGTTATTGCTACTGTTGTTTTAAATGATACTAATAATTGGAGATACGTCTTCGAAGGTTTAGATAAGTATCAGAACAATGGTACTTTGATCAATTATACTGTTACTGAGGATGAGCTTGAGAATTACACTGTTAAAATTACTGGAAATAACTATGAATTTATTGTTAATAACACTCATGTTATTGAATTGGTTAATGTTACTGTTGTTAAAGTTTGGACTGACAATAATAACCAAGACGGTGTCAGACCTGATAATGTCACTGTTAATTTGATTAAAAATGAAACCGTTATTCGTACTGCTGTTTTGAATGATACTAATAATTGGACATTTACTTTCCATGATTTAGATAAGTATGAAAACTACGGTACTTTGATTGTTTACAGTATTAACGAAACTGAAGTTATTAATTATACTGCTGAAATTACCGGAGATAATGTTAGCTTTGTGATTAACAATACTCACGTCATTGAATTGATTAACGTTACAGTTGTTAAAGTTTGGAATGATGGTAATAACATCAGCGGTCAAAGACCTGCTAATGTCACTGTCGTTTTACTTGCTGATGGTACTGCTATTAAAAATACTACTCTAAGTGTTTCCAATGATTGGACTTACACCTTTGAAGGCTTAGATAAGTTTAGACATAACGGTACATTGATCAAGTATTCCATTGACGAAGTCGATGTTGGTGTTCCAGGTTATACTACTAACATTACCAATAGTACACCTTACTACTGGATAGTTAACAACACTTATGCTCCTGATGTTAATAAGACCGCTAATGTAAGTACTGTGTACTATCACGAATTCGTTAAATTTAACATTACAATTACTAACATCGGAACTGGTGTTTACAATGAGACCTTGACTGTTATCGATAGCATGCCTTATGGTTTAGATTATATTGAGACTGTTAACATCACAGGCGCTCGTGTTATTCAAGAGGGTGTTTATGACAACGCAACCCGCAATATTACTTGGATAATTACTGAAATCGCTCCAGATACTCCGGCTATAATCACTATTTTAGTCGGCGCTTATGATGTTGGTAACTTAACTAACAAGGTTGTATTGATTGGTCCTAACGGATATAACAAAGAGGTTAAAGAACCTGTTGAAGTACTTCCTATTGTTGATGTGTCTGTTATTAAGACTGTTGATTTGCCTGAACATTTCGTTGGTGATGTTGTTGTTTGGACTATTAAAGTATCCAATGCTTTCAATGGTACCAATGCTACTGATGTCATATTGAATGATGTTTTACCAAATCAATTTAATTTCATTAACTACACTGCAACTAAAGGTACTTATGTAAATGGCGTTTGGAATATTGGATTCATGGGCAATGGTACTGAAGAGACCTTGACTATTTACACACGTGCAAGAACCAATGGTACATTTACAAACTATGTAAATGTAACCTGTAATGAAACTGAGTGGAACTACACCAATAACTATGATAATGCTACAGTTAAGATTATTAAGACTCCTCCTGTTAAAGAGGTTAATAATACCAAACCGTTCCTCCATGAGAACGTTACCTATTATTTAACTGTCATTAACAATGGAGATGTGGATTATGTCAATAATTTAACTGTTGTTGATAGTTTGCCTGATGGTGTGGATTATATTGAAACTCTTTACATTACTGGTGCTGATGTTGTTGTTGATGCTATTGTCAGCGGCAATAACGTTACTTGGGTGATTACCAACATTTCAGCAGGAACAACTGCTGTCATTGCGGTTAAAGCTCAAGCGAATGCTGTTGGTATTAAAGTTAACAATGAGACTATCATTTATCCTGATGGTTCCAGTGATAAAGTCAATGCTACTATTGAGGTACAGCCTATCGTTGACGTGGCTGTCGTGAAATCTGTTGACAGGCCTGTGTCCTTCGTTGGAGACGTTGTTGTTTGGACTGTTAAAGTATCCAATGCTTTCAATGGCTCAACCGCAACTAATGTCAGATTGAGTGAATTATTACCTGATCAGTTCACATTCCTCAGATACGAAGCAACCAAAGGAACTTACGAAAACGATATTTGGACCATTGGTACAATGGGCAATGGTACTGAAGAGACCTTGACTATTTACACACGTGCAAGAACCAATGGTACATTTACAAACTATGTAAATGTAACCTGTAATGAAACTGAGTGGAACTACACCAATAACTATGATAATGCTACAGTTAAGATTATTAAGACTCCTCCTGTTAAAGAGGTTAATAATACCAAACCGTTCCTCCATGAGAACGTTACCTATTATTTAACTGTCATTAACAATGGAGATGTGGATTATGTCAATAATTTAACTGTTGTTGATAGTTTGCCTGATGGTGTGGATTATATTGAAACTCTTTACATTACTGGTGCTGATGTTGTTGTTGATGCTATTGTCAGCGGCAATAACGTTACTTGGGTGATTACCAACATTTCAGCAGGAACAACTGCTGTCATTGCGGTTAAAGCTCAAGCGAATGCTGTTGGTATTAAAGTTAACAATGAGACTATCATTTATCCTGATGGTTCCAGTGATAAAGTCAATGCTACTATTGAAGTACAACCTTTAGTTGATGTGTCCGTTGTTAAAACAGCTGATAAAGACGCTTACTTCGTTGGCGATATTGTTATTTGGACCATTAAAGTTTCAAATGCTGCTAATGGTTCTGCTGCGACTGATGTCAAATTGAATGAAGCTTTACCAAGTCAATTTGCATTTGTCGACTACGCTGCAACTAAAGGTACTTACGCAAACGACGTTTGGACTATTGGCACTATGGGCAACGGTACAGAAGAGACCTTAACTCTCTATACCCGTGCATTGACCGATGGTACATTTACCAATTACGTCAACGTAACATGTAATGAAACAGAGTCTAACTACACCAATAACTACGACAACGAAACAGTTATTGTCAATAGGAATCCGGACATTAACAAGACAGTTAACGATACTACACCATATACTCACACAATTGTGGAATACTACTTGACTGTCACAAACACTGTTGATGTCGACTACACAAATAACTTAACCGTTATTGACAGCTTGCCTGAAGGTTTAGTATATGCGAATGATTATAAAGTGGATGGTGCTGATTTAGTCAGCTTTGTTGCAGATGGCCAAGTGATCTACTGGACCATTACTAACATTTCTGCTAATTCAAGTGCTGTAATCACTGTCAAAGTATTGGCTGATGCTACTGGAAATCTAACCAACAATGGAACCCTTGTTCCTCCTTACGGTAATAACATTACTGTAAACTGTACAATAACTCCAGTACCACGCGCAGACTTAGAAATTATAAAATTAGTTTCTAAAAAAGTTTCCCATTATAATGACAGAGTCACCTGGACAATCATTGTCAAAAACAATGGTCCTGACACTGCTGTAAATGCAATCATGTCAGATAAACTTCCTGCTGACTTAGTTTATGTTTCAGATGATTCAAGAGGTGCTTATGATCCTGCAACCGGTATTTGGAAATTGGGTGACATTGCAAAAGGTCAATCCAGAGAATTGAACATTGTCTCAATTGTAAAAGTTACCAATAAGACAATTGTCAACTTTGCAAACGTCAGTTCCGATACTCCTGATCCTAACGAAACAAACAATAGAGCCAACAATACAACTGATGTTCCTCCTGAAGCTGATTTAATGCTTATTAAGAATGTTGATAAGGCTAATGCTAAAGTTGGAGATAACATTACATTTGAAATTGTTGTTACTAATTTAGGACCAGACGATGCTATAAACTCTCGTGCATACGATGTATTGCCTGATGGACTTAAATTCATCAGCTGCAATGTAACCATGGGCAGTTATGATCCGGAAACAGGAATTTGGACTATCGGTGACTTGAGAAAAGGTGACACTGTATCTCTTATCATAGTTGCTCAAGCATTAAGAACCGGTCATTTTGTTAACGAGGCTTATGTTGTAAGTGATACTTACGACCCTGACTTATCTAACAACAATGACACTGCTGACGTGACTGTTGAGGACGTTCCAGAACCTCCAGAACCTCCGGTTACTACCCTACAGAAACATCCTACAGGTAATCCACTTGTAATCGTTGTATTAGCATTACTTGCAATAGTCGGTGTGACTTTGAGAAGAAAAATTTAAACACGTTATGGGAAATTTAATTTTCCCATTATTTTTTATTTTTTACAAAAATTTCAACTTAATTTTAATTGGATTTTCGAACGATAATTTTATACTTTTCATGAAAATTCTTTTATTAGAATAATCATATTTTTCAAAATATTAAATTGCAACTACTAATTTTCAAATATTTGTTTGGTCATGTAGATTACACATTATTTTTTACTCATTTTTTCAAAAATCATATTATTATAAAAGACATTAGCGAGATATATAATAGTGATTTGATTAAATTGTGTGATTAAATGAAAAGTGATAGTGTAAAAAAAGGAATTCAAAGAGCGCCACACAGATCTCTTTTAAGGGCCTGTGGTCTTGATGATGAAGATTTCAAAAAACCGTTCATCGGTATAGCAAACAGCTTTACTGATATCGTGCCGGGCCATATCCACTTAAGGGAACTTGTGGAATTCGTAAAGGAAGGAATCATTGCCGCCGGAGGTGTTCCATTTGAGTTTGACACCATGGCGGTTTGTGACGGAATAAGCATGAACCATGAGGGAATGAAGTATTCACTTCCTTCAAGGGAAATCATCGCCGCAACCGTTGAAAGCATGACAAAAGGACATGCATTCGATGGATTGGTATTGATTCCAAGCTGCGATAAGGTAGTTCCTGGAATGATAATGGGTGCGGCAAGGGTGGATGTTCCATCCATTGTTGTCACAGGCGGACCGATGCAATCAGGCGAATATAACGGAAAGCCTGCCGATTTGATTACTGTTTTTGAAGCGGTCGGCGCTTATTCAGCCGGCAAGATGACTGAAGAGGAAGTCAATGAACTTGAAAGATGCGCCTGTCCTGGTGCTGGAAGCTGTTCAGGTTTATTCACTGCAAACACCATGGCATGCATTACAGAAACATTTGGGCTCTCCCTTCCGACATGTGCAACAACCCATGCAAGAACAGAGGAAAACAATCAAATTGCATTCGAGTCCGGAAAGCAGATAATCGAACTTGTTAAGCAAGACATCAAGCCATCCGACATTCTAACCCAGGAAGCATTCAACAATGCAATTGCAGTCGACATGGCATTGGGCGGATCATCAAATACCGCACTTCACATACCTGCAATCGCCAGTGAAGTTGAAGGCGTGGATGTGGACTTGGAATTGTTTGATGAAATTTCAAGAAACGTGCCTCACATCGCCCTAATTTCTCCGGCCGGTGAAGATTCAATGATGGATTTGCACTTGGCGGGTGGTATTCAGGCTGTATTGAAAACCTTGGGTGACAAAATTGACGCTGACCAATTGACCGTGACAGGCAAGACAATCAGGGAAAACCTGGAAAGCGTTGAAAATAAGAATACCGATGTCATCCATACATTGGATAATCCGGTGCATGAGGACGGTGGAATTGCAATATTGAAAGGAAATCTCGCTCCTAACGGTAGTGTCGTTAAGAAAGGTGCAGTTGCAGATAATCTAATGCATCTTAAAGGGCCTGCAAAAGTTTATGACTCAGAAGAGGAAGTTACAAAAGCGATATTCGACCATGAAATCGCTGAAGGTGACATAGTTGTAATCAGATATGAAGGGCCTAAAGGCGGTCCGGGAATGCGCGAAATGCTCAATCCGACTTCAGCACTTGCTGGAATGAACATTAAGGATGTGGGCCTAATCACCGACGGAAGATTTTCAGGAGGAACCAGAGGTCCTTGCATAGGCCATGTTTCACCTGAAGCGAGGGAAGACGGCCCGATTGCAGCAATCCAAAACGGTGATATTATAGAAATTGACATCAACAACAGGTCAATCAATGTTGAACTTTCAGATGAAGAGATAGAGGAAAGGTTAAAATCAGTTAAACATCCTGAAAGCGATGTTGACGGATGGTTGGCATTATATCAAAAGCTGGTTCACTCCGCAGATACCGGTGCTATCCTAAGGTAGTGTTGATTATGGAGATTCTTAAGTATTCAGAGATTGATTTGGCCGAAACCATCAAAAGGTCAGAAGAGGATGTAAACAAGGTTTTGGACATAGTTTCTGACATTTTAAATAATGTAAAGGATAATAAGGATGATGCTATCAGGGAATATACGGAGAAGTTTGACGGTGTTACAATAGAAAACCTGAAGGTTTCAGAAGATGAAATCAGGGAGGCTTACGACACTTTGGACGATTCATTGCTGGTTGCCTTAAAACAGGCGGCATCCAACATTGAGAAGTTCCACAAAAAGCAGATTCCATCAGGCTGGGAAATTGAAGTTAATCCAGGCATCATTGCAGGCCAAATCGTAAGGCCAATCAACTCTGCAGGATGCTATATCCCGGGCGGTAGAGCGGCATATCCCTCTTCAATACTGATGACAGTAATTCCCGCAAAGATTGCAGGTGTCGAAAAGGTTGTATGCGTAACACCTCCCCAAAAGGACGGAAAGATTCTTGATGCGATTTTGGTTGCAGCGGATATTGCCGGTGCCGATGAAATCTATAAGGTCGGAGGAGCTCAGGCAATAGCCGGGCTTGCCTATGGAACAGAGTCAATACCTCGCGTGGAAAAGATTGTTGGTCCCGGAAACATATTCGTTACAGCCGCAAAGAAATTGGTCTATGGTCAAGTTGACATCGAGTTTCCGGCTGGACCGTCTGAAGTTCTGATTTTGGCCGATGAAACCGCAAATCCTGAATTTTTGGCAACCGATATTTTGGCTCAGGCCGAGCACGACCCTAATGCGTCCTGCTTTTTAGTGACAGATTCAGAAAAATTGGCCATTGAAACCGATGAATTCGTTAAAGAGTTGACTGAAGTTGCTCCTAGACGTGAAATAATTGAGGAATCATTGTCAAAAAGTGGAAAAATCATTATCACTGACACTTTTGAGGAAGCGATTCATGTTACAAACGAATACGCTCCCGAACATTTAATCATATCCACAAAAGACGATGACGGGACACTCTCACACATCAACAATGCAGGTTCAATATTCTTGGGTGCATACTCACCCGTTGCGGCAGGAGACTATGGATCAGGTACAAATCACGTTCTGCCTACCGGCGGAGGAGCTAAAATGTATTCAGGTCTCTCAACTGAAGCGTTCATCAAAAAGCCGACAGTTCAAAGAATCACCAAAGAAGGCCTTAAGGAATTGTCCAAGACTTCCGTGCCGATTGCCGAGTATGAAGGATTCTTTGCCCATGCAAATTCATTCAAGACAAGATTAAGGGATGATTAGATGGATTTTGAAAGGGTCGACATGAGGGAGATGACCCCCGAAGAGATGGTTAAAGCGGGGGAAATGGCTGAAATAGTTTTCAAGCTCAATCACACATTGCCAAATAGCGAAGAGTACGATTCACTTTTAAGGGAGTTGTTCGGCGATAAGTTAGGTGAAAACAGCAGAATCATGGCTCCGATTGCTGGAGCGGCATTTGACTGCATAAAAATAGGCAGCAATGTTTTCATCAATTCTAATTCCCTTTTGATGGCTCGGGGCGGAATCACAATCGAGGATGATGTGATGCTTGCGGCAAACGTTCAATTGCTGTCCAACAATCACGATGAGTATGACAGGCAGGTTTTACTCTGCAAACCGATTCATATCAAAAAAGGAGCTTGGATTGGAGCCGGAGCAAGTGTTCTTCCTGGCGTTACAATCGGAAAGTATGCGATTGTAGGTGCCGGCGCAATTGTTACCAGGGATGTAGGTGACTATGAAGTCGCTGTAGGCGTTCCTGCAAAGATAGTTAAAACTTTGGATAAGGATAAATTTGAGGAATAATTTTATCCTTGACAATTTTTTATTTTTAATTAAATTTAATAATTTTGCTTCAATTTTTCTAAATTGATTTCTAACTATTTTAAATATAATTATATCTAATTTTATTTTGTAATAGATAAATTAATAACTTTATTGCCTAATTGGAGATGATGTTATTAATATATTTTGTTTCCTCTTTTGTATTGGAGGTGAGGGTTTTGGGCATGATATTCATTGTGCTCGACATTGTCTTGATTATTCTTGATATTGCTGTTATCTATTTTCACTTCAATAATTGATTGAATAGTCTCGTATGATAGTTGAATTTTGTAAAGTTGGGTCGTGATTTTTCAAGGCCCGCAAGCCGGAAGTTTTGCGTAATTCTTCCCAACTTTATTTAAAACGGATTTTTAATGCTTATTTTTTAAAATAAAAGAAAAATTATATAGTTTAGATAACTTTATATATTATGTTTGTATATATTATATTCAAGAATATGTTTTCATATTCTGCACTTTCTATACAAAAGAAAGAAATTAGGTAATAAAATAGTTGTCTAATCTTGCGGTAGTTTATAGGTCTTCCTATAAACTTAGACAACACTTCTTTTAAAAGTATTATTTAATTTTCACTTTTAAAATTTATTAATTTTTACAAACCTCGAGGTGAATAGTTTGCAAGGTTTATTAAATGATTGGAGAAGAACTCACTATGCAAAAGATGCGACTCCTGAAATTGCAGGAAGCGATGTCACAATCATGGGTTGGGTACATGAAATCCGTGATTTAGGTGGTATTATCTTTGTTATTATCAGAGATGTAACCGGCAGAGTTCAAATTACAGCTCCAAGTAAAAAAGTAGAAGCAGAAATATTAGAAGATTTAAGATCATTTAGAAAAGAATCCGTTGTAGCAATTAAAGGTGCAGTGCAAGAAGCTCCAAAAGCACCAAATGGTGTTGAAATCATTCCTAAAGAAATCAGAGTATTAAACTTAGCCAATCAACCTTTACCAATGGATCCAACAGAAAAAGTTCAAGCTGGAATAGACACAAGATTAGATTCAAGATTCTTGGATATCAGAAAAGAAAACGTTTCAGCAATTTTCAAGATTAAAGGTCAAATGTTCCATACTATCAGAGATTTCTTCTATGATAATGGATTTTATGAAATTAACACTCCTAAACTCGTAGCTTCCGCTACTGAAGGAGGAACAGAATTATTCCCAATCACTTACTTTGAAAAAGAGGCATTCTTAGGTCAATCCCCACAATTATACAAACAGATGATGATGGGTGCAGGAATGGATAAGGTATTTGAAATTGGTCAAATTTTCAGAGCAGAAGAACATGACACCTTAAGACACTTAAACGAAGCGGTTTCCATTGATGCAGAAGCTTCATTCGCTGATGATGAAGACGTAATGAAAATCCTAAACGACATGCTCATTCAGGTATTGACAGATGTGAATGAAAACTGTGCTAACGAATTGGAAATTTTAGGTCATGAATTGGAAGTGCCTGCTGGAGATTTCCCTGTTGTAACTTATGATGAAGCTGTTGATATTGTAAATTCAAAAGATGTATCAATGGAATGGGGAGAAGACTTATCCCGTGAAGCTGAAAAAGCATTAGGTGATACCATGGGCGGATTCTATTTCCTAACCAGATGGCCTACAGAAATCAAACCGTTTTATGTAATGCCTGTTGAAGGAGAAGAACAATACTCCCATGCATTCGATTTAATGTATAACAACTTGGAGTTATCTTCCGGTGCTACCCGTGTACACCAGTATGATTTACTCGTAAAACAAATTGAAGAAAGAGGATTAAACCCTGCCGGATTTGGAAGCTATCTTAAAGCGTTTGAATATGGTATGCCTCCTCACGCAGGTTGGGGTCTCGGTGCTGATAGGTTAACTATGGTACTTACTGGGGCCGAAAACATCCGTGAATGTGTACTCTTCCCAAGAGACAGACACAGATTAACCCCTTAAACTTTCTTTTTTTTTTAAGATAATATGGAAAAATATGATATAGCTGTTATCGGAGCGGGACCTGCAGGAATCATGGCGGCAATTGCTGCAAGCCATAATTCTTCAAACTTGGTATTGCTTGAAAAGAATTCTTCACCGGGACGCAAACTCTTAATGACCGGTGGCGGAAGATGCAACATCACCAACCGAAAACCGATAAAAAAGCTATTGAATATTTATCCTCAAAAAAATTTTTTAAAACACTCTTTTTACACATTGACCAATGAAAAGCTCCTGTCATTTTTTGAAAATAAGGGTTTGTCCTTCATTGAAGAGGATGACAACAGGATTTTTCCCGAAACCGAAAAATCAAGTGACATTTTAAAAATTCTATTGGAATATCTGGATGATGTTGATATAAAATATGGTTTTGAAGTAAAATCTATTGTAGACAATTTTATAATCAATGATGAAATCATGGCAGATAAGATTGTGATTGCCACAGGCGGCATAACCTATCCTCAGACCGGATGCAGCATTGAAAATTATTCCTTAACCTCACAGCCATTGACTGATGTGAAATACGGGCTGGTTCCGTTAATCACTAAGAAGGACCTCTCGAATGTTGCAGGAATAACATTATATGATGTCGTTATAAGTTATAAGAAATCAAAGGTTCAGGGAAATGTTCTATTCTCTCATGTCGGTTTGACAGGTCCTGGAATTATTAACCTAAGCAATGAGATATCTGAAGATATAAGTTATAATTTATTGGAAAACGAACCTGATGCGGATTTTGAAATAGATATTGATTTATGCCCGGATTTCACACGCGAGGAATTGCAGGATAAGTTCAACACAGATTTCCAGGCAAGAGGAAAGTCAATGATTAAGAATTATCTGAAGCTGTTTTTAACAAGCAGATTCATTGATTTCTTTTTGGATGAAATTAAAATCGACGGTGAAACTCAGCTGTCAAGAATTGATAAGAAGAGCAAAAACAGATTGATTGAAAACTTAAAAAGGTTTGCTTTTGAAATCACCGGCTTCAATGAGAGCCTATCAAAAGTCACAATTGGCGGGATTGATTTGGAAAACATTAATCCAAAAACTATGGAATCATCATTAACACCGAACCTGTATTTTGCAGGTGAAGTTTTGGATTTGCATGGACCCACCGGAGGTTATAATCTCAAAATAGCCTTTTCAACAGGTTATTTGGCAGGCCTTTCAGCCAGTGAAAAATAATTTTTTAATTAATTTTTTTCAAAATTTATTAATTTTAACAAAATATTTAACCTATATATTTACTAATAGTTATAATATGACAGACAAAATGTTCATGGGTGCATCAACTAAACAAGGTCTGGATATTGCAAATAAAAGTAGAGAAATTATCCGCGGCCTTATTGGAGATGATGTTAAAGATTTAAATCCAGCTGAAAGAGACATTGTTGAAAGGATTGTACACTCAACAGCTGATCCTGAATATGCAAAATTGGTGAAAATCAGTCCTGATTTTGTTGATGTTGCTATGGAATCCCTAAGAAATAAGGAAACTATTTTGACTGATATCAATATGGTCAAATATGGTATTACAAGATACGACGGGGAAGTTGAGTGCTATATCAAGAATGAAGAAGTTATAAAAATTGCCAAAGAAAATCAGATTACAAGAGCGGCTGCAGCTATGCGCTATGCGGCTTCAAATGATTTTGAAGGCATTGTTGTTTCAGGTAATGCTCCAACAGCAGTATTTGAAGCAATGGATTTATATCAAAAAGGTGAAATGAATCTTAAAGCTATTGTGGGTGTTCCTGTAGGTTTTGTGGGAGCGGCTGATTCAAAGGAAGCTCTGCATAATTCCAATATTCCAAATGTTATTGTTGAAGGACCTAAAGGCGGTACACCGATTGCAGTAGCCTGCGTAAATTCCTTAATCCAACATTTATAGAGTGATAATATGTATTCTGAAGAATTATTCAACGAATCTAAAAATTATTTTCCTGGTGGAGTGAATTCTCCTGTTCGTGCTTTTAAGCCATATCCATTTTTCGTTAAAAGTGCGGGAGGTTCAAAACTCACAGATGTAGATGGAAAAACTTACATTGACCATTGTCTGGCTTATGGCCCATTGATTTTGGGACATGCCGACCCTAAGGTTGTAAGGGAAGTTTCCAATCAATTAACTATAGGTACTGCATATGGTACTCCTACTGAAAATGAAATTGTTCTTGCAAAAGAGGTTATTGACAGGATTCCGTCCGCTGAAATGGTAAGATTTTGTAACAGCGGAACTGAAGCAACAATGAGCGCAATCAGATTGGCTCGTGGCTTTACAGGCAGGGATAAAATCGTCAAGTTTGAAGGAGCTTACCATGGTGCACACGATTATGTATTGGTTAAAGGCGGTTCCGGTGCAGCTACTTTACCGGATTCTCCGGGTATTCCGGCCGATACCACTAAAAATACTTTATCTGTCCCGTTCAATGATGAAGAAGCTTTAACAGAGCTAATTGAAAAAGAAGGTGAAAACATTGCTTGTATCATCATGGAAGTTGTCATGGGCAATGTTGGTTGTATTGAACCAAAACCAGGATTTTTAGAGTTCATTAGAAAAATCACTGAAGAAAATGATATTATTTTAATATTTGATGAAGTTATTACAGGTTTTAGAGCTTCCAGAGGTGGAGCTCAACAGTATTATGGGGTCACTCCTGATTTAACCACTCTCGGTAAGATTGTAGGTGGAGGACTTCCAATGGGAGCATTTTGTGGTAAAAAAGAAATAATGGAGTTGATTGCTCCGAACGGTCCTGTTTATCAGGCAGGTACTTTTTCAGGTAATCCTGTTTCGGTACAGGCTGGTATTTCCACTTTAACACAGCTTGATGATGCATTCTACAAGGAATTGGAAAGAAAAGGAAACTTCCTCAGAAGCAGCATAAAATCCATTATTGAAGAGCAGGAATATAATATTCAGCCTGTCGGACTTGCTTCAATGTTTCAGATTTATTTCAATCCCGCTCCTGTTTTAAATTATGAAGATGCTCAAAAATCTGATAGAAGGCAATTCTTAAGATACTTCAAAACATTATTGAAAGAAGGTGTTTTTATCCCACCATCTCAGTTTGAGTGTAATTTCATTTCAAATGCTCATAGTATGGCAGATATACAAAAAACAGTGGAAGCCATTGAATTGGGTTTAGAAGCAGCATTTAAGAAAAGAAGAAGGTAATGATATGGTAGAGTGGAAAGAAGTTGCATCCTATGCAGTTATTTTGATAATAGTTTTAATAGCAGCCCAACATCTGAATGTGGTTGTTTCAGGTAGTATGGAGCCTGCATTCTACAGGGGAGATATAGTCCTTGTTGAAAAGGCGAGCTTTTTAGGAATAAATGAATTCAATCCCAATGATGTTCAGGTTGGGGATGTTGTTGTTTATGATGCCAAATGGTTTGACCAGCCGGTAATTCATAGAATTATCAATATTACAGAGATTAATGGAACTACGATGTATTTAATTAAGGGGGACAATAATAATGCTCCCGACCCATATTATGTTACTTCAGACCAAATCAAGGAGCGCGTTGTAACATTTGGTGACAATTTAGCAGTCATCCCAAAAGTCGGTTATCTTTCCATTTGGTTAAGAGGGTTATAATTATTAAGGTGAGTTAATGTATTTTGAAATAGAAAAACAAGCTATTGATGCCATCAATAAGGCATTAGATCAATATGATGAAGAAATAGATAGAAATTTTAAGTTGGAATTTCCTCCGAATCCTGAATTGGGGGACTTAGCTAGTACTATTGCTTTTGCACTTACTAAAAAGTTAAAAACTTCCCCTCCTGAAGTTGCAAAGGATTTGGTTGAAAAGATTGAAGTTCCGGAAATTTTCTCTAAAGTTCAGAATTTCGGCCCATATGTTAATTTTTTCATTGATTATGACAAGTTCTCTAAATTACTTTTAGATAAGGTGGATGAAAACTACGGCCAGCTTCCGGAATACGGAGAAAAAATCATCTTGGAACATACTTCAGCTAATCCTAACGGGCCGTTGCATATAGGACACATCAGAAACTCCATTTTTGGAGATTCTCTTTCAAGACTGTTAAAATTAGCCGGAAGAGATGTTGAAACCCAATATTATGTTAATGATATGGGAAGGCAGATTGCTATTATAGTCTGCGGAATAACCGAATGCGGCTTGAACATCGATGACTATGAAGGAGACAAGATTGACCACAAAATCGGAAAGCTATACTTTGATGCTAACAAGGCTGTTGAAGAGGATGAAGCCTTAAATGCCAAAGTCGATGAACTGATTCAGAAATACGAAGAAGGGTCTGATGAAGAATTGAATAAAGTCTTTGAGGATGTGGTCTCAAAATGTATTTCCGGCATGAAGGAATCCCTTTTGAGAATGAACATTAAGCATGACGACTTTGTATGGGAAGGTCAATTCGTCAGAAATGGAGACGTTGACAATATCGTTAACTATATTCAAAAAGAAGGATTCACACGTGAAGAGGACGTATTGTACATTGATTTGACCTATTACAATATTGATAAGGAGTTTGTTTTAAGAAGATCCAATGGAACATCACTTTATTCTACAAGAGACTTGGCTTACCACAAATATAAAGCTACTTTAGGCGATACAGTATTGGATATTTTAGGTTCAGACCATAAATTGGCTGCAAAACAGATTAAAGTGATTTTTGAAGAGATATTCAGACAGGATGCTCCTGAAGTTATATTTTATGAATTCATTACACTTCCTGAAGGATCAATGTCAACAAGAAAAGGCAAGTTCGTATCAGTCGATGAGTTAATTGATGAAGCAGTCTTAAGGGCTCATGATGAAATAAAATCAAGAAACCCGGATTTAACAGAAGAGGAAATTGCACCTATGGCTGAAAAAATCGGTGTGGGAGCAATAAGATTCTTCATTGCTAAATTATCCCCTGAAAAGCACTTGACCTTTAAATGGGATGAAGCCCTAAGCTTTGAGAGAGGCTGTGCATCCATTCAATATGCTCATGCAAGGGCCTGTAAGTTGCTTAAAAAATCCGGCAAGGATATAGCTTCCTTAAGCGTTGCGGATGATTGGAGCCCAAATGATGCGGAACAGGATCTCATAAGGCAAATTGCCAAATTCCCGCAGGTTGTTGAGGATTGTGCCGACAAGAAAAGAGTTCACAATGTCACTCAATACTGCCAAGATTTGGCCGGTTCATTCAATAAGTTCTATAAATCCGAACAGGTTATCGGTTCTGATTTAGAAGATACTAGATTAATTTTAGTAGACAGAGCTAAAACAACAATTAAAAATGCTTTAGACATATTAGGTGTCGATGCACCCGAAATGATGTAGATGGGTTATTGAATCATCTCAATTTTTTATTTAGGTGATATTATGGAAGATAAAATAACAATAGACGATGTAATGGCGTTTGAACATCTTTTTTCAACAACTCCATCTTTCATATTGGAAAGAATGGCAAAAAAGAAAACAAATTTGGTCAAAAAGTTTGAAGATGTAGTTAGAAAACATTTGGCTGCGGCAGACGACAATGAAATGAGAAAATTGAATATTGCAATTAATACAGAAATTGATGAATTGCAGGCAACTATGGCTGAAGCTTATAGGCTAACAAACAAAAAGCAATTTAAGATATTAGCTAATCCTGACAATAAGGAATTCCTTGAATTAAACCGCAATGAATTACGAAAAATTGTTAATGGTGAAAATTGATTAATCCACATAGTGGATATAATCTTCTTTTCTAGGCAATGGTTCAGGCGCTTCCATGTCGGGATAGCCTAAAACCACATGGCCGACTCCTTCATAAGTTTCAGGAATTCCCCATTCTTCTAAGAGTTCCTTACCTTTTTCGGATGAGAATTCGTCATATGCCCTGTGAATCCAGCAGGATCCGACGCCTACTGCGTGGGCAGCATTCACAAGCACAGCTAAAACGCTTGAACCGTCTTCCTTCCAGGTTGGAACTTCGCCATCTGCTAAAACAATCAATAATGTTTTTGCACCATAAAATGGGTCCAAGTCTTCCGGAACTTCAGTTGGGAAAAAGCTTCTGTTCCATGCTGACAATTCTTTTATTTTTTCAGGATTTTGAATTACAACAATTTTTGGAGATTGCAGACCTCTTGCAGTTGGAGCATATGTTCCTGTTTCCAAAATGGTTTTTAAATCTTCATCTGATATTTGTTCGTCCTTGAATTTTCTGATGCTTCTTCTTGTTTTTAAGTCTTCAATTGTTTTATTCATATTAAATCCTCACAGATTTTTATAAGTGTTTTTTTTAGATTATTATACTCTTCATCGGTTAACTGTTTTTTGATTTTTTCATCCCATTCATCGTCATAATCCATTATTACCTGAGCTATTTTTGCACCCTCTTTGGTCACATTGATTATCTTTTTCCTTTTTTCGGGTGTTTTTGTAATCAATCCTTTCTTTTCAAGCTTTTCAAGATTTCTTGTGATTGTGCTTTCATTAACATGCAGCTTCTGGGCCAGTTCCTCCTGACTGATGTTCTGGTTTTTATAGGTATTTATTAAAATGGGATACAATCCTGAACTTAACTCAACGTCCTTCAATTTCTGATTTAGAAATTTTGTCTGATTTCTATAAATTATTGATATGAGTGGTGATGTTGGAATATCGCTATCAAACGGCATTGCTTTCACTCCTTATCAGCTTGTTAATGTATAGCTCAATGCATGCATAACAAATCAGAGATCCTATTCCACCACCCAAAAGCATTCCGCAGTATATTCCGAATTCCCCAAGATTGAATGTGAAACCTAATAGGTATGCAAATATCAGGACCAGTATGAATTCCCTGAATGTTGTCAATAGGAATGATATTGTTCCCTTTCCAACGCCCTGAAACACGTTACCCGCACTTGCACCGAACGGCACATATAAGATGAATAGGCACATCAGCTGTATGAAGCTTGCAATCAGAGGTTCCAGTTGAGCGCTGTTTTCTGAATATGAGAAGATAAATGCGATTTGATTTGCAAAGACATTCAGGATTATGCACACTATTATTGATGCTATCAAAGCTACTTTGACGGCATATCTTGCTGTAACCCTTAAGTTTTCGTATTTTCTTGCTCCATATGCCACTCCTGCAACGGATATGGCTGCTGTTCCAACCCCTATTGCTGGAAGCATTCCGATATTGATTATTCTCCAGCCTGCGGTATAGACGGCCACGGCCACCGGTCCGGATACAATTGTAAGCATGTAATTTATGAAGATTGTTAACACTGACAGTACCAACTGCTCAAGACTGGCCGGAATACCGACAACAAGTATATCCTTATACATTTTCAAATCGTTATGGAAGTCTTTGAAGTTATATGAAAGGTATGTGTCCTTTTTAACAAAAATCCAGTAGAACATGACTAAAAGGCTTATGAACGGTCCGAGGGCTGTTGCCCATGCTGCTCCCTTTATTCCCATATTTAATGTGTAGATGAATATCGGATCCAGAATCATGTTGATTACTGCGGCTGTAGCTATCGGTATTGTTGCTCTTTTGATGTCTCCTTCAGCTCTGAAAGCTCCCCCTACAATCGGCGGCATCAATATAGCAAAAGTCCAGAGGAATACTATAAATCCATAGTCCATTGCATAATTGAGGACGCTGCTTGCGCCCATCATTACAAGCAGAGGTTTCATGAATATTAAAAATATTATTGAAACAACTATTGAGAATATCAGGCTTAATATTAAATTGTGTATTGCTGCATTGTTTGCTGAGTGTTTGTCTTCAGCACCGATGTATCTTGAAATCAGTGAGTTTCCACCTGCTCCAAGCCCATTTCCGAATCCGACCAATATCATGAATAGTGGTGTGATGTATCCTAGTGCAGCAAGTGGTTCCGGACCGAGTCCTGCTACCCAAATACTGTCAATAATGTTATTTGCAAAGATTAAAAACATACTGGCTATAATAGGTAGTGATAATTTATTTATTGCTTTTTTAGGGTCTCCTGTTATCATTTCAATATTTTCATTTTTTTCCATATTTTACCTCTCTTGCATATGCAATTATACTCTTGTATATGCAAGTGTTAGTATTTAAAGTTAATGTTAAATATTTTTAAAAATATAGTTTTAACCAATAGGAGATTCAATCATGAAAGTTTTAGTTGTTGGAACCGGTGCTCGTGAACATGCAATTGCGGATGCACTTAAAGATGATGTGGAATTATACTGCTACATGAGTAAAATAAACCCTGGAATGTCTAAAATTGCTGAATTCAAGCAAGGCGATGAAGGCGAAGTTGAAAAAGTAGCGGAATATGCTGTAGAAAATGACATTGATATTGCATTTATCGGTCCTGAAGCTCCACTCGGAAAAGGAATTGTGGATGAGCTTCAAAAGAATGGAATTAGCTGTGTTGGACCAACCCAAAGTGCAGCAAGAATCGAAACCGATAAATCATTTATGAGAAAGCTCTTTGAGGATTATGAAATCGAAGGGTCTTTGGTGTATAAAGTATTCGATAACTCTGAAGACGTTTCTAAATTTTTAGATGAATTCGACAAGGATGTCGTAGTAAAACCTGTAGGTTTGACCGGTGGTAAAGGAGTTAAAATCGTTGGAGACCACTTAAAAGACAATGAAGAGGCAAAAGAATACTCCTGTGAAGTCATCGATAATGAAATGGGCGGATTCGCTCAGGTAATCATTGAAGAAAGATTAATCGGTGAAGAATTTACCATCCAAGCATTCTGTGATGGTGAACACTTGGCTCCAATGCCTGCAGCACAGGACCATCCTCACGCATTTGAAGGCGATGTTGGAGCTATTACAGGTGGTATGGGATCTTACTCTGATGTCGGCGGACTATTGCCTTTCTTAAGCCAAGATGACTATGATAAGGCTGTAGAAATCATGCAGGCTACCTTGAAAGCTATCGCTGAGGAAGCAGAACCTTACAAAGGAATCCTATATGGTCAGTTCATGCTGACAGCAGATGGACCAAGACTCATTGAATACAATGCAAGATTCGGTGATCCTGAAGCGATGAACGTATTGCCTTTGCTTAAAACTCCATTGGTCGATATCTGCCAAGCCATTGTTGACGGCAACTTGGATAAGGCTGAATTCGAAGACAAGGCCAGCGTATGCAAATACATCGTGCCGGACGGATATCCTGAAACCGAACATGCCGGCGAAGTGATTGAAGTTGATGAGGAAGCTATTGAAGAATTGGGTGCTAAAGTATTCTATGCGGCAGTCAGCCAGGAAGAGGATGGAATTCACTTGTCCGGTTCAAGGGCATTGGGAATTGTAGCCAGCGGTGAATCCATTGAAGAAGCTGAAAAGATAGCTGAAAAGGCATGTGAGTTTGTTAAAGGTAACGTTTACCACAGAAGGGATGTAGGTACAACAGAACTTGTAAACAAACGTGTTGAACATATGAAAGAAATTTTAAACTAAAATTTCTTTTTTTCTTTTCATGTTAGGTGATCAAAATTTCTAAAAAAGTCACTCCGGAAGAACTTGAAGAAATGAAAAGAAGCATTTCCGAGAAAATTGAAATTATCAGGCAGAATGCTGAGGATGAGCATACTCTTATGAAAAATGGAAGAGTTTTCCGCTAGTTTAAATGAGGCTGATTCTAAATTTAAAGTGATGATAAAAAAGCGAAACATTATAAAAAACTTGATAAGCGTTTAAACTTTTTTCAACGCTTCATGTTGGAATTGCAAGAAGGAATTGACATCGACCCTGGCCGACTAATGGCATTAACCGATGGTGTCTTTTCAATTGTAATGACCCTTTTGATTTTTGGCATGTCTCTTCCTAACATTAAACTTGCCACTTATTCTGATTTCCTTTCTTTTATTTCTGCCTTAGCACCGACAGCCAGTGTGACCATTGTCAGTTTTATTCTGGTTTCATCCTTTTGGGTTTATCACCATCAATTTATAAAAGTTAAAACCTTAAATCTGCCGTATCTATGGTTAAGTGTTCTATTTTTGATTTGCATTTCATTTATTCCATTCACAACTTCATTAATTGGACATTATTCTTATTTCGCCTTATCTGAAATTATATTCGGTTTAAATATATCTTTAACAGCAGTGGTTTTTTTAATATTATATAACTATGCAGGATTGAGAAATTTCCTTGAGAAAACACCTCTCAAAAAGGAAAAAAGACATGTCTTACATACATTCTTAATAATAATCTGTTTAACCATAATTGTAAACATTTTAGACGTGTTAGTGTCAAGCTACTTCATCTATTTGTTCTTGCTGGTTCCTGTGATATCTACAATTAGTGATATTAAATTTAAAATGAATAATAGAAACATTTAATATATATCTTGAACAAATATTCTTTTTTATTAGTATTAAAGGGGAATTTATAGATGGGTAGTTTGTTGTCTATTTGTGACATTAAGGATGATGTTAAATACATTCTTGATTTGGCCATAAAAATTAAAGCGGGTGAAATGGAAGAAAAGCCTCTTAAAGGCAAAACATTAGCTATGATTTTCCAGAAATCATCTACAAGAACAAGAATCTCTTTTGATGTTGGAATGTATCAGTTAGGTGGAAGGGCAATCTTTTTATCTTCTAATGATTTGCAAATGGGAAGGGGAGAACCGATTAGCGATACTGCAAAGGTTTTAAGCCGCTTTGTTGATGGAATCATGATTAGAGCTATCAAACACAGTGATGTTGAAGAACTAGCCAAATATTCCGATGTGCCGGTCATAAATGGATTGACAGATTTGGAACACCCTTGCCAGGCATTAGCAGACATGTTGACCATAAAGGAACATTTCGGCGATTGGGAAGGCAGAAAGATCTGTTTTGTCGGTGATGGAAACAATGTAAGCAACTCTCTTTTATTAATTGCCCCACTTTTAGGAATGGACATTTCCCTTGCTTGTCCCAAAGGTTATGAGCCTAAGGAAAGCATTCTGAAAATTGCAGAAGAATATGCCGAGGAAAACAGTACTGAGATAACAATAACCGATGACATTGCCGTAGCCTTGGAAAATGTGGATGTGGTCTACACTGACGTATGGGTCAGTATGGGTGATGAGGCCGAAGAAAAGCAAAGAAACCTTGATTTTGCACCATTCCAGGTTAATGAGGATTTAATGAGTCTTGCAAATGATGGAGCTATTTTCATGCACTGTTTGCCTGCAGTAAGAGGTCAGGAAGTAACAGCTGAAGTCATTGACGGTCCTCAGTCTGTAATTTATGATGAGGCAGAAAACAGGATGCATGCCCAAAAAGCTATTTTATACCATTACATGAAGGATTAGAGTTTCAAACTCTTTACTCTTTTTTTTTAAAATGATCCCACTATTGCAAATATGATGAATATTGCAATCAAACATAAGCAGCAGCCTATCCAATCTGAACTGTTATTGTTTGAGGTGCTTGTTGTAGTAGTTCTTTGGCTGGTGTTTTGTTGACTGTTCTGATTTGTAATGGGAATTGTTTCAATCACTTCGGGTTTTTTTACTTCTTCTTTTAATTTGGTACCGCAATTTTTACAGTATATTGCCTCTTCAGGATTGTTTTCGCCGCATTTTCTACAATACATTTAAAATCCACCTTATAATTATTTTTAAAAATATTATTAAACCGATTCCACCAATAAAACCTGTAACAAATCTTATGCTGTTGGTGCTTTCTCTTGGTCCAAAATATTGTGTCAAGCCATCAATAGACACAGGCACCATCAATATCATGGAAATGAATAATGTATTAAAATCATAATTGTGCTTATAAAAGCTATTGAAAATTAAATATACGATTAAGCCGGTATAAAATCCAGTACATCTGGCGCAAACTGGAAACTGATGGCCTTTAATGAAGAAACTTCTCTCCGGTTTTCTGTGGCAGATATATTTTGTAAATTCCATGCTATCAACACAATTTAAGTACATTAATATTGTAAAGATTAATTATATATATTTTTATATTCATAACTAAATGCATAATAAATTAAAAGGTTTTTAAAATGAGAGGCGGAGAAGCGATAATTGAATCCCTCAAAAATATGGGGGTTAAGACAATATTTGGTTATCCTGGCGGACAGACCATACCATTCTATGACATGCTATATGATTCAGACATGGATCATATATTGGTTAGACACGAACAATGCGCAGCTCATGCAGCTGACGGTTATGCGAGAGCATCTGGTCGTGTGGGTGTGTGTTTGGCAACTTCAGGTCCTGGAGCAACCAATCTTGTAACAGGTATTGCTACTGCATACATGGATTCTTCTCCAATTATAGCGATTACTGGACAGGTTCCTACTCATTTAATAGGAAATGATGCATTTCAAGAAGCGGATATTATCGGCATTACCATGCCTATTACAAAACATAGTTACCAACCGAAAGATCCGGATTTAATCCCTTCAATGATTAAATCAAGTTTTGAAATTGCAGCTAGTGGAAGGCCGGGACCTGTTTTGATTGATGTTCCTAAAGAAGTCCAAGAAGGCGAGTTAACTGGGTTTGATGATTCCATAATTCAAACTCCGGGTTATAATCCAACCACCAAAGGAAATATTAGACAGATTAAAAAGGCTCGCGATTTAATAAAAGAGGCTAAAAGGCCATTGATTCTGGTGGGTGCTGGAGTTATCATATCCAATGCATGCTGTGAATTGAAGCAATTAGCTAAAACCATCAACGCACCTGTAATGACATCACTTTTAGGTAAGGGTGCTTTTGACGAGACTGATGATTTGGCATTAGGTATGCTCGGTATGCACGGAAGAAAGGTTTCAAATGATTACATTAACGAATCCGATTTGTTGATAGCTATCGGTGTAAGATTTTCAGATAGGACTACCGGCAGATTGGACCGTTTCGTTCCGGATACAAAGGTCATTCACATTGACATAGACCCTGCGGAAATTGGTAAGAATGTTGAAGTTGATTTGCCGATTGTCGGGGATGCCCGTAACATTTTATCCTCATTAAATGATGTTTTAAAAGATTATAAAGCATCTGATGAAGTAAATAACTGGACTGGCATGATAAAACAGAAAAAGCAAGAGTTACTTCCTCGTGTCAGTTATGATGACGTGCCATTAAAACCACAAACTGTAATTAAAGAAATTTCAGAAGTTTTAACTCCTGAATCAATATTGACAACAGACGTTGGTCAAAATCAGATGTGGGCAGCACATTTCTTTGATACTCAAAAGCCAAGAAAATTCATTTCATCAGGAGGACTTGGAACCATGGGATTCGGATTCCCTGCAGCTATTGGAGCAAAAGTGGCATGTCCTGATGATCCTGTCGTATCAATCAATGGTGACGGCGGATTCTTGATGGTTTGTCAGGAATTGGCTACAGTACACGAGTATGATATACCTGTTATTGCAGTAGTTTTAGAAAACAGGACTTTAGGAATGGTATATCAATGGCAAAGTTTATTGTATAATGAAAGACATTCACAGACTTTACTTGGAAACAGTCCCGATTTTGTTAAACTAGCGGAAAGTTTCGGAGTTAATGGAGTTAGAATTGAAAAGCCTGGTGAAACTAAGGAAGCACTGTCTTCAGCTATTAAAGATAATGAACCAGTTTTATTAAATGTCGTGATTGACTCTGAAGAAGCATTGCCTATGCTTCCTCCTGGAGCTGGAATAGATGAGATGATTGGTGAATACAAGCTTGAAAAGGATGTGATTTAAATGACTTTGAAATATCACGTTATTTCCACATTGGTTGAAGATAAACCGGGTGTTTTACAGAAAGTGGCAGGAATGTTTAACAGAAGAGGATTCAACATAGACAGTATAACTGTTGGAAATTCTGAAGTTGAAGGCCTGTCCCGTATGGTAATCACTGTTCATGCAGATGAAAGAGGTTTGGAACAGGTTACAAAACAATTAAATAAATTAATTGATGTTATCAAGATTAAAGATATTACTAAAAAAGCTGTTAAAAGGGAATTGTGCCTTGTTAAGGTTAATATTCCTAATGCGGAAGCAAGAGCTGAAATAATGCAGTATTCAAATATTTTCAGAGCACATATTTTGGATGTTACTGAAGAAACATTAATGGTTGAGCTTACTGGAGATAAAGAGAAGATAAATGCATTCATATCTTTATTAGAACCATTCGGAATTAAAAGAATTGCCCGAACTGGACTTACAGCAATGTCAAGGGGAGTATAAAATGACAATATTGGAAAACGTATTAGAAGATAATAAGAAATTTGTTGAAAACTTTGAAGGCGAGGAAATGTCTCACCATGCACAAAAAAAGTTAGCTATTTTAACTTGTATGGATTGCAGACTGATTGATTTCTTTGAACCTGCTTTAGGACTTGAAAGAGGAGATGCAAAAATTGTAAGAAATGCAGGAAACTCCATCGTAGGAGAAGATGCAATCAGATCCATTGGTGCTGCCCTTTACAATTTGGGCTGTGAAGAGGTATTGGTTGTAGGCCACACCGAATGTGGTATGGCAGGTGCCGATGCTGAAGCTTTAAAAGAAAAAATGATTGCTCGCGGCATTGCTGAAGAAGACATTGCCAAATATGATTTGGCTGAATGGATTGGTGGATTTGAAGATGAAGAGGAAAACGTCAAAAATGTCGTTGAAAAAATCAAAAACCACCCGTTAATCCCAGATGTGCCTGTACATGGTCTCATTATTGATATCGTGACCGGTGAATTGAAAGTTCTAGTAGATGGTTACTAATCATCTATTTTCTATTTTTTTTAAAAAGTTACTTTTATTAACATTAAAATAGATATATAATAAATTGATATTTTAATTGATATCTATTAATTTTATAAATTAATTAAAAAATCAAAGAGATGATTTTAAATGAAAATGTATTACGATGCAGATGTAACTACAGATGCTCTTGAAGGAAAAACCATTGCGGTAATCGGATATGGTTCCCAAGGAAGAGCACAATCTAGAAATATGGCTGACAGTGGAGCTAACGTTATTGTTGGATTAAGAGAAAATGGTAGCTCTTGGAACTTAGCAAAAGAAGACGGAATGACTGTAAAATCTATTGAAGATGCAGCAAAAGAAGCTGACATCATTCACATTTTACTCCCTGATGAAATCCAAGAAAAAGTATACAATGAACAAATTGCACCATATGTTGAAGCTGGAAACACTATTTCATTCTCTCACGGTTACAACATCCACTTTGGATTAATTAAACCTGGTGAAGACGTAAACATTGTAATGTTTGCACCTAAAGGTCCTGGATCCATGGTAAGAAGAACTTATGAAGAAGGATTTGGTATTCCTGGTTTAGTTGCAGTTGAACAGGATGCTACCGGCGATGCATTTCAACTTGCATTGGGCATGGCAAAAGCATGCGGTTTAACCAAAGCAGGTGTTTTAGAAACTACTTTCCAAGAAGAAACTGAAACCGATTTGTTCGGTGAACAGACTGTTTTATGTGGTGGAATCACTGAATTGATCAATGCAGGATTCACTACTTTAGTCGAAGCAGGCTACCAACCTGAAATTGCTTACTTCGAAACCTGCCACGAAGTAAAACTTATCGTAGATTTAATCTATGAAAAAGGTTTTGCCGGAATGTGGACTGATGTAAGTAACACTGCTGAATATGGTGGTTTAACCAGAGGAAATAGAATTATTACTCAAGAAGCTAAAGACGGTATGAAAGCAGTTTTAAAAGAAATCCAAGATGGTACCTTCAAAAAACAATGGGCTGAAGAAAACGCAACCGATGGAGCTAACTTAAAAGAAATGAGGGCTGCTGAAGGTCAAAAAGATATTGAAATTGTTGGTGCAAGATTAAGAAAAGCATGTGGATTACAAAAAGACGATTAAGTCTTTTTAATCCCTTTACTATTTTTTTTTAAATTATTTTTTCATAGTGTGGTAATTGTGGTATTTATTGGGATGGACCATGGGACTACAGGAATCTCTTTTTGTTTGATGTCTGATGAAGGCAATGTTATTGATGTTTTTAAAATCGGAAGAGAAGAAAGTAAAAAAGGATTAGTTTCAGCGACTGAAGAGTTAAAGAAACGTGTCGATTTGGATTCTGTAAAATTGATGGCCATAACTTATGCTATGGGAGATGGGATAAGCAAGATATTGCCAACTTCCAAAGTAAAGGACAGGGGAATTTTATCAATAAGCGGTGCCGGAAAGGTGACCGGCGGCGGAACATCAGTCTTCAGTGAGCTTGAATCACTAGACATCGATTCAATAATGATACCTGGCCTTCATAAAAATTCAGAATCATTAAATGAATTATTCAGAGCAGCTTATTCTCATCAGGCCAGTCCTGAAAAGGTCAGCATTTCATACAATGCTGTTAAAGAAACAGGATGGTCCAATTTTATAGTTGCGGACCTTTCATCAAATAGTGTTGATATCCTGATTGAAGACGGCAAAATCAAAGGTGCAATCGATGCCTGTTTGGGAGCCATGGGGATTGTTCACGGACCCCTGGATTTGGAGATGATTAGAAACATCGATGAAAATAACGTATCTGCAAATGACTGCTTTTCACATGCAGGTGCAATAAAAATTGCCGGAATTGACGGTAAGGTGGCCAATATGAAGGATCAACTTCTTGAAAATTATAGAAACGGCGATGAAAAGGCTAAATTGGCTATTGATACTTTAATCATGACAGTTGCCATGGAAATAGCAGGTTTGGATGTCGTATGTGAAAATGAAATCGAAGGGATTGTTCTAACAGGTTCCATTGGAAGTGCAACCGAACCGTTTAATTTTGAAGATGAAATTAACAAGTATTTCAAAAACAAATATCCTTTAAAAGTTATTTCTAAAGAATCTGGAGCTATTGGTGCAGCTCAAATAGCGATGGACGTTTACAATGGTGAAAAAGAAATATTAGGTATTGAAGTTAATATCTAATCTTCTTTTAAACTTATAAAAATAATATTTCCGCCTTTTACGGTTTCCAATCCGTTTTCATTTTCAAGGACGAGATTTAAGTAGTTGTCAATAGCAATTATTTTACCTTCGCTTTGATAGTCTCCTCTTAAATCAACAGTTACATATTTATTTTTAAATTGTCTAAAAAGTTTATTTACATTTTCTTTGTCTTGACTCATATTTTTCAATCCTTGATTATATTCTATTTCTATTTTGATGTTTCATCTTTATATAGTTTGACATTTATAGTATATACTATGGCAATCAATCAATTAGAAAGTAATTTAGAAGCTATTACACGTACAATAGCTCAATTAAAAAAAGACGGATGCACTGATGAAAAGATTTTAAACGAGCTTAGAGAAGAAAGGGAAAAAATACTTAAAGATTTAAATTTATAAGTATTTTACTTTAACCATTCTTTTAATGAGTTCATATCGCTGGTTAAATCAATTTTAATCGGCGTTATTGTTGTTTTTTGTTCTATCCGTAATTCGTAACCATCACTTCCCGGTTCATTAAATTCATATAGTTCGCCATCAATCCAGTAGTATGGTTTTCCACGAGGATCCAGGCGCTTTTGAACTACGGGAGAGTACATTCGCTCACCTAATTTTACAACTTCAATTTCCTCATCTGAAGGGTTTGCAGGAATATTAACATTCAGCAGGTCAATTCCTTCAGGCAATCCTTTTTTTAAAACGATTTTTGCTATTTTATTAAGCATTTTCCCGGCGAAATCAAAGTCGATTTGTATTTCACCGTTTTCAAATTTGACATCATCCCGGGTAACTTCCTGCGAAATTGCTATTGTTGGAATTCCAAAGCTTGCAGCTTCTATTGCAGCCCCTAATGTTCCTGATGTTGTCAATTCAGCTTTTCCTATATTAAAACCAGTATTTATGCCGGAAATCATCAAATCCGGTTTTTCATCCATTATTTCAAATAGTGCAATTGTCACAGCATCGGTCGGTGTTCCACTCACCCCATATCCGATGCTGCCGTCTCTTAAAGTATGGGTGTTTACCCTTAACGGTTCAAATAAAGTCAATGCATGGCCAATTCCACTTTGCTGTCTTTCCGGAGCCACAATACAGGTTTCACAAAGAGAGTCGATGGCTTTTTTTGAAGCCAATATGCCTGATGCAGTTACTCCATCATCATTGCTTAATAATGCTTTCATGTTATTACTTAATTCAATTTCTTGTTAAAATAATTTTTTATAATAAACTTTAATAATAATTTAAGTTATAAAATATATTATTAATCTAACTAAAAAGACATGCGGGTGGAATCTTGGAAAAACCACAACTGATTAATTTTATAGCTAAAGTGATGGAAGACTCAGGTTTTAAGGTTTATAAAAATTTTAAGACTTCACAAAGGGTCGTTGATATATATGCTATTCTGCCGACAACAATTGGGGATTTTGGGGTAGTTGTAGCATGTAAAAATTATGATAAAGATTTTCAAATTGGGATAGATGTATTAAAAGAGATGGAAGAGGTTCAAGACAGTTTAAAAGCATCTAAGGTTACAATTGTGTCCTCCTCTTATTTTTCAGAGCAGGCAAAAAATTATGCCCTTAGGAAAAACATCAAACTGGTCGATAGGGACGATTTGCTTGAACTGGCCAAAAAATATCAGGACAGAACTTCCCAGACTACTTTAGACAACACACCTTATGATGGCGGAGCATCTGCATACATCGAAGAGGAATATCCTGAATATACCTATGATGCTTCTGACATGGAATATATAATGCAAAGAAGAGATCAAAATCCTTTAGTTTATAAAAATACGTTATATAGGCAAATCGATGAAGATAGGCCTAGAGGCAAACTTTCCTTTTTAGATAGATTTAATTTAAGAAGAAATAACCGTGGATTGTCCCCAAGTTCATCAACTAATTTATACAATTATAATTCCCGAAGAGCTTCTCCGGGTTATAACTCTTTATTCTTCAGATTAGCTGAAAATCCTATATTTTTAATTATCATGGTTGTAATTGCCGCATATGTCATTTCATTCATTGTAGGCAATATTTTAAAAATGGACGCCGGCATAAGCGGATTAATTGAAATGCTCGTTGCATTGATTTTATCCTATGGTCTGTCACTGTATGTCGATAGAAATAGTGATTTCATTGTTAAAGGAACATTCGTATTCTTTATATCATTGATTATCTTGATTATATTAATTTTTGTTTAATTTAATATAATCATAATTAATTATTATTAAGATTAATCCGATAAGGTATAAGAACCAAATCATTATGTCAGTTGGTCCGGTTTCTATCCAAATGACCGTGTGTGTTAAGATTATTGCATAGATTCCCACTCCAATTCCTTTTTTTAATTTATAGATCAATTCTAGAAATATTCCCATAAACAGCATCTGAATTGCAAGTCCGACAAATCCGAAATCAAGCATTACCGGGCCGAACAATGTGGATGTCAGACAAACTGTGTATTTTAAAACGTATTCTCCGATAAATGTTCGTGGGCTGCCCGATGAGAATATCATGCTCAGGACATGGCCATGTGTGGTTCCCGCAAGAGGGATGATTTTTTCAAACACCTCCAGGGTGAATGCCGCCCGGTAAAAGATTAGCTCTAATGGATTTAATGTCCATGTCTGGTTTGCAATTGACTGTGATGCCATGTAGCCAATAGCTATTATTCCCGCTGCAATTATGGCTATAAAAAGAATTCCGACCTTTTTTGATATTTTGTCCAGATAGTAGAGTGTTATGAATGAGCTTCCCAAAATTCCTAAAACTGATGTTCTGTAACCGTTCAAAGCGAAAATCAATGCTCCGAGAAGAACAAGAATCAGATACTTTCGTTCATAGTATTTTGCAAGCAGCAGATTGATTGTTATTAAAAATAGGGGGTAAGCTATTCTCCAGATGTTTGTTGTTGCATTCGATTTCAATGTGCTGTTAAAAAGAGGTATTCCTCCAAGAAGCACAAGATTTAGACTTTGCAGTAACAGTGCAATAATGACAAGTATTGCAATTAGCTTTTCAGATAAAAAACTGATTTCCTTTATATCCTCAACTTTAATCTTGTATTTTACCGCAATAACTCCAATCAGAAAAACTAAACAGGCAAACATCACTGTTAGAATAACTTCCCAATTGAGGGGGTCTTCAAATCTGTAATTGAATGATCCGATATAACCCATTGCTAAAAATATGAGTATCTCAGCGATTAGTATGGTGGGATTAAAAAAATCAATTTTTTTAAGATTCATGAATTATCATCCAAGCTCATAACTTGAGATTGCCAGATTTCCGCCAAAGTCAGGCATCGCCGCTACATGTGTGTGGACATAGCTTGCAAGTGTATTTTTTTGCATAAATCCGTCCTGATTGTTATATGAACCCTTGCCTCTTAGGATTTTAAAGGCCAAATCGTTTTTAAGATTGCTTTTATCAACAAGTACTTTTGAATAGTGGAATTCATGCCCATGGAATGTTTCGCCTTTTTTGGAAATGATATTGTCTTCAGTCACTTCAGCTATTGTGTACTTTAATGCTTGGACCCTATCTGTCAAAACGGACTTGTAAGGATAGATGTCAACCACTTTATCATCATGAATGGAATTCATAAGATACATCAGACCGCCGCATTCGGCAAAAATAGGTCTGTTTTCAAGGTGGAAGCTTTTGATTTGTGAAAGCATGCCTTTATTTTCGCTGAGCTCCTTTGAAAACAGTTCCGGATATCCTCCACCGATATATAATCCATCAACATCAGGCAGATTCTCATCGTTTAAAGGTGAGAAATATTCGATTTTTGCATTGTTAGCTTCCAATGATTCAATATTCTCTTTGTAATAAAAATTGAATACCTCATCGTAGGCAACTCCAATTTTAACCGGTTGCTTGTTGAGCTTGTTCCATATAGGTATGATTTCGGATGAAATTTTTGGAGCGCTCTTTGCGATTTCAACCAGTCTGTCCAAATCAATCGAATTTTTGATGACTTCAGACCACAAATCAATAAATTTGAGTGAATTTTCCCGTTCACGTGCAGGAACAAGTCCTAAGTGTCTCTGTTCAATTGAAATATTGTCGTCACGAATTATTCCACCGATAACTTCGGTTTTTGTGATTTCTTCAATTGACCTTTTGGTTTTTTCGTAGTGCGCCTTATTTTTGACTTTATTTAAAATAACTCCCGCAATATTGATTTCAGGATCCAATGCTTTAAATCCTAATACGAGCGCTGCAGCACTTTTAACCAGACTTCTGGAGTTTATAATTAAAATAACAGGAGCGTCTAGGGATTTAGCTACGGATGCAGTACTTCCAATGTCATTGATTGAGTCGATTCCTTCATACAGTCCTCTCACGCCTTCAATTATGGCTATGTCTTTGCCTTCCATGCCTTTAAGGAAGGAGTCTCTTACCTGTCCCCTTTCCATAAAGAAGGAATCCAAATTTCTTGAAGTGTTTCCGGTAGCTAAAGTATGGTAGGAAGGGTCGATATAGTCTGGCCCCACTTTAAACGGTTGCACATTATACTTTTCACTTAATGCCTTCATTATTCCGGTTGCGATTGTTGTTTTTCCAACGGCACTGCCGGTTCCTGCTAAAATAATTCTCATATTTTATAATATATTCCGGGTGTTTATTAAATTATCTAATCATGATAAATTTTCAAAATGTTGAACAATAATTATTTTCATATGCCTATTAAAATGGATATTAATTATTTTAATAATCCTCATCCATTATTTTCAATTGGAATGATTTTATTCGACTAGTTATCATAAGATTTTGTGATATTGTACACCCTAATTTCAATTATTTTATAATTAAAATTTAAGCCAGATATTGGCTTTTTTGTCCTTTTCCTAATTTTTATATAATATTAAAAATAAAAATTAAATCATTAATATATGGTGGTTAAATGAGAATTTTATTAATTCATTCTGATTATTTAAATTACAATGTAAAAAATAAAACACCTGTAGCCGAAGACATTGAGGAAGCTAAAAAAGAAGGTTCCTTCGATGACTCTTTGGTAGTATTTACAGCTGTTGAAAAAGACGATGAAAATAATCCAGAAGGTATTGTTAAAAATTTAGTCAGCGAAGTCAAAAAGACTAATGATCAAGTTAAGGCTGAAAATATCGTATTGTATCCATATGCTCACTTATCTTCATCATTAAGTTCTCCAAAAGTTGCTGTTCAAATCTTAAAAGATGCGGAAGAAGCTTTACTCGCTGAAGACTTTAATGTAAAAAGAGTACCTTTCGGATGGTACAAGGCATTTGAAATCTCTTGTAAAGGACATCCATTAAGTGAACTTTCAAGAACCATTACTGCCGATGATGCCGATGATGCAAAAGTTGAAAGAAAACCTTCAAAATGGCAGATTCTTGAAGGAAACAAAATCACTCAAATCGAAGACTTTAATTTTGAAAATAGAGCTTTCAAACAGCTTGTTGATTATGAACTTGGACAGGGTGCATCTGATGAAGGTGAACCTCCACACGTTAAATTAATGAGAGAAAAGGAAATCTGTGATTACGAACCTGCATCCGATGTCGGAAACCTCAGATGGTATCCTAAAGGACGTTTAATCAGAGATTTATTGGCTGATTATGTCTATAATCTTACTGTTGAGCGTGGAGCAATGCCTGTTGAAACTCCAATCTTTTACGATTTGGACAATGAAGCAATTTATCAACATGCATACAAATTCGGTGAAAGGCAATACAGAACCGACACCAAAAAGAACCTAATGCTCAGGTTCGCATGCTGTTTCGGAGCTTTCAGATTAATGGCAGATTCATACTTGACCTGGAAAAACTTGCCTGCAAAAATCTATGAATTATCCACTTACAGTTTCCGTTACGAGAAAAAAGGGGAAGTTGTAGGTCTTAAAAGATTAAGGGCATTCACAATGCCGGATTGTCATTCATTCTGTGCTGACATTCCTTCATCCTTGGAAGAGTTTTCAAATCAAACCGACATGTGTATGCAGACAGGTAAGGATTTAAACCTTGACTTTGAGGTAATTTTCAGAGCGACCCAAGACTTCTTTGAAGACAACGAAGAATGGATGTATGAAATTGCAAACAAATTCGGAAAACCGATTCTTTTAGAAATCTTACCTGAAAGACATCATTACTGGGTATGTAAAATTGACTTAGCAAACATCGATGCTTTAGGCCGCCCAATCGAAAACCCTACTGTCCAAATCGACGTTGAAAGTGGTAAAAGATTTGGAATTACCTACTTGGGTGAAGACGGCGAGCAACATAACCCAACAATCTTACACACTTCACCGACCGGAAGTATTGAAAGAGTATTATGCGCAATGCTTGAAAAGACCGCATTGGAAATCAATGAAAGATCCCCAATGTTGCCAACATGGTTAAGTCCGATTCAAGCAAGAATTTTGACTGTTGGTGAAAATCACAAGGAATTCGCAGAAGAATTATATGAAAAAATCAATGCTTCAAATATCCGTGTTGACATTGATGACAGGGATGAAAGCGTAGGTAAGAAAATCAGAAATGCGGCTAAAGAATGGATTCCATATATTTTCGTCATAGGTGACAAGGAAATGGGAACCGGCAAGTTCCAAGTAACCGTTCGTGAAACCGGTGAAAAGGTTGACATGACAGTTGATGAACTAATAGCCGAAATCAATGAAAAATGTGAAGGAAAACCTTTCAGAAGATTGCCTTTACCTAAGGATATTTCAAGAAGGATTAACTTCCAATAATTATATTTACAAACAAAAATAAACTATAACATGTTATTTATAATGGAGGAAATTTAATGGACCCAATGTATAAAATAGGAGAAGCTCTTATTGGAGACGGCCCTGAATTAGCACACATTGATTTATTAATCGGTGATAAATTTGGACCTGTTGGTCAAGCATTTGCTAACGGTTTATCCAACCTTTCCGTAGGCCACACTCCTTTAACAAGTGTAATCAGACCTAACTTAATGACCAAACCTGCTACTTTAATCATTCCTAAAGTAACTGTTGGTGATTTAGAAGATGCTAGCAAAATATTTGGACCTGCACAAACCGCTGTTGCAAGGGCAGTAGCTGATGCAGTAGAAGATGGATATATTCCAAAAGACATTGTAGAGGACATTGTAATTAATGTAAGCGTATTCATAGATCCTTCTGCAAAAGACTTCAGAAAAATCTATCAATATAACTACGGAGCAACCAAATTAGCAATCAGAAGAGCGATGGAAGGATACCCATCCATTGAAAAAGTACTTGCAGAAAAAGACCGTGGAACTCACCCAATCATGGGATTCAAAGTCAAAAAACTTTGGTCACCACCATACTTGCAAGTTGCACTTGATTTGGACAATGAGGCTGCAATGGAAAGAATCATCAATGATTTACCAGACAATGACAGAATTTTACTTGAAGCAGGAACCCCTCTTGTTAAAAAATTCGGTGTTGGAATTATTGGAAAAATCAGAAGCTTACGTCCTGATGCATTCATTATCGCTGACTTAAAGACTTTAGACGTTGGACGTGTAGAAGTTAAAATGGCAGCTGATGAAACTGCTGACGCTGTAGCAATTTCCGGTCTCGGTACTGTCGAATCCATTGCAAAGGCTATTCATGAAACTCAAAAACAAGGTATTTACTCCATACTTGATATGATGAACGTTGCAGGATTTGAGAAAAAATTAGCAAAACTTCCTGAAGACTTGAAACCTGACATCGTTTTATTACACAGAAATGTTGATATGGAAACTTACAGAGCTGAACATGGCGAGGACACTAGTGACATGACCGAATGGGGTAACATCAAAGATATTAAAAAACTCCTCGGTGAAAAAGGTCTTGTTGCTGTTGCTGGTGGTATCAAACCTAATAATGTTGAAGAAGCTATCGAAAAAGGTGCAAACATCATTATCGCAGGTAGATACATTATCGGTTCAAGAGATGTAAGAAGAGCTGCACAAGACTTCTTAGAACATTTCGACCCAGATCCAGACAACATGAGACTTGCTATGGATGAAGACGAAAATATTGAAGTAAAAGACGAATAGTAAATTAGATTTATTCTAATTTACAACTATTTTTTTTTAAAAGGAGCTTTTTTTTTATGGGATTTTGCAACTCATGCGGCAGACCAATTGTAAAAGAGGATTACGGCACTAACAAGGATGGAAGTTTAAACCCCGAATTCTGTCGTGATTGTTATCAGGATGGTGAATATACAGAACCTGATATTACCTTGGAGGAAATGATTGTCAGAAAAACAAAAGAAATGATGGAAAAAAATCCAAGATTGCCTGAAACACAAGCTACAGGCATCACTGTAATGTTCATTCCGGGTCTTAAAAGATGGAATCCTGAGTTTCAGGACGATTATAAAACTCTTTAATTCCCGCTTTTTAAAATAAATTCTTTAACTTTATTGGCGATGTATTCGTCGTGGCTTTTTGTTGTTTTAAGAGCGTATAATTCTTCTTCCACGGCATTATACCTGTCAACTAAATCGTTGTATTCCAAACGAAGTTCTTCATAGTCTTTTTCCAGACCTTCGTTCAGTTCATACATTTCAGCATAGCTTGTTTTGGTGTTGAGGTTTTCCTGTTTTAACTGATCGTATTTTGTTGAAACTTGATCATAGCTTGCTTTAATAGAAGTTTGCTCTTCTCTTAATGTTGTGCATTTGTTCTTTAAGTTTTTATTCTCTTCCTTAATGCTGGAATATTTTGTTTTAAGGTTTTCATTTTCTGTTTTGATATTGACGAATTTGCTTTTAAGGTTTTCATTTTCAACAATCAATTTTGAATGCTTGTCTCTAATCATGCTGTTTTCTTGCTTTAAGTCATCAATATTATTTTTATGGAGGGTATTGTATTTCTCTTCAAGTTCTTTTAGCATGTTGCTTTTTTCATTTAATGCAGCTTTCAATTCAGTAATTTCGTTTTCATATTCTAAAGTAGATGGATTAAAATTTTCTTCCAATTGCCTAGTCAACTCGTTCACTTCCTCAACATTCAAATAAATAGCCACTTTCAATGATTCAATTTCTTCCTCTCTACTTTTAAATTCATCAATTTCACTATTTGGGATAATAAGAACTTCTTCACCGTTTTGATAGATATCCTGATTTTTAGGAACGGTAATCTGAATCTGCTCTGTCGTATATTTCTTTTTTTCACCATTTTTTAGTGTTCTGTTATACTCCCTTGAATATTTTTTTACAATCCCTTTTCCATATTTCATAATTATCCCTTTATTATCCAATATTATATATTGTATTTAAATATTATAAATATTTTTATAGAATTTTCTCTAATATAATAATTTAAGAACTAATGGGATTGTTATAATGAAAGTTTTTGGAATTTGTGCTAGTCCAAGGAATAATACAACTGAATATGTATTGTCTGAAGCTCTTGATAAACTAGAGGATGATGGCTTTGAAACTGAAATTTTCACATGCCAGGGCAAGGATATCAAGCCGTGCATGCACTGTGACTATTGTCTGGAAAACAGGAAATGCATTATTCAGGATGATATGAAAGAGGTTTATGAAGGACTTTTGAATGCTGACGGAATTATTCTGGCAACCCCTATCCAAAGCGGTGGCATCAGCAGCAATATGGCAGCCATTATGGATAGGACAAGGGCTTTGGAAGCAATTGACTATAATATTTTAAGGGGCAAAATTGGAATGAGCATTGCCGTTGGTGGAGACCGAACCGGAGGTCAGGACTTTGCCCATCTGAAAAATGTAACATATTTTATGATACATGGAATAATCCCAGTTAGCGGAGGTCCTTTTGGTTCTAATTTGGGCGCTTCTTTTTGGTCCAATGACTCTTTAGATGATATTAAAAATGATGAGTATGGAATGGAGTCTTTAAATAGAACTTTAACTGAATTTAAAAATTTTCTAAATAAGTATATTTAAATATTAAAATTGAGTTATATTATTAATAAGTAATTTTTTTTGGGTATATTATGGCAAATAAGTTAGTAAGAGGTAGTTTGATAATATTTATTGGAAATATAATTTTCCGTATTGGCGGATACTTATATCGTTTTTTAATGGCTACCTTATTGGGTCCTACTGCAAATGGTATTCTTGGAACAACCTTGTCATACCAGGGTATTTTCCAAACTCTTGCGTCAGGCGGACTTCCTCCTGCAATAGCAAAATACATTGCTGAATATGAGGCTGTAGACGATCATGACATGGCCAGACAGACAATCTACACGGCTTTGAAAATCATGGTCTTTTTCGGGCTGTTCTTAGGGGTCATGATGATTTTTGTCATAGCGCCATTCATTGCCATTAATTATATGGGAAAACCCGAAGTAATGGTTCCATTGCAGATTATAGGTCTTATCACACCTTTCAGTGTTGTTTTGGGAGCATTTAGAGGGGCATTCCAAGGCGTATATAAAATGGAATATATCATTTATACCCGTGCTATCGAGCAGGTATTCATGATTTTATTTGCAACAGCATTTGTTTTAGTGGGTTTGTCAGTTGTTGGCGCATTGTGGGGTACTGTCATCGGTTATTCTCTTGCCGCTTTATCTGCTGTGCTGATATTCAAGTATTGGATGCCAAAATACATTCCAAAACCTAGTGGAGACTTTGAATTTTCCCACCGTGATGAATTGAAATTGGCCATAACCCTGGTTAGATTTTCCATTCCAGTCATTATAACAGCTATTGCAGAAATGCTCATATATAATATCTGTACTATCGTAATGGGTAAATTTTTAGCATTGACCGATATAGGATTTTTTACAGCGGCAGATCCGATTGCAAGATTGCCTCTGATGATTTCCATCTCTGTTGCAACTACAATTCTGCCGGCTTCTTCCGAGGCTTTCAAGGTTAAGGATATTCCGACCCTTCAAAAATATGTAAGCAGGGCATACAAAATCTCCTTATTGTTTGTAGTGCCGATGTGCATTGGGCTTGCCTTGTTTGCTGCACCTACTTTACGTTTACTTTATTTCAAGACTCCAGCTTATGTTGCCGGAGCTTCCGCATTGGCAATTTTATCCATAGGCATGACATTCTATTCAATATTCGCCATATCCACCAGTATAGTTCAGGGTATTGGAAATCCTAGGATTCCAATGTATATTTTGATATTTGGTTCCTTTATTACTGCAGTTCTTTGCTGGTTTTTGGTTCCTTTTTTAGGTATTGCAGGAGGGGCTACAGCAACAGCAATTGCCTGCTTTTTAATGATGGTTCCGTGCGTTTTTTTTGTATTCAAATTAACTAAAACCAAAGCGCCTAAGAGAGCGGTTTTAAAGATATTGGTTGCAACTGCAATCATGGGCTTATTTGGATTGTTCATACCAAAAACAACATTATGGTTATTCCCGGGCATTATACTTTGTATGATAGTCTATTTCTTTGCATTGATTATTGTCAAATTCTTTGATAAAGATGATATTGAAACCTTACGGGATTACGGTTCTAAATTAGGTCCTTTATCAAAAATTGTAAACAAATTATTGGACTTTGTCGAAAAAATGGAATTTAGGAATTAATGGAAAAATTATTTAATAATAAAATTCATAAATAATATATTATATTTCGGGGGATTTATAATGGCTGATGTAAGTGCAGGTGTTGAATATAAAATTAATGTAGACGGTAATTCTTTTTTGTTAGATACTAAGAAATATCGCTTGTTGGAATCTATTTTGGAGACTGGTTCCTTAACAAGTGCCGCTAAGGAAATTAAGGTTTCCTATAGAACTGCATTAAACTATATTGAAAAAATGGAGTCAACACTTGATGTAAAAATTGTAAGTACAACCAAAGGCGGAAAAGGCGGGGGTGGAGGAACTTCACTCACCGAAGAAGGATACTCTATCTTAAAAGAATGTAAAAAGATCAACGCCATCATGGAGCTTCACAAGGATGTTAATGAAATTGAAGCGGAAATTGTTGATATTAATAATATCAAAGGCGTAATGACAATCAAAATGGAAGAATTTGAAATTAATGCTCCATTAAATAGAAACTATAAAATTGGAGATAAGGTACTGGCATTAATCAGTTATGATAATATCTTTTTAATGTTGGAACCTCAAACATCAAGCATCCGTAATATTCTCAAAGGACAAATCATTGAAATGAAACTTAAAAATGAGATTATTCGCGTTAAGGTTGATGTTGGAGGTGTGGTTTTATGTTCTGACATTACCGTGTCAGCTGAAAAGGAATTAAATCTCAACATTGGTAAGGATGTATATCTGGGATTCAAGGCCATGTCAGTTGCAACATTGAAATTATAAAGTGGAGAGATTATATGCTACAGATTTTAGTGGATGAGGATGAATGCATTGCTTGCGGTAACTGTTATGAGATTTGTCCAAAAGCAGCTAAAATTTGGAAGATAACTAATGTTGCACATATATTGGATTTAAGATATTGCCATGTATGCACTTTATGTGCAATGGAATGCCCTACACAATGCATTAAAATCATACGTCCTGGAGAAGAGCCTTGAATTATTTAAGAGTATATTAATTATTTTATAGGTTATACTATGACAAGAAACGCAAACCTTTCAAGAAAAACATCAGAAACCGATATCAACATCAAATTGAATTTGGATGGAACAGGAAAATACAATATTTCCACCGGAGTGAATTTCTTCAATCACATGCTGGAGTCATTTTCAAAACACAGCATGATAGATTTGGATGTTCAGGCTGCCGGAGACATTGAGATTGATGATCATCACACTATTGAAGATGTTGGAATATTATTGGGAGAGGCATTCAATGAAGCTATCGGCGATAAAAAAGGAATAAAAAGAATGTCCCATGCAATTGTTCCTATGGACGAGTCAGTCGCTACCGTTGCAATTGATATCAGCGGCCGTAGCTACTGCAATATGAACTTGGATTTTAAGAATGAAAAAATCGGTGATATGACTTCTGATGTTGTTATTCATTTCTTCGAATCCTTTGCTTCAAGTGCCAATTTAAATATCTATGGGACTGTTGAAGGAGCTAACGACCATCATAAATGCGAGGCTGTTTTTAAGGCGTTCGCCAAATCCCTAAAGGATGCAATTAAAATTGAACATGATCAGATTCCTTCTACAAAAGGAGTTTTATAGCTTTCATTAGCTATTTCTTTATTTTTTAAAAACTATTGTAAAAAATATATTACATTCTCTTCGTAAAAAAAAATAAAAAAATGAAGTAGCAATTATGCTACTTATTGTGGTTTTGAGATTAATTCTGTTTTACAACCAGGGTTTCCTTCTTTCATGTGAGGGGTTCTTAAAACAGTATCATTTGCTTTTTCGATTTCTCTTGCTTCTTGTGCTA
>NZ_SUTI01000044.1 GCF_015062985.1 Methanobrevibacter sp. | reverse complement strand
TGAATCTATTCCTGAAAATGTCCGCAATTCACTAGCAGATTTAGTTAAAAGATCTGAAAATGAAATTAATGCGCACTGATTTTTTTACTTTTTTTTCATATTATTTTTAATTTTTTTTAATGCAAAGTGTTAAAAACTTTTATATACAATTTCATATTATTTATAGATTACATAATAAAAATTAACACGCGTGATATTTTGAAATCATTTGAATTTTTATCAAAAAAGAGAGAAGAGAAACCAAGAAATTGTGGAATAACAATGGTTTTGGACAAGGGTCTTGGCCTTGAGAGCGCAGAAAGCCTGATGAATATTTCCGGAGATTATGTGGACTATCTTAAATTCGGATGGGGAACTTCTATTGTACATGATAGGGAAATAGTCAAGGCTAAAGTTGAAATGTATAAAAAGCATGATATTACTCCCTATACTGGCGGAACACTATTTGAACTGGCTTATATGGCAGATAAACTTGAAGAGTTTTTTGCTGAAGCTCATGAATTAGGTTTTCCTGCTGTGGAAATATCAGACGGTTCAACTACCATATCTCACGGCGATAAACTGAAATACATTCAAATGGCCAAAGAAAAAGGCTTTGAAGTACTGTCTGAAGTGGGTAAGAAAAATCCCGATTTGGATAAGGAGCTCACATTGGATGAAAGAATCGAGTATATGCAGGATGAACTTGATGCAGGTTCTTCTCTTGTTATTGTGGAGGCAAGGGAAGGAGGTAAAAACATAGGAATATTCGACCAGTCAGGAAATGCAAAGGAAGATGAAATAGATTATATCCTTGAGAAATTTGACGGCAGCAAAATCCTTTGGGAAGCTCCAAATAAAGACCAGCAGGTCTTCTTCATTTTAAAATTAGGAAATACAGTTAATTTAGGAAATATTTCCTCAGATGACATTACCTCTCTTGAAACATTAAGGCAGGGATTGAGAGGAGATACTTTAGGCAAAATTTAAGGGTGTCTCAATTGACTAATAACAGAACAATCACTGAAATAAACGAAAAAATCGATAAAGGCGAAGCAAACATATACACTGCAGAAGAATTCAAAAAACTCATTAAAAAAGGAGACCCACCAAGTTTTGAAGATGTTGATGTGGTAACCTGCGGAACATGCGGTGTAATGAGTGGAACAGCTGCAATCCTTAACTTCATCATATCTGAACCTGGAGAATTCATAAGGGCATCTGAAGTTTACATAAACGGTGTGCCGGCTTATGCAGGACCATGTCCGAACGAATGGCTAGGTTCAGTCGATGTTATCCTTCATGGAACAGCCCATTCCATTTATGATGAAAGCTACGGCGGAGGATTTCTGCTTAAGGAACTTCTGGAAGGCCGTGAAGTTGACGTAAGGGTTGAAAGTGCAGACGGAAAAACAATAGAAAACACTATAACGCTTGAGGATATTACTCGTGGTCAGCTTATCGGTGCCCGTATGGCATTTAAAAACTATACTGCATTTACAAATCCGAATCCCGAATCAGTATCATCAATATTTGCAGCAACACCTCTGGAAGGAAACCTGAGGGGTCTGACATTTTCCGGATGCGGAGACCTGAACCCTCTTCAAAACGATATCCCGCACAATGTGATTAAGGAAGGATCAAAAGTTTTAATCAACGGGGCGCAGGGTTATATTTTAGGAGACGGTACCAGGTCAAGCCCTGAAAAACCTAACCTTATGCTTTCTGCGGATTTATGTAAAATGGATCCTTATTACATAGGAGGATTTAAGACAGGTCAGGGCGGAGAAATCTATGATACCGTAGCAATTCCGATTCCTGTTTTAAATGAGGAAATTTACAATAATCTGCTAATTCGCGATGAAATGGTTGATATTCCTGTAGCTGACATTAAAGGACGTCACTTGCCCCTGGATGAAACCAATTATGCCGAGCTGTGGGGAGATTATGACTTAAGACCGCAGTATGACAGGGATAAATGTTCCGGCTGTGAAAACTGTGTAGTCGAAAGGATTTGTCCTACTAATGCATTCAAAAACCAGAGACTGAATCTTGCATACTGCTACGGATGCGGAATGTGTGCAAATTACTGTGAGAATAATGCATTTGATATGGACACGGGCAGCGTTGATTTAAACATCAACGGCAAAGATGTCAATATTCCGATTATCTGCAGACAATCAGACAGATTAAGAGGAAACAAATTATCATTAAAATTAAAGAAAATGATTGAAAATAAAGAGTTTAAATTGTAAAACAGGTGGTAATATGTCTACCCAACAAAAAATTACAGACTCTCCGATTGATTTTGCTGAAGAAATAATCAATGATGTTAAAAACTCAAAGGATGAAGGTGTTTTAAAGTGTGTGCAGTGCGGAATGTGCACATCAACATGTCCTGCTGCAAGGCATTCAGACTATAATCCTCGTGAAATCATAGAAAGGGTTCTTGATGGTGATGAAACAATTTTGGAAGATGACAATATATGGAACTGCTTTTACTGTTATACATGTCACAGTGTATGTCCTGTTGGAAACAGCGTCTGTGAAGTAAATCAGATTCTAAAACAGATTACAATTGAAAACGGAAACTGTTATGAAAAACTTTATGAATATCTGGGATTTGCAGATTCATACTTTACAGCGGCCATCGGAGCTATTCCTGAGAGGTTTTTCCCAGACATTGACAGGGATGTTCCGGGCTGGTGGCAGTTCAGACAGAACCTTGATGAAATAAGAAATGAGCTGGAACTTGACCCTCC
>NZ_SUTI01000019.1 GCF_015062985.1 Methanobrevibacter sp. | reverse complement strand
GGGTAGGTGGTCATCCTCCGGGACTGTGGATCCCGGGACTCGGGTTCGAATCTCGGCCCCGGCCCCATTTATAAAATTTTTTTTTTAATAATTACTTTTCAATTGCTCTTTCATTTTTATTATATAGTAGTTAAAACAATATTATCATTATAAAATATTTTTCTGATATTGAGTGTTACTATGGCTAAAAAAGGATCAGCTGAAGAAAGAGATTTGGTGCATAAACTTTGGGAAAGAAATTTTGCCGCTTTAAGAGCTCCCGCATCAGGTGGAGCTACTAAAAATCCTCTTCCAGATGTTTTGGCGGGAAATGGTAAGTTATATTTGGCAATTGAAGTTAAAACAACTACAAAAGATAAGGTGTATATTGAAGCGGCACAGATTGATGCGCTTTGCGAATTTTCAAAAATATTTGGAGCCAAACCTTATATTGGTGTAAGATTCAAATACACTAAATGGCTTTTTTTAGAACCTGAAAATACTCCAAGAACAAGAAATGGAAATTACAAAGTTGAAAAGGATTATGCGCTTGAAAAAGGTTTGGAAATTGATGAAATTGCAGGTATTGATAGGCAAATGAAATTTGAATAAATGGTAATGTTTATATATTATCAAAATATATTTATTATTGTATGTTATGTTATGGGGTTATGGTGTAACCTGGCATCATCTGGGACTCCAGTTGTCTTTGAAGAAATATACGCGTAACTGAACAGTATCCGTTGTGATGATCAATTGGAGTACTGAGGCAAGAGAAATCCCAGGATCGGGGTTCAAATCCCTGTGACCCCACTTTTTTATAAAACTTTTTTTTTCAAAAATTTTAATTACTTTTATAATGATATTATCTTCTATGTCAAACATTGTTTTTATTTTAGGATTCAATTATGATTCAAATTGTTACTTGATTAATGATAATATTCTTGTTGACACAGGCGCAGGACAAAATAAGGATTATCTATTTTCCAAACTTCGCGAAAATGGCGTTGAACCTGATGATATTGAATTGGTTGTTAATACCCATTGCCATTTTGACCATATTGGAGGTAATTGTTTTTTCCCGAATGCAAAGATTGCCGTTCATAGGTTGGATGCAGTTTCCATTAGAAATGAAGATACTTTGGGAACTAGCATGTCTGCTTTTGGCAATGCCGATAACTCACGAGTGGATATTGAACTTGAGGAAGGTGATGAAATTGCCGATTTTAAAGTTATCCACACTCCAGGCCATACAAGTGGAGGAATCTGCTTATGGGATGGTAAAAACTTAATATCAGGTGATACAATATTTGCCGGCGGTGGTGTCGGAAGAATGGATATCGGTGGGGACTATCAGGACATGAAAAATAGTGTTGAAAGATTAATGCAACTGGATGTTGTAAACATCTATCCTGGTCATGGTCCGATTGTTGAAAATAATGGGAAAGATCATATTAGGTTATCATATTCCTATTTATGATCCGTCTCCTAATTTTTTAGCCACATTTCGGAATGTTCCTCTTCTAACAAGAACGGATACCTTCTCGCCACGGCTTACGATATTGTCTGATTGCGGTATAACTAATTTTCCGTTTTGATATGTGGATATTATGATATAATCTTTTGTAGGGGATATGTCTTTAAATTTCTTTCCGATTACTTTGTCATTTGTTATGGTCATATCAAGAATTTCCGCATCTCCTTCTCCGAGAGTCATTAATTCTGCAGCATTTGGTCTGGTAACTACTTTCTGTAATTGTGCAGCCGCAGCCCTTTCAGGTGAAATTACTTGTTCTATTCCCACTTCTTTGAATGCCTCTTCGTGTTCAGGATTACTTACACGGGCAATGATGTGGGGAACATTATACTTTCTAACTAAAATGCATGAAAGAAGATTTGCTTCGTCACTTCCTGTTGTTGCAATAAAGTAGTCTGCATCTTCAATATTTACTTCTTCCAGTAACTTGGAGCTAGTACCGTTTCCAGAAATAACCAAAGCATCAAGGTCTGATGCAATCTCCGCACATAATGCTTCATCACTTTCGATTAAAGCAATGTCTTCGCCATCATCAATTAATAAGTTTGCAAGAGAAAGTCCAACACGACCCCCTCCCATGATAATTATATACATTAGATCCCCTCTTTTATTATTGATAATCAATATTTGATTTAATATATTATAAAAGTTATCTTTTGAAAATCTCAAACATCGCCCTTAATGTAATCAGTACTGGATAAATTTCCAATCTTCCGGTCCACATATTGAATATGCCAATTATTTTCAAAGGCATTTCAAGTGCAGGTGTTATTATTCCAGTAGATAAACCCACGTTACTTTGAATTGATATTGTGTCGAAAAAGCTATAGAAAGGGTCATGGCCGTAAAAACAGAATAACACCCATGTAATCAATATGCAAATTAGATATAGGGTTATATAATTTCCGCTATCTGACACGTCTTTATCGGTAATTTTTTTATCAGCTATTTTCATTGGAACAACACGTCCTTCAGGGGACATGATTTGGCGAATATGTTTGTATATTCCTTTAAAGAATATGATTACTCTTGTCAACTTGATTGCACCTACAGTTGATCCGCTAGATCCTCCAATTAACATTAAAACCATCAAACATATGAGTACAAAGGAAGGCCATCCTGCCAGCGCAGCTGAACTTTGAACGCTTGCCCCGGTGGTCGTAATGGCGGAGACAACAGTAAATACTATTTCTATCGGCATAATTTTGGTTGTAAAAAAAAGCAATAGTGAAACAATGGCTATAATGCTGATCATTACTTTAAACTGTAAATCCTGAATCAATGATTTGCCTCTGGTTTTTATAACCAGATAATGAACTAAAAAGCTTGTTGCTCCAAGAATCATCAATATAATTGTAATGAAATAGATTAAATCGCTTTGGTAATATCCGATGTTTGCATTCTTGATGCTCATTCCTCCGGTAGATATGGTGGTGAATGTATTGCACATTGCATCAAAAGGAGGCATTCCTGCAAGTAGATATAATGTTATTCCAAAAGCGGTATAAATTAAATAAATTTTTATTGTCTGTTCCAATGTAGCTTTTACACTAGGTTTCAATCTTTCTTCACGTGCTTCTGACTGGTATAATCTTGAAGAAGCATTTCCCGGTCTTGTTAAAATGGCGATTATCATAACAATAATTCCTAAACCGCCTACCCATTGTTGAAATGCTCTAAAAAACAGTATGCTGTTGGGCAATATTTCAACATTAGAGTAGAATGTCACTCCACTTCCGGTCAATGCGGACATGCTCTCAAACACGGCATCAACAAAACTGTGCTGTGTGATTAAAAACATTGCCAGTCCGCAGATGATTGCGGCCCATAGCCATGCAAGAGCCGAAATAATCATTCCGTGCTTCAGGCCCATCCTTTTATGAGTATAATCTTTGAAAGTAATGCTTATCGCATAGCCTAATGCAATTGAAATAAAACTAGGAATTAAAAATCCGATTAAATTAAATTCGAGATATATTAAATCTACAATTATCGGAATTAGGCACAGCACACCTATCCCAACCATGATTTTACTCAAATTTCTGACCACTATAAACAGGTCAGTTTTGTTAATATATCTCATCACCTAATAATTTGAATAAATTTCTATATAAATTTATAAGTATTGATTGCTAGAATTATAAGCAATGGATAAAAAAACAATATTAATGTTGGGAATAAGTGTTCTGATTCTATTTGGAATGCTATACTTTGTTGGAATTGATAAGGTTATTGATGCTTTAAAAATTGCTAATCTAACTTTAATTGCTTTAGCTATTGTTGTTCAAGTTTTTACTTATTTTTTATATACTCTTCGTTGGCAAATTCTTAATAAAATTGCCGATATGGATGTAAGCATCATGAAATTGCTGCCTATGGTTTTGGTAGGCCTAGCTGTTAATAATATCACTCCATCAGGACGTGGTGGTGGGGAGCCTGTAAGAGCATACCTTTTATATAAGGAAAACAAAGGATACGAGTTTGATGAAACACTGGCTACCGTTGTTGCAGACAGGGCATTGGATACATTTCCTTTTGTACTGTTAGCTGCAATCACTATCGCTTCAATGGCATTGTTTTTCGATTTTGATGTATGGCTGCTTGTCATAATGGTCATTGCCGTAATAGCCATTATCGCCGTATTGATAGTTCTTATTTACATGTGTATAAATATCGATTTTGGAAAAAGGGTTGATGGCTGGATTATAGGTCTTGTAAGAAGGTTTTACAAGAAAAATTCTGAAGAGTTAGAAAATTCAATTCATGAATCCATATTGGGTTTTCAAGGCACAATGAGATCATTGATTTCAAATAAAAAGGGTTTGGTTTATTCTCTTGTATTGTCCTTTGTAATTTGGATTTTTGAAATTTTAAGGGTTTATTTGGTATTTTTAGCATTCGGTGCCAATGTTAATCCGATTATTGTTGGCCAAGTATTCATTGTAGCTTGTTTGGTAGGTATGATTCCACTTCTTCCTGGAGGTTTAGGGGCTATCGATGGATTAATGATTTTATTTTACTCCGCAGCAGGCGTTTCACCATCAGTAAGTGCTGCCGCAACTGTTATCGAAAGGTTAATATCATTCTGGATGGCTACAATATTAGGTATGGTCATTTTACCATATTACGGATCTTCTGTTTTGGATAAAATTTCATTCAGTTCATCAGCTGATGAAATTGAGGAATCAATTGAAAACGACCTTGATGAATAAATAGAAAACTTTATTTTAATTGTGAAATATATCTTTAAATGTTGAGAAAATTAGTTTAATTTATAATTTTTTTAAAATTATATTTTCTTTAATCTAATTTTCAACTAAATTAATGGTGAAAAAATGGAAATTAATGGCGTAAAAATACAAGATAACTTTGCTGAAGGTTTCGGAATTAAAGTATCTAGATTGATTATTACTGCAGCTACTAAACATTTAGCTAAAATTGCAGCTACTGAAGCTACTGGATTTGCTACTTCAGTTATCGGATGTCCTGCAGAAGCAGGTATTGACCAATATGTTCCTCCAACTGAATCTCCAGATGGAAGACCAGGTTATGCAATCATGATTTGCCACATGTCTAAAAAAGCTTTAGGTGGACAAATTATGGACAGAATCGGTCAATGTGTTTTAACTGCTCCTACTGCAGCAGCATTCAACGCTCTTGAAAGTGAAGAATCCTTCCCAACCGGAAAACAACTCAAATTCTTCGGTGACGGATTTGAAACTGAAAAAGAAGTAAATGGTAAAAAAATGCATGTTATTCCTATTATGTCTGGTGAATTCTTAGTCGAAGACGCAATGGGATGGAAAGATGGTGTAGCTGGTGGAAACTTCTTCATCATGGGTGACAGTCAAATGACATCTATTGTTGCTGCTGAAGCTGCTGTTGATGCTATTCACGCTGTTCCTGGTGTAATTACTCCTTTCTCTGGTGGTATGGTTGCTTCCGGTTCTAAAACTGGTTCAAAATACTCTTTCATGAGTGCATCTACCAACGAAAAAGAATGTGTAACTTTAAAAGATCAAGTAGAAACTGAATTGCCAGAAGACGTATTCGGAAACATGGAAATCGTTATTGACGGTGTCGATGAAGAATCCGTTAAAGCCGCTATGAAAGCAGGTATTGAAGCTGCTTGTCAAGTGCCTGGTGTTATTGAAATTGGTGCTGGTAACTACGGCGGAAGCTTAGGACCTTACCAAATCCACTTACAAGACTTATTCTAGAGAATTTATATTCTCTACCTTTTTACTTTTTTTTTAAAAATATTTATTCAATTTTATTTTTTGTCATTTTAGCTATTTCTTCGTCTGTTAAGTTCACACCGATGATTTCATCTACTTTTTCTAAATCCTTTACCAGTTTGTCAAATGCATTTTTATCAGGACCTGAAATTAGATGGGAGTGGGTGTTGTGGCTGATTTTGTATAGGTTATCTAAAGCATGTTTCTGGTCGGCATGATTGTCTAAGTAATTTACATATCTTTTACCGTCAACAATGTTTCTAGTTCTTATTTCACGGGTGAGTGGTGTTTCAATTCCGGGAAGGTGATAGTCGATGTTTTCCAGAGTACATCCGTATTTAGCTATTATTTTAAATTCATCGAATATTTCATCAGAATTGTGTCTTACGGTTATTCTTAAAAGATGTGGTTTTGTGGATTCGAAATATAAGTCCTGTCCTCCAATTATCTCAGGTGATACGATTTTGTTGGCGCCTGCTTTTCTAAGGCGGGAAATGTTTTCAGTTTTGCTCGCTCTTGTAACAATCCATGCATCCGGATTTGTTTCACGTATTGTCAAAACGATGAATAGGTTACTTACATCATCTCCTGTACTTATAATCACGCTGTTACATTTATCTCCCGCTAATTTTGCAATCACATCATCTTCTGTTGCATCTTTATGAATAGTAATGATAGATTCACTTTCTTCAATGCTTTCACAGATTTCCTCATTTCTTTCAAATATAATTACATTTTGATTTCTTTGTGTCAATTCATTCAATACAACTTTTCCAACCCTTCCACATCCACAAAGAATATAATAATCATCCATATTTTCAATCGCTTTCATTTTCCGAACTCCTTTTGAATATTTGCTCATTCTTTCCTGAAAATTAGTTAAAATTACATTAAATACATAAGCAAGCAGCCCAACTCCTCCCAAGGCTAATGTTGTTGCAAAAATCTTTTGAATTCCAGTTTGAGGAATATAATCTCCATAGCCCACAGTTGCCATTGTAATCACGGCATAATAAATAGAGTCAACATAATTTAAATTCATTATGTAATGTGAACCTATAATCCCATATGCAAATAATAGGACAATCAGGATTATTCCGCTTCCCATATATTTTATGGGCATTTTTGATAAAAGTTTAAGTGTTATTTTTCTCATAAATTTTTTCCTTGACTTAAGATAATTATATTTATATTAAATAGTCATATTTTAACTTAAGGTGATTTTTTGCATCCGATTGATATGATGGTTACAGATTATAATTGTGAATATTTAGGTTTGTCAAGGTTATGTTTAATGGAATCTGCCGGTAAGTCTTTGGCTGAAGAAGTCGGCAAAATTGCGGTCTTTACATTTTCAAAACCTGTTAAGGTTGCAATTTTTACAGGTTCCGGAGGAAACGGTGGTGATGGTTTTGTTGCAGCACGTTATCTGCTTAATAGGGGATATGATGTTGATATTTATATGTTGAAGGATAATATCCATTCAGCAGATGCGAAAACCAATTTGGAGATATTAATGAATATGAAGCCACGTCTATCTCATTTAAATATATATAATCTTAAAACTTTGGAAGATATTAACAACTGTGAAATTGCTAAAAGTGAAAATTCCGAGTTTATTATTATAGATGGGCTTTTAGGGACTGGAATAAAAGGAAAATTACAAACCAACATTAGAAGGGCAATTGAAATCATCAATGAATCAGAGGGGATTAAGATAAGCGTTGATGTTCCGTCAGGAATGGACCCATTAACAGGTGATGTCGACGATTTGGCAGTAATTCCGGACTACACAATCAGTTTTCACAAAATCAAAACAGGGGTTAGAAATGCCGATGAGGAAGAGGTTGGCGGTCTTGTAACTGCAGATATAGGAATTCCATTTGAAGCAGAATATTTTGTTAACTATGGTGACTTTTTAAGACTTAAATCTAGAAGCCCATCATCTCACAAAGGAAACAATGGTAAATTATTGGTTGTAGGGGGAAACAAGGATTATTCTGGCGCTCCAGCTATTGCAGGAATGGCGGCAATTGGTGCAGGAGCAGATCTTGTTTATGTTGCGGCTCCTCAAAAAGCGGCTGAAGCCATTAAATCAACTTCTCCAGACTTAATAGTCCAATCATTGGATGGGGATAGATTGTCCATATCACATGCAGATGAGATTTTGGGCATGGCCGGTAATGTCGATGCTGTTTTGATAGGTCCTGGTGCAGGAATTGATGAGGACACTTCAAAATTATTCAATGTTTTAGTTGCAAAAATCAAAAAACCAATCGTGTTGGATGCTGATGCCTTGAAACAGGTTGAAATAAACTTAATTAAAAACCGTGAAGATGTTATATTGACTCCACACATATCTGAGTTCAAGTCAATTTTTAAAGTCGATGGGGACTTGAAACTTGATATGGATTCATATGATTTCAACAAGGTCGATGAAAACATCACCGAGTTTCAACAAATCACTCGCCAAATTAAGGGTTCAGTCATTGTTAAAGGCCAAAATGACTTGATATTGTCCAAAACCCGATTTAGGATTAACCGAACTGGAAATGCGGGAATGACTGTTGGCGGAACTGGAGATGCTCTTTCAGGCATTGCCACAGGTTTGCTTTCACAGAATCTTAATGCATTTGACAGTGCGGCACTGGCAGCTTTCATTAATGGCCTTGCAGGCGATGAAGCATTTAAAGAGAAAGGAAATGGATTTTCAGCTACAGATTTGGTATCATACATTGGCAGTGTGATAAAAAATGGATTATGTTAAAGGAATTTTTAAGAATCGCCCAAATAGATTCATTGCAGAAGTTGAAGTCGACGGCAATTTGGAACGGGCTCATGTTCCAAATACCGGCAGATGCAAGGAGCTTTTAGTTGAAAATGCTGTTGTTTGGCTTGAACCATCTAAAAATCCAAACAGAAAGACAAAGTTTTCACTTCATTTTGTAGAAAATAAGGGTGTTCTGGTATCACTCTATTCACAGCAGGCCAATAGCATTGTTTATGATGCGATTGTCGAGGGCAAGATAAAAGAGCTTGACGGATATTCATATCATCAAAGGGAAAAAACTGTTGATAATTCTAGGATAGACATATATTTGGCTAATGAAGAGGATGACTGCTGTGGAATGAGTTTTTTAATAGAACCTTGTTATGTTGAGGTTAAGGGGGTCACCCTGATTGTTGATGGTGAAGCAAGATTTCCCGATGCTCCAACCGAACGTGGCGCAAAGCATCTGAAGGAATTAATCAAGCTTAAAAAAGAGGGAAATCGTTGTGTTGTATTTTTCCTGATTCAGCATCCTGCCGGAAGATTTTTCAGACCAAACTGGGAAAACGATCCGGTTTTCTCTCAAACTTTAAATGAAGCATATGATGAGGGTGTTGAAATACTTGTTTACAGGTGCGATAACCAATTAGATGGAATTGAATTGATTCCTGAATCTTTAGATTTTGATTTGGGAAAGTGTCTCGCCGATGGCATCATTGATGACTAGTGTTGCAAGATTGTCGTAAGGTGTTTCGCTTTTATTGATTAAAACAAGATTTTTTCCATTAAAGTAATTTATAAGTCCTGCCGCAGGATATACCACAAGTGAGGTTCCTCCAATTATCAATGTCTCTGCTTGAGATATGTAATCTACTGAAAAGTTCAAAATCGCATTATTCAATGGTTCCTCGTATAACACTACATCCGGCTTTATGATTCCTCCGCAATCACACCTTGGTATTCCGTCACTTTCTAGAATGTAATCTAATCCATATTCCTTATTGCATATTTGACAGAAATTCCTGTGAATGCTTCCATGAAGCTCCAAAACATTTTTGCTTCCTGCCTTTTGATGGAGTCCGTCAATGTTTTGAGTAATGACGGCTTTCAATTTTCCTGCCTTTTCAAGTTCAGCAAGTTTCAAATGAGCCGGATTTGGTTGGGCATCCTTAAAAACAAGATTGTCTTTGTAATAATTAAAGAATTCTTCGGTATGGTCCAAATAATAGCTGTGTGAAACCAGATTTTCCGGGGTATCTCCATATTTTTCCAGGCTTTTGAAGATTCCGCTTTCAGATCTGAAGTCTGGAATTCCGCTTTCTGTAGATACTCCTGCCCCTCCAAAAAACACGATATTGTCGGAAGAGTCAATAATTTCCTGTAGTTGGTTAATTTTAGACATAAAAATAAGTAAAAATGATAGCTTTAAAGCTATCTGTTTAATTTTTGATAATTCGCTGCTTGAAGACCGTGGTATTTGATCATACCTTCAACTTCGCTTTGCTCGGTTTCTTTGTCTTCAAAAGTAATTTGTTCTATGCTGTGTAAGCTGAATGGAGATTTTCTGATGATTGGTTGAATGGAACCTTTAAAGAGTTTCATTACAACTTCCCCGCTTACTCTTTCTTGCATATTGTCAATTGCTTGGTCTAAGTCTGCCCTTAATGGTTCTTGCCAGAGTGCTCTGTATACCAAATCGGCATATAATGTGGACACGTATTCGGCAAATCTTAGCTCGTCAGTTGTTAAAACCAATTCTTCTAAAGCTTGGTGAGCTGCAATTAACAATTTTGCACCAGGGGTTTCATAGATTTCCCTACTTTTAAGACCAATCATTCTGTTTTCAATGGTGTCGACTCTACCGATTGCATTATTTCCGGCAATTTCATTTGCTTTTTCAATGAGCTCGACTAAAGGCATCATTTCACCATTTATAGCTACAGGAATACCTTCTTCGAATTCAATAGAAACTTTTTCAGGTTCATCATTAGCATCTTGCCAGGATTTGGTCCATTCGTAAATGTCTTCCGGAGGTTCGTTTGCAGGGTCTTCTAAGACGTCTCCTTCGATTGCTCTTCCCCAGAGGTTTTCGTCAATACTGTAAATTTTATCGTAACTTAATTCGATACCTTTGGATTCTGCATATGCTTTTTCTTCTGTTCTTGTCAGGTTCATTTCTCTGATTGGTGCGATAATATCTAAATCAGACATTGCAAGAATAACTGCTTCAAATCTGAATTGGTCGTTTCCTTTTCCGGTACAACCGTGTGCGATAGCAGTTGCCCCTTCTTTTTCAGCCACTTCTATGATTTTTTGTGCAATTAATGGTCTTGCAAGTGCAGTACTTAATGGGTATCCTTCATATTCTGCATTCGCTTTGATTCCACGTGAGATGTATTCGTTTGCAAATTCCTCTTTAGCATCTATGTTGTAGTGTTTTAATCCTCCAATTTTGGCTGCCATGGTTTTTGCTTTTTCCATCTCTTCTTCGCCTTGTCCAACATCTACACATGCAGTAATAACTTCCGCATCGTATTTTTCTTCTAATAATTTAACACAAACAGAGGTGTCAAGCCCTCCGCTGAATGCTAAAACCACTTTTTCAGTCATAATTAATCACCATCAAATAATTTTAAATAAGAATAAGTATTCAATAATTATTTTTATTTTTTGTAGTATTTATAATTTATAAAAAAATAGTGGCAGAAGAAAAACTCTTAATTTAGGGTTAAATTAATTGAGGTTGAAAAGTTATATGTTGTTTTAAAAGTCGTATCCCTAATTAAGAGTTTGGAGGAAAAAAGTTATATGAACTTTTTAATCCTTGTTTATTATATTCGATGTCATAGTATATAAAGTTTAGGTATGCCTAAATTTCTACCAATAAATTTTTATCTTCAACAAAGTCAACAAGTCTGGAATATGTCGGATTGGTTTTTAGCGTCTCTTTATTTCCTATTATTATCAGTTTCCTTTTTGCCCGGGTTATTGCAACATTTAATCTTCTCAAATCTTTTAAAAATCCAATATTTCCATCATTGTTGCTTCTGACGGTTGATATGATGATGATTTCCTTTTCCCTTCCTTGAAATCCATCAACGGTCTTCACTTCAATAGGGGTTTTATCCTGAATTAGCTTAACTTGATCTGCATATGGGCTTATGATTCCAATATCGTCTTCATCAATTCCCGCGTTCAAGTAATCATTGGCGATGTTGACTGCAATTTCAGACTCTAATTTGTTGACGATTGATTTTGAATCCTTTAAATGTCTTTCACCATTGTTTTCGATTTTAGACGTGTCAATGAACAATAAAGCTTCCTCGTCATAGCTTGAATCAAGAATGTCATTTATTGTAATGTCATCAACACTCGAATCGCTTTTCAAACCGTTATTGTAGAACTCCTGATTTGGAAATTTCATAAGCAGACTGTTCATTCTGTACTGGACATTCAGCAATTGGGATTTGAACGGATACATTTTTATCAGTTCTTCAAACAGCGTTTTTTCCAATGCTCCTGCTTTTTCACTAATGATTGTTGGCGGAAGTTGCTTGTGGTCTCCTGCAAGAATAAATCTATGTGCTTTAGCTATTGGAATTAGAATGCTTGGAATTGTTGCTTGTGAAGCTTCATCGATTATGGCAACATCGAATTTGGTTTGGGATATTGATTCAAGAGCTGCTGATGAATTTGTGGCAAGAATAACATCACTTTTATCGATGATATCTTTAATCATCCTGTTTTCGATTCTTTTTATGTCATCATGGGCCTCATCAATTTCCTGATTAATTTCAATCCACTGTGCCATTGATTTCATTTTTTCAGGACTTATTCCGCGCCCTCCTTTTCCTTTTGAAGCGTTATGGAGAATATCATAGTCCCCGTATCCTCTGCGGTATTGTGGGGTTGGCTTTGTAAAGTTGTTCCTTTTTCCTATTAGCTTGTCAATCTTTTTATGAATCTTTTTGATTTTCCTGTTTAGATCGTGATTTTCAACTTTATATGCCAATGTCTGTGTAATATTATGTTTTGAAACTCTTTGGGGATGTCCTAATCTTGTCAGATTTAATTTCTTGTTGTCCATTAATCTCTCCAAAATATTGTCTACTGCAGCATTGCTTTCGGCTGTAGCCAATACTTTGTGGTTCTGTCGGGTTTCCTGTGAGATCAGTTCAACCAATGTTCTGGTTTTGCCTGTGCCGAAGGGACCATGTATCAAAAAGAAATTTTCACATGAAAGGGAATTTTCAATAGCTGATTTTTGTGATTCGTTAAGAGATTGGTCAATATAGTTAATGTATGGAGTTGGCCTATTTTTCTTAGGATTTCTCTGGTTTAAAATGTATTCAAGAGCATTTTTGCCTTTTAAACTGAGATGATTAAGATTATCTTCCATTCTCCGGAACGTGATGTCGTTTGCATATAAATCAAGGCGAACCTTCTTTTTCAGTGCCCATTTTGGAATTCTTTTATCAAACGCAACTTTTATGAATCTGGCACCCTTTTCAGTAACGGTTCCTGTCAAGTCACTTCTTAAGGGATTGTCAGTACTTATTAAAACCATGTCGCCAACGCTTATTTCGGTATCAATTATTTCAGATCGTCCGAACTGAACAATCTGCATTCCCAATTCCTTGCCGACATATTTTCCTTTTAATTTATTGATGGCTCTTCCCAGCTCTTCTCTTTTTTGCCCGGACATTGTACTTATTTCATGAGTCATCAAATCAATTTCGGCATCTCTTTCATAATTTACGAGCCTTATTAAATTCTTAATGTATTTTTTCATTTTCATCCTTATTTTTAAATAAGAGTTTCAATGTATAATTAATTATGTATTTTAAAAAAGTTGAAGGATTTGAAAATTTGGAAATCGGCTGCATTTCTGATTTTTCAGGAGGATATATTTCAAGGAATAGGAAATTGCTTGAAAAACTATCATTAACTCCTTTAACCCAATTTATTTTAGAAAAATCTGTTTTTGGAACACCTATTTTTAAGTTAGGCAAAGGCGGAAATAAATTATTGGTTTCATCAGGCATTCATGGAAATGAACTGCCTCCGCAAATTGCTAATGTTATGCTGTTGAATGAAATGGCAGATAAGGATTTGAATCATACGATTTATTTTATCCCATTTGCATCTCCAAAATCAACAATGAATAATGAGAGAACATTTAATTCAATGGATTTGAACAGATCTGCTCACATTAACAACTCGTTAAGTAACTTAATCATCAAGGCGGTTGCTGATTTGGGCATTGATTTCGTAGGCGATTTCCACTCTACTGCCCTCAATTCAAACCCGGGGTTCGAATCAATTTTTTCATCAAAATCCCCATGTCCAGAAAGTTTTCTGATTGCTAATTATATTTCACAGGATGTGGGTTCAGAGATGATTGCTTTCGATTATGCGGGTTCATCCTATAAGGGTGCTGTAGAAGATGTCTGTAATCTAAAGAAAATCCCGGCAATTACCTGTGAAGTGTTATGTCCGTTTGGCAATGTTGCATCAGGCAGTGTTGAAAAGTCATTTTCTCAAATGAAAAGCTTTTTGTCTTATTTTGGAATATGATTACTTTTCAAATGCTCTTAGATTAATTATTTTTATTAATATAACCCACATTTTAATCAAGGTGATTTAAGTGCCTTCTTATAAGGGACATTCGATATTTGCATTTTTACTCGCATGTATGTTTTTTCAAAATCCTCTGTCAATTGCTTTGACATTCATTGGTGCAAATATCCCAGACTTTGACCATAAGTTCAAAACGGAAAATGCCTATAAGATGGTTATATTGGGGTTAATAGTGACATTTTCACTTTATATACTTAAATTGCCTTACTTCTTGGGGATGATTATTGTATTTCTAGGTGTCACGTTTTATTTTTCGGAACATCGTAGTTTTACGCATTCGCTTTTTGGGGTTTTAACATTAACTTCAGCCGTTAGTTTAATATTAATCTGGGCTTTGGAGTTGATTATCGCTGTGACACCTTTCAATAATCAGTATCAGATACTGGGCATTTTAATTGCTCTTGTAAGTTTTTTATTTTTAAATAGAAAACTTTTGATGATTTTTCTTCCATTGTTTTTCCTTAGCCTATTCATATTCCCAAACGGCGAGTTTTCACATGTTGAAATAGTTTTATCATTGTTTTTGGGTGTATTTTCCCATTTGGTTCTTGATTCATTTACTCCTGCCGGCATTAAAATATTCGCTCCACTTTCATCAAAAAAGGTTTATAAGAACTTTGGATTAAGTGCAATATTTTTACTGGTTTCGTTGGCAATTATAATTCATGTTCCTGTCCTTTTTAGTTTATTTGAGGATTATGTTTATGTTTGTTTAATACAATTTGTATAGATTGATATATAATTTTTTTATTCATTGACATTTTATTCTAATTTCAATTTTAAGTTTAAATATTTCTTCATTTCAATTATTTCGATAGCAAATTGTTCATTTAATTTTTTTAGAAATTTTTTTAATAACAATTTACCAATTAATCATATTTTTTATAAAAATACATACATTTATAATAAATAATCATGATAAATAATAATATTATTAATTAATAGTCATTTATTGACTTTTACAATATAACGAAATGGAGCTTGTTTAATGTTTTTGACTAGAATTGGTTATGGAATTATTTATTTCTTAGACCTTATTTATGAAATCCTTAAATCAACAGTTTCTGTTGCATTTAATGGAATTTTAAGGAGGAAAATTGATCCTGTAATTGTCGATGTTGAAACAGTTTTAGAGAGACCTGTTTCTCAGACAATTTTGGCAAATAGTATTTCTTTAACTCCTGGTACTTTGTCTGTTGATTTAGACAGTGAAAATAACATTATCAAAGTAGCTACTATTTCTCCAAGAAAAAAAGAGGATATCATTCCTTTTGAACCATATATAAAGAAAATGTTGGAATGAAATTGTGTTACATTTTCTTGACAAACGAAATACGAGTGAGATAGTATGGATATATTATTTATTTCAAAATATATTGTGGTTATTGCATTAATGATAATGATGTTAGCCGCTTTAAGGGCAAGTGCATATAAATCCACATCAATGGGACTTTTAGGAAGTTCCGTTGTAGTAAACGCTTTTGCTGTAGCGTTACTTTTCATGGGGGATTTATATAATCTTGGATTCTTTAGAGACATATCATTAGCATTAATATTCTTTGGTTTTGTAGGTACTGTTGCTTTCGCTGTAGTTTTGGGAGGTGATGATGAATGATAGAGTATGTTCAATCAATCCTTCTCATTATAGCCGCAATTTTAACTATAATATCTGCAGTGGGCATTCTTAGTTTGGATACAAAAATGAAGAATGTTGTTTATGCAAGAATTCACATCATAGGTATTTTTGATGTTGCATGTATCCTGGCCATGATTGCAATTGGCCAATTTTTGCTTGCCGGAATTTACTTTATTCTAGCGCCGTTCATAGCACATGCAATAGCTAATGCTTATTGGAAAAAAGAAGATAGAGAAAATAACGTAGATTTACAGAATGTTGAAGTTGAAGTAGATGAAAATCATCCATTTTTACATCCTAAAGAAAAAATGCAAGCTTTAGAGAGCGAAGATTCAGAAAAACTTAAGGCGGATGAAAGATTTTCAGTAACTACATTAGAAATTGACGAGGATGAGTAAGATGTTAGAGTTTGTATTATGTATTATTATAGTTTTAAGTGCAATCCTTGCTCTTATTCAGAAAGACTTATTGAAGGCAGCAATCTTAACAGGATTTTCAGGCGGAGCCCTTGCGGTTCTTTTCCAAATTTTACTGGCTCCTGACGTTGCATTAACCCAAGCGATTGTTGGTGCGGCAATCATTCCTGTATTTATTGCTTTGGCTGTTAAAAAAACTCAAAGGGAGGATAGCTAATGGCACAAACTCAACTTGCGATATTATTGACATCAGTTGCCCTAATTGTCATAGGACTTTATTCAGCAATTTTCATTGATAATATCATAAAAAAGATAATCGGTATCAGTTTTATTGAAGAAGGTGCTAATCTGTTCATTGTTGCTATTGGTTATAAAGCAGGCGGTGTCGTTCCTATCCTGATGCCTGGTATGGATACATCATGGTTTGCATCCAATGCTGCTTATCCATTGCCTTTTGGTTTAGTGCTTACCAGTATTGTAATTGGTGCAAGTACTCTGGCTGTTATGCTGGCTTTAGTAATGGTCATTTATAGAAGATATGGTACCTTAAGCACAAAAGTAATGTTGGCGGATACATCAAAACAGGAGGAATACAATGAATGAATTAATCCCACTTATGGTTATTGTTCCTTTAATCGCAGCTTTAATTATCAGTGCTTTTTCAAGATTTAATACAAGCACTAAGATTTTCGCATTTGTTGTTGCGATTTGTCTTCCGTTAATTCCATTGCTGTCCCATTATGGATTGCATTACTTCGGAGGTTATGCGCCAATTTTGGATAATGTGACAAATACTCTTTATCATCCGGCAATTACCTATTCATTTACTTTCCTGCAACAGATATTCATTGCAATGGTAGGTATTTTGACATTTTTAGTTGTCTTCATTTACCTAACTAAATACAGGAAAGTTTCAGGTCCGTACTTATTCCTGTTATTCCTGGGTACTGCGGCCGTTACAGCAATGTTGCTTACTGATGATATTTTCCACATGTTTGTGTTCTTTGAAATTCTAGCACTTGCACAGGTGGGTATTGTTGCGGCGTCTTCAATTGACTATAGTTACGAAATGGCATTGAAGTATATGATTTTAGGATCAATTGGAAGCCCAATCATGCTTTTAGGAATTGGATTCTTATTGGCATTGACTGGTAGTGTAAATGTTACTGATATTGCAGCAGCTGTTCATAATGGTTTGGTTGATGCCACTTCTCCAGTATTTTTATCTTCACTCGGATTAATCTTCTTTGGTTGGTTATATGCATCTGGTTTACCACCATTCCATACTATAAAATCTGGAATTTATTCAAAGGCAGAACCTCATGGAGCAGCTTTACTCCAATCATTTACCGTTATTTCAATGATTTCAATCGTTTTAATCATGCATAGAATCTATTCCACATTACCAATATTTGAAGTTCTCATAGTGTTCTTCTCTATCTTGGCTATGATATTGGGTGTCTCTCTCGCACTTACCCAAACAGACTTCAGAAGAATGATTGGATTTTTAGCGGTAGGTGAACTTGGTTTCATCGGTTTAGGTATTGGTCTTGGAACTAATTTTGCAATTACTGCAGGTCTGTTCCAGGCTTTAAACGAAATTATTATAACTGCATTGTTATTCATAGGATTTGGCGCAATTGTCAATGCAACAAATGAAGTGGATACTCGAAAACTTGGAGGACTGCTAGCATACCATCCAAAAGTAAGCATCATTCTTTTAATTGGCGGTTTGGCAATGGCAGGTGTTCCTCCTTTAAGCGGGTTCCAATCCAAGTTAATGCTTGTTCAAGCTTCTTTAAACTGCGGATTCCCTGAAATATCCATTTTAGCTATTATGGTAAGTATAGCTACATTTGTGGTATTTGTAAAAACATTCTATGTCATGTTTTTAAGGCCAAAACCAAAAGAACTGGAAGTTGAAGGTAAGGAAGTTCCTCGCACTATGATATTTGCAATGGGAATATTGTTGATAATCATTATTGCATTAGGTTTATTCCCAGATGTAGTTGTTAACGGAATTTCTAACTTTGTAGGAGGAATATTATGAAACTGTATGATCAAATATTTGATGTTGTAAAACAATTCAAAAAATTGTTTTCACCGGGTCCTGTAACTAATGAAGATGTTTCAGGAAGTTTAACAGCCGAAATATTTTTAATTGTTTCATTAGTTCTATCAGCAATATTGTTAAGGCATGTAAACATTTTACTTGCAGGATTAGTCACATTGATATTGGCAATATTGTTAATTTCTAATATTCCGCTTATTCCTAAGTTTAAGATTGAACAGGAAGATTCTTTAGAAAAGATGTTATTCTATGCAGTAATCACACTTTCAATCATTGTTGTATTCTTGTACTGGGGTGGTAATTTTGTCTGAAAAAACTACTATTCGTAATTTGATTGCAACCGTAATGGTGGCGATATTTTCCGTTACACTATTTGATGCGGTATTCCATTTAAGCAACATAATCAATCCTGGTGTAAGCAATATTTATAATGCTTTAGGAACTCAAATAGCTCCAAACCTTGTAACTGTTGTTATTTTTGATTTCAGGGCATACGATACATTAGGCGAATCAATTATCTTGCTGACTGCAGGTATTGTTGTATTGCTGATATTTGGTAAAGGATTATTGGGGGATAAACAATGAGTCAGAGTAGTGTCATATTAAAATTAATATCTTTACCAATTTCAATCATATTGATTTGTTTAGGTATAATGACAATTCTTGGAGGTCACATCACTCCTGGTGGTGGTTTCCAAGGCGGTGCAATGATTGCCAGTGGAATCATATTGTCTGTCCTTGTTTATGGTGTAGGCAATTCCCCGTTAGAATTATCACATACCTATATTGAAGTCTTGGAATCTGTTGGCGCATTAGGCTTTGTAATCTTTGGATTGGTTGGATTGTTCCTTGGAGGATTTTACTTATATAACTTCGGAACTGATTTGCTTAATGTGGTTCCGGCAGCTATTCAAGCGGTATTCCACTATCCGGATGTAACTAATGCAGGTATTATTCCATATCTCAATATATTTGTAGGTTTAAAAGTATTTGTAGGATTATCCGCAATTGTTATTGCATTTGCAGGATTTAAGAAAATAGCAGAGGAGGGTGAATGATGTTAATATTAGGACCAATGATATTCGCATTGATATTAGGTTTAGTTATTGGCTCACAGATTAAACTTAATGCTGCTGATACAAAATTCACTAAGGCATCATTTATCATAATATTTATTGCAGCAATTATTTTGGCATGGACATTGGGCAATTATCCGTTTTACACTGACATGCCTATTTCATCTGCATTTTTATCTGCTTTAATAGGAATTTTTGCAGGCATGCTACTATTTGCAAGGAGTAAATAAGGGGTTTTTATAATGTTTTTAACAACTAATACATGTGAAGGAAAAAGAGATTGTATTAAACAATGTCCTACAAAGGCCATTAAGTTCATTAATGGCAGAGCTTTCAGCTGTCTTACTTGTGGAATATGCTATAAAAACTGCCCGAATAATGCGATATTCCAAAATAGCTATGGAGGATATGTTGTAGATAGAGCTAAATGTAATGGCTGTGGAATGTGCATGTACAATTGTCCTACAAACAATATCACTATTGAAGATGGAATTGTATATGGAATCTGTTCACGTTGCGGAGTATGTCAAGGAGTCTGCAGCAATCGTGTTGACGGATTCATGCTTGAAAAAGAAAAGCAAATTAATTTCATAGAATCATTAAAAATACTTTATCCTTCTCTGGGGGATGTTCCTGAAAGAGTTGAGCCTGTAGCTAAGGAGGTTTCAAGAAGCTACTTCGGCACTGACACAGAAAAATGTATTTTATGTGGAAGATGTCAGGAATACTGTCCTACAGGGGCTATTCATGTAAAGGTAGATAGGGATGAAGGAATTTGTAGAGAATGTAGATTATGTGAAGATGTCTGTCCAAACAAATCTATGAACAAATATCAAATCGTTAACAAATCATCATGTACACTTTGTCTTAATTGTATGAAGGCTTGTCCAAACAATGCAATTTCTGTTGATGACTCAGCAATTGTTGTCAATAAGTTAAATCAAAAGCCGTCAGGTTCTATCGTATCCTGTTTAAATTGTGGTTTATGTGCAGATTTATGTGAAAATGAGTCTCATAAATATGTTGACGGCAAATTAAGATATGATCCGACTTTGGACACTGAAGATGTTAATCATGAAATCGCAATCAATGCTTGTCCAATTCATACGTTGCATGAAGATGAGGAAATGTTTATTTATGATGAATTAAATGATCAAGAGTTGCCGACATTGGCTGGATTCTGCGTATCATGCGGTAAATGTACACAGGTCTGTGATGAGGTTGGTGCACGCCAATACATGACTCACACATGGGATGGAAGCGTTTCAGATGAATGTATCTCCTGCGGAATTTGTGTTGAAGTATGTCAGGAAGATGCAATCACATTGAATAGGGGTTCCATTTCAGTTAACTTGGATAAATGTATATTGTGTGAAAATTGTGCAGTGCATTGTCCGGTCGATGCTATTCCAAAATCAACAATGTACAAGAATGAAATTAAAGGAGGATTTAATTTCATTGAGCAGAAATTATGCATGCATTGTGGATTATGTCATAAAACCTGTTCATATGATGCAATTGATGAAATTGACGGACAGTTCATAGTAAATGAGGAAAAATGTACCTACTGCGGAGCATGTAAAAATGCATGTCCTGCAAGAGCATTTTTATTTGAAAGAAATTTTAAAGATTCAATAGAGGGTATTTAAATGAGAAATTTAATTAGAATAGCTTTAGAAGGGGCTTTTACTAACTTTAAAAGAATCTTTTTTGCAGCTGATAGGGTTACAGATATGGAGTTGAGAAGACAGATATCCACACTTTCAGTTGAAGTAGATGATAGAGTTGATGAAAAAGCTTGTATTGGATGTTCTGGTTGTGCCAATGTTTGTCCGACCGGAGCAATTGAAATGAAACCCTTAGCAAATCCTGTTAAATTAACCGATGATTGGACTAAAGATAAAGTACCTGAAATTAATCTTGAAAGATGCGTGGTATGTTATTATTGTCACGATTTCTGCCCTATATTTTCATTATATGGGCAAAAAGGAACCGTGCATCCAAGTTGTGTCGGTGATCAGGAAGTTGATGTTTCACAATTCCTTAATCAACCATTTAAAATATCTGAAGATAAGCTTAATGTTATTGCACAGTATTTGTCAGACAATACTGTCTTAAGGAATAGGGAGGAAGGTGATTAGATGGGAATTAAATCATTTTCAAGAGCAAGAGCAATACACGTCATGTTGGTTTATACTGGTGGATGTAATGGATGCGATATTGAAATTGTTAACTCCATATTATCACCTAGATTTGATGCTGAGCAATATAATGTGTTTTTAACTTGGAATCCTCGTGAAGCGGATGTTCTTGTTGTTACAGGACCTGTTACACATTTGAATAGGAAACCATTGGAGAAAATTTATGAAGCTATACCTAATCCGAAATTAGTCGTAGCTGCAGGAAGTTGTGCTTTGATGGGTGGTGTTTATAAGAATTGTTATGGTGATATTCCTTCTGAAGAAATTGAAGGACCAGTTGAAAATATCATACCGGTCGCTGCAAAGGTACCTGGTTGTGCCGTAAGGCCTCAGGATGTTTTAGCGGGAGTTGTATCACTTTTACCTACATTATTAGATGCGGATTGAGAGGGGGAATTAAATGGATAGAAAAGTACCGAGAAGCGAAATAATTGAAACTGAAATTCCAATGGGTACAGTTCACCCCGCTGCATTGGAGCCATATAGGGTAAGGTTTTTTGTAGAGGATGAGATAGTTCAAGAAGCCGAAATAACCATTGGTGTTAATCATAGGGGTATTGAAAGGATTATGGAAGGATTGCCTGTTCAAAAAGCGAATGCGCTTACCGAAAAAATCTGTGGAATCTGTTCCAATTCACATATATGGAATTCATGCAGAACCGCTGAAATAGGTTTGGGCATTGAAATTCCTGAAAGAGCTGAGTATATTCGTGTAATTATGGGTGAACTTGAACGTTTACATTCACATTTCTTGTATTTGGCTCATGGTTGTGAAGTGTTGTCCCATGAAACCTTTTCAATGAGAGTGTTCTACTTAAGGGAAATAATAATGGAATTGCTCGCAATGATTGGTGGAAATAGGGTTCAATACGGATGCTCTGTTTTAGGAGGAGTAAGGCCAAGATGTGAACTGGATGAAGCAAAAATATTGAGAATTAAGGAAGATATGGATAAGGTGGAAGAAGGCCTTACAGATTTTGCTAACAGGTTCACTTCAGATCCTATCGTAATGTCAAGGATTTCAGGCATTGGTGTATTGCCGCAAAAGCAAGCTATTGAATTGGCGGTTACCGGACCAACCTTAAGGGCTACCGGTGTTGCAAGAGATTTAAGGACAACCATGTTTGAATACGATAATTTTGATTTTAATGTTGTCACCCAACCGGATGGTGATGTGAAATCCAATTTATTGATGAGGGCATTGGAGTCTTTTGAATCAATTAAAATCATCAGACAGGCTATTGCTAATATTCCTGAAGGAAAATTGGTCAATCATGACTGGGAAATGGTTGACACTGATATGACTCAAAGTTACATTGAAGTTCCAAGAGGAACATTATATCATTCTTATGCACTTGAAAGTGGAAGAGTAAGGCACTGTGTTATAAGAACTCCGTCAATGGCAAACATTGGTGCAATGCAGTATGCATGCATAGGAGACCAAATCACAGATGCACAATTATGTATTGTACAATGTGACCCTTGTTTTACTTGTACAGACAGAGCTATTGAAATAATTAGGAGGTAAATCATGTTTGAAAGTACAGTAATAAATTCAGTTCTTGCAGTAGTTCTTACAGTGCTAGTTTGTTTTGTAATTTCAACATTGCTTCCAGGAATTGAGAGAAAATACGTTCATGCTAGAATTCAACAAAGAATCGGACCAATAGTAATTGCTCCGGGGATTATGGCACCATTAAAATTCATGTTTAAGGAAAATGTTGAGATTTCATCTCCGGTTCCTAGATTATATAAGGCATTGCCAATTATCTGTTTCATTGTGGTTTTATGTGTATTTATTACTTTAACTCCTCAAGCTTATAAAATTCCGGCGCTTTCAAGTTTAGTTGCAGTCGTAGGATTTTTAAAAGTAGAAGAAATATGTTATGTATTGATGGGTTCATTATCCAAATCCGTAATGTCTTTAAGAATGCCGTTCCCTGACCTTGTAAAAGGAGGAGCACACTTAAATGCTCAAAGGTCATTTATTGAAGATATCAGTGCAAAAAGGTCACTTAGAATGATTACTTATGGGTCTTTCCCATTATATCTGGCATTATTTGCTCCAGTAACCGCTGCCAGAAGTATTTTCTTAGGAGATATTGTTGCATATCAACAAATTCATGGACCATTCTTATTCACCATATCCGGTGCAATCGCAGCAGTAGTGTTCTTCATCGGGTACATGATTATTTTGAATGAATATCCATTTTCAATAATCAAAGCAAAATCAGATGTTATTGAAGGACCATACATGGAATATGCTGCCAAATACAGGTCTGTAGTCTATCTTACAAGAGGATTTTTCATGTTTGTACTTGGCTGTGTCTTTTCAGTATTGTTTATTGGAATCCCTCCAAGCATATTTTCATGGGGAATTTTAGTAAATATTGTTGTTGCATTGATATTTGTAGTCATGATGGGAATTTTATCAGCATTTAGTCCGGTATTCACAAATAGGCAATTGCTTCCAACTATTTTGGGTACTACATTGCTTGGAATATTGGCTATTGTGCTTGGATTGTTATAGGAGGAATTATTTATGAAATTTGTTATGAGGCCGTATCATATGGTAAGTCTTGGAGGATACATTGTTGAATGGGATTTTCCTTATAGAAATTTAATAGTGGTAAATAAAACCTCCGAACCGATAAAAATAGAAATACCTGTTTTCCACGAAGAATGGATTAAGGAACATAAGGATTTGGGTCTTGAAGTAATTCCAGTCACTGAAAATGATAATTATTTGAGCATGTGGAAAAGAGCTCATGCAGAATTAGATAAAGTAAGGCCAGAAAATGAGTGATTATACATTAACTATCAAATCTCATGAGAGAAAAGGTGTATTGGATGATATTACTGATGTTATCACTAATCATGGTGCTAATATTAGTTATGTACATCTTTTCGTCGAAAAAAATAATATGGGTTCCATTAATTTGGAATTGGAGCATGTTGAAGATATTGATGGATTAGTTTCAGATTTAAAGAACATCTCTGAAATTGAAAATGTTGAATTGCATGGTTCTCAAGCTGATATTTATGGAAAACGTATTATTATCGTCGGTGGTGGAGCACAGGTGGCTCAGGTAGCTATGGGTGCTATTACGGAAGCTGATAGGCATAATATACGTGGTGAACGTATCAGTATCGATACAATCCCATTAGTTGGTGAAAAGCCTTTAGCTGAAGCTGTTGAAGCAATATCCAGATTGCCTCGTGTCAGTGCGCTGGTTTTAGCAGGTTCGCTCATGGGCGGAAAAATCACTGAAGCGGTTAAAAAAGTTAAAGAGGAAAGCAATCTGATAGTCATTTCCCTTAATATGCCTGGAAGCGTAACTCAACATGCTGATTTAATCATTACAGACCCTATTCAGGCAGGTGTTTTAGCTGTCATGTCCGTTGCGGTCACTGCCGTTTTTGACATTAATCGTTTAGGCGATAATATTAGATTTTAATTCATGTTTATGGACATATAGGGGAGTTATTCTTTTAACTCCCTTTCATTTTAATTTTTCAAACAGATATTTATATATTCACATTTTTCACATTTTCTAGGATTTTTGCGAATAGTGGGAACTTTTTTATTCTCTGTTATTTCTTTTACTTCCCGAATTACTTCAAACAGTGCTTTTCTAAGATTGACATCCATTACAACAGGTCTTCTATCGCCTATTTTTTCATAATCAACAAATCCAACATAAACTTCCGTGTCAAACTCCTCTTCAAGTAGAATGGCATAAGCCACTAGCTCTATTGCATCTTGATCCCAAACTCCCTTGACGGGTGGGCTTGAACCTTTAATTGACACGGGATAATATGTTCCGTCAATAATCTCAATTTTATCGCACATTCCTATCAGTTGGAGCTGAGGGTCTTTTAGCAAATAGGAATACATTGAATTTGGAAAGAACATGTCGATTATTGCAAAAGCATTTTTGTTCATTATGGTCATTGCCTGTTTGATTTTTAATGCAGTAATTTTAATATTGAAGTAGGAATCGTTGATTATTTCTGTAATCTGTTCTTCTTTGATGTCCAGATCCATTGATTCGATGGCTTTTGTTGTACTTTCAATATATGAATCGATATTTTCAGACAATATGCTTTCAATTTCAATCAGGCTCATTTCCTTTTTTATTTTACGCATATTCTTTTGAATCAGATCACGAATATCAATTTTAAGTTTTTTGATTTCGATTGAAAGTTGAAAATCCGTGTTTTCCTCTAAATCTATATGGTTTTGAATGTAAAGCTTCATCGGGCAGTACATATGTGTTTTTATCGAAGATATATTTAACATTTAATAACCTCTTAAATTATGTAATATTACTTAGTTTTTGATAATATAAATAATTTGAAGTTATAAACGATTAAAAAAGTTTTAATTAAAATAAAAAAAGAAAATAGCTATTATTTAAGCTATTTAAGTTCAATTTCACACGTTGTAATAATCTTTGTTGATTGCAGGCAGTTTTGCTAAAACAAATGGCACTATGATTAGCACGATAGTCAATATTATCATGACTGTTGAACTCAAACTGTCTATTGTTGTTATTGTTGAATAGACTCCATGAGCCCAAAGGCCAAATATACAAAGTGGCAAGATATATTTAATAACAATTTTCCAGGTTTTTCCCACTTTAATTGTTGAATTGCTGTTTAATGTCTCAATCAAATCATCAAATTTGTAAATCCAACCGAATATTATGCATTCAAGAAGTATAGCAAATAACAATGCGAAATTATTTAAGAATGCATCAAATATTCCTAAAATTGTACTTCCGGCGCCTGTTGCAAAGATGGTTGAAATTAAAAATCCTGCAATACAAACTGCGGTTGCAGTCTTTTTACGTTCAATAAGGAATTTTTCTGAAATGGAATAGCAGACACCTTCAAGAAGTGCGATAACTGAGGTAATTCCTGCAAATAAGATACATAAGAAGAATAATGGTCCAATTACATATCCAACAGGTCCCATTGTATTAAATACTTGTGGGAAAACAACAAATGCAAGGCCTGTTCCTTCGGTTACCAGTTCATTAAACGGAATTCCTGTTGACAATGCCATGAATCCCAAAATTGAAAATATTCCAATGGAATTAAACACTTCAAATCCGGAATTTGAAAACGCAACAATTACTGCATTGTCGACTAGTTTTGCACCTTCAGGCAAGTAACTTGCATAGGTCATAGCTATGGCCATACCTAGACTTAAGGAAAAGACGATTTGCCCAAATGCAGCCAACCATACATTAAAATTAGTCAGTGCAGACCAATCAGGTGTAAATATTTGAGTATATCCTATTGATGCGCCAGGTAATGTTAAAGAGAATGCAACAATACCAATGACGATTACACAAAGCATTGGAAGCAAAATTTTACTCACGGTACCTATTCCGTCATTCAAATCTCTTTTGATAATAAACCAAGCAAAAAACCAGATAACAAATACTGATATAAGCACGCCTGGAACAATTGTGAATATTCCAGATATTGAGTCTGTTGCATGCAAAACATTATTTGCAAAGAATAAGTCAGGATTTGCACCCCAGGCTTTTGTCAAACTTAATAAAATATAAATAAAATCCCATCCAACAACGCAAACATAGTATGTTGTTATCAAAAATACGATTAATAGGATAAACCATGCTACAGGTTCTAATTTGTTATTAACACTGTATAGTATTCTTGCAAGTGACTCTTTAAATTTAAATCCTACCGCATATTCTACTAAAACAAATGAAATTCCAAGTAAGAATAATGAAACGATATAAGGAATCATGAAAGATCCTCCACCGTTTGAGTATAAAACGTTTGGGAAACGCCAAATGTTTCCGAGACCCACAGCAGAACCAATCATTGCTGTCATAAATGCAAAATTACTATCCCATACAGATCTTTTTGTCTCTGTCATTTTATCACGTTAAATTTAATAGTATTATTTTGATTTTTGGAGTTTATATATTATTTGATTATTTTTGCTTTACTCGTGTTATTTTTCATCAAAAATGGTTAAATAAAATTCATAGGTATTATCTTTTTCAATAAATAATATTTGTTTAGTAAAATGGTGAAAAGTTAATTATTATTCTTTAAATAAATATGCAAAATCAGTAAAAATCAATGAATAAACAGTCAAACGTAATATCTTGCAGAGAAAAAATCTTCACTTTATCCAATATTTGACATTAAACTTTATATATAACATTATTGATGCAATATATTGCTATCCAATACTTTATCAAGTAATCAATCAAGCAGTGTCCATTCGTTCAACAAACATCCAATGTAAGTTATGAAAAATAGTTAATTTAATGCTGAAATTATTTCTTAGTGATAATTTCCATTGTTGTTTAAATTATTTGTTTTGTTTAAAAAAATAAAATTGAGAGTAAAAACTCTCAGCATATTTTCACTTTTTCAAGCAGGGCTTTCCTTAAGTTTCAGATACTCGTCAATCGCTTCACGAGTGGTTCCGACAACAAGCCTGTAATGGTCATCTTTGCCGTTGATGATGACTTTTTCCACTTTTCCTTTAGCTATTACATGTTCTCCGTCAACAACTTCGCCGGCATAGGTGTGTGTAAAGGATACTACTTCAGTTAAAGGGAACTCAACACCATCAAGAACTTCCACATTTTCAATTGTGTAAAGTGAAGGGTTGTCAAATGCTCCAAGTGCGCTTACGATATCCGCTTCGATTTGAGCTGTTCCTTGAGGTTCATATACGGTATCTCCCCAAACTCCTTCAATTTCATCATAGTCTTTAGTGGCCAAAATATCAAATAAGGTTCCGTTAATTGTTCCCCTGTTTGCTTTTCTGTTTTCATACCATCTGAATTCCTCTTTGGTGAGACTTTCGTCGAACATTCTCTTATCGTATACGAAATCCCAATAGTCATTTGTAATTCCTTGAACTGTGATGTGCTTGTCAACTTCTTCAATGTAGACCTCTTTTCCCCTGTGTTCTTTGAAGGCGGCTATTGCCCTTCTGTGGTTGTCAAGGCCGTATACGACAAAGTCCAAATCGCTGACATCACTTTTTTGAAGCCCAGGCAGGATTGAACCTGAAATTCCAAGATGGTCATAAGGGATGTCTGCCATGAAATGGAAAAAGTCTGCAACATCCATTAATTTTGCAATTAATTCAGGATTTTTCACTTCGCCGCCACTTTCAAATGTCTCTTTGAGCCCCAACAGTCTCATTTCAGGCTTAATAACTCTTACAACTTTATCTAAAGGAACGCCCATCATTTCAACATTGGTGACATCACTGAAATATAAGTAATCAGGGTAGTTTTCCCTTAAATAGGTATAAGCTTCTTCAGATCCAACTTTTCTGTATCGTTTCCCGTCTTTTTCCCTGTCTCCTTCAGGGTCAGGAACATATCTTAAAAATGAAATCACTCTGTTTTCAGGGTGAATGTAATTGGTTGATGCAAAGTATAAATCATCACTTGTGTAAATAAAATCTCTTGTTCTTACTTGTTCCATAGTATTATCTCCTTTGATATTTAATTTTAGATTACATCTTAAATTAATTTTTGATTTAAACCTAATATTTATATAAAAATATATTCTAATAATAACTTATGACTATTACTCATAAACATGTTGATGAAATATTTGGATATGATGGCAGCCAAATAAATCCGTCATGGGCTTTTCAGGAATTTGGAATTTATGGATCATCAATCATAACTTGGATTGGTCCTGTCAACATCACTCCTGATAACTTAAAGGACTTTGCAGATGTGGGTCTTGAAATCAAATCAAATTATATGGTTAATTTCATTTGCGAATTCTTTGACCAACAGCCTCCGAACATGAGGATTGCTTACCTCAGGCAAAGGCTTCTTGTGATGATTTTTAGAGAAATCTTAACTGAATATGGAATTCAGACCAAAAGGGAAGGCGATGATATCTTTGTGGATGACAGAAAATTGTCCATTTCAATTGCAAGCATATCATTAAGCTCTGCAAAAATCCATTTCGCACTCAATTTGGAGGATAAGGGGACTCCTGATGATGTGGAAACAATTGGCCTTTACGATATTAAAGTCAACGATAAGCAAATATTCAACGATGATAATTTATTGGATTTAATTAATGAAACAGTAAATAGATTTATTAATGAATTAGAAACTATTGAAAAGGATATTAGTAAAACAAAGGTGTTATAATGAAAATTTTAGTTAATGGTATTCAATCAAATTTAAGGTTCTCTTCAGCTCATGTAATTCCTGGTCATGAATCCTGCGGTTATATTCATGGTCATTCCTACTTTGTTGATGTTGAAATTGAAGGTGAAAGGGCTGGAAAATTTGAATTTGTGGTTGACTTTAAGGATGTTAAGGAATATACCAAGGCATTATGTGATGAATTGGACCACAGATTATTGATTCCTGTTTACAATGATTTGATTGAATTTAAGGATTTTGATAAGGATAACGAATCAATTTTCAATTTAAAAAAGAAACATGCGGTACATTTTAAGGTTGATGGAAAAGGATATTCCATTCCAGCAGTCGATTGTGTATTTTTACCACTTCCTTATACCTCAGCTGAAGAGCTATCTAAGTTTTTTGCAGAAACATTAGCCAAAAAGCTAGCTGAAACCTATGATAATTTGGAATATGTTTCAGTTTGTGTAAATGAGGGAATTGGTCAGGGAGCAATGTACAGGAAAGATTTATAATGAAAGCCCCAATAATTGAAATATTCTCATCTTTTCAAGGTGAAGGTCTTCTGATAGGCCAAAGACAAATTTTTGTCCGTTTTGCAGGATGTAATTTAAACTGCAATTATTGCGACACCAATGATAGTAAATCCGAAAAATCAGGAACATTGATGACTCCTCAAGAGGTTAGCGAGGAAATAAACAAGATTCTAACTCCTGATTGTAAAACTATTTCATTTACTGGAGGTGAACCTAGTCTATATCCTGAGTTTATCTCAGAGGTTAGCAAAAATTTTAATTTAAATATCATGCTTGAAACAAATGGGACTTTACCAAACAATATTGATTTGATTGATAAATTGGACATTGTTTCTTTGGATATTAAATTGCCGGAGCATTTTGACGGTGATTTTGACGAAGAAATATTTTTAAATGAAATTAAATCACTAAATTTATTAATGGCGAAGTCCATAAATGTATATTGTAAAGTAGTTATATTGCCATCAACAAAAATAAAGTCATTTAAAGGGGTAGTTGAAAAATTATCTGAAAATATTTCAAGCAAAAGCAACCTTAAAATAATTATCCAACCTTCTAGTCCATTAGGAGAATGGAAAAACATTAATTTTAAATTATTCGAGTTTTCCGAAGTTGTTGGGCAATATTTTGAAGTTTCCACCATTCCTCAAATCCATAAGATTTTGGATATTGAGTGAATTTTGTTTTT
>NZ_SUTI01000043.1 GCF_015062985.1 Methanobrevibacter sp. | reverse complement strand
ACAAAAACTATGTTGCAGGAGCTAACATCGCAGGATTCAAGAAAGTAGTTGACGCAATGAACGCACAAGGAATCGTCTGATACCACCCTACTTTTATAGTAGAAGATATAAATAATACCATATGGTATTAGAAAATTATGATGTAAAGGAAGATGATTTTTTCATCACGCTATGTGATGGTAAAAATCTCTCCATTGCTTCTCAAAAGAAATATGCTAATGCATTAAAAAATTATACTAATTTTAACAAACTTACTTTAGGGCAATTGCTGGATGAAGCAGATAAAGATGAAGATAACAATATCCGTCTTGCTCGAAGAAAAATTCGTAGTCGTTTAATAAATTTTAGAACACATTTAATTAATGATTTAGGTTATAAAGCTTCAACAATCAAAACCAATATGATTTGTGCAAAAGCATTTTATCGTTTTCATGGAATTGAAATTCCAGAGATACCTAATGCTGTATTAACTAAATCACCTAATGATTCAATTGATTTTGATGATTTGCCTACAATTAATGATATAAAAACTGCTATAGAATCAACTAAACTCAACAAACACAAGGCTTTATTTTTATTCGCAGCATGTAATGGGGCTGCCAGAATGGAATTAACTAATTTCACGTTTGGTCAGTTTCTTGAAGGTGTAGCACCTTATTGTAATAAACCAGAAACGCCACAGGATATCATTAATGATTTGGATGGTAAATGTGAGGAATTAGAAGTAATTCCTGTTTTTAAAATGAAAAGACAAAAGACGGACTACTATTATTATGCACCTATAACTCCAGAGTGCACTCAATTCTGTTTAAATTATCTCAAGGCTGAAGGACTAGGTTTGAAACCAGAAGACCCATTTTTTCAATTATCAAAAGATGGCGTTTCAACTGCATTCAAACTAATCAATGAAAAGTTTAACTGGGGTAAAAGAGGTTTGTACGGATTCTTTTCAAGTCATAGGGTAAGAAAATTTAATGCTAGTGCTATTGAAGACACAAACTTCGCAAATTACATACAAGGCCGTAAACCTGATCCTATAAAAGAAACATACTTCAAAAAGGATATCAATCGTGTACGTGATGAATATAAGAAGCACATGCATAAATTCACGCTATATGCGCATTATGATGTTATGATCAATAGTGAAGCTTACAGTCAATTACAAAACCAAATGGCAGATGAAAGAATACAACACGCTAACGAAGTTGCAGATTTAAAACAGCAAATGGAAGATAAAGATATCAAGCATAAAAAAGAAATTGATAATCTTAAATCATCAATGGATACACAATTTGAAGATATGCAAAAACAAATGGAGGATTTGAGAGTAACTCCTTCTAGGAAAACTAAAAGTGATATAGAAAAAGCCATAAACACATATTGTAAAAATAACATAAATGAAGATGATATGCAGAAAGATTATGTAATACGTAACTTTGCTCTAGACCTCGCATTAGAAAACAAGAAAGACTTTGAAAATACTGATGACTACATAGCTCCATTAATCAAAAAAGCAAAAATCAAAATAAGCTTATCGGGTAAAACTTACGAAGAATTATTCAATCAAATCATGGAAAAAAATGATGAAGAATATGTAGGCAATAAGGAAATGACAAATGCAGTAAGGGAAGTAATGAAAACCATGACTAGTAACACGGAGTTAATGGAAATTATCAGTGACGAAAATTATTATGAACTGCAAGACGCAATAGAAACTTACCTTAAAAAATCAGACTATGACATTACAAACTTATCTGATTCAGACAAAACTGAAATAGTCAGTGAAGTGCTAATGGAATTTGTATAATATCTATCAATATAACCGTCACTGCAACCAATTCCTGCTTAAATAGCGAAGGCAATGATTAAGTTGGTCTCAAGGCATAAGCTTAGGGTTGAAAATAACTTAGCAGGTGTATATGCAGCAAGACATTTACGATACAATTTTAAGTTATTGGTTACATACATATTAACAATATTGGTACAAGGTGTTTGTAATGAAAAAAATTGAAGGATCACCAAAAAATTTAAGAGAACTGTTACAGAACACTAAATACTCTATTCATTACTATCAACGGGAGTATATGTGGCAGCGAAAACATATTGAAGAACTTATTGATGACTTAACATCTGAATTTTTGGACTATTATCACGAAGGAGATACTCGTCAAATGGTAAGGGATTATGGTGCTTACTTTATGGGTTCAATAGTCCTTGCAGGTGATGAAAAATCAATCATTGACGGGCAACAAAGATTTTCATCACTCACACTATTATTAATGTACCTAAATAACAGAATCAAAGCAAACGGCCAAACACATTCTTCAATAGAACCAATGATATTCTCAGACCAATTTGGTGAAAAATCTTTTAATATAGACGTGGAAGAACGAGCAGAATGCATGAATGCCATATTCAACGGCCAACCATTCGACACAACCAATGATGGAGAATCTGTCAAAAACCTATATGGAAGATACAATGACATCATGTACATTTTCCCACACGACAAAATACCAGATGACATACTTTTACACTTCTGTGACTGGTTAACAGAAAAAGTATACTTCATAGAAATTGTAGCAACAACAGAACAAGATGCACACAAAATATTTGTAACAATGAATGATCGTGGACTCAGTCTTACATCAACAGAGATGTTAAAAGGTTACTTATTATCTGAAATCAAAGATGATGTCAAACGTGAAAAACTAAACAACATTTGGAAAGATAAGGTATTGCATCTTAAAAAGGATGATGATAATGGCGATGAAACCTTTATCAAAGCTTGGCTTCGTTCACAATATGCAGAAACAATACGTGAAGGTAAAGCAGGAGCTACCAACAAAGACTTTGACATAATAGGGGGATCATTCCACAAATGGGTTCGTGATGAACGATACAAAATCGGCCTTAACAATACTGATGACTATGAATTGTTCATTAAGAAATTTGAAAAATATGCCGATGTCTATATGAGAATAAGGGATGCTGAGGATAATTTTGATGAAGAAACCAAATACATCTATTATAATGCAAGAGTTAACTTCACATTACAACCGCAACTATTATTAGCACCAATATGTTATGAAGATGACTGGGACACAATAATTGAAAAATTAAACCTTACAGCAAGATTCATTGATTTATACATCATTTCAAGATTCACCAACTACAAAACACTTAACTACAGTACAATCAAAAACTTTGTATTCAACATAACTAAAGACATCAG
>NZ_SUTI01000018.1 GCF_015062985.1 Methanobrevibacter sp. | reverse complement strand
TGGGAAGTACCCTGAAAGGGTTTTATCTTTAATAGATGATAATATAAATGATTATAACTTCGATTACACACAAATAATAGGTGAATAAAAATGAAAACTGTAGAATGCATTTCATGTAAACAAGAAATTCCATTAACAGGACCATTCGTTGAATTTGAATGTCCTATGTGTGGAGCAAAAATTGCAAGATGTGAAAAATGCCGTACCTTTGGTCACGGTTACAAATGTGAATGTGGTTTCGAAGGACCATAAATTAATTTGGAGGAATTAGAATGGGTGAAGTTTTAACAACTATGAAAATCATGCCAGATAGTCCAGAAGTAGATTTAGAAGCTATTAAATCCACTATTGAATCTTCAATGCCTGAAGGCGCTAGAATTCACGAAATTTCAGAAGAACCAATTGCATTTGGTTTAGTTGCTATAATTTTACAATTCATCACTGAAGATGGTGAAGGTGGATCTGAACCTGTTGAAGAAATGGTTCAAGGTATTGATGGCGTAGCTAGTTTTGAAATTACTGGTGTAGGAAGATTAATGTAAATATCTTTCTTTTTTATTCTTTTTTTTATTTTGCGAAATCTTTATATATTGTCACAACATATTTTATAACAATTGTTAATAATTTTTATATAAAATTTAGGTTAACCTAAAAATTACCGAAACCTTTATATACTATGACAACCTACCATTAATACAAGTGACATATATTTAGGCACGCCTAAATTTTTCACTTTAACAAAACATATTATTAGTCAATAATAATACAATCTCCAAAATATAAATATGGTATTAAATTAGTTTCCACAATTTTCTGATTTAATACAAATGGAAAATTCATCTGCCAGAATTTTCCTGAAAACACGATTGGTGTTTAACTCTCCTCAACTAAACACCAATTATACTCTCTTTTTAAAAATTTATTTTCTTTTGATCATACTCTATATTCTCATGATTTTAGGTATGCCTAAAAATTTAGAAACATTTAAATATGTCTTTGACTAATTAATAATTAGTGATAAAATTTAGGTATTCCTTAATTTAATTACTGCTGTGTTGTTGGTTAAATCCGCAATACTACACTCCTATTGTCGTTAAATTAGTTAAACTACTAATTTAATGACGGCATATAACTACTCTCACGAAATTAAATATGGCTTCATATTTAATTTCACTTATTAATTTTAAACGGGGTTAAGAATGGCAAACAATTCAAATAAACCAAAATGTTGTACAACCGATCAAAAAGATTCAAAAAAAGAAAAAAGTATTTTTCAAAAGATATGGTGTTTCTTTTTCGGATGTAACTGTCACTAGTTTTTATTTTTTTTTCAAGTTTCAATTAATTCAATGATTTCTTTTTATTTTTAATAATGTTTAAGTATAATGAATTAAAAAATTCTTATAAAATAATATTTGGTAGGTATTATTATGGATAGGACAAAGAAACTAATTATTGCATTGATTATCATTGTTTTAATTGGATTGGTTGCAATTATTGCTGGAACTCTATTCATTGGAAACGATACGCACCTTAATGAAGGAAAGAAAACTATTTTGGTTTGTGCAATTGATGAAAGCGAAGACAGGCCGGGTATGGGTGCCTGTGATATGGCATTTCTTGTTCGTTTAGACAACGGTACTGTGCAAAACTATACTCCGGTTTATCCTGGAGGATTGACACATCCAAACGCTTCGGAACCAACGGAAGCTCAACAGCAGGGTGCAGGTTCAGCATTATTGCTTCACGATGCTTTCTGGGATGCAGATAACTATAAAGGAATGCAACTTGCTAAAGAAATTGTCGAATATCGTACCAATAACACAATTGATTCTGTTGTAGCTGTTAATGTAAAAGGTTTGGATGCAGTTCTGGATGCCGCAGCACCATTGAAAGTAAATGGTACTACACTTAATGCAAGTGGTATTGATATTATCCGTGAAGAGGATTGGGGTCGCGGTGTAGATAGAGGTGATGCAGTAATGGAAATTGTTAAAGCTGCTGCAGACTCTGCTAAAGATCCTGTTAAAAAATCTTCAATGGTAAATGCAGCTATTGATCAGTACTCTAAAGGAAATATCATAATGGATAAGCAAGGTTCATTTGTTGAATTATTGGCATCAAAAGGAATTGAAACTTTATTCGGCTAATTCCTTTTTTTTCTTTTTTTTTTAATCAGATTTTAGGCTCCAGTTTTTTAATGAAAACTCCCATGAATATTATGATTATGGGGAAAAATAATGTATATATTGTTAATAATAGGTTAGATGATATCACATCTCCTATTACTGTGGAACCTGCCATCAGCATCACTAAAGCTATTGTTGGAGCTAAAATTGCTATAAATGTATAAATCAATATGAAAGAGTTTAATTTTTGAGAATATTCCTTCAGTTTAATGTTCATGTCAAAAGTAATGTCCTTAGCAATGATATTCAAGCTGTTCGAAAGATTTCCTCCAACCCGTAGCGTGCTGATAATCTGCTGGATTGCAATTGAGAGTCCTTGGGATTTAATTCTATGTGACATGTCAAGCAACGCATCCTCTGTTGATTTTCCAAACTTTATCTCCTCCAATGCACGATTGAACTCCCGGGATAGTGAGCCATATTCGGCATCCCTTATTGTTATCATAGAATCATGAAGTCCTTTCCCTGCTTTAAGTTCAATTCCCATATGCCTTAATGCGTAAGGCAATTCCTGATTGATGTCGGAGTAATTCTGCTGTTCTTTTATTTGAGGATAATAGAGAATAAACACATAAAACATGATGATTACTGTCAGGATTATTCCCACAAATTCTATGCTGCAAAAGAAAATTGAAATTGCAATGAATGCCATTAATGCCACGATAATTCGTTTGTTGAGCATATAATTTAATAAAACAATCCTAATTTCACATATTCTGTCGGACTCATATCTGGCTGATTGCGTTTCAAGATCTATATTTAGTCTTTTCAATAATATGGAACCTGTTTCTTTTTCATTTTTGACCTCAGTATTTCTGAATCGAATGCTTTTTAAAAAAATGAAAAATGAAAGGGCAATGTTGCCAACTGCAATGAATAAATTGTTTAAAATAAAAATCACCCTTTACATGATTTGTTTTAGAACGTATTGGGGATTTTTATAATATAACTCTATGACTTCATTGACATCTTTGACCGAGCGTATACCTTGAGTTGTCATATGCTTCAGAATCATTTCCCTGTTTTCAATTTCCCGGTAAATTTCATTTAGTGAAACACCGCTCAGGTTAGCTATTTGATTCAATGTTTTGCTGCTTATGCTTATGTTTTCAATCATGTCTTTTTCGGGATTCCATTGAAAGAGCTTGTTTAACTGCACGACCCCCTCTTCAATGCCCACCACTTCTGCAACTTCACTTATTCGTCTATACGAATCGCCTGAAGGAGTATAGATTCTGTTCTGCATTATTATAAAATCAATTGCCTGAATCATTATTTGGGGAACTGACATGGGTTCATTTGTTAATCGTGTAATTGTTTCTCTTGCATCATTTGAATGTAGTGTGCCAAAACCGGAATGTCCAGTATTCAATGCAGTAAATAATGTTATTGCTTCTTCTGCCCTTACTTCTCCGACTATTATCCTGTCTGGCCTTTGCCTAAGGGAATTCTTCACTAGGTCATTCATGGTCAGTTCTCCTTTATTTTCTACATTTGCGGGTCGTGTTTCCATTCGGATTACATGTTCATGGGGAATTTGCAGTTCTAAAGTATCTTCAATGGTTATTATTCGTTCGTTGGGATTGATGAAGGCTGAAAGAGCATTTAGTGTGGTTGTTTTTCCGGAACTGGTTCCTCCGGATATTATTGCATTCGCAGATTTCACTCCAAGTCCATCAAAACACAGCCAGAAAAAGGCAGCCAGCTCTATGGAGATGGTCTTTGAATTTATCAAATCAATTATCGTAAAGGGGTCTTTTTTGAATTTACGGATAGTCAATGAAGGTCCGTCAGCAGAAATTGGGGGGATTGTGGCGTTAATTCTTGACCCGTCAGTTAATCTCCCATCTAAAATTGGTGACTCCTGGTCTATTCTTCTGTTGATTTGCCGTGCTATTGAATCAATCAAATCCATCAGTTCCCGTTCGTCATCAAATTGGATATTTGTTTTCATCATCCCGTATTTCCTGTGATATACGAAAATGGGTTTGTTTATTCCGATTATCATGATTTCTTCCAAATCATCATCCTGAATCAGGGAATCGATTTTTCCATAGCCGACAATATCCCTCAATAACTTCTGGGATAGGCTTTCCAGATAGTCATTTGTGATGCTTTCGGCTTCATTGAATCTGTTGATTAAAAAGTTTTTAATATCCTTTAGCAGTTTATCTTCGTTTAACTGGTAGTTTTCACCGGTTGATATTGCCAAGTCCACTAAATTTTCTCTAATTTCTCCCAGGATAATTCTTTCTTCAGATGAATAATCCTGTCTGACAATGGTATATTGTGGTATTATCTCATTATTGTTCATATTTTTCACCAATGGCGATTTTAATTACATTTAGAGATTAGTAATACTAATTAATATACTTTTTATTACTTTTGAGGGCATAATTTTTAATATAAATCAAGATAAAACACTTACATAACTGTGGTGTCAAATATGTTGGATTTGGATGAAAAAATAAATGCCCTCAATGAGTGCGACAAATGTCAGGATATTCAAATAAAGAAATTTTCTCCGCTAAAGGAATTGATAGATTTCAATGAACTTGATGGAGAATACATGAAATGCGAATGTGGAAAGAGACCTCTGGATATTGTAATGAGTCATATTTTAAAGATAATGATTGAATCAGGAATAGTTCCCGAAAAGGCAACCTTGAGGCGTAATTCTCCGGTTCCATTATCAGGATTTTATTACAGTAGTCTAAATCCACAATTCATAGCTGAAAAATCATTGATATTGCTTCATAAGGATTTCACTACAGATGTTGCTTCAAGATTGATCAATGAAGTCCCGGAAGTCAAATGCGTATTGAAGGGCAGTCCTCAAATTCCGACAGGACAGTTTGATAAAAATTCTGAAATTAATCACTTTGAAATTTTAGAGGGTGATGACGAACAGATTAATGTTATGCGGACCTTGCTTCAAGAAAAAGTTGTCATAGTCAAAAACCAGTCAAAACACCACATTGAAGTCGCAATGACCACTGAAGAAAAGCTATTGAGATTGCATAACTATTTGAACAACAATAACGTTAAAAAGGGTATGGCCATTGATGCCATGTGCGGTCTTGGGGCATTAGGAATATATCTGCTGAAATATGGTTTTGAAAAGGTTATATTCAATGATATAAATCCGAAAATGATTGAAACATTAAAGAAAAATTTAGAATTAAATGATGTTTCCAAAGGTTATGAAATATATAATGAAGCATTTGAGGATCTTGATGTGGAACATGCGGATTTGTGTGTAATTGATGCCTATCCTGGAGCAGATATTTCTGAAATCACTCAAAAAGCTGAAAAAATAGCAGATAATGTGATTATTATCTAGCTTTTGATTAAATTCTAAATAAACATCTGAAAATAGATAACAATGGCTGGAATGATTAAAACGCCCATTAAATGGGATTTACCAATGCCAATATAATGGGGCAACATTCCCATTGCTGTTGATGTAATTAAAGTTAGTGTCATATATCCGATAGGTGCCTTGTAATAGAATATGAAGATGTAAAGGATAATGATTTGAAGCAAAATTACTCCAATTGACAATTTTTTATAATCAACACCACCCATCAATCTTGAAAATGAATCCCCCAGTTTCAGTGACAGCACTAATGAAACTGAAACTGCCAGAAGGGATGCAAAAATAAATATTACCAGATGACTTATGCTCATTTCCGAAATCAAATAGGACATGTAGACAGCTATTCCGCTTCTAGGGTTTCCAATTATGTATATGGCTATCAATGAAAACAGGCAGTCTGAAATATTGAGTCCGGATGTTGCAAGCAAAAAATTAACCGTATCATCATCATTATTATCGTTTGTACCGCTTACTGCTTGAGCTATTACAGTTCCCTGTGCAGGTCCAAAACCAGGAAGGAATCCTAAAATGGCTCCAGTTATCCCTCCTGCAAAGATACTTTTGAATTTGCCATAATCGATGTTTAACTCATAAAACGGATTTTGATGGGGTATTGTCGATGAATCATTTAAACTGAATAATATTGTGCTTATTCCGAACAGTCCTGAAAATACGCACATCAATGTCACTCCTGAGGAAATGGGGGTTTGAAATATGATCCATCCCAATATTCCTGAAAGCACAAATAACAGCAGGGACCATAGGAAGTCTCTAAAATTTGCTGTAAGCCTGTATGTTAGGTAAATGGATGCGACAAGCAGTATTGTCCAGGTATATGGTTTTGAGATATCATGTAAAATCGGTAGCAGTATTGAAAAAATTGGAAGCATTAATACAGTAACAATGATTGCTCCAAATCCTCCAACGGAAACAATCCTTATCACCTCTTTGGATCTTCCCTGTAAAACCATTCTATGTCCGGGAAGTATTGATGTTGCTGTTCCTTCTTGTGGGACTCCTAAAAGCATGGACGGTACAAATTCGATTAGTGCATGAGCAATTGACATTGAAACCATCAATACGCAGAGAAACTCGGCCGATACTTGTGAGAGTAAAAAAGTTGAAGATGCAAACAGTATTGCTCCGGCAGTATTAACATGTATTCCAGGTATCATTCCTGTTGTTGTTCCGATTAATATACCTATAAAACAAGCAATTACTAATTCTATCATAGCTATTGGTTATTTAAACTATAATTTAAACTTTGTTTAAGGCGTATCGAAAAATTGAGGGTTATTTGATAAATTGATTTGATTGTTTTAGGATAGTAGGTTTAAACCTAGAAAAATATGAATGAATGGGGGGGTGGTTGGATTAGAATTTTTTCCTATTGAATTCTAATGATTTCATTGATATTTTTGAAAGCAGTTTTAACAGGTCTTCGCGGGTGATGTTAAGCTCTTCACAAATCATATCGTCCCATTCTTTTTCTTTTTGGATTAGGAATTCGGATGTTTCAATTCCTTTTTCGGTCAAAGTGATTTTATAGGCTCTTTTGTTTTTTTCATCTATTTTTCTTTCAATCAATCCTTTTTCTTCAAAATCTTTAAAGGCTCTTGAAACGCCGCTTCTATCCATTAAACATGCTTTAGCGATATCTGATTGGTTAGTTCCCATTTCATAATATAAAAATAATAACATATAATATTGGCTTGGAAGTATGTCGGTTTCAGTCTTAACATACTTGTTAATATAAAAATCGTGAGTCTTGTTTAATGTTATTAAATGATTAATTAGGAAAGGGGAATCTTTAATAATGTCGTCATATTCAATCATATAAATCAATTACTTATATATAAAAATTAATATTTAAATATTGGTTATAACATAGTATTCACAAGTTAAGGTGATATTATGGATAATAAAAAATTAATTGTGCTTTTTATTATTTTGGGAATCTTCTTACTGCTGGTGGTCACACCTGCTTTTGCAAAAGAAAAAGTAAAAATCAAAATAACTCAGGACGAAGGTTTGGAACATAAGGGTTATATTGTAATTAAACTTGTTGACAGCAATGGCCGACCTATAAAAAGCACAGGCACTATTCATTATAATATCACTGATTCAAACGGATATTACAAGTGGGCATATAAATCATATGGTAGCGGATTGCGTTTGAAATATGATGTGGGGACTTATAAGGTTGTTGTCAAATTCGATGGTGATTCCAAATATTCCGGCGCTAAAAATACTCAAACCATCACGGTCCGGTCTGTCAGCCCATATGATTATTATGATTCTCATAATTGGGGTTTAAATCAGGAAATCGATGATTATATTGAATATAATTATTGGGATGAAGAGATATACGATGACCCTTACACTTACGATGGCGAAGGACCATAAAAGTCGTGATGAGCTGTTAAATTGTTAAATTAGCATCCATTTCTTATTAAAAATTTAATTTTATTTACACTATTTTTTAATATCTTTCTCAATATTTGGCATGCCTAAATATTTAAATATGATAAAAATAAAATAATAATTATGTTTAGGTTAACCTAATTTTTTTAAGATGATGGAAAAACTTAAACTAAAAAATTTTTTTTAGTAAGTAGATTTATATGTTTTTAAACATACTATCTATAAAGTTAAATAAACGGGAGAATGGTTAATGACAAAATTAATTGTAGGATTAGCAGGAAACCCAAATGTGGGTAAAACTACAGTTTTTAATAGATTAACCGGTATGCGCCAACATGTAGGAAATTGGCCTGGAAAAACTGTTGAAAGGGCAGAAGGTCATTTCAATCATGGAAGCTATGAATATGATGTTGTTGATTTGCCGGGTAACTATGCATTAAGTGCTCATTCTATGGAAGAAATCGTTTCAAGGGATTTCATTGTAGATGATGACTCTGATGTTATAATTAACATAGTTGATGCTGCTAATTTGGAACGTAATTTATATTTAACAGTTCAAATGATGGAATTGGGCGCTAATTTAGTATTGGCGCTTAACATGAACGATTTTGCAAAAAAAAGAGAACACTTCATTGATATTGATTTGATGAGTGAACTTTTAGGATTTCCAGTTATTGAAATCAATGCTAAAACTGGTGACGGATTCGAGGAATTATTAAAGACAGTTGAAAAGCAGGCTGCAAAACCGATTGACACAAGTGAAAAATTATCTTATAGTAATGATATTAAAGGTCATTTAATGGATTTAGAAAAGGTAATTGAGCAAGATAACAATCTTTTAGATGTTCCTTCAATTTGGACCGCAATTAAATTATTAGAAAAAGACACTATAGTTATAGAAAAAGTTCAAGGATCTTCTAAAAGCTCTCAGATATTTGCTGAAGTTGATAAGGTGAGCACACATCTTCGGGATGTTTACAATGAAGGTCCTGAAGAAGTTATTGCTAATGCAAGATATGCATATATTGATGGTTTAATGGCTGAAGCTGTTAAAAAACCTGCTGTTGAAAAAGAAACTACTACCGATAAAATTGATAAAATAGTAACTAATAGACTCTTAGCACCATTCATATTCCTTATAATTATGTATGCAATGTTCCAATTAACATTCACTATTGGAGCTCCTTTCCAAGATATGATTGATGAAGCGTTTGTTAATTTAGGTGCATGGGTTGGTTCTTTCCTTGGTGAAGGATTGCTCTCTTCATTAATCTGTGATGGTATCATCGGAGGAGTAGGTGGAGTTCTCACATTCTTGCCAATTATTATTCTAATGTTCCTATTCTTAAGTATTTTGGAAGACTGCGGTTACTTGGCGAGAGCTGCATTTACTTTGGACATAGTTATGCACAAAGTTGTAGGACTTCACGGTAAAGCATTTATTCCAATGATTTTAGGATTTGGTTGTGGTGTGCCAGCTATCATGGCAACAAGAACCATGGAAAATGAAGGGGACCGTATGCTTGCAATGATGCTTGTTCCATTCATGTCCTGTACAGCAAGATTGCCGATTTATGGTATATTTATAGCAGCATTTTTCGCTGAAAATCAAGGATTGATGTTACTTTTAATTTATGTATTGGGTATTGTAGTCGCACTTATTGTTGCGGCAATTCTTAAAAGAACCATGTTTAAAGGATTGTCCACTCCATTTGTAATGGAATTGCCGACTTATAAAATCCCATCCCTAAAAGGAGTATTATTACACACTTGGGAAAAAGTAAAAGGATTCTTAAGAAAAGCTGGTACTATCATTCTTGCTTGTTCAGTTGTTTTATGGATTTTACAAAATATCTTCCCATGGGGAGGATCAGATCCTCAAATGAGTCTTTTAGGTATGATCGGTACTGTAATCGCCCCAATATTCGCTCCATTAGGATTTGGTACCTGGCAAGCTGCTGTAGCTATTATTGCAGGATTAGCAGCTAAAGAAGTTGTAGTTGCAACATTCGGTACTTTAGCAGGAATGGAAGAAGATGATGAAGAAGGAATTACTAATTTAGTGCATGATACATTTTCACCATTATCAGCATTTTCCTTCATGGCATTTACATTGCTTTATACTCCATGTTTCGCAGCTATCGGTGCAATCAAACAGGAAACCAACAGTTACAGATGGGCATTAATAATGTGTGGTATCACTTTAGTAACTGCATATATTGTTTCATTCCTGATTTTCCAAATTGGTGGATTAGCAGGATTTGGATAGGTGATTAAATGCGCAGTAAAAGCGGAATCAAAGGTGTAAAAATTCCAAAAAAGGATGAAGATTAGTTTTTCACTAATTTTCATTTTTTAATTTTTAGTTATAACTAAATATTTAAATATCTGATAAGACATAATAAATATTAACGGATTTTTAGTATGCCTAAAAAATATTACAGGGGATATTATGAAAACATTGAAAGATACAAAACCGGGTGAAACAGTAACACTGGTGAAATATCATGACACTGGTGATATTGATTTAAGAAGACATTTATTGGGTATGGGTTTTGTTAAAGGAGCAAAAATTACTGTTAAAAAGGTTGCTACTTTGGGGGATCCTATTGAAATGTCTGTAAAAGGATATGATGTTTGTCTTCGTAAAGAAGAAGCTGAAAACATTGAAGTGAAATAACTTCAATCTTTTCATTTATTTTTTTTAAACTATTTTTATTAACGGTGTTATATCATGAAATGTAGAATGTGCGGTTTTGAATTTGATGAAAGTCAATTAGAAAACAGAGGATGTTCCAGTTGCGGTAAACATGGATGCAACAGCATTCACTGCCCTAACTGCGGTTTTGCAAACTCTCCGGAATTAGATCAGGAATTCGAATTCATTAAAAAACTTAAAGATAAACTTAAGAAAAAAAGTTCGACAAACTAACTTTTTTTCGCATTCAATATTTCTTCAACGGTTTCATCAATGCTAATTTTTTCAGTATCGACATTTAATCCATTTTCTTTTAATTTATATAATATTTCTGTTGTTACCGGTGCTTTTAGATGAGCTTTTTTCAATAATAGTTTATCTGAAAATATTTGGTGCTTATCGCCTTCGGCTATAATTTCACCATCATACAGAACAAATATCTTATCGGCAAAATGATTTACCATTTCAATATCATGTGATGAAATCACTATGCTCATTCCTTCTTTGTTAAGATTATTCAGGATGTTTAATACTTTGTCGACACCTTCAGGATCAAGACCTGCAGTAGGTTCATCAAGTATCATAATTTCAGGTCTCATTGCAATAATTCCCGCAATGGCCACCCTTTTTTGCTGGCCTCCGCTCAGGTGATGAGGGGTCTTATCTTCAAACCCGGCCATACCGACCATTTCCAATGATTCGGTAATCCTTTTTTCTACCTCATTATAATCTAGGCCGAGATTCATAGGTCCGAATGCAACATCCTCTTTAACTGTAGGGGCAAACAACTGATCATTAGGGTCTTGAAATACGATTCCAACTTTCTGTCTTACTTTTAGTAATTCATCACGCTCAAAAATGATTTTTTCACCATCTATTTCAACGTGACCGGAAGTAGGTTCTGTTAAACCGTTAAAATGTGAAAATAATGTGGATTTTCCGGCACCGTTAGGTCCCATGATTGCAATTTTTTCCCCTTTTTTAATTTTAATATTCACATTTTTCAAAGCTTCAGTTCCATCCGGATATGTGAAAGTTAAGTTTTTTGTCTCTAAATGTATATGTTCCATTTCTGCCACCTAATTGATTGCTAAATTTTGACCGAAGTAACCTAATTGTCCGGAATATTTGAATAATATGATTTCCAGAACAATTACAATAATAATGATTGTAAATAAATAAATATAATCATTTCTTTCAGGAGATTTCTTTTCGTTAAACATTTCAGAAGCATCTGAAAATCCACGACTTACCATACTTTTGTGGACGCGTTCTCCCTGTTCATATGCCTTTAAAAACATCATGCCTATTGTATAACCGACTTGCTTAACTCTCCATTTATAGGGAGTATTCTTTCCATGGATTGTGAAATTCCTTGATTTTTGAGATTTTCTTATTGCAGCAAGTTCATCTACAAATAAAAATAAGAATCTGACCATAATTGATAAAATCATTGCCAAATCTCTCGGCATCTTTAATTTTCTAAAGGAGCTCGCCATTTCTTGTAGCGGTGTTGTTGAGGAATATATGATGATTGCTGTTAAACAAACAATCATACGTATGAATAGTAAGATTGCCCAATTCAATCCAACATCAGTAACTGTTAACCCGGAATAGTTCCAAATCACATTTCCCGGTTGAATGAACGGTTGAAATATGATAACTGCCCCACCAAATGGCAATAACATCAATAAACGTTTGAATGAATCAGCATATGATAACTTAGCCATCTTTAAAATTATCAATAGCATTATTTCTAATATTATTGGTATAAACAGCTCCTTTGAGATAACACAAACAAGGATTATGAATATGGTGGATATTAATTTTATCCTCCCTTCCAGGTTATGTATGGGACTATCCATTGAAGCCAAATCATCAAATCTTATTATTTGCGTTATGTCTACCATATAACTCACTATCTTTATATTAAAAATTAGTAATATATTATTATTTGCTTATGTTGTTTTTATAAAATTTCAATTACTTTTAAAAAAAAGAAAAATAGAAATTAAAAAATTTAATTTCTATCTGCTTCTGACAATCTCAGCAACTGCATATCCTAATCCTAAGGTTACAATTGCACCTATTATCAGTGCTACAATCTGTAATACTTGGTTTTCAGGATCATTTGCAAATGCATAATCTGGGAATATTGCATCGGGTATGCCTTTTATTTCTTCAACTGCAAAATCTTCTGCAAGTCCTGAGTCTTCTGCTGATTTTTCAAGACCGTCCGGGTCACCAGATGCAATATATGGTGAAAGACAGCAAATTACAATACAAATGACCACTGCAACAACAATTAAATAAGTATCTTTTTTATCCATATTATGCATCTCCATTATTCCATGCGAGTAAGTCTGGTCTGAATTTGTCTAGGGCTACAAGTACGATTACAGTTAATACTGCTTCGATTATTCCAATAAAGAAGTGGTATAAGACCATTGATGGTATACCGATATTCATTGGGAAGGTTCCAGCAATACCCATTTCGATAGCACATGCTAATGCTGCAATTACGGTTGCTAACCATGCTGCAACTCCAGCAGCAGGATATTTTCCGATTGTGCCTTGTAAAAATTTAAAGGTGTATAATCCGACAAATCCTCCAACGATTGCCATATTCAATACATTTGCTCCTAAAGCAGTAATTCCTCCATCACCGAAGATTAATGCTTGGATAAGCAATACAACAGTAAATACTAAAACAGCAGCTTCTGGAGCTAAAAATACTATAGCTACGAGTGCTCCTCCAACCATGTGTCCACTTGTACCGAATGGAATTGGCATGTTCATGGACATGATTGCGAAGATACCTGCTGCGAGGACTGCTAAAAGAGGTATACGTTTTTCATCTAGGTTAGATCTTGCCCATTTCACAGAGAAGTACAATGCAACAATTAGAATTACATAGTATATTAGACATTGTGAAATAGGTATGAATCCATCAGGTATGTGCAATTTTCATTCCTCCATTTAATAAGTAATACTTTTTTTAATTTAATTTATAAATAAGTATTACTAAAAAGTATTATTTTTTATTCTTTTCAGTAATATCAAGTTAATTGGGATTTTTATTAAGTTTTACTTTTGTTAAATCCGTTTATTGCTTGACATTTAATATTTTACACATATTTGATTATATAAATCTTATTAAAGTAATACAAATTAGTATTATTTTTTAAGTTTTGTAATACTTTGCATTGAAAAAATAGTCTAATTTTGGGTTCTAGCTATATTTAAAAAGTAGATGGCTGCTGCTATTATGAAGTATAATAAAACCTGTATATCTAGAATTCCTGTTTCTATTCCTAAAATTGAGTATGTCAAGATTAAACTGTAAATTGCTATATAAAAATAATCTTTGGTTTTTTGCAATATTTTAAATCCGATTCCCAAAATGAATCCTAAAAGGCACATTTCCACTGCCACACCTACCTTTCCGAAATCGACTACCATCTGACCAATCAATGTTGGTGTGACTGTAACTTCTGTTCTCCATGCAATCAATTTTCCAACCATCATTCTAGGGCCCAGTGCACTTCCCGGTATTGAGCTTGCCAATAGTTTTCCATGCGTTAATCCGAAATTGCCTCCAATAAAATCAAGCAGATTCAAAACGTGCAAAGTGAAATCAGCTCTTGATTGTAAAGTGTAAAACGGATTTGTTGAGGATGTTATTGTCATTTCACTTACTGACCTAAAATAACCAATTCCTATTATTGCACCTATACCAACTAATCCACCAATCACAACTTCCCAAAGAGAAACGATATTTCCATAGAAACCTATTATAATTATAATGAGAAATGCTGCAAGTAGTGGTGTCCTATAACCTAAAAGCAATAATAATGCAGTGTCTATTATTAGCAAAAATATGAATCTGAACCTTGCCTGTGAACGTGTGATTTTTTTGTCTTGAAAATCTTTTAGATATGCTGCCGCTACTAGACATGTTCCGGGTATGATTAGAAATACGGGCATTGTAAAGGCGGGTTTCAACAGATATCTGATTGATGGTTTTAAAAGAGGAATTCCTCCAACAGAAACAATGCTCAATCCAAAAAATACTATACTGACCAATATTAAACAGAATCCAATAGAATAAATGTCTTTTCTTTCAAATCGAATAATATTTTCAGTATTTTCATTGAAAAAATATTTCGGAAGTACTGTTGATCCTATAAAAAAGCAAATGAATCCGATGATGAGAGTGAAGACCAAACTTGTGGAAGGTTTATTCATTGATAAAATTAAAAAAAATGCAAATAAGAAAAGTACCAGCAACGGATTGAATATATGATTTTTCAGTATGTTATTCCTATTCAAAAAATTCAAAAAGTCTTCGGGAGGATAGAATCTTTTGAAATAGCTATTGACCCATTGCTCTTCAATAAAGGATATGATGGAAAAAATTGTAGTGAATAAAAATGAATTATGAAATTCATCGCTTATTCTGTTGATTATTGAGGTTAATGTGGAATAAATCATACTCATATATTACACAACTTAAACTTTTCTGATATTAATGACATCATAATTATTTTTGATATTTTCAATCTGGCTGTCACTGCAGTTGTAAACTCTTATTGTAATTTCATCAGTCAAAGCATTAATATTTCCTAAAGCGGTGTTTCCGTCATTAATATTTTTCATGTTTGCCTTTTCAAGGATTATCTGATTGTCTAAATCAGCACCAGAGGTGTGAATTGCAAATCTTTTATCCTGGGAATTTATTTGATTTTTAATGTCCTGGATTTTTATCGCATCAACTGAGTCCAGGGATACTGTTGTTGATATTTCGAAATCGGTGTCAGTTAAATTTTTTGTCAAGTCATTCAGTGAAGTGATATTTTGAGGTTTAACTTTAAATTCAACTAAATTGTCATATTTGCTTCCGTCAACTTCAAGAGAAATGGTATCAATGTAAATGTCGGCATTTGGAACGCTTTTGTATAATCCGGCCAAATAAGTAGTGTTGTTTGATTCGAATAATACTTGGACATTGGTTCCTCCATGGTTTCCAATCCAGATCACAGTTCCATTAATTGTCATTTCTTCATTTGTGCTTGAATTAAAACCTTTTATGGTGGTGTTTACAATATATCCATCTTTATAGTAATTAGAATAAGTATCAGGAATTTTACTGATTGTAGATGCATCAAATGCGGTTTTTTGAATATTTGATGAATCGTCGCTTGTAATATGTATAAATGCAAAGATTACAGCGCATATTACTAATAATATTATTAAATAGTCAATGATTGTAAATTTCTTCATAATTATGCCTTAGTCTTCGTATATAGCGCCTACGGGGCAAACATCAACACATTCACCGCAGTTATCGCATTTCGTATTATCAATAATGATTGTATATGCTCTTCTTTCAATTGCTTCTTCCATACAAACATCAATGCAGTCTTCACAGACTCCACATTCTTCCATATCAACTTTCAATTAATTCACCATTATAAATTAATTTATTATATGTAATATTCTGATTATCTTAATATTTATATAGTTTGTTTATCAATATAAAATTGTAGTTTTTCTTATTGTTATAAAAAATATCAAATAAGGGTAACATTTATATACTATTGAAATATATATTACTATTGTATGCAAGGGTGCCCGAGCGGCCAAAGGGGAAGGACTTAAGATCCTTTGGCATAGGCCTTCGAGGGTTCGAATCCCTTCCCTTGCACTTTTCTATAATTTTAAGTATTTTTTTCCTGATTATGCCTTAGTGGCTCAGCCGGTAGAGCGCCACCTTGGTAAGGTGGAAGTCGGGGGTTCGAATCCCCCCTAAGGCTTAATACTATTTTTTACATTAACTTTAAATCTATCCAAAATAAATATATCATATTGTTAATTTTTCAAACAGATAATTAAGGTGAAAATTATGAATTATAAAAAACTGATATTGGTAGGTTTCATTTCTGCATTTGTAGCAGTTTTGACATCTGTATTAGGTGTTGCAGGGACAATTATTGGTTCAGTTATTTCATCTGTACTTTATAATATGCTTTCAGAAGCATTGGAGAATCCTGTGGCCAATGCAACCTTTGACCATAATTTTGAATGGGATATTGCTTATGTATTCCCTCTCGTTGTCATAGTTTTAATTCAATTATTGTTAATTTTTGCTTTATTAGCTCAAGCAGGATTTTTACCTGATGCATTCCTTCAGTTTTATTTGTCCATTCAAAATATTACTGAAAATAATTTATATAAGATTTTAGGTTTGGCTTTAATAATTATGAGTGTTTATCCATTGCTTTTAAAAGCTGAAAACATTAAAAGAATCCATGGAATTATTATTGGATTTGTAGGTTTAGTATTTTTAGCACGTGGTTTCCTTGATGTTGAAAGTAGAATCGTGGATATTTATGATGGAATATTTATGCATTTTGATTTTCAGATTGCAATTATCACCTTCATATTGTTAGTATTTGTAGTTGTAAAAATCATTTCCACTGCAAATAATTCCGAAAAGGAATTTAATAAAACAAAAAATAAAGGTAAAAATGGACGAACCGAGGTTAGGGAAGTTTACTCCTCCAGAACCAAGGATGATTTTGATTATTTAGAAAAAAGACGAAAATCACATCATCAGCATGTTAATAAGCCAAGACATAATGTTGAAAATAGTGATGTGAGATTTAAAAATCATGTAAACCATTCAAATAATGATTCAAGGATAAATAGATCTTCTGATAAAATTCACTTTGAGTCTAATGATTTGTTGAATGACTATAGTAAAAAATAGAGGCATAAAATGAGTAAAAAAAATAAAACGTTAAAAGAGATTTTGGATTTTATTTTATATGAAAATCCATCAACACAGGATGAAATTGCCCAACATCTTGGTATAACTCGCAGATATGTTACTCAATTATTGCAGCCTCTTGTTAAGGACGGTACTGTAAAAAGAGCTTATGTCATAGATTTGAAACGTTATGAAGAAATTGCAGAGTCTTTAGGGGAGTATATCACTCCAAAAGAAACTACAGGCAATGTGCTATTGAATGATATGTTGTCAAATATGGCTAAGCATGTCCAATCACAACTTGAAGCATCATTTGAAGCTGTTTTGGAATATGATGAGAAAAAGGCTAGCAAAGCTTTGGAAATGGATTTTGCAACCAATAACATGGTTGAAAAGATTAGAACATCTGTAGAGACAATTGTGAGCATTAATAAACATTCAGAATTTTCAAAATCTATGCTTTATAATGAGGTTGCATATGATTTGGAAAGGATTGGTGACTATTGCGGCCATATTGCTAAGTTTGTCATCAATGAGGTTTATGAAATTGATGCAAATATTCTGAAAAAATTAAAGAAAATGTATAAGACTGCTCAAAAAATGATTCGTTTATCCATGAAAGCATTTATTGAAGGTCAGACTGATTTAAAAGATGATTTAATGGAACTTGAAGATTCTATTCATATCCTTCAGGCTAAAGCTATCAATCTTATTGCAACACAGATGACTGAAACTTCTTTTGATGAAAAAGAGCGTTCAAATTATTTTATTTATTTATTCAGAGTTATTAAAGCATTTGAAAGAATGGGAGATATTTCTGTTGAAATCATGGATGTTTCAATTGAGTTCCATGAGAATATTCCTAGATCAACCACTCCAAGAACATTCAGATATTAAAAAAAGTAATTAGATTAAATATAATCTAATTATCATATATTTTTGTTGTAGCGTGCCTGTCCGCCCAGCATTGGACGCATACTCCAATAGGCAGTCCTGCGGTATGGGTATGTGCTTTTAATATTTTAACGTCTAGTGATGTTGTTTTTCCGCCAAGTCCCATAGGACCTATTCCGGAGTTATTTATTTCAGTTAAAATTTCTTCTTCAAGCTTAGCTATTACTGGGTCGGGATTTCTTTCACCAATTTTTCCAAGCAATGCTTTTTTACCAAGTTTCAAACACAAGTCTGATGTTCCTCCGATACCAACGCCAATTACAGTTGGAGGGCATGGTTTTCCTTTAGCTTTCAGAACGGATTCTACGACAAATTCTTTAATTCCGTCAATTCCCTCTGCAGGAAGAGCCATTTTCATGGCATTGTTGTTTTCAGAACCGAATCCCTTAGGCAATATTGTGATTTCAATATAATCCTCATCAATCAATTCAATGTCGATTGGCGGGATGTAATCCCCAACATTGATGTTTGTATTTTCACGGGTTATCGGATCCACGATATTCGGCCTGATTGGAATTTCTTTGGTGGCTTTTTCAATACCCTCTTCAATACCTTCACGTAAATTTTCAACTTCCACATTACCTAATTTAACAAAAACAACCGGCAGACCCGTATCTTGACACATTGGAATGCCTTTTTCTTCTGCAAGTTCAATATTTTTTAAAATAGCTTCTAAATTTAACTTTGCAAGGTCATGTTCTTCAATTTTAAGAGCATCTTCCAGTGATTTTTTCACATCATCTCCTAAAACGATAACGGCTTCTTTGTAAAGTTCATAAACAGTATCTCTAATAATGTCTTTAGTAATCAAAATAAAACCCTATAATATTTAATTAATCTTATTTTTTGATTTTAAAATATTTAAATTTTAATTACATCAATAGGGCAAACATCAACACAATCCCCACATCTGACACATTTTTCATTGTTGATGGTTATCGCTCCGCCCAGAACTTCAATTGCATTTTCTCTACATGCAATTAAACATGGCGCTTCTGATGGTTGGCAATGCATACAAAATAAGATAGGAGTGTCAACATTTGGTGTTTGTTGACAACTTCCGCAGGTTGTACATTCAGTACAATTCCCTATATTAAACATAATTCTTTTATTCGTCTAAAACGAGTCTAGCTCTTGCTTGACTTGTTAAGACATGAACAATTCCGCCTTTTGCGTTGTCCGGTTCATATAATCCAGCCATTTTCGCCAAGTATTTTTCTTGGTTTTTAGCTCTGATTTTTTCCGGATCAGCAATAGTGATTGCTCTTTTGGTACATGCTTTTATACATGCTGGTCCTTCTTCTCTATCAGCACAGAGGTCACATTTTTCAGCAACTTTTGATTGGAAAGTCATTGCACCAAATGGACAAACCATTACACATAATCCGCATCCAATACATTTTTCAGTATTGACGCCTTCATCGGTAATTGCATCTGTTGGACAGATTTTTATACATGGTGCGCTTTCACAATGTTGACATACAATGGAATAAAAGGAAGAATCATGTTCTATTATTTTTATTCTACTAGCATTATGGACTGATGCACACATGTTTTCACAGTTGAGACATCCGTCACATAGATTGCTGTTTACAACAATACTTTCCATTGTTTTCCTCCCTTATAATCCTAATTCTTTACACTCTGCATCGACATATTTTTGGATTTTTTCAATGTGCTCTTCATCTAAGTGTTTGAATCTTTTTTGCACGGATAGATATTCGCTTACAGGTTTTCTTTCTTCAGGTCTGTAAGTTATTTCAAAGTTTCCGTGGTCGATTTCATACAAAATCCAAGATCCAGTTTCCACTGCTAGTCTTCCCATTTCAATTGTTTTTTCAGATGGGAATCCCCAACCGGTAGTACATGGTTGTTGTAAGTGGATGTAAGCTGCACCTTTGGTTTCAGCTGCTTTTTTAACTTTTTTAACATAATCTTCAGGGTATGCGATTGATGCAGTAGCAACATATGGAATTCCATGAGCGGCCATAATCATAGGCATGTTTTTCTTAGGTTTGTCTTCACCGAAGCTTGCAGTTCCTTTTGGTGAAGTTGTTGTGCTTGCACCATATGGAGTAGCTCCACTTCTTTGAATACCAGTATTCATGTATGCTTCGTTATCGTAACAGATGTAAAGCATGTTGTGGCCTCTTTCCATAGCTCCGGATAATGATTGTAAACCGATATCTACAGTTCCTCCGTCACCACCGAAAGCAACTACATTAACATCATCTTTTCCTTGAATTCTTAATGCACTTTCAACACCAGATGCTACAGCTCCTGAGTTTTCGAATGCAACATGTATGAACGGAACTTCCCATGAAGTTTCAGGATATGGTGTTGTCATAACTTCAAGACAACCGGTAGCAGAAATAGCTACAGTGTTTTTTCCTAATGCATTAAGAGCTAATTTAACAGCAATAGATGCTCCACATCCAGCACAGCCTCTGTGTCCTGGTGCTAATAAATCTTTATCAGGTATATCCATATCTATTCCTCCTTAAGTCCAAGCCATGTAACATCTTGTTCAGGCACTTTGGTTTTTTCATAAGCTTCTATGATGTAGTCAGGTGTAATGTCTCTTCCACCTAAACCAGCAATAAATCCATAGATTTCTTTATCAATTTTAACTTTCATATCAGCATAAAGTGCTCCACCAATTCCGAATGAGAAGTTTTTATCGATAACAGCTATTTTTTCACAATTTTTAACTGCTTCGTTGATTGCTTCAACTGGGAATGGTCTGTATGCTCTGATTTTAAGTAAACCTACTTTTTCACCTTTTTCTCTTAATTGGTCAACCATTACTCTAATGGTACTGCAGAGAGAACCCATTGCAACAAAGATTATTTCAGCATCTTCAGTTTTATATGGTTCGACAAGACCATATTTTCTTCCGAAGATTTCTGCAAATTCATCACATGTTTTCTGAATGACTTCCATGGAGTTGTCCATTGCGACTTCCATGTCATGTCTTGCTTCAGTATAATATTGTGGGTCTGCAAAGTTACCTATTGACATAGGTTCATTCGGATCAAGAAATGCATGTTCTGGAACATATGGAGGTAAGAACTTATCTACACTTTCCTGATCTGGAATTTCAACAGGTTCTACTGTGTGTGTTAAAATAAATCCATCTAAACATACCATTGATGGAAGTAAAACATCTTTATTTTCTGAAATTTTATAAGCCATTAAAGTAGTATCTAATGCTTCTTGAGCATTTTCAACATAAATTTGCAACCATCCTGCATCTCTTTGTGCAATGGAATCTTGCTGGTCGTTCCAAATGTTTAGAGGTGCTGAGATTGCTCTGTTTGCATCTGCCAAAACGATAGGTACTCTCATACCTGCTGCTGCAAATAAAATCTCGTGCATTAACATTAATCCTTGTGAAGATGTTGCTGTAAATACTCTTACTCCAGCACCACTTGCTCCAACAGCAGCACTTATTGCACTGTGTTCAGATTCTACTTTAACATATTTAGCATCAATTTTTTCATCTGCAACATATTGTGCTAAGTATTCAGAAATTGTAGTTTGTGGAGTAATTGGATAAACAGGAATAACTTGTGGCTTAGCTAATCTTACAGCTTCTGCAACTGCTTTATTTGCGGTCATTACTTCTCTTATCATTAAATCACTCTCTCTATTCTTTTACCATTTCGATTGCATCGGAAGGGCATTCGTTTGCACAAATTCCGCATCCTTTACAGTAATCGTAATCAATATCATGTTGTTTGTTTACACTGGAATCCGGACAGAAAATGATACAGTTATCACAATCAATACATTTTTCTTTATCTAAAATAGGTTTGAATGTCCTCCAACTTCCAGTTTTATTGTTTCTACTGTTACCAGGTGTTTTAATTACACATCCTATACTTACCATTATCTTCACCCTTTATCCCATATCATAAGCTTTTTTAGTAGCTTCTACGTTTAGCTCTCCAACTTTTCCAGGGAATGTTTCCTTAATAACTTCAAGTAGTGAGTCAATACTAACAACTTGTGTCTTTTTAGCAAAATATCCTAAAATAATGGTGTTAACAATATTACGTCCTAACATCTCCAATGCAACTCCGGTTGCATCGATACTGTGGACATCATGTTCGCCACTGCCTTCAAAACTCTCAGTATTTATAATTACTTCGGTATTGTCTTTAATTCCTGAAAAAACATCAACTACATTCAGTAATCCATCGTCTAAAACTAATACATAGTCTGGATTGTAGATTTGATATCTTAAATCAATTGGCTTGTCGTCAATTCTTGTGAAAGCCATTACAGGAGCTCCTCTACGTTCAACTCCAAAAAATGGAAAAGCTTGGGAATATTTGCCGTCTTTAAATGCTGCTTTAGCCAAAATTTCAGCAGCTGTTACAGCACCTTGTCCGCCTCTTCCATGAAAACGAATTTCGATCATTAAATTTTCCTCCATATATTTATCATGTATAATCATTATAAATTACAAAATATATAAATTTTATGTTGAAATTTTGTTTTTGGATAATTTTGATTAAATTATTTTGATTAAGTTATTTATTATTTGTAAATTTTTTTATAATGGTTTTTAATATTTGCTTTACTTTATTATACAATTTTAATAAGTTTTTATGAAATAATAATATTTAAAAAATTTCACTTTTTAAAAGAATATATAATAGATATAATAATTAATATATTATTAGAAATTGTTGAGGAGTTATTATGAAAGTTTTAATTATTACAGGTAATTTGGCATATCCATTAATAAAGGAGGTAATTTCAGATTCAAAAGAAGATATTATTGTTCATATTGCTGACAATACTCAGGTTGCCGCTTTCTTAACTCCAAGGCAAATAATAAAAGAAGTAAAAACTAATTTTTCCGACCAACTTGATGAAATCGACATGATTCTCGTTCCGGGATTAATCAAGAAGGGAACAAGGGAAATCACAAAGGAATTGGGAATTCCAACTTTTAAGGGATCTACTGACGGTGCGGATTTGGCAATGGTATTGAACCTGGTCAATAGCATTCAATTGTCAGAGGACAAGCCTGCAGATAAATTGATTGAGGAAGAAAAAAGAAAAGAGGCATTCAAATTCATTGAGGAATTTGAAAACGGCACTGAAAATATTGAAAAACTCCTCCAAAAGCCAAACAATATTCTAATTAGAAACCTCCCGGTTGGTGAAGATTTTCCTATGAGAGTTCTATCTGAAATAGCAAATGCTCCCTTTTTATCAAAGGAAGCTCTGATTAACAAATGCCAATATTTTGTTGATTCCGGTGCGGACATGATTGATATAGGTATGGCTGCCGGTGAAGATTTTTCAGATAAAATTCCTGAATTGATAGAAACTTTACGTCCGATTGTTGGCGACAGGCCATTAAGCATAGACACACTGAATCCTAAAGAGATACAGGTGGCTGCGGAGAATGGAATTGATTTTGTATTGAGTTTGGATTTGGGAAACAATTCTGAAGTTCAAAAAATCTTAAAGGAAAAGGATATTCCAGCGGTATTGCTCCCGACTAATTTTTCACACGGCATCTCCCCAAAATCTCCTTTGGAGAGGGTTGAATCAATGCATCAATTGATTAAGGATACTGAAGGTTTAAGGTATGTTGCAGACTTGATTTTGGATCCGGTCAATAGTTCAAGCATAGTGGAATCCATAATCGCATGCCATGAATTCCATAAGACAAATCCGGCACCAATGTTTTTCGGTGTGGGAAATGTTACCGAACTGATGGATGCTGATTCAGGTGGTGTTAATGTCCTTTTAGCAGGAATAGGTATGGAATTGGGTGTAAGTATCCTGTTCACTCCTGAAGAGAGTGGAAAAACAAGGGGCAGTGTTTATGAATTGGCTACAGCATCAAAAATGATGTTTCTTGCAAAACATAGGAAATCCATTCCAAAGGATTTGGGAATTAATCTGGTTGCATTCAAGGACAAGCATAAAAGAAATGATGTTATTTTAAATGAATTGGATGGTGTTCCTGAAACAAAACGTGACAAGCCTTTAAAATTCGTACGTGATAAGGCAGGCAGCTTTAAAATAAGTGTCGACTATAAAACCACAGTTAAGGAAAGCAGAATTACTGCAACTCATTTTGTAAAGAATAAGGCAGACCTAGTTATCGTAGGGCATTCTGCAAAAGAGATATATGAAGAAATAATAATAAAAGGTTTGGTAACCCGAATGGAGCATGCAGCCTATTTGGGCTCAGAGCTACAAAAAGCAGAAATTGCAATGATTACTGGAAAAGAATATGTTCAGGATTTTGATTTATTTAAAAATCCTGACGAGTTTAAAAAATAATCTAATTTTAATTATCCTTCGTTATTTCCTCCTTCAACAGGAGCGTCTTGGCTGCCTTCAGATCCACCTTCTTGGCCGCCTTCGGAGCCACCTTCTTGGCCTCCTTGGTCACTGCCACTATCTGGATAAGAACCTGAATCATAAGAGTAGGAACTGCCGCTGTATCCACCGCTGTATCCGCTACTGCCTGAAGAGCCAGAGGATTGGCTAGAACCGTCTTGTGACAAATAACTTAAATCATAACTTGTTAAATTTGTATTATTAGTTATATTTGTATCATTCATAGTTACATTTGTTTTATTAACAACTGGTTCCTGTTTCATAAGTGACATTCCAGTTCCACTGACAATGAAAGCAACTGCTAATAATAATAAAATTACAATGAGTAATGCACCTATAATTTTATCTTCACGTTCCATAAATTACCTCCATGATATAATTTATATTCGTTATTACATATATTAGTTACATAAAGTTTAAATAAATTTAGATTAAATCTTATTTTAATAATAAATTTTTATGAAGGTTAAACATTGCAAGTTGAAAATATTAGTATAAAAGATATTGACAAAAGTTTGTTAAATGCAGATTATGTTTCAAATAATGAAATTTCAACTACAATATATTTGTCTTTTTTACTCGGTAAGCCAATTCTCATTGAAGGTCCTCCGGGTGTAGGAAAAACCGAGCTTGCAAAAGTGATTGCAAAAACTTTTGAAAGGGACTTTTTCAGGATACAATGTTATGAGGGAATAACATTTGAGCAGATTGTTGGTGAATGGAATTATCAAAAACAGTTGTTGCATTTGGAAGCTGCCAGAAATGATTCCAATAAGGAAGATAAGATTTTTGATGAAGAATTTTTCATAAGAAGGCCTTTATTAAATGCTTTTTTAAATGATAATAATTCAGTATTGTTAATCGATGAAATTGACAAGGCGGATGAGGAAGTTGAAAGTTTCCTGCTTCAGGCATTAGGTGAACAGGAAATAACCATTAACGATTTAGGAACATTCCAGCTAAAGAACGATTTGATTGTTATTTTGACATCCAATTCTCAAAGGTCATTGCTTGATGAGACAAAGGACAGATGTCTGTTCTTATACATTCCGTATCCTACTGTTGAAAGGGAAATAAAAATAGTCAAATCCAAAATACCTGAAGCGGATGATGAAACAGTTTCTTATGTTGTCAAATTGGTTCATGAAATACGTAATCTCAATTTGATGAAAAAGCCTTCTGTCAGGGGAACTGTTGATTGGGTGCGTTCTGTCACTAACCTCGGAACAAGAAATATCGATGAATCCCTGGAAAACAGTATTGGCGTGGCAATTAAAACTGAAAGCGATAAAAAAAGAGTTATAAAAGACGTATTTAATAAAAGATAAGATGATTAGCAAGATTGTAACTTTATCAGCTCAATTAAGGGAACAGGGATTGCCCGTCAGTATCAGAAGCACTCAGGCAGCTGTTAAAATCTATATGGATTTGGGAATTGAAGATAGAAATTTGTTAAAGACAGCGTTGATGGCAGTGTATGTTAAGGACAGGTATGACATTCCAAAATTCAACAAAGTTTTCGATAAGGTCTTTGCACCGCCGAAACCTGAAAAGAGTCCTCTCAATGAATTGAATAAGGGTACTGCATATAGAGGTGCAGGACCTAAATCCAATAAGTACATAATCAAAAAACAGGGAAGCATGGCCAAGAAGGTCAGAGAGGAAAAAATCACCAATGAAAAGTTGAAAATGCTTTCAGGACAGCCCCTTTTGGATGAAGTCAAACAGCTTGAACGTGATGGGGAATTGATGAATAAGGATTTGACCAAATTAAACACATTTGACCCACGTATGCTTGAAATCTGCCAAAGATTAGGTAAAAGAATCGCAAATAAGCGTTCAAGAAGAAAGATTCAGACACATTCTCATAAAATTGATATTCGAAGAACAATCCGAGCTAATCTAAAATATGGTGGAGTTCCATTTGAACTTGTAAAGGCCAAGCCTAGACCTCATAAAAATGAACATTTATTCTTAAACGACATTAGCGGATCATGTGAATGGATCAGCAGCTGGTTCTTCATGCTGATGTTTTCGGCACAGACTGCATTTAAACGGTCAAGAACATTCGAATTTGACAACAAGGTGATTGAAACCACCAAGGCATTAAAAGAGGAATATCTTCTGGACTCCTTTATAAAAGTTAAGGACATGAGAATCAAAAACATGATGGTTCACGGAACGTCAGACATGTACTCAGCATTTACAAGTTTTCAGGAAAAAGTTAATATAAGCAACAAGTCTTATGTAATCATATTGTCAGATTGCAGGGACTGGGCGGGACCGAAGGTTCACGGTGTTCCTGCCAGTGTTGAAATTGTTGAGGAAATGGTGAGGGATGCTAAGAAGGTTGTAATTTTAAATCCCGAAGATAGAAATAAATGGGATATTGTTGACAGTTGTGTTTCACTTTATGAAGGTGCCGGAGCGCAGGTATTTGAAGTAAACACTCTGAACCAATTGGCTCACTTTGTAGAACAGATGTAGGTAGTATAATATGCAATGCAGTAAATGTGGTAATCCTAAAGTCATTATTAAAAAAGACCAGTCCGGTCAATTATTATGTAAAGATTGTTTCATAGAATCAATCGAAAAGAAAGTCATAAAAACCATCCGTAAAGAAAAATTGTTGGATAAGGGAGATAAGGTTTTAGTAGCGCTTTCCGGTGGAAAAGACAGTGTAACAACTTTAGAAATTCTAAATTCTTTCAGGCAAATGAACGTCATTGACATTTGTGCAGTAACTGTTGATGAAGGAATCGATAATTATCGCCAGGAAGGTGTTGACATAGCTATTCGCCATGCCGAAAGGTTGGGGATTGAACATAAAATCGTAAGCCTCAAAGAAGAGTACGGCATCACTTTAGATGAGATAATGCAAAAGGAGAATCATAAGGGTTCCTGCACATATTGCGGAGTATTCAGAAGGACTCTTATCAATAAAGCAGCTCGCGAAATGGGAGCTACTAAAATAGCCACCGGCCACAATTTGGATGATGAAGTTCAAGCTATTATGATGAATTATCTTGAAGGAAATACTGACAATCTGACAAAATTGGGTGCAAAAACAGAATCCAAAGCCAAAGAATTCACAGTTAAAATCAAACCATTGCGTGAAATACCTGAAAGGGAAATTGGATTATATGTGGTTGCAAAAGAATTGGAGGTTCATTTTGACAGTTGCCCTTATGCAATGCAGTCATTCAGAGGGGAGGTTTCAGAAGTCATCAACCAGCTGTCCGAAAAACACCCGACAATCAAATACTCAACATTAAGAGGTTATGACAAAATTAAAGGAATATTAAAAGAGGAACTTAAAAAAGATTATTCTCATGGAAGGTGTGTCAGATGCGGTGAGCCATCTGCAAATGAGCTATGCAAAGCATGTTCCTTTTTAGAAGAATTAGGATTGTGAAATCATGTCATTTACATTGAAATATAAAAATTTAGAAGAACAGCGTGAAATTCCAAAGTCTGATTATACTATTAGAGATTTGCTCAATGAATTAGAATTATCCGCCCAGACAATGGTGTCAAAACAGAATGGGGAACTAGTAATTGAAGATACAGTAATCAATGATGATGATGAAATACAATTAGTTCAAATCATTTATGGGGGTTAATTTTGAAAATTAGTTATGAATGCGGACCTTGTTTTTTAAGACAGGCAAGAGAAGCTTTAGATTTATCCACAGATGATGAAATGCTTAAGATGGAAGTCATGGGGGAAATTTTCCAATTCTTAAGTAAAAATTTCAATGAGGGAACTAATTCCAACGGCACAGGATCCGCCATGCACAGCATAATCAAACAAAAAACCGGCTGCAGGGATCCGTATTACAAGGAAAAAATTGAAGGAAACGAGATTGCGCTAAAATATTTGCCTGATGTCAAAAGGATATTGGATGCAGATGACAGTTTGGAAAACCATGTCAAAATTGCCATAATAGGCAATATTCTAGATTTTGGTGCATTCACATTGGATGATGATATTGAAAGCGTTATTAAAAATTCCCTAGACAAGGATCTGTCCATCAAAGACATTGACGAATTTGAAAATTCATTAAAAACCCATGATAAAGTGCTCTATTTAGTGGACAATACGGGAGAAATCGTATTTGATAAATTGCTTTTATCCAAAATTAAGGAATATGGCTTGGACATCACAATTGCCGTTAAATCAGAGCCTATTCTCAATGATGCATGTGTGGCTGAAGCTTTGGATGCCGGTCTTGATGAATTCGGTGAAATCGTTGAGATAGGTGCGGGAACTGTTGGTTATGTTGATAGTGAAATTTCAGATGAATTTAGAGAGATTTTCAACAGTCATGAATTTATAATTTCAAAAGGTATGGGAAATTATGAAGGTTTAACCGAAATTGACTTGTCCGATAAGGATATCTTCTTTTTATTATGTGCAAAATGCAATACAATTTCAAGAGACATAGGCGTAAACCTGCATGATATGCTTCTTTTTAAAAAGTGATATTATGATTATCGGATTAATCGGATTCGGAAAGGTTTCAAAAAATCTAATTAATTTAATACAGTCCGAAGATATTGCATTCATCACTTCATTTGAGGGCAGATCACAAAAAACCATCGATTCCATTAAAGATGCAGATATTCAAGTTTTAACAACTTTTGAAGAGGTTGCCCTCAATTCAGATATTTTAATTTCAGCCAGTTCTCCAAAAAATGCCTTAAAAGTGGCTCGAGATTATGGAAAATTAACAAAGGGAATATACCTTGATTTAAACAATATTTCCCCTAAAACAACTTTCGAAATTTCAAAACATGTTGAGAAGTTTGTAGACGGAGCCATCATCGGAAAAATAGATTCAACCCATCCGATTCTATATGTCTGTGGAAAATATTGTGATGAATTGCTTTTTTTAGACAAATATATTGACACAAGAAAAATCAGCGATAATATCGGGGATGTGGCCATTTTAAAATTGCTGAGAAGCACTTATACCAAAACGTTATCAGCATTATTGATTGAAGCTTCCGAACTCGCTGAAGATTATGATTTAAAAGACGAATTTTTTGAGATTTTGTCCCTGACTGAAGGGGATGAATTTAAGGACAAATCACTTTCAAGAATAAACAATACATTAAACAGTTCCAAAAGAAAATCAGAAGAACTGGAAGAGATAATTGACTATTTTGAAAACAATGACTTGACAATGGTTAAAGCTGCATTAAAAAAGCTTAACCAATAACCACCTTAACCTTGAATCCCTTTTTGGCTTTTTTTATGCTTCCGCTAACTGGAATGAAATGGGAATCCATAATGTATCGGAGGTAGGTGACCTCAACGGCAGGAAGCCTTAAGTTGGTCTTGATTTTTTTGCCTTCACTTTTGAACTGTACAGATATTTTTCCGTTTTTGTCAACATACAAGTCAGTATCCAATCCCTCTTTGGTGATTTTGGTTTCAAATTTTGTCAAGTTCAGCCCAGCTTCAAGTGTTGATGGGGCGTCAACTTCAATATTTTCGCTTCTGAATTTTTCATTCGCTTCACGTGCACTGATGCCCTTTTGTCCTTCGCTTGCCACATACCATGCCCTATCGATTACCTTTTGAACTTTCTGATTTTCCGGAATTACTCCCTGAGCCTCATAACTTTTCATCAAATCCATCACTTCCTGTTTGCTGACGTCCATTTCAATGGCACTGATTGCAAGCCGGGTCATTACCGGACCGTAATCTGATCTTCTGAAAACAGCCCATATGGATTCAGGGTCCCTATACACTCTTCGTTTGATTATTTCATTTATTGTATTTCCATTAAGATAAGCTATTTTTTCGAGATTTCCTCTGGAATAGGTGTTCATTCTTTTATAGATGTCATTCCAGTTCCTCTCTCCCGGGACATTGCCGGCATCGATTTCTCTTTGAAGGATTTCTACTGTGGTTTTTGGAAGTAATTTCCTGACATCATCTGTTATGGTCATGCCGTTATCAATGATGGATTGTCTAATCAGCCTTCCGGAGTATTTCTCCTTGTTGAACTCTTTAACAACATGATAGTCGACTTTGGAGCCTAAAAATTCATTTATTGCATACCATCGAATTTCATTTCGGTTAGTATAGCTTTTTGGCATTCCAACAAAATTTCCTTCGTCAATGAAAGGCTGTGCTTTCTGCTTGATTTCATTCAGGGAAATGCTTGCGGAGGTAATGTAATCTGTCACTCCATCGTCAATCATTTGCTTAAGCCTAATTGGAACGCTATATGATAGGACTAGCCTGTGATGAAGCCCTTCAAATGACCTGACTTCATCGGCTCCAAGAGCCAAAGCCATTTCGCGGCGAGCTTCGAAATTCACGAAAAAAGGAGCGTGATTAGCACTGAAACCTTTGTTTAAGTATACCACTACCTTTTTATTATTTTCGTCAGCTAGTTTTCTTGCTTCTTCAAGTAATTTTTCATGACCTTTATGGACGGGGTCAAAATCTGCACTAATTCCAATCAAATTCAACACCAAAAAAAGAGAATTTGGATAGGTTACCTATCCATTAATTTAAATATACCATTTAGAACTAACCATATTCCGATTAATGTACCGAGTATAATAGGATTTGAAATGTAGGTTCCAATAATAATGTATAACAAACCGAGCACAACACCAGCAATTCCGATATAGAATCCGTATCTGCTGCTGCGATTATTTATTAGAGATATTAAAGAAACAACAATCAGCATTATTCCTGCAAGATATAATGTAATTTCGGCTAAAAATCCAAGCAATGATGGATTGAATATTAAAGAAACGCTTAATAATAAAAGTATGATTCCCAAAAGCAAATCTAATATCGCACCGCTAGTGTTATAATCTATTATACTTACTCCAACAACAAGTAAATAGATGGACATTAGCAGGACTGATAATCCGATTAATGCACTAACGCTGATAGCCCCCATCATCGGGAATATAATAATAATTAATCCGAGAATTATAGCCAGTAAACTAATAAATTTAGTTTTCATAATTTCCTCCTAATAATAATTAATAGTTTTAATTATATTAATATAATGGGATATGTTTGATTTCAACGGTTGAGCCATTCATATCCGAATTATTGATTTCAGCTAACCATTCCTTTTTACATTCACATTCATATTCAATTTTGCTTTGAGTTAAATTGTTAGCTATTATCATATGTTTCAAATCTTTATTACATTTTTTACAGTTATATGGGCCACGTCTTGAACCGAATCCTGAAGTGTCAAGAAGTGCAGGAATGTCTAATTCTTCACGGACTGTATTTATGATTTCAACACATGACCAGATCCATGGAGGCTGATACGCTCCTTTTCTCCAGAATTTCTCAATAACAGTTCCGGCATGTATTGTTGCAGGACAAAATGAAATCCTATTGACTCCAATTGAATTGCAGTATCTTGCGGTTTCAATCGCTTCATCAATGGCTTGCTTTTCGGATACAAGAATAGGTTTAACAAAGATATATGCTTTTGATTTCAAATTATATCCTTTAGTTTCTTTTAAGTTTTGCATCAATTTAATCGCGTTTTCAAATTCATCTCTTGTGAAGCCCTTATTGATTTTTTTAAGACGAGTGTAATCGTTTGATGTTTCGAGACCTATGCTCACTTCAAATAATGTATCTCCGATAATTTCAAAAATTTCATCCAGATATTCCTCTTTAACGTATTCTGGTCTGGATTCAACAACAATCTCAGTCACATTGCCAAGGTCCATTAATGTTTTCAATATTTCGTCACGGGCATCCTTTGGAAGTTCATAAGGATTCAGAAAGCTTCCGGATGCAAACAGTTTCACAGTAATCTTGTCCTCTTCAGCTATTGGATGTCTGGATAAGTGTTCATTAAATATTCTCAAGATAGTTTCACTGTCAATAGGTTCTAATGTGCAATCAGAAACATAACTGCACATTGTACATCCGCCGCTATCTCCAAGAGCCCATGAACAACCTGGTGTTGGCAGAATTATAAACAGTGTCTTTGCAACACCGTCATATGTTAAATCATCATTATACCAACTGGCCCCGACTTGTTCCGGAGTTTTAGGATCTTTTCGCTCAAAAGCCCTTTGTCTAATTTCTTTTGTTAAATTTTCAATTTCCATTATAATACCTGCAATATAATAAATGTAATAATTATATTATTGGTTTTTTGTAATTAAAAAGTATCGTTAAAAAAATAAGTGGTTAATAAGTTGTGTATAATGGTTTAAAAAAATAAAAAAAAGAAAGAGAAGCAAGTTTAGAAACTTGCAATTACGTCTCCTAATAATTTAATGGATTCTTCTACGTTTTTACCAACAGGGGAACCT
>NZ_SUTI01000042.1 GCF_015062985.1 Methanobrevibacter sp. | reverse complement strand
ATGATGATATTGAAAAGCAGTATCACATGGAAGGGGAAACCAATCCTCAGGCAAAGGTGATTGTAACCGACAACAACAAGGCTCTTCCTACAACAAGAATAACCTGCTATAAGTGTGGGGGAACAAAGGGCTACTGGTGGACAGTCCAGACTCGTTCAGCCGATGAGGCACCAACTAATTTTATCAGATGCGCAAAATGTGGTAACACATGGAGAAGCTCCAATTAGAACAGGAATTACTTAGTAAATAACAATTGTAGATTAAATTTTTAATTTTTTTTCTTTTGAATTATACTTGATAATTTATACACAAGTTATATCATCTTTGTGTGATAAAATATTAATTGATTGATATGGGATGGGATGAGAATAGAACTTCAGGTTTAGATGTCAAGTGTCCTAAATGTGGTAGGTTGCACAGTGCGTTTACTCAATGCCCAGATTGTGGGTATAGCAATGAATTGAGTGAATATCTTAAACAGGATATACAACATGATTTATATACTTCTTACGATTATGAGCGTTCTCATCTAGATAGGTTAATCTGTAGCGTCTGTGGTTCCGCATATAATAGATACAAGTATGAGAAATGTCCTATTTGTTATCCTAAATGCCCTAAATGTGGTAAATATTATAGTAACTATTTAGACTATTGTCCTGATTGCTATACTGAGTGTCCTAAATGTGGTAAAATTTATTATGCTGATGATGGATATTGTCCTAATTGTTATATTAAATGTTCTGAATGTGGTAAAGTTTATAGAAAAAAATTAAAGCTTTGCCCTGATTGTTATATTGAATGTTCCAAATGTGGTAGAATTTATAGAAAAAAATTAGGTTCTTGTCCACATTGTAATAAAGAATGTCCTGATTGTGGTAAAATCTATAACAAGGTTGATTATGATCTTTGTCCGCATTGTAATCCTAAATGCCCTGATTGTGATATGATTTATAGTAAAGAACTAAGTTTATGTCCTAATTGCAATATAGAATGTAGTAACTGTGGTAAGATTTATAACACTCATGTTAATGGCTCTTGCCCTCATTGCAAAGATGAACTTATAAAATTAATTGCCTTGGTATTGTTAGGATTTATAATATTAATAATAATTATGATTAATTTCTAAAAAGCCGATTGATGTACACCTGTTTCCAGAAGAGATACAACAATCTATTAACAATAATAATTTAAGATAGTGGTGACAGACAGAGTAACAAGATTAATGCAAGGGTGTTTTATATGTTAATTTCTCCAAAAAATTTCATAAAAAGATATGAAAATGCATCATTAGATGAAATTTACAAAGTGAAAAATAGTATAATGAAATTCATCATAGAATATGAATCCGGCAAATATGATGAAATAGACCATTTAAGATGCCCCAGTTACAGCAGCCAATATCACAATGATAAAAAAATCCTTGTAGGATTAAATAAGTTAATAGAAATTAAAAAGCGAGAAACTAGAATTAATGATAATAATCACTTAGTCGATGACCTTGAGAAGATAGTTAATATGTATAAAGAAGGGTTGCTAACTGATGAAGAGTTTGCTGCGATGAAAAAGAAATTGATTGATGGTTAATTAGAGGTATATTATGGCCAATGATTCGATTATTTGGAATTTTCAAAATGAGGGTAAACCTTTTGATGAGCTTCCAAGTATAGTCAAAAGAAATCCTAAGTTGTTATATGAATATGTTCATACAGGTGAAATGCCTAATGCTGATTTAATTGAAGAATTAACCAATGATTATAAGGTAAAAGTAAATGAAATGATTGATAGTATGCAAAAAAATATGTCATACTTTGAAGAAGATTTTTATTTTGATGCATCTGAAGCTGAGCATAAATTAAAAAATATTTTAGACCAACATTTTGATATGCTTATTGAAAATGGATACTTTAACTTTTTAATCAGTTTTGAAGAGGAATACTTGAATATGCCTTATACGGAGAAACCTTTAAGCTTAAAAAGGATTGAAAAGAAAGTGTTAAGTGAATGTAACAAGCTTCAGCAATGGTTTAACAAAGCACAATTGGAAGATTATAGTCAAATCTTATGGTCAAAAATTATGATAATGCTGGCAAAAGATGCAATAAAAGAACTTGAAGAATGATATATATGATGGTTGATCCAGTAAGTTTTAGAAAAGCGTTGGAAAATGCAACACTTAAAGAAATCATAAAAGAACGAGATAAACTAATACGGGAAATTCGAAGGTATGAAAAAGGTAAAATACTCGAAGAAGAATGTTGGGCAAGTCCAAGTCCTGAAATGATTTATTTTATGAATAATTTATATCTGGCAGAGTTATGCTATTTAATTAATGAAAAAGATGAAGAAAAAGATGAGTATTAAATGGTAATTAATATGATTGATCGAGAAAATTTCAGAAAATCATTAGAAAATGCAACACTGGAGGAACTCATTAAAAAACGAGATGAAATCATGCTAGAAATCCGCAGGTATGAAAAAGATAAGGAGCTAAGGGAATGTGATTTCTATGAATCTCCTCCTAAATTCATTTATCTCATGAACCAGGAATATCTCGCAGAATTATGTCACTTAATTAATGAAAAACAATTAAAAAAATAGTGATTAGCTTTCTAATTCATTTTTTATCTCTTCTAACCTGCAAAGCAAATTATAATATGTGCCATCTGCCAAGCAATCATCATAGAATCCCCAACCCATGTGACGATCTAACCTATGAATAAATGTAAAAACAGTTATTATCTCAAGAAATTCCAATTTTTCTTTAGACAACTCATCAACATATCTTTTCCCATATTTCTTTTTTAATATTTCCATATTGTCAATATAATTAACATCCAACATCTTATACATATATAACAGCATTGTAAAATCATGTGGATCAAATTGAGGATTATTTTCTTCAAGCATTGGCTTGTACTGCAGATAAAAATCTACTAAAATCAGTTCTTCTGGTCTTTGGAAAACGCCAACTGTCATCAATTATTATTTTTCTCATAATTCCTATTTTGCATTTATTGTAATTAACATTTTTTGTATTAGTCCCTTCTAACGATTATCATTGTGGTATCGTCAAATTGCTCTTGGCTGTTGCAGAACTCGTCAATGTCCTTTTTGACGCAATCGATTATTGCGCTTACCTCATCGTTTTGATGTTCGTTGAGGATGTTTTTCAATCTTTCATCGCCGTAGAATCCATTGTAGTTGTCATTTGCTTCTGTAACTCCATCAGTGTAGAGAAATATTGCATCATTTGAGTTTAATTGTATTTCATGGGTTTCGTAAGGCATATCTTCCATTGCGGCCAGTACAAGGTCTGGGGAACTGTTTAGATATTCAAATCCATCTCCTTTTTTAACCAGTGGAGGATTGTGGCCTGCGTTGACATAGGACACCTTACCGGTTCTTGTGTTTATCTTTCCAAGCCAGCAGGTTACGAACAGTGTTTCGGAATTTCCTTCGCATAACTCATTGTTGACTTCATAGAACACTTTGGAAAGGTCATTGTATTGTTTTGCATATTCCTGGATTAATGTCATTGCCTTAACCATTATCAGTGCTGCTGTAACTCCTTTTCCGCTCACATCACCTATTACAAAACCGACATGCTCATCATCTATATCGAAGTAGTCATAGAAATCACCGCCCACTTCACGTGCGGCTTCCATGGACCCCCAAAGAGTAATGTTTTTGCCTTCGTAGAATTCTGCAAATTTAGTTGGTA
>NZ_SUTI01000017.1 GCF_015062985.1 Methanobrevibacter sp. | reverse complement strand
ATAAATGTATATTGTAAAGTAGTTATATTGCCTTCAACAAAAATAAAGTCATTTAAAGAGGTAGTTGAAAAATTATCTGAGAGTATTTCAAACAAAAGCAACATTAAAATAATTATCCAACCTTCTAGCCCATTAGGGGACTGGAGAGATATTAATTTTAGATTATTTAGTTTTTCTGAAATTGTTGGGCAATATTTTGAAGTTTCCACCATTCCTCAAATCCATAAGATTTTGGATATTGAGTAATTTTGTTTTTAATATTGATTTTATTTAATTTTGAAGTGCAAATGTAAATTGAGGTGTGAAAATGAAAGATAAAACATCCGTTAACAGAAAATCAAATACAGGTGCAGTTGAACGTGTGACAAAAGTTCATGATAAAGAAGGAGACATCATGGCTATTGCAACTCGAGATGTAGTTTCAATTCCTCCTTCAAAAAGTATTAAAGACACTGCTAAAGTAATGATGGAACACGAATTCAGAAGATTACCAATTACTGATCCAGGTTCCGGTAAGTTATTAGGTATTGTAACAGTAATGGATATATTAGATTTCTTTGGTGGAGGAAAAAAATTCAACATTATTGAGAAAAAATATGAAGACAATTTCTTAGCTGCAATCAACGAACCAGTTAAAGAAATTATGACCCGTGATTTAATTACATTATCTAATAAAGCTTCCATTGGCGAAACTATTCAAACCATGTTAGATAACCAATTAGGAGCTATTCCTCTTGTAGATGCTGATGAAAAACTTGTAGGTATCGTAACTGAAAGGGACATTGCATTATCCTTGGCAGGCATGGCAGGTAAAGAAACCGTGCAAGATTATATGAGTCCTAAAGTATTCACAACAACTCCTGGAACTCCTATTGAAGGAGCATGCAAAATCATGGTTAGAAATGGTTTAAGGAGAATTCCTGTTGTCGGTGGAGAAGCAGATATTTCTAAAGCAGCTAAAAAATTATTAGGTATCTTAACTTCTACTGATGTGATTAGATTTTTAAATGCTAAAGAATTATTCGATAATTTAAATTCAAACTTAGCAACTGATGTATTGCAAACCAATATCTCTGAAATTATGGCTAAAGACCCAATTACAGTTGAACCTACCATGACAATTGGTGAATTATGTGAATTATTCGCTGAAAAAAATATTGGTGGAGTTCCAATTGTTAAAGATGACAATGTTGTAGGTATCATCACTGAAAGAGATATTTTAAACGCAGTTAAAAGAGCATAAACAGATTATAGGAGATGATAATATGCAAATTAAGAATTTGATGTCTGAAGATATTATTACTGTAGACAAAGATCAAAATCTTTCTGATGCTTTAAGATTATTACGTAAACACAATGTTTCTCGTTTACCTGTAACTAATCATAAGGAACTGGTGGGCATTATCTCAGAAAGGGATATTGCAAACAAACTCGGTTCTTCAAAATATGAAAGTATGCCTGCATCAAGACTTCATATTTCATCTGTAATGGTTAAGGATGTAATTACAGTTCCGGAAACAATGCAATTAGGTGAAGTTGCAAGTGTCATGCTTGAAAACGGAATCGGTTCTGTTCCAGTCATGTGTGAAGACAAGATGGTTGGAATAGTCTCAAAAGCGGATTTCGTCACACTTGCTGTGGGAATTGCATTTGACAAGATAACTGTAAAAGAGATAATGACAAAAGATGTAGTCGGCGTTTCTCCAAATGATAGGCTTATTCATGCAAGAAGAAAAATGCTAGAGTCTAATGTTGGAAGATTGCCGGTTGTTGATGATGAAGAACTTGTAGGAATGATTACTTCTAAAGATTTAATGAGAGCATTCATTGACTTTAGAAAAAATGTTCCGGAAAAACACCAAAAATCCCAAATCAAGGAGGTTTTTGTTGAAGAAATCATGTCAATCAACCCATCTTATGTTTCAAAAGATATGTCCATTAGTGAAGTTTCTAAAATCATGATAGAAACTGGATACAATGGATTGCCTGTTGTCGATGAAGGTAAAATCATCGGTATTATAACACAAACAGACATATTAAGACTAATTGAAAAATTAGAATCTTAATATTTCTTTCTTTTTTTATTTTTTTTTCGGGGGTATTAATATGCCGTTAATTTCTTTTTTAGGACCTAAAGGAACTTTCACCCACGAAGTAGCTAGTATGATTGGAGATGATTTAATTCCATATTGCACCATTCCTGCAGTAATGGAAAGTGTTTCAGCATCTGAATCAACTTATGGTATTGTCCCGATTGAGAATTCAATTGAAGGACCTGTTGGAATCACATTGGATTCTTTGGCTCATAAATTCGACTTAAAAATCTTCAAAGAGATAATCATTCCGATTAATCAAAATCTTATTGTAAATCCCGGAACTTCTATGGAAGACATTGAGGATGTATATTCTCATGCTCAAGCCATATCTCAATGCCAGGAATTCATTGAAAAACATAGAATTCAACCTCATTACGCAATAAGTACTGCTAATGCGGCTAAAAACATTGTAGGATTCAAAAATAAGGCTGCTATCGGCAATTCAAAAGCAGCAGAGTTGTATAATTTGGAAGTTCTTGTAAGCAATATTCAGGATAATGAGAATAATGAAACAAGATTTGTTGTGCTTTCAAAAGAGGATCATGAACCTACAGGCTGCGACAAGACATCTATTATATTTTCAATCTATGAAGATAAGCCTGGGGGATTGTATAAGATTTTAGGCATTTTTCAAAAGAACAATATTAATTTAACCAAGATTGAATCCCGGCCGTCTAAAAAAGGATTGGGTAAATATTTATTTTTTGTTGATTTCAATGGCCATAGAAATGATGATGTTGTTCAAAGCATCATTGATGAGATAAAAGAAAATACATATTTTTTAAAAGTTTTGGGTTCTTATCCTGAATTTAAGTAAACTATAAATTAATGTTTAAATATAAACTTATATTATAATAAAATCAGGGAGGGTAGGAATGTCAAGTGATAGAGATAAACTTCTTGCAATAATGGATAGTTTGGAAGCAGATTATCAATCTGGTAAGCTTTCTGCTGAAAAGTATAGTTATTTTCGCTCTAAATATGAAGATAAGTTAAATGCTATTGATGCTAGAGATGCTACTAAAAGAATAAGATCTATGCAAGGCAAATCGCTTTATAAACAGTCTAATGAAAAAAGAAGTAAAAAGCCTACCATAAATAAAAAGAAGGATAATAGACAGGATTTAGTTCAAAAATATATTATCAATCCTAAAAAGGATGATGCTAAATATAATAAACCGAAAAAACAACCTATGGACAGTGGGACATTTAAGTTATTGCTTGTATTGGTGTTAGTTTTAGGTTTTACTGTTGGAGTAGGTTACGGTGTGTTTAATTTAGATTTTAATTCAATATCTAATGCTCACTCTGTTGCTATTGTTCAAGATACTGCATTCCCTGAATTTACTATAGATATTGCGGAAAATACTACACAGACTACTAATTATACTGATTATAATGACTATAACCAGTCCAACGACTATCAAGTTGAAACCACTGCGGACACATCGCAATCACAAGATCAAACTCATGATTCTGGCAGTAGTGAGCAATCTGCTGATGGAGGTTCAAATATAGAGACAACAACAGATGGTGGTCATTAAAGGTGATTGTATGAAAGGTAATGTTTATAAAAATGGCATATTTATCATTGTTTTATTATTATTAATGTTTTCAGCTATTTCATGCATCAATGCAGCACAGAATACTTCTGATACTGCTAATGCTGAAATGTTATCATTGTCAAAGGGTGGTGTCGTTATCAATTACCCTTCTAATTGGGGTTATTCTGAGACAACTTCACCATATGCCATATTGGCAATTTCCAAACTGGATTCAATAGATTCTGCAGGTGTGGGTCAAGTAACTATTCTTATTGAGAAAAAACCTATTGAAGGTGAGTTTTATACTTTTGTCAATGATACCTATCATCAGATGCAGAGAGATTCATCATACAAGTTGGTTTCTTCCGGTGGAACTAGACTAGGTAATATTGATGCTGTGGAATATGTTTACACTTCAAACAGTACTGGTGTTGAAAAAGAACACAAGGCGGTTTGGGTTGAAAAAGGTGGTCAGGCTTATGTATTATTATACAGCGCTCCGCCAAGTGAATTTGAAGAAAACCTATACATATTTGAGTTCATCCTGGATGATATTCAAATAACATAATTTTCTTTTTTTATGGTGATTTTATGATTATTCTATGTGTTACAGGTAGTATTGCAGCTACCGAATCCATTAAACTGGCCCGTGAATTTAGACGTAATGGTATTGAAGTCAAATGTTTTATGAGTGATGCGGCCTGTGAAATTATCCATCCTAATGCAATGGAATTTGCAACAGGTAATGAAGTCGTAACAAAATTAACAGGTAAAATCGAGCATGTAAAGTACTCTCAGGAGGATTTAATTTTAGTTGCTCCGGCTACTGCCAATACAATATCCAAATTTGCACATAAAATAGCTGATGATGCAATTTCCACTCTTTTGATTACTGCATACGGGCATGATACTCCAATTTTGTTTGTGCCATCCATGCATGATTCAATGTATATTGCCATCAAAGAGAATATTGATAAAATTAAAGAAGAAGATTCAGCAAAATTCATCAAGCCAAGAATGGATGAGGGAAAAGCCAAATTCCCATCAAAAGATGATATAGTTCTTGAATCATTAAGGACAATTAATTTAAATAAGAAGGATTGATTTTATTAAAGGCAAAAAAGTTTTAATTAGTCTTGGCGGAACCTATGAACCAATTGACTCAGTTAGGGGAATAACCAATAAATCCTCTGGAAAAATGGGTTTGGCGCTTGCAAAAGAGGCATATATCAGAGGTGCCGATCTGACTCTGGTTGTTGCTAACGTCAGTGTTGAAATTCCATCAGTGTTTGATGTGATACATGTTGAAACCAGCAGTGAAATGAATGAGGTCATTTTAAGACTGGTTCCTGATTTTGATATTTTCATTTCAACTGCGGCCGTTTCGGATTTTGAATTTAAAAAGATTGATGATAAAAAAATTGATTCTAACAGTTCTCTATTTTTAAACTTAAAACCAACTACAAAGATTATTCGCCAAGTTAAAAAGATTAATCCGGATATTTTTTTAGTGGGCTTTAAGGCAGAATTTAATATTTCAAGGGAGGATATCATTTCCTGTGCAAGAAAACAGATTGAAGCTGCCGGAACCGACATTGTTATTGCAAACGATATTTCTAAAAATGAATGTCATTTCGGATCTGATAATAATGAGGTTATAATTGTCGGCGATGAGGTGATGTCAGTGCCTTTGTCATCAAAAAGAGAAATTGCAAAAGTTATTTTTGACGTAATCTCTGAAAAAATATAAGTGAATGTATATCTTATATTTGGAATTCATTCTTTTTAATAGTATCTTTCATTATATTGAAAATTCTTTTTAAAATTTTTAACATTTGCTTCCATAACTGTTAGTTAATCAACCATATTTCTAATATTTTTAATAGTGTTTCTCATTTGATTTCATTGTCAATCATTAAAAATTTGGGTTAAACTAAATAGCATTCTATGGGGTTAATTTTATTAAAAAATTTTATCTCTAATCTTATTTGTTAGTTGTAAAATTATATCCTATTGAAAATTAATTTCAGTGTTTTCAATTTGATGATTTAGATTTTTGATTTGATAAGTAAATCTATAGGTAAATATAAGCCCATTAAAGTAATACTTTTTAGAATAAATTATGTAAAAATCGAGTTTAAAAAAAAGTCTTTTCAAAATAAATATTTTAATAAAATAAGTTCATGCCTTTAGGTATTAGTTAAATGGAGTGATTAATAGAGTGAATCTACCTAAAGGACGTTTCAATGAACTTTTATTTTATTTGCATTAGCAATTATAATATCTTATTTTCTAGTATAAAAAGGTATCTAAGTAATACTTTTTGGCCATTTTTGTAGTATTTTTTTAATTCTCTCAGAGCTATTTTTTAGTTGATTATCACTCAAAAATTGGGTGATTTTTTTAAAAATTTTTCTAGCATTGACCTTGCAGTATTGCCTTTTTTATGATAGTTTTCTTTCAAGTTTTGATTAATTTTAAAAAGTTTATCTTGAGTTTTCTTTTAATATTGTGGGAATTTTGATTTTAAATTTTAAATGTTTCTGATTTGTATAGTTTGTGTTGAAAAATTATTGGTTGTCTGTTTTATTCGAGAAAATTTTTAAATATTTTGAACTGGATAATTTCAAAGCTAAGTATATTTGTTGGGATATGGTGAATATATCTTTTTGGCTATTGGTGTAGGTCATCTCTTTTTGAGAATATTTTGAAAAATTAAATTGGTTTAAACCTTTTGATGTTCAGTTATAAGTCGAATATTAAATGATTTTTCTTCATGTTTGATTTCAATTGTGTATTTTACATTTAATTCTTTTTTTTAATATTTCATATAATTTCAATGTATTCTCATCATACATTTTTCTATTAGTCTGCAGATTATGGGTTTTGTATCTGCGAATTTTGTAAATAATTCAAAATAATCTTTCGTGAAAAAGCGATAATCTCACAAGATTTAATGGAGAATAATTTAAAAAGTAATATATATGACACTTATTGAGTAGTGGCATGAATATTGCAAAAAATTTTAATCAAAAAGAATTGATATTATCGGAGCCTGATGATGTCATAAATTTTATTTGGTTATTGGCGAATGGGAAAATAGTATTTATAATGTTTTTGAGCATTATTTGTATTAAGAGTTACTTTTAACGGAATGAATTAAATTTATGGGTAAATAGGATGAATTTATTTGACTTGTCTTCTGCTCAGGAAATTCAACAAAACAGGTTATCCACAATTATTTCATTGCTTGAAGGATTTGTATTGCCAATTTCACTTGCAGTTATACTAGCTTATGCAATCGGAGGGAATGGAATTTGGATTTCATTTGCAATAGCCGAATTATTAACAATCCTATTCATATTCGGTTATTCAAAATACATGAATAAAAAGACTAAGGGGGAATACACAGGATTTTTCATTAATAAGCATAATGATGATGGAAAAGTTTTCCAATATACCATTTCGGGTGATGTTGAAGAAGCTGTCAATCTAGCCAGGATGTTCAAGATTACTTAAAGGGCAGTCACTCAGCTGCTTTAGTAAGTCTGGCTATTGAGGAAATGCTTGTAAATATCATTAACACTAATGAGAATGTTGATGCGATTGATGTCATTGTTAGAAATAATGAGGATAATGTTTTGATTTCCGTTAAGGATACTGGAGTTGAATTTAATCCGGTTATTGAAAATGAAAATCTTGAATTTGAAAATATTGCCGTTTTAAATAAAATTGCAGATAAAATCGATTATTCAAGGGTTTTAGGTTTAAATAGTACTGTAATTACTATCAAACAATGATAAAATAGATTAATGGGAATTTCAAATTCCCTTTTTTTTATTATTGAAATTTTATAGCATTTTGCCCTGTTTATCTGGATGAAATCAACTGATTTTTTTTAAAAATTTTTTTCCACTAGTAATGTAATATGGTCTTTTTCGTAAGGTTCCAGTTTTACTTTTTCGATAATCTTAAAACCTTTTGCAATCAATTTCTTTTCCTGTTCCTTGAAAATCTTTTTAGGCTTCTGCACTACATCAATACTTCTGGCCTTTATCATTAAAAGTCCAACACCATCACCCTTTGTGAATAAATTCATGTTTCTCATAAACAGTTCGCTTTGTGTTGGCTGGGCCACATCACAGTACACTAAGTCCACCTTTTCAACTAAATTCAAATATCCTTTGGGTTTGGTTGCATCTCCTAAAATCGGAGAAATATTGGGCCTTTGACGGGACAGTTGAACTAATTTTTTTGCTGTAGTGGGTGAAAATTCAACGGCATAAATCCTTCCATTGGTTGCAATGTCGGAAATATGTGAAACTGTTGTACCTGTTGATGCGCCAAGGTATAATACTTTTGATGTGTCTTCAATTTCTAAATTTTTTAATCCATTTAAAAGAGCTGCAGATAATTTTGAACGTCTTGGATTCCATATCCTGTATTCAACATCTTCCTGAATTAATTCTTCCCCGTATACTGATGTTCCAGGATTTAAATTTTTGGTAGCGATGTTTCCATCTTTAAAATAAACATTCATGCTCTATCTCCTCTTTTTATGTTTTTTGCCTTTTTTCCTGCTTTTTTTGGATTTGCTCTTTTCTTCTTTCCTTTTTTTAGTTGTTTTTGTAGGAAACGGATTATTTTTCTCGATTTCTTCCACTTTCAGTTTAAATTCATCAGCAATATTTTCATCAAATGTTTTGGTAAAAACGTCTTTTCTAACGGCAAGAGATATTCTTCCGGCGAGCATTCTTGCAATCTTTCCACGGTTCCACCATTTTGCGCCTCTTACTTGTGGGTGTTGATAAATCAGACCATATTTTGGAGGGCGATCTCCGCTTTTCAGATGCCTGAACAACGCTTTTTCAGCACCCATTATCTGAACAGTACTTGACGGATACATTGCAAGCCTTTTAAGCCCTCCGGCATGTGAAATCAGTTTGGCACCTAAAGTGGATCCAACAAGAAGCTTTAGATTTGGTGCTATTGACTCCATCTTTTTATCGATGTAGTCTTCAATGTTTTTTCTGGATTTCTGGAGTTCATAAATAGAATTGGCGTAATTGTTCATAATTTCCAAATCATTTGGATCGATATCTTCATCAATATCAATAATTTCTTCAGGAAATGCATCAGGTTTTGCTGCGATAATGTTGTCTTTTGTTTTATTTTGTGAAATCAGTTTGATATAAGTCTCATTGTTTCTAATAACTTCCATTTCAGGGAAGTATAGTGCATACCATTCCCTGATTCTCTCAATCAGTTTGGAAATGCTTTCATCAATTTCGTCGATTGAGTTGATGGCTTGAATCAGGTGCTTGTCTTCACTGGCAGATTCCTTTTTTATCTTATAAATCGCCAAATTCTGATAGATTTCATTTAATTCGGCAGGGTCAATATCAAATTTTTCATAATTGCTTCTCAAGAATTCTCCGGCTTTATTTGGGGTTTGTATTTTGATTTTATCATTTTTGTAATCGGATAAACGCTTATTTGATTCGATAATGATGTTATCATAATCCTTTGAAACTTCATCTATTATTTCCAGTTCTTCCTTTACAATTTGCTTGCTGTCAATTTCAATCAGTCTATTGATTATTTCATCTTCGGGGAATAACTTTTCACATATTAATTCATTATCATCATTAAAAGCCAAAAATCCTTTAATGCAGTAAGTTATATAACAATCCATGAAATTAAATATTTTTTTTATTTTTAATAAGTATTTTCATGACTGAACTGGCAGAAGCATTCATTTCATCATGTTTTATTAACTATTGTCTATTAATTTTTTAAAGTTCACGCCAGGAGTATATCGTAATAAAAAGATTTAATTTATTTAAAGGTTATAATTTTTTATGGGATTATACTATTTTTTGGATTTGTAATTATGTCAGAGAAAAGTTTGAAAGATTTGGAATATGAACTCGAACTCAAAAATGCTGAGATTGATGAGTTGAATATGGAATTGGAAAACAGAAAGGAAGAAATCAACAAGCTGAAATTGTATTCCACTAAATTGAAATACCAAAATAAAAATTTAGAGGATAAGCTTGACACTAAAATAGATTATGATAAGGCAATGATTAAGGAACTTGATGATTTGTCTGAAAAAATTAAGGAAAAGGAAAGCATAATTGAAGATAAGCAGGATCAGGTCAAGTATTTGAGGTCTTTAATTGATGATTATAAGGGCCAGTTAAATGCAAACACTGAAAATTTGGATATGCAGCTTAAAAAAATTACTAAAAACTATGAAGATTTACTTAAACAGAAGGATTCCATCATCGAAAAACAGGATGAACAAATTGCAAATCTTATAAAATCTAATGAAGAAATTATTAAATCTAATAAGACTAACATAATTAGTTTAAAACTACAAAATGAGAAATATCAGGAAATCATTGAAAAAATAACAAAAACTAATTAAATAATTAATTACAAAGTTGATATCATGTTGAAAACAGATATTTGTGGAGTGGAATTCAGAAATCCTTTGATGTTGGCAGCAGGTATTATGGGAAGTAATGCCTCATCAATGAATTGGATTTTAAAATCCGGTGCAGGGGGAGTAGTTTCCAAATCATTTTCACTTAATCCTCATCCAGGATATGTTAATCCTACAACAGTTGCTGTTGAAGGAGGAATAATAAATGCAATCGGACTATCAAATCCTGGCGTAGACAACTTCAAAGAGGAGCTTAAGAAAATTGAAAAGGACAACAATGTTGTCATAGCTTCCATTTATGGGGCAACACCTGATGAATTTTCAAGATTGGTCGAAGAAGTTCAGGAATTTGTAGATATGATTGAATTGAATATTTCATGCCCTCATGCAATGGATGGATATGGAGCATCAATAGGCCAGGATTGTAATTTGTCACATACTATTGTTTCAGCTGCAAAAGATGCCGCAGAGGTTCCTATAATCGCTAAATTAACACCTAATGTGACAGACATTACTGAAATTGCAAAGACCTGTGAAGATGCAGGGGCTGACGCTTTGTCATTAATCAACACATTGGGTCCTGGAATGAAAATCAACATTGATGTTGCCCGTCCGGTTTTGTCAAACAAATTCGGTGGAATGAGTGGCCGTGCAATCAAACCGATTGCAATCAGTAATGTTTATTCAGTTTATGAAGCGGTTGACATTCCATTAATTGGTGTTGGTGGAATTTACAGCTGGGAAGATGTTGTGGAATTTATCTATGCAGGTGCAAGAGCAGTTCAGATAGGTACAGCCATTATGGATGAGGGTGTAGAGGTATTTGCTCAAATTAATGATGGTTTGGAAAAATTCATGAGCGAAAAAGGATTTTCATCTATAGATGAGATGGTTGGACTTGCACACAGGGAGTTGTAAACATGATTAACGAACCGAAAATTGTTGAAATTAAAGAGATTATTGATGAGACTCCTACAATTAAAACTTTCAAATTCGATTGGGATATGGAAACATTAGGAAAACCGAACCCTGGTGAGTTTGTAATGGTTTGGAACTTTAAAAACGAAAAACCAATGTCCATAGCTCAAATTAATGATAATGAATTGGCCATTAGTGTAAAGAATATTGGTGAATTCACATCACAACTCCATGAGTTGAAAATCGGAGACAAGATAGGTGTTAGGGGAAGCTATGGAAATGGTTTCAACAACACTTTTGAAGGCAAAAAGATTTTAGCCATTGGTGGCGGTGTCGGAATGGCTCCGATTCATTCAATAGCCAGTGATTTGCTTAAAAAAGGAAATGACGTTGATGTTGTTGCCGCTGCAGTCACTAAAGATGAATTATTGTATGGGGATTTGCTGGAAAAGTTAGGTGCAAATGTCCATTACTGCACTGATGATGGAAGTTTCGGATTTAGAGGATTCGCTACTGATTGCACAATTAATTTACTTGAAGATTCGACTTATGATTATGCATTTGTTTGTGGCCCTGAAATAATGATGAAAGGGATCTTTGATATTCTTGAAGATGCTAAGATTCCTGCACAATATTCTCTTGAAAGATATATGAAATGTGCTCTCGGAGTATGTGGACAATGTTGTGTTGATAGTGAAGGATGGAGAATCTGTGTTGAAGGGCCTGTTTTTGAAAATGATAAGATCTATAAGATTACTGAGTTCGGAAAATATAGGCGAGACGCATCCGGTGTGAAATTTTAATTTTAAAGGTGACAATATGGGAATAAACATAAATGACTACCTGACTCCAGAAAGATTAGTAATTATTTTCTTATTATTGATTTCATTAATGTTTATTTTCCCAGTTTTAAACATGATTATTTTGGGAGCTATTTTAGCCTATGGAATTCGTCCTGTAGCTTTCAAAATCCAATCCAAACTTAAATATTCTACAATTTCTATTTTGCTTGCCATGATAGTTGTGTTAATCCCATTATTTTTATTGGTGGGATACATTACATTCGAAGTTTCATCTTTTACGGCATCATTTTTGGCAAGCAATTCCTATGTGGAGGTTCAGGACTCCATTACACGTTTAACTGATTTTTTACCTATGGGTTCTAGCTCAAGTTCAATAGATTCATATTTACATTCAGGATTACAGCAAGCTTCCTCCTATCTGTTGAGTTACTCAGTCAAGTTCTTAAGCAAATTTCTCAATATCTCACTGGACCTGTTTATTTTAATCTGTTCAGTGTTTTACTTTGTCCGTGATGGAGGCAAATGCTTGGAATTTATCAAAGATTTCGTCCCTGAGGATTCAAAGAAATTTTTCGACGATACCATAAAAGAAGTGGAGGATGTTTTAAGAAGCATATTTTATGGGCATTTCCTGACATCTGTAATCATTGGAATTTTCGGATGTATTGGTTACAGCATTTTAGGATATCCGTACGGCATATTTTTAGGGGTCATTACAGGAATCTTACAATTGATTCCAATATTCGGTCCTTGGCCGATATATTGGGCATTATTCTTCGTAGATGTGGTGTCCGGCAACTATCCTCGTGCAATAGTGGTATTGCTATTCGGATTCTTCCTAAGCACTATAGACATGTACATCAGACCGATGTTATCCAGTCACTATGCGAACATCCATCCGTTGATTTTGCTTATAGGATTTTTATCAGGTCCGTTAGTCTATGGAATCGTTGGTTTTATTGTCGGACCTTTAATACTGGGAATAACCTACGCTGTTTTGGATAGCTATAGAAAGGAGTATCTAATCGGAGATGAATAAATGCAGAGAAATGTTGTTATTTTAGACATAGATTATGTCACTTTTGAAGATAAGCCGGTTATAAGATTATTTTCCAAAGACGGCGACAAAAATGTTATTTTGATTGATGATACTTTTGAAGCATATTTATATGTGGTTGCAGATGATTTGGATGCTTGTTTGGAAGAAATTCAGGATAATATTGATGTTGTCCGCATTGAAAAGGTCATTAAAAAGGATTTCCAAATAGAAAAGGAATTCTTGAAAGTCACATTCAAGCACCCTCAAGAGCTTGCAAAAAGCAGGGATGCTTTAAGAGATTTGGAAAATGTCATTGATATAAGAGAATTTGATATTCCGTTTTACAGAAGATATCTTATGGACAGGGATGTTATTCCGATGACTGAAGTCATTGCAGTGGGAGAAAAGATGGATGCATTTCTGGATTTGGACTGCTCAAAGCAGGATATTGAAATAATCAAATTGACTGAAGATTTAAAACGTGTTAAGGAATATCCTCATGATTTCCGTATTTTGAGTTTTGATTTAGAGGTTAGAAACCCCCATGGAATGCCAAATTCTGAAGAGGATGAGATAATCATGATTGGTGTTTCAACCAATTTCGGAATAAATCAGGTAATATCTACAAAAATCAATTCTCCTGACAGGGATGACTTTGTAAATCAAGTCGGGTCTGAAAAGGAAATGATTGAAGAGTTTGTAGGAATCATAAAGGAAAATAATATTGACATTATTGTGGGTTATAATTCCGATAATTTCGACTTCCCATATCTTAAGGACAGGGCTAAGATATTGGGCGTTGATTTGGACATTGGAATGGACGGATCTGACATAAGGTTTATTAGGCGAGGATTTGCCAACGCAGCTTCATTCAAAGGTTTGATTCATGTCGATTTATATCTGGTAATGAGAAGGTACATGACTCTTGAGAGGTATACATTGGAAAGAGTTTACTATGAACTTTTCGGCGAAGAAAAGATAGATGTTCCGGGAGATAGAATCTGGGAATTCTGGGATAATGAAGGTGATGAGTTGGATAACCTCTTCGATTATTCTCTTGATGATGTTGTTTCAACATTGAAGATTGCCGAGCAGACATTACCTCTTAATTTAGAATTGACCCGTATCATAGGCCAACCGCTGTTTGATGTTTCACGTATGGCTACAGGCCAACAAGCTGAATGGTTTTTAGTTAAGCAAGCGTATTTTGATGAAGAAATCGTTCCAAACAAGCAGGGAGCCAATTTTGCTAATCGTGCAGCTGCTGAGGACAATGAGGGTGGTTATGTGCGCGAACCTGAAAAGGGTTTGCATGAAAATTTAGTTCAGTTCGACTTCAGGAGCCTATACCCAAGCATCATCATTTCAAAAAACATATCTCCGGATGTTATGGTTTTGGGGGATGTTGAAAACGAAGATGATTATAATATTTCTCCAGAACATGGGCTTAAATTTAAAAAGGAACCTCAAGGTTTCATTCCTTCAGTTATTGATAAGATTTTACAGGAAAGATTCAGAATCAAACGTAAAATGAAGGCATCTGATGATGAAACCCAGAAAAAAGCGCTTGATGTTCAGCAACAGGCTATAAAAAGACTTGCAAATACAATGTATGGAATTTATGGTTTCCCTAGATTCAGATGGTATTCATTTGAATGTGCAAAGGCAATTACTTCCTGGGGAAGGCAGTATATCAAGTCATCTATTAAAATGGCGGAGGAATTTGGATTTTACACAATATACGCCGATACTGATGGTTTTTATGCTAAATATCAAAAAAAAGAGTAAATGAAGAATAAGAATTATTCTTCTAAGTAAGAATCGAGGTCGACATCTAAATCGACACAGATTTCTTTTAATTGTTCATATAATTTTTCATCAATTGCCACACCGTTTTCTTCGGCTTCAGCAATTCTTTTAACTTCCAAATCACCAGGGATAGCTACGTTTTCACCGGTAGCCCTGACTTGTGAAATAAATTCTTCGGTGTTTGCCTTAAATTCATCAAAGTCACCGAATTTGGAAGGGTCAATTACAACATATAAATCTCCTTTTGTACAGTCTTTGTCTGGAGATGCGGTACCGGTTACTCCATAACCGTATCCTGCTTGTACTAATGGTCCGGTCAAGATTTCAATTAATAATGATAATGCATATCCTTTGAATCCGCCGAATGGTAAAATTGATCCTTTTAATGCTTCTTCAGGGTCGTTGGTTGGGTTTCCATTTTCGTCTAATGCCCATCCATCAGGCAAATCGAGACCTTTTCTTTTTGATTCGATGATTTTACCACGTGCGGTAACTGAAGTTGCCATGTCCACAGTGATGTATGAGTCAGATGGAATTCCTAATGCTAAAGGATTGGTTCCGATTAAGGGTTCGCTTCCTCCTAATGGTGCAATTGCAGGGTCTGTATTTGCAAGCACCAATCCGATACAGTTTTCCCTTAATGCCAAATCAGAGTAAAATCCGGTAACTCCAAAGTGGTTGGTGTTATGAACACCTACGCATGCGATACCAACTTCTTTAGCTTTTTTAATTGCAATTTGCATTGCTTTATAGGATACTGCTTGTCCGAATCCGCTGTTACCATTTATTAAAGCTATTGCAGGTGTTTCTTTTTCAATAGTGATGTTTTCTTCTAAGTTGATTGTTCCTGCTTTAATACTAATGAGGTATTGTGGGAATCTGCCTAACCCATGTGATGTAAATCCTTTTAAGTCTGCATCAATAGTAGCTTCTGCCACTAATTCCTGATCTTCTTCACTAGCTCCCAATTTTTTCAATATTTCCTTTACAAGAGCTATTTCCTTATCTTTCATTATCTTCATCATATCCCCTCTTTATTAGTTAATCAAATCAGTATTCAATTTCAGATCCTTCAAATGCTTTAACAGTAATTTTCTCGTCATCGGTTACTTTACCGATAATTTGACAATTGCAGTATTCTTTTAAAGTATCCATGATTTTATCTGCTTCACTTTCGTCACAGATAACAACAAAACCGACACCCATATTGAAAACTCTGTACATTTCTTGGATATCCACATTTTGTTCATAAATAAGTTTAAATATTTCTGGAACTTCAGGAAGGTCGTTAATATCATATCCAACGCCTTTTTTCAAACGTCTGAGATTGGTAAATCCTCCTCCGGTAATATGAGCAAGTCCATTAATATTGTATTCTTTTTCAAATAGGCTAACAATAGGTTTAACATAAAGTTCAGTGGGTCTGATTAATTCTTCACCAATGGTGGTCTTTCCATTAGGCATTTTATCATCAACACTATATCCTGCATCATCAAACAATGCTTTTCTAGCTAAACTGTATCCGTTGGAATGGATACCGTTACTTTCAATACCGATTAAAACGTTTCCAGGTTGGATGTTTTCACCGGTAATAATCTTGTCAATATCCACAAATCCAATACCTGTTCCAGCTAAATCAAAATCTTTAATGATTCCTGGAAGTGAAGCGGTTTCTCCCCCGATAATCGCAATTTTGGATTCGTTGGCACCTTTGACGAGACCTTCAGCGATTTCAGCTGCCCTTTCAGGGTCAGGTTTTTCAACTGCAAGATAATCTACTAATGCAATTGGTTCAGCTCCAACACATAATATGTCATTGACAACCATTGCAATGCAGTCAATACCGACTGTATCGTATTTGTTCATCATCTCTGCAATTAAAATTTTACTTCCAACACCATCAGTACTCATTGCGATAGCTTTATCACCTAATTTTACTAAAGCAGCATAATGACCGCTGTCTGTAATAATGTCTCTGCATTCTAATGTTGATTTTAATTTATCGGCCAATTTTGAAACAGTAACTGCTTCTAAATCTATATCCACACCGGATTCTGAATATGTAACCATTTTTTACACCTATTCTTTTAAAAATAAATTAAATGTTGTAAATTATTACAACATTCCTTATAATAATACTATGTTTAAATTAGTATTTAATTATTAATGTATTCTCACACAATCCAAATTAATTGGAGTTTTAGTTTCGATTTTATAACTTCTATGAATAGAAGAAGCTAAATCAACGGTTTTGTAAGGGTCTCCGTGACATGTAATAACTTTTTCAGGTCTAGGATTAAGTCTTTTAACGTATTCCATTAATTGTCTTCTATTTGAGTGTCCACTAAATCCATTAATTGTCTTGATTTCCATTTTGACTTGGAATTCTCTAGTTCTTCCATCATCATCTTCAAGAGGAATTTCTTTCCATCCTTTTTGGACTCTTCTTCCCATTGAACCTTCAGATTGATATCCTACAAAGATTAAGGTATTTCTTTCATCTTCACATAACCATTTGAAGTATTCTACGGAATTTCCTCCGGTTAACATACCTGAAGTGGATAAGATAATTGCAGGCTGTCTGCTTTCAACAATTTCTTTCCTTTGGTCATGATTTTGAACTTTTTTGAACATGTCTGAGACAAATGGATTTCTGCCCATGTGGAATATTTGATCTCTTAAGTCTTTGCTTAAGTATTCAGGTCTTGCAGTATGGATTGCAGTAGCTTCCCAAATCATTCCGTCAATGTATATAGGTACTTCTTCAATTAATCCATGTCTCATGTATTCTTCCAGAACAACCATAAGTTCTTGTGCCCTTCCCACAGCAAATACAGGCACTAAGATTTTTCCGCCACGTTTAAGTGTTCTGTAAATGGTTTTCATCATTTCTTTTTCAGCATTGTTTCTGGAAGGTTGGACATCTTCTCTTCCACCGTAGGTACTTTCCATGATAACGGTTTCAGCTCTAGGGAATCTGATTGTAGCAGGTTCAAGTAATCTTGAAGGTTCATATTTGAAGTCTCCAGTATATACTAAATTATGAGCTCCGTCTCCAATGTGCATATGGGAGATTGCTGAACCTAGGATATGTCCTGCATTATGTAAAGTTAATCTGATGTCTGGAGAGATATCTGTTACTTCTCCATAATCTAGGGTAATTGTATTCTTAATTTGCTGTTTAACATGTTTTGAAGTGAACGGTAAAGGATTGCCTTCTCTGTGAGCGATATCCAGGTGATCGAATTGTAATAATGTTGTTAAATCTCTGGTTGGGGTTGTACAATAAACTGGTCCTTCATATCCGTAATGGTAAAGGTAAGGTACAAATCCGCAATGGTCCAAATGAGCGTGAGATATGATAACAGCATCCAATTCTTCAATGGAAAATTCAGGAGCATTTAAAAAAGGAAATGCACTTTTGTTGTCTGATGCAGCAACATTAACACCACAATCTAATAATACACGACTGTTAGGTGTTTGTAAAAGCATTGATGAACGTCCGACTTCTTTAAATCCTCCCATGGAAGTAACTCTTGCCCAATCATTCGGGTATTTGCTTCCTTGGTGAATTTGACGTCCAAGGCGTTGCAATAATTTTTTCCTATCTTTACTACTGTTTTTTTGTATTGTCCTAATTTTTCCAATGATGTCTGAACTAATTGGAGGGGTCCTTAAGATTTTAGGCGCCCAACCGGTGTTCTTAACAATATTTCTTGAAGTAACACCATATTTTCCAATTACAAGACCTGGTTTTTTGGCAGTAATTACCACTTCACAAGTAACTGTATCAAAATAAATGTCTGTAATTTCAGCGCCTTCCGGAACAATTTCATGTATTTTATCAATTGTTTTTTCAGGCTCTAGCAAAGCGCTTTTGTCAGATCTGATAATAATTCTTTTTCTAAGTTCTTTAGCAAGTGACCTAATGAGGTCTCCGTTTTCAGTAATGATTTCCGGATTTTTAGTATACACTACTACTTCCGGACCTTCAAATTCAACTTTTGAAACCTGAATTTCATTAGGCAGCTTTTGCAAAATCTCTTTTTTAATATCTTCCAAAATGTCTGAAGTCATATAATCCCTTCAAAAAAAGTTAGTGTATAGATGGTTTAAGAAAAGCTTTAAGCTATAATTAGTTAAATTTCATAAACCAGTACACCATTTATATAAAAAAATAGTTAGTTATGAAAAATTAGTCTTGTCTATATCTTATCTAAAATTTCTTTAATTTTTTCATTACCTAACATTTCAAAGCCGTCTTTATCTACTTTAGCGACTAAATATCCGTTACCGGAATAAGTGTCACGTTCGGCAGCAGCTCTGATAGCTCTTATGGCTATTTCAATTCCTTCGTCGATTGTCAAATCATCTCTGTATCTGTCTTCAAGAACTCCGTATGCCACGATAGATCCTGAACCGGTTGAGATGTAAGTATCTTGAATCATACCACCTGCAGCGTCTATGGAATATAATGATGGAGTTTCCCCATCCATTCCACCAAGTAAAGTTTGGATATACCTTGGTCCTGAACGCAAAATGTTTGCGGTCAAGGATGCTGCTGCTTTAACGCTAATTGAATCATTGTTTCTCATTTGATATAATGAAACTTCAGCTTCAATAACTTTCATTAAACTTTGAGCATCACCGACGGAACCTGCAATGGTTGTTACAATGTGATCATCAATTTTAAATATTTTTTCTGCTACTTTATGAGCTACTAAGTTTCCCATACTAGCTCTTCTTTCGCTTGCGAATACAACTCCGTCTTTGCAAGTAATTCCAACGGTTGTTGTACCTTCCAATATTTTATCATCCATTTAAATACACCTCATACAAGTATTTAAAATATCTAATTTCAACTACTCATAGGTTAATATAACAAAATATAAACTAATTTAGTTAAATTAATTTTTATTTAAAATCAGAATCAATAATTAGTATAAACTAACAATATTAATATTAGCTATTTGAATATATAAACTTTTCTTTCAAAAGGTGAATAAATGAAATACAAAAAAATTGGGGATATTCTAATTTTGGATAATAGTTATCAAAATGATGATTTAGAAAGTTTATCTGAAAAACATAATGTAAAAACCATAATGAAGATTAACCATATTCAGGGAACTAAAAGGGAGCCTGTTTATAAGATTCTTTGGGGAGATGAAACCGAAACGATACATAAGGAAAACGGATGCCTATTTAAGTTGGATTTATCTAAGGTAATGTGGTCCAAAGGGAATAATAATGAACGGTTAAGAATTGCAAAATTGGTTGAGGATGATGAAACTGTCATTGACATGTTTGCAGGAATTGGCTATTTTTCCATTCCCATAGGCGTTCATTCAAATGCAAAGGAAGTCATAGCTATTGAAATAAACCCGAATTCATACAATTTTTTATGTGAAAACATTAAATTAAACAAATTAGGCAATATCACTCCTGTTTTAGGGGATTGTATGATTGAAACCCCTAAATTTAAGGCAGATCGTATTGTCATGGGATATGTAAAAACAACCCATCATTACTTAAAAGTAGCTATTGACAGTTTGAATGAGGGTGGAATTCTGCATTATCATGAAACCGTACCTGAAAAACTGATTGATACCCGACCAATCGAGAGGATTACTGCTCAGGCGGGCGGTCGTGAAGTAACCCTATTAAAAATAAATAAAATTAAAAAATATGCTCCTGGTGTAGAGCATGTCGTCGTCGATGCTAGGATAGATTAGCTATTTTCTCTAAAAGAGTTGCATTTAGCCATTCATTGTTGATGTATTTTTCATACACGCATAATCTTTCAGTCAATTCAAATCCTGCATCAACTGTTAATTTTTCAAGTTCATCGATGCCGGGCCATGGTGAAGTAATATTCACATAATCAGGACTCACCGGTGAAACGCCACCCCAGTCATCTGCACCGCAGAGCAGGAATATCTGGGCAGTCTCATTGTTTAGATTAGGTGGAACTTGAATGCTGACATCAGTATCTCCAAACAGCAATGTTCCGGCTATCACGGTTCTGATCATATCCAAAAAGCTAGGTTCAGGCCAATTTTCCATTTCTATTCCAGGTATTGGAGTAAAATTTTGAATGATTACTTCCTGGATATGTCCATATGTGTCATAAAGCTCTCTGATGGCCAATAATGATTCGGCAACTTCCTCTTTTGTTTCTCCTATGCCGATTAGAATCCCTGTGGTATATGGAATCTTGAGTTTCCCTGCATTTGAAATGGTTTCCAGTCTTAGTTCGGGATTTTTGCCCGGACTTTTTTTGTGTGCAGGCAATTCCATCAGTCTATTTGATGAATTTTCAAGCATAAGTCCCAGTGATGCATTGACTTCCTTCAGCCTTTTCAAATCATCAAAACTGAAGTTTCCTCCATTGGTGTGAGGCAGCAATGTTGTTTCATCCAGTGTCATTTGACAGATGTCTACAATATAGTCAATCATTTTATCGTAGCCGTATTCGGCCAATTTCAAACGGACTATTTCCTCTTCATCGGCATCTTCGCCAAAAGTAAAAAGTGCTTCCTTACACCCATATTGTTCAGCTTCTTTTAAGCTTTCCAGGATTTCATCTTTGGTTTTAAGAATAATGGCTTCAGGGTCATCAGGATTTTTTTTAAAATTGCAGTATCCACAGTCATTTCTGCAAATCTCAGTCAAGGGTATGAATACATTTTTAGAATAAGTAATAAGATTATTCTCCCTATATTGCACTGTTTGTGACATGTAATCAATTATTTCACTGTCAGTTGCATTCAATACTTGGAGAATATCCTCTTTTGTTAAATTTGATTGCATTTTTATCCTTCGCGTTCAGAAACAGTAACTTCCACATAAAGCGGAGGAATCTCATTTTTGTCTTCCCAGATTGCAACAACCACATCAAAACTTGGGAGCTCAAATATTTTATATCCAACTACGAGCCCCATTGATTCAAGTTCTTCCTTCATTCTGATAAATCCATGTTCATCAACAGAATTTGTAGTTAATTCGTTTTCTTTGATATGTTTATCTCCAGATTTTAGGATTTCCCCTACCTTTTCTGAAGTTGCTTCCAGTTCGGTTCCTCCGAGAATTTCTCCAACTTCACTAAGTTTGGATTCAAACTCATCAAGTGGAATTACCTTTCGTGATCTTCCTCTAACAATTAGAATTTTATCATTGTTGATTGCAGGTCTGGATCCTTTGAATGAATCAAAAAATCCCATTACTTTTCCTGCGATTTCATATGTTTTTTTCATTAAATCAAGTCCTATTCAATGCCCAATTCTTCTTTTAATTCACCTAAAGTAGTTACCTTTTCGGCAAATGCATTGTGCCTGTGAATACTTTCTTGATTTTCTTGACGTGAAGTTATTAGAACATCATCAGGCAAATCAGAATATTTGGTGGCAATTTTTTCCATCATGTTTCTGACACAGTCTTCAACAAAAACAGGTTTTCTGTGAGCGTTCATTACAGTTGCATTCTCATCAGGTCTTTTGAGTAACTCGCATACAGGTGAGCTCATTGAACTTTCGATGATTTCAATTAAATCTTCAGCTTTGATAGTGTAGTGTTCAGGAACTTCAATTAATAATGTTCCAATTCCTCTTTGGTTGTGTGAAGCGAAGGTAACTGTATCTAATACTTTTTGGGTAGTTTCTTCATCTAAGAATTCTAATAATTTAGTTTTATCGGATTCTCTTACGGATTCTTGTGCACAAGGGCAAACAGTCATACCGATAAGTTCAGCACCAATGCTTTTTCTGATGTCAATATTACCGTCATCATCTCTTTTTCCAACGGCTTTAGCTATTAACTTAGCCATTTCCTGAGTTTTATTTTTAGTTACCGGGGACTCTTTCATGAACATGAAGTCAGTAGTCATGGATATCTCAACACGTTTTGCATATTCGTGTTTAATCATCATTTTCTCAACAATCTTTGCACATAATGATTCAATGTCTACTGTAGAGTCTTTAGCAACAGTTTCAAGAACTTCACTAATTGCTTCCGGGTTCCTAGACATATGAACACCTTTTTGATCATTTGGTAAATCTACAAATGCATCAAATGTAGGTAACAATATTATAGGTCGTTTATTTGTTCTTTCTAGTTGTAATAATTTCTTAACTCCGGTCACACCCACTCTAGTTAATTTTATAGGTATGCTTGGAGCGTCGTCTTGAGTATCGGGTAAGCAAACTGCCAATTTCATAACCTCTATTTAATTTAAATATTAATATTTATTGTTTCTTTTTATTTATATACTAAATGTAATTTTATTAATTTTGTAAAAAAATTATTCCTATATAATTATTCATTAATACTATGAAAAAATAAATTGATGTAATTTAAAAATAATAAAAAAAATAGTTTTAAAAACTATTTGAAAATAAAATTATAAGATGTTTGAAGATCCCATATCTTCTTTAATGACATCTAAAACGGTTTGTGTATATGTTCTTTCTATAATTGGGTCTTTCAATAATTCTTTGATGAAAGCGTTTAATTCATTTGTGTTTCTAAATTTAGCAATTAAAAATGCATCGTATTCTCCGGTAACGTCGTAGATTCCAACTACATTTTTATTGAAAAATGTTTTTTCTTCCCAGTTTTTAAGCTTTCCACCTTTTACTCTTACTCCAATAATAGTGGTTAATACAAAACCTAGTTTTTCATGGTCTATAACTGGTGAAAATTTCTTGATGACTCCAGTTTTCACCATTTTGTCAATACGGTTATGGACGGTTCCTACTGAAACATCTAAACTGCGTGATATTTGTCTGTAGGATGTTCTGACATCTTCATTTATTATTTTAAGTATGTTAATATCAGTGTTGTCTAATTTTACAATATCATCTTTTGTTTTTACCATCATATCTCCCTTTTAAATTAATTTATTTATTCGATTGTTATAAAATTAACATTTGTATAATATAATTAACTCAGTCATAATATTTAAACTTTATAATTTTACAAGATTTTTTTATCTTTTTAGTGTATTTTCTAATAGACTTTGTTTTTTCTTAAATTTTTTTTAGAATTCTTTTATTTTATTTTTTTTACAAGTTAATAGGATAAATTTTCAAATAATTTTTTTAATATGTTAGTAAATTTTTAAGTTACTTACTTGTCTTGTGTTAATTTTATTAGAATTTCTTCAATATTTTTTATTTTTGCATCAGTTTTAATCCCTAATGGAGTGTAATGTGTTTTTGACGCTTCAAATCCTTCTTTTTTCAATTCACTAAAAACCAAATCCAATTTTGGTGCACTAATTTTCAGAGATTTGCATATGCTGTGAATATCATAAAATGTCACAGGCGCTTCAGATTCTATAAGGCAACTGTTCAATAATTTCAGAGCTTGCTTTTCACTGTTGATCTTCTTGTTTTCTGATTCAAAAATCATTTTTTCGATAAATTCCCTGTTTTGAATAGGACCTAACCATAAAGGTCCCGCATGGATGAGCTTCTCACCACATAGTGGACAGATATTTTCGATAGGGCTAGCCAATCCATGGCTTAATTGCCTGTTAAGGCAATGTGGGCAGTGACTGATGTATCCGATGTTTTTTAGGGATTCATCGGTTTTCAGTGAACCTTTTTTAACTTCAATGTATAGTCTCATGTAATGTTCAGTGCTGTGGGACATTTTGATTTCAATGTATTTCTGATATTTGGCAAGTGTAAGTGCTACAAATCCTGCCAGGATTCTGATTCCTGTTTCATGGCAGTATTCGCTTTTGTATGGTTTGGAGTTATATTTGCGAATGCAGGGTTCCTTATAGGTTCCGCATAATGCAGAAGTGTCAGTTGCAGTAACGCATAAGAGGGAATTTCTGCGCGCGCAGTATCCTGCAGAGTCCAGGAATGGTGAGGGGGTTCCGAAAGGATCAATATCTATAACGTCAAATTCGCCACGTTTCAACCTTAAGAACATGCTTGCATCATGTTGATAAACATGAACATCGTTGAGGTTATTCAGTTCAATGTTGTGCTTTTCATAATGATTCGCCACTTCGCTTATGTCGTTAATGCTGACTTCTCCAACGCCGTCAATTTCATTTTTATAGCGTATTCCACGGATGCCGCTTCCTCCGAACAAATCGCATATGTCGATTTCTCTGTCTTGTTCCTTTTGGAATACCTGGATTGCCAATATGGATAAATCTCTGTTAAGTTCCATATGGGGATTATAAAAAACAGGTGCGTCTGATGAAATCTTATCAAATTCGGGGAATTCTATTTTTGTCAATCCTTCTTCAATACATTTAATCTTATATTCATCCACAGTTCTCACTCTTTTGTTTTTTGTAATAAGTAATGTTTTAAATATTATTAGATTTAAATATTATTAAATTTCTCAAAAAACCAGTGTTTTTTGTTTAAAATAAAATTATGAACCTATTCACAGCATTAGTTCTAACCATTTATGGAAATTGATTGAAAATGCATCTTGAAGATTTGAATTTTGTTTAATGCCACTGTTTAAATACAAAAATTAATAAAGATTATATCATGAATAAAGATATGAGTGAAACCAAAAAGGGAACCTATTTCGTTTCTTCACTGGCAATGACCTCTTCCCTTACTGGATATGGGATTTCATCAATCTTTACATTGTTTCTAATGCATGTACTTCATTTTTCAATTTCATTGTCCTAGAAAACAATGAAGGAATTTTAAGAAGAATTGCTTCAGGAGTCAAAAGAATACTTCATGGAATTTTACATATTAAATCAGTAATATCAAATTTCATCAGTTCCCTGTCCCAAAAGGATAAGGACCGCTTGATACTGTTTTTTGTAATCCTGATATTCATCATTGTCTATAGAATCGGATACAACCAATCAAGTGCATCCATGGTCATATTTGAGGAAAGCTATGTTGTAAGAGATTATGGATTTTTGGTATTGCCCGTTCAGCTTTTCAGCATATTCAACCCTCTTTTCATCATATTGTTGTCTCCGCTGTATTCCAAATTCAATAAAAAAGCGGCAGAAAAAAACTGGAATTTGGGGCTTGTCACAAGAATTGGAATAGGATTGCTGCTATTGTCAATTTGCTTTATTGTTTTGGCTAATATAAGCTATCTGATTGATGTGGGTGTAACAAATAAAATCAATATCCTCTGGATTATAATCTACGAGCTGATTTTGGCATTATCTGAGCTATTTTTATCAGTAACCGGTTATGCTATGGTTGCGGAACTGGCTCCGGCCAACTACTTTGCGCTGTTCTTCGGTATATTCCAATCAACACATGCAATTGCAAGATATTTGACAGGATTGATAATCAACATTTTCCCTGCATCAGAAGCCACAAGATTATTCATTGGATCTTTTCCTATAAATGTATTGACTAATTTTTTCCTATTGTTTGCAGTTCCAGCATTAGTTTGCGGTATCATTCTGATTTATAAACGAAAATCCTTGGAAAGAAGAGTCCATTACGGAGAATAATTGGGAATAAGAAACTGGAAATGTCCATATTGTGGAAAAATTATGATGTGGACTCGAATGCTGGCATTAATGCTCTTAACAAAGGGATAAGAACTCGTCGGATGATGGTCCAGTAAACATTCCTAAAAAACACTAAACTCTTTTTTTAGGTCCGCGAATCTCCATTTTCTCTAAGGTTGGGAAGTTCAAATGATTAGATTAATATATCATAACACAATATATATCTAAATAGAAAGAGCATTTGATGAGTAATAAACTTTTATTACTTAAATGTGTTAGTGATATTTTAAATTATTTTTAAATATTAGTATAGAAAGTTTATTTTAATTTTTAATCGGTGATTAATGTGTCAGATATTAAAGTTCCTATTGCAAAACCAATAATCGGAGAAGAAGAAATTGAAAATGTAGTTGAAGTTTTAAAATCAGGTATGATTGCTCAAGGACCTAAAGTTGAAGAATTTGAGAAAAAATTTGCTGAATGGGTCGGGGCGAAATATGGTATTGCTGTAAATTCAGGAACTGCTGCATTACATGTTGCATTGCTTTCTTGCGGTATTGGTGAAGGCGATGAGGTAATTACAACTCCGTTCACTTTCATTGCAAGTGGAAATTCAATTCTCTACACCGGCGCTAAACCGGTATTTGCAGACATTGATTTGAAAACTTATACAATAAATCCTGATTCAATTGAACCATTAATCAATGAGAATACTAAAGCTATTTTGCCTGTCCAGTTATATGGTCAATCTGCCAATATGGATAGGATTAATGAAATAGCTGAAAAATATAGTTTAATAGTGATTGAAGATGCGGCACAAGCTCATGGTGCTACTTGCAATGGGGAAAAAGTTGGCAGTTTAGGAGATATGGCCTGTTTTAGTTTTTACCCTACTAAAAATATGACTACCTCTGAAGGAGGAATTATAACAACCGATGATGAAGATTTAGCAGAAATGGCTAAAATATATAGGGCACATGGGGCAAGCATTAGATATTATCACGATGAAATAGGTTATAATTTTAGAATGACTGATATTTCAGCTGCTATTGGACTTGCACAATTAAATAAAATTGATGAATTCAACGATAAAAGAATTGAAAATGCAAAATACTTGAATGAAGGTTTAAAGGATGTTGACGGAGTAATCACTCCATATTGTGCATATGACTCTAAACATGTATATCATCAATACACCATTCGTGTTGAAAAAGGTGATAGGGATGATTGGGTCAGCATAATTAATGATTGTGGTGTTGGAACAGGTATCCATTATCCAGTTCCGTTATATAATCAGCCTATCTACAAAGTATTAGACATTGAAGGTAATTGTCCAAATGCTGAAATTGCTGCAGAAAACGTTATTTCCCTGCCGGTTCATCCGTCATTATCAAAAGAAGATTTGGATTTAGTAATTGAAGCTGTTAAAACAGCTTCTGATAAAATATGTTAGTTTCATTCAACTAACTTCTCTTTTTTTTATTTCAACATTTCATTTACAGTGTCGACTTTTGCATCTAAGGTTCTGTTTTCAAGATCTCTTCTGTCATCAACTTTTATCACTGTATAGACTCTTCCAATTCCAAGTTCAAAAATAGCTTCCTGTGCTGTGGCAATCGCTGCGTAAAGTTCTTCAAGAGTTTCTGCTTCGATTTGTGTTCCCATTCCGGTTAGCTGGTAATTAAGTCCGGAATCCTTAATTGATTGAACCGCTGCGGTTACATAATCTTTACATTCTGTAGTTTCGGTTCCTACAGGTAAAATTGCAAAATCACATGTTATCATAATTTTCACCTAGTAAAATTATTTATTTATCATTCTATAAACTTATCTATTGATGGCTAAGTTAAACAAGGAAGACTTCAATGAAAAGATTTTTTCAAGAATATATAATTTAATTCGTGATTATGAACTGATTAAGGAAGATGAACTGATAGCTGTTGCTTTATCCGGTGGTAAAGACAGTATTTTAACGCTTCATGCATTAAAAAATTATCAGGATTTCTTAAATTTCGAGTTAGTTGCAATTAGCGTTGATGAGGGTATTGAAGGATATAGGCAACATGGAATCGATTCGGCTGTTGCCAATGCTGAGGAGTTAGATGTAAAATTGGTTCAAAAATCATTCAAGGATGAAGAAGGATTTGCTTTGGATGACATCTATCAGGATTTTAAAAGTGCTTGTATTCCATGCGGAGTTTTTAGAAGAAATATCTTAAATAAAACAGCTTATGAGTTGGGAGCAAACAAAATTGCAACAGGACATAATTTGGATGATGAAATCCAATCTTTTTTAATGAGTTTTGCTCGTGGAGATACAATAAAATTTTCAAAATTCGGCCCGGAACTTGATGTTATTCATCCAAAACTGGTTCCAAGAATCAAGCCATTATGGAATACTCCGGAAAAAGAGGTAGGAATGTGGGCAGTATTGAACAATATCAACATCCATTTGGATGAATGTCCTTACTCCCATTTATCTTTAAGGGCAAAAATTAAAGAATTCTTAAATGTCAGTGAAGATCACTATCCTGGTGTAAAAAATAATGTGATGGAATCATTTCAAAAGATTTTAACATTTGAAAATGATATATCCACAAGCCTGAACGAATGTGAAGTGTGTGGTGAACCTACTTCATCGGATATCTGCAAGGCTTGCGAATTAAAAAATTTAATTTCTCAAAATTGCGAAGGCCATATATACAACGAATAATGTAACTAAAATAATTCCTTCTTTTTTATCATATTTTTCTTGTGTTTTACCGAATATGAAACATAATACTGTAACTGCCAGCATGAACAGGACATCTGTAAGCAAACTTGAGTCAAGTGGAATTGCACTTATTGCACTACTTGCACCCAATACGAATAAGATGTTAAAGATATTTGATCCAATAACGTTACCTATAACCAACTGATTTTCTCCTTTTCTTAAAGCGGTGATTGAGGTCACAAGTTCAGGTAAAGATGTACCGATTGCAACAATAGTCAAACCTACTAATGTTTCACTCATTCCAAGGGCTAATGCTATATTGGAAGCACTATCCACAACCAAATCTCCTCCGATAATGATACCTGCAAGCCCGACAAGAATGAATATTATGCTTTTCGGAAGTGAAAATTTAGGTTTTTCAACCTCATTTGCATTGCTGGATTTTCTGGTGTTGTAAATTAAGTATCCAATATATAAGATTAAGATTATAAGCAATATGATTCCTTCAATATTTGTAATGTCCCATCCTACTATGATGAATATTGCCCATAATACTGTAATTCCTACAAGGAATGGCAAATCTTTATTTAAAACATCTTTTTCCATTAATAAGTCACCAAGCAATGCAGAAATTCCAATAACCATTAGCATGTTGAATAAGTTACTTCCGATAATGTTACTTACAGCCAGAGCATTACTTCCAGTCAGTGATGAAGTAATGGAAACAGCCGCTTCAGGAGCACTTGTTCCAAAGGCAACAATTGTTAAACCGACAATTATTGTAGGTATCTTTAAAATGGAAGCAATACTGCTTGCACCATCAACAAAAAAATCAGATCCTTTAATTAAAAATACAAATCCAATAAGCAATAATACTACTTGAATAATTATTCCCGCATCCATTCTATTCCTCTTTAATCTCTTCTTGAGGTCCTAAATCAGTTACAAGGACCTTGTCAATTTGATGACCGTCAATATCTATGATTTCAAAGGTAAATCTTTCACATTCATATTTGTCTTCTTCATCAGGTATTGTTCCGCTGATACTAAGGATGAATCCAGCTAAAGTGGTGTAATTGTCTTCCTCTTCATCAGGAAGAGGGTCTTTAAAGTCAAACAATTTTTTAAATTTGTCAATTGGATATCTTCCGTCAATCAACCAGGTTCCGTCTTCTCTTTGGATAGCTTCAGGTTCGTCTTCTTCATCAATTCCGGGAATATCTCCCACAATACCTTCAAGCAAGTCGTTTAAAGTAATTAATCCTTCAACGCTTCCAAATTCATCAACGACAAGGCACATATGAACATATCCTTGATTTTCCTTAAACTCTTTAAGCAATTCTAATGTCTCCAAATGTTCTGACACTACCAGAGGCTCTTTTACAATTTTATATACATCAAATTCCTCTTCGGAAAACATTACAGAAAGAATGTCTTTAGCCTGAACAACGCCGATGAAATCATCCAATTCTCCTTTAGCTATTGGGAAAATTGACCTTTTACTTTCAATGATTTTAACTTTATTGACATCCCTGTCGTCTTCAAGGTCAATCCAAATGATTTCATTACGTGGGGTCATGATACTTTCAACTTTTTGATCATCAAGTTTGAAAACTCTTTTGATGATGTCTTCTTCTTCTTTTTCAATAGTTCCGTCTTCTCTTCCTTCTTTAATCATCAATTCGATTTCTTCTTCAGTAACTATGTCTTCCTCTTTATTTTCTATTCTCATCAACCATAAAAGGAAGCTGCTTGATTTTGCAAGAACGAAACTGACAGGTTTTGAAATCTTTGAAAGAATCACCATACTTTTGGCAACTTTGAGAGAAATCCTTTCAGGGTCATTTAAGGCGATAACCTTAGGTACGATTTCACCGATTACCAATGTTAAGTAAGTTGTCACGACAACGACTATTGCCACGCTTATCGGTTCGTTATAAGGTACAAAAGAAATTAATTTAGCAAGGGGTTCTGCAAGGGTTATTCCACCAAAAGCCCCACTCAAAACACCAATTAAGGATATTCCAATTTGAACTGTAGATAAAAATTCGTTCGGATCTTCTAATAAGTCAAAAACAATTTGAGCATTTTTATTTCCGTCTTCCAAGTATTTTTGCATTTTCGCTTTTCTTATGGATACCACAGCAAGTTCTGCCATGGACAGGTATCCAGTAAATATTATTAGAATTAATATTATAATTATCTTAAGTGTCGTTCCAATCATTTTTAACAAACCATTTTAAAATATTATAATTCACTGGCCCTCTTGAAGTCAGTGTTATGATATATCTTATTTTGCATTTCTTGAACTGCTAGCGATGCTTCTTCCCTGGTGGCAACCTTTTGGAATATTCTCCTTGATTTGACTTTTAAGGTTTTACCGCAAATGCATTTACGGGTAGCCACACCTTCTTTTGCGTATAATGCCCGACCGCAGTCACAACGAAATATAAGATACATGATATTTAATCCATTTAAAATTAATAGTAATAATAATATTAATATTAAATATATTATTTAAAATTAATTATTATCCGCCGAATATTTTCATGAATAATGGTATGAAAACTTTAGACGGCAAAATAATAAGAGTAGCTATACTCACACCAAGATTTGTTCCTATAACAACCAGTAATATTCTGAAGATGTTGTTGTCCCACAAATCCCTTAATTTTTCAACATGTGCGAGATTTTTAATATCGCTTTGGCGAACTTTTCTGTATTTTGCTTCAGTAAGTCCTGAAAACCATCCTGCCGCAAGCAAAGGATGTATAATTGTCAATGGAGCCAGCACTCCTCCAACAATTGCGGACTGGATTTTTGAACCTGAAAGAATAGATCCCAAAAATCCCATAACAACACTGATGATGATAAATTCATATATGTTCCATGTTATGTTTATCCCATTAAGAAATGCCAGAAAAAATATCACCACAAATAATATAGGAATCAATGCTAAGAATATTTTAAGCCATGGAATGCCTTTTTTTTCAGAAATCTTTTCCAAATCTTCTAATTTAGGCAATGTTTCAGGATTGTCCAAATATCTTTCAATTCCAGGTTTGTGTCCCGCCCCTACAACTGCAATCACATGGTCCTGTGGGATTTGCATAATTTTTCCAGCAAGATAAGCATCTCTTTCATGCACTAAAACTTCATATATACTTGGGGTTTCATCTTTAAACATTTCCATCAAATCATCAAGGTTTTCCGGATTTTTCAGCTCTTCAATATCGATTTCATCAGTGTCATCATCGAATCCGAAAACTGAAGAGACAAGTCCAAACATAAATTTGGCTTTTTCCATAAAGCCCATTTTATTTAAAGCCCTTTGAAGTGTTGTTGAGATGTCTCTGTCAATCAATGCTATAGGGATTTGCAAATCTTCACTTGCTTCAATAGCTCCAATCATTTCTGAACCTGGTGCAACATCTACGTCATCCCCAATTTTTGACTGGAAATATCCTAATAGAGTGGTTGTAAGGAACAGTCCAACTTTATTTTCTTTAATTATATTGGATACTGAAATTGTTTCGTCTTCCTCAATGCCCAACATTTGTTTTCTTATTTTTGTGTATCTCCCTCTGTCTAGTTCAATAGCTACTACGTCAGGGTGTTGTTGGTAAATTGCATCTTTGACTTCATTTACACTTTCTTCAGATACATGGGCAGTACCGATTATAGTTAAACATTCTCTTTTCATTAAAACACTCTTGTAAATTATTCCTATTCTAATTATATTATGAAATTTAAATATATAAAGTTAATTCATTATTCTTGTATAAAGCGGTATTTTTTGAAATATTTTTCAAGCAGCATAATTCGATATCTTCTTTATAACCCAGTTCAATTAATCTTTTGGCGGTTCTTGAGTTTAGAATTGTTTCTTTCATTAAATCATAGTCTCTGCTTGCCAGAACTGCGGTTTGAGCATATTCGCTTATTTCATATTCATCTGAATGCTCGGTTATCCAGTATAGGATTTCTCCAGATGCAAGGAAATCTTCAATTGCAAATTCTCCTTTCACACCAGCCATTACAACGTCAATGTGTCCGTTGCTTAGTTCAATACTTTTTTTAGCAACTGCTTCAGCATTTATCAGTGATCCCACAAGTACTGTGGAGGACATGTTTTCAAGAATTCTTGTACCGTTGCTTGTAGTCAATATTAAAATCTTTTCATCGCTTTTGAAGTTTTCAATTGCAGTGGGTGAATTTCCAAGGTCAAATCCTTCGATTTGAGCACCTCCTCTTTCACCGGCAATAACTCCTCCATTTTTTTCCTTTAACTTCAAAGCCTCTTCAGGGCTGGAGCATGGGATGACCTTTCTGAATTTATCTAATGCGACGGTTATTGTAGTGCTTGCCCTTAGCATATCAACCATTATTGAAACGTCTGAACATTCACTTTTTTCAAAACTTAATGTCACTTTCATGAATTAATTTATATCATATATTACTATATAATTATATTATGAAAATTATCACAACACCCATGTGTGAAGAAATTGTAAGATTGGCAGGCATCTCAGATTATATTGTAAATAAGAATCCTGATGAAGAAAAGGGGGATTTGGCAATTTTATTGTCTGAAAGCAAAGTAAAAATGGATTCTGTCCCTATCAAACTCAATACTCCTTCACAAATTTTCGACAGCATCAAAAAGGTTTCCTGTTTTGCTTCTAAACCCCTGGCCGATGATGAGATTACTGAATTTTTCAATGATTATCCATATTGTAAAAAGTATCTTCATTCCAATTTTAAAAGAGACGTTAATGTTAAGGTCTATTCTGAATTTCTCAAGGATATTGCTCTTGATTTTGGATTTGATATCGCGGATGAAGATTTTGATTATGTAATCTTCCCGGATTATTTAAAGGATAAGGTTGTTGAAAGCGAAGGTTTGGTGGAAATTCCTTCACATACAAATATTTCTAAAAATCCATTTGAAAGAATTGAAGTCAGGTATGCCATTTTAGAAAATTTAATATAATATTGAAATTATACTTAACTAATATATAATTGCATTTTTTGAGAGTTGTTAATATGTATGAAACATTAACATTTACTGGTGGAGTTCACAAAAGTGAAGAAATTAAAGAATTGATTGAGGATTTGGGAGGATTCATTCTTCAGGAAAGCATTCAGCAGATGGAATTGGTCTTGAATATGGCTGTTCCTATGGGGGATGTCGATAAAGTTGAAGCCAAATCCAAAGAACTTTTAGGAAAAATATCAGTTGCGCCTATGGCAGGTTCCGAGATAGCTATTGTTTCACCAACTCTTGCAAGACACCATTTGCCTCATGCGGCATGTGACATTTCTGAATATTTAAGGGAATTCGGTGCTAAGGATAATATGATTGGTCTTGCCCGTGGTGATGGTAAAGGAACTTCAGGAATCACTGAAGAGGAAAAAAGTTTAATTGAAGAACATGATGTTGCCATTTTTGCTTTAGGCAGTTTTGAAAATTGTATTAAAGAAAAGGCTTTTTTATATGATAGTATTGATATTCCTGTCATTGTGACCGGATCTCCTGAAATCCCTATTGAGGAGCTTCCTGGTGCAGATGCATATGTGAGTGATCTCGGCAGAATTCCAAGAAGACTGAGGAGAGGTCCTGAAGTGCGTGCACTTGACAGATTAGTTGAAACCACCGAGAAAATCTTAAATGACAAGAAAAAAGAATTGGCTCTAGACCCACCGTTAGTGCCATCTATTGTTGTTAAAAATGCAATTGAAAATCAAGTAAGGGAAATTAAAGATGTAATTTCTCCGGCACCTGTAACCTCTCAGTTGGATGGCGTACGTGTAAAATTAGATTATGATAGGTATCATGATGTGATAGAAAATGTAATTGTCGATGGCAAAAAATTATCTGAATTTGCAGAGATTAAAAAATCATTCATGTATGATTACATTTTAGTAAAAATTAATAGTGAGAGTTCTCTTGTTGAGGATTCAAACTAATCTTCTTTTTTTTTTAAAGCAATCTCATTCCAAAGAAATTGATTGCATCAACTAAATCATTGAAATCTTCCAGCTCTCTTTCTATAACATTTTCATCGGTCATATCAATGCTTAATTCTCCATCAACGCTTAAAGTGTCCGGGCCACGACCAACAACTCGCTCAATGCCGTCTGCACTTAAAATTCTTTCCGCATCAAGTTGATGGACAAATGATCTTCCAGGTATGATTACGGCATCTTTTATTTCGCTTAAATCCAGTTTTTCCAAATCTTCCTTTGTTATTAGGCAAGCGATTTCTTTTTCAACCGCAACGACATTAACGCTATCCACTTCCAGCTTATTAAATATTTTAGAAATGAATGGTTCAGCTATTTTTGAAGTAATTATTGTCGCTTCACCGGTCACAGGTTTGATGAATTGTAGAAATATTTCGTTTTCGTCCTTTGCAATTGCAAACGGACCGCCGGTTTCAGGGTCACATAATGGAGTTCCGCTTACTCTGAACTTATATTCGGAATTGATTTGTTTTACAAGTTCTGCAAATTCTTCAACAGGTTGTGATTCGATTCCTTTAAGGATTGGTTCATTTCCTAAAATCAGTCCTTCGTTGAATGTATTTGCAAATCTCATTAAAAGCATTCCTTTTGCACCCCATTCCTCTAATGAGTTGCATGTTTCTCTCAATACGTCCCCATCGTTTACTCCGGGGATGATTACTGCAGCACCTGTCAAGTCAATGTTTTCACAAAATATTTGGCATGCTTTCAGGGCTTCCTGAGGATTCGGATCTTTGACCCATTCTTTTCTAAGTTTCGGGTCTGATGAAAAAATAGTAAATGAAACCTCTTTAACTCCATTGTTTATCAATCTTGCAGCGACTTCACTATCGTTTATTCCCTTTCCACAGGTGTATCCTAAAACTGAAGAAATTGAAAATTGATTTAAGTGTTGAGTTAGGCTTTCGAGGTAAGGATAACAGCTTATATCTCCTCCTCCACTGATATAGGCACTTACTTCACCAGGAGACATATTCATCATTAAAGCGGTCTGCACTTCATTCATGACTTGGAATGGTGGCTTAAATTCGCTTTGAGTTTCACTTATCCCTTTACTGCATCTTTCACAACCTATTTTATTGGGTAAACAATGAGCACAGCCAAAACTTTTTACTTCTTTTACCTTTCTGAAGTAACAGTATTTACAAAAACCGTTACAATCTTTGCCAGGTATTCCTCCAACATCCGCTACAAGTTGCATAATTTATTATTTTTTATTTCATTTTATTTATAAATTAAGTGTATTTTTTTGAATTAGTTTTTGTATTACTTTTAGTAATATTTATTACTTCTAGTCTTTGAAGTAATACTTTTTTATTTTGCTTTAAAACTAATATGACTCTTAAAATATTATTGATTTAACTGTAAAGTTAATTTATTTTTGAATTTTTATTTTTTATTGGTTTTATATGCTGTAAATTAAAAAAAAGAACTTTTAAAAGATAATAAAAAGTAATACTTTTCACCCGCTTTTTCTTAAATAAAAAATGTTTTATTATACTTTATAAACTTTTCTAAAATATCTCATAGGTAATCTTTATATTATA
>NZ_SUTI01000004.1:51331-135272 GCF_015062985.1 Methanobrevibacter sp. | reverse complement strand
TCGCCCTTATCTGTTCGTATGTTGTAGAACAAATTTCACTAAAAGTAGTAGATAATTTCTATATTGTTATGCCAACGCCAACATGAAGCTGGTCAAAAAGAACCAAAAGTTGCATAATACTGATTCACAGTTGCTGATTGGGGATGTTAATGAGGGTGATGTTGCAAAAGAGGCTAATGAACCCAGCTACATTGATATGCAACAAAAGTTAGTTTAAATCTATTTTTAACAAAAACTTTATATATCATGTTTTTTTCACTGTAATTTTACAAACTGGCTTCAACAAGCTTTAAATAAGTTTTATTTAAAAAATTATGGTAACTACTGGATTGATTGTATGCTTTTTATATGGTATGGAATTACTTAAATAACATTAGTATAATCACTTAAATATAAATACTATAATTACTTAAATAACATTAGTATAATCACTTAAATATAAATACTATAATTACTTAAATAACATTAGTATAATCACTTAAATATGAATACTATAATTACTTAAATAAAATTAGTATAATCACCTATGGCGGTAATATGGAATATATTAAAAGGTATGTTGATGAAGAATTAAAGGATATGCTTGAATGTATGGGGGCTGTTTTAATAGTTGGGCCAAAATGGTGTGGTAAAACAACAACGGCCACTCAATTTGCCAAAACCATAATTGAATTGCAACATCCTACATTAGGTAAATCATATATTGAACTGGCGGATGTGGATCCATTGCTGTTATTGGATGGGGAAAAACCATTATTGATTGATGAATGGCAGATGGCTCCAGAATTGTGGGATGCAGTAAGGTATTCCGTTGATAAAACAGACGGTTATGGTTTGTATATTTTAACAGGCTCTACAATTGTTGATAATTCTAAAATAAATCATAAGGGAGTCGGAAGGATTCACAGGTTGATGATGAGGCCGATGAGCTTATATGAAAGTGGCGATTCCAACGGCAACATTTCATTGGTTGATTTATTTAATGATAAATATGTTAAAATTAATGGAATTACTTCAGATTTATCTTTACGTGATTTAACTTTTTTGGCTTCTCGTGGCGGTTGGCCTGAAACACTGAATATTGAAGACAAACAAAAACAATTAATCGTAGCTTCTTCTTATTTTGATAACATATGTCGTGATGACACTTATAATATTGATGGTGTTAAACGTGATTCAAAATTATTTGAAGCAATTCTCAGGTCTTATTCACGCAACATTTCAACATTGGTTAGTAATACAAAAATAATGGCAGATATTGAAGAAAATTATGGTAAAATTTCTGAACCTACATTTTATTCATATATTACGGTTTTAAAGAATCTGTTTGTTATTGATAATGTTTCAGCATGGGCTCCAAATATTCGTTCAAAGCAAAAAATAAGAAAAACAGAAAAAAAGGAATTTGTAGATCCATCAATTGCAGTTGCAGGTCTTAATGTAACTCCTGAAATGTTGGTCTATGATTTGGAAACTTTTGGATTCATTTTTGAGACCATGTGCATAAGAGATTTAAAAGTATATTCCTCACCATTGGGTGGAAAAGTATTGTATTATAATGATGGTACTTTGGAAGTGGATTGTGTTTTGCAAATTGCTGATGGGCGCTATGGATTAATTGAGTTTAAATTAGGGGATAAAAGAATTGATGAGGGTGCTCAAACTTTATTAAAAATGGATAAGTTGATTAAACAAAAAATTGCTGAGGGAAATACACATATTCCGGAACCTAGCTTTTTAGCGGTTATAACTGGTAATCCAATTGCAAAAGTTCGAAAAGATGGGGTAATGGTAATTCCGATTGGAGCATTAAGATAATTCTATATGATATAGAGATAAATTCTCAAACGTAATGGATAATTGTGATAATTTTAAGCATTAATTGTTCACATTATATCAAACAAAAATCAAAAAAGTAGTAGATAATTTAAAGTGTGTTATGCCAACAGCAACATGAAAATGGTCAAAAGAATCAAAAATTGCATAATCATGATTCATCCTTGCTAATCGGTGATGTTGGTGAAGGGGATGTTGTAAATGAAGTCAATGAACCAAGCTATATTGATCCTCAAAATAGGTTATTCTAATAATTGTTTTCTAAATCCTTCTTTTGCCTTTAAAATAGTTTTTTCATCGTATAATTCTTTGTTATTATCTAAAGTAAATTCAACCAAGTCATAAATGACTTTATTCAGGGATTTCCCTTTATCGGTTAAGAAATATTCATCAGCATCTTTTTTAATCAATCCCTGTTCCTCCATGAATTTCAAACTTCTGGACAATGCTTTGTTTGACATTTCAGGTCTTTCCTTTTGAAATTCGCTAAATCTGGTTTTTCCAGATAAAACCAACTTTGATTCTTGATTTTTCATTTAAAACCGGAATGACTTTTTCAGCGCCGTAATACCATCCAAATATTACACATTGGATTGCGATTAAAAGCAATATTCCGAATTTGTTAACAAATCCATCTACAATTCCAACAAGGTAACTGCTTATTCCGCATGTAAAAATCAGTGAGCACAAACATCCAATAATACTTAAGATTGTCACCAGTTTTTCACGGCTCATATTGGATTTTGATGAAATTGAAGCTATTATAGGTTCAAAAAATGCAAATGCAGAACTTATTCCTGCAAATAATACTGCTAAAAAGAATAAAGGAGCCAGAATATGTCCGGCAATTCCCATTAAACTGAATATTTTTGGAAATACCACGAATATTAATCCTGTTCCTTCGCTGACTAATTGAATCATTGGGGTTCCTGATGTTGCGGACATATAACCGAGAATTGAAAACACTCCAAATGCAGTAAATATTTCAAAACTGGAGTTTGATGCAACAACAAGGAATACATTATCTGTCAAGCCTTTATTGTCCGACAAGTAAGAAGCATATGTTAGTGCCAGGGCTTCACCTATTCCTAGGGAGAAAATGATTTGTGAAAATGCAACAATCCATATGTTGATATCCCATAGAAGATTCCAATTGGGATTAATTAAAGCATCGATTCCTATATTCGCTCCGGGGAGTGTTAATGCAAAAACAACAATTATTGCCATTATGATAAATACTGCCGGTATTAAAATCTTTGAAGCAAGTCCAATCCCTTTATCAATTGATCTGTGGGAGATAAACCACAGAATAATCCATGAAACCACCACTCCAATTCCCACTGGAATGAAGAAATTGCCAATTTTTGAGAGATTTTCGCCCCCTCCAACATTTTGAACAAAATATGCTGCAGTATCGCTTCCCCAGCTAAAAGATAAGCTTTTAACAAGATAGAATAAATCCCAGCTAATAATGACCATGTAATATATTAGCACAATTGCTATTGAAAAAATAAGAACTCATGCAATGTATTCAAATTTAGGGTTTATCGATTTAAAAATTTCACTAAACGATTTTTTAAATGAAAATCCAATACCATATTCCAATATTAAAAATGGAATTCCCATTATAGCTATTGCAAAAACGTATGGGATGAAAAATGAACCTCCTCCATTGGAATATACAATATAACTAAATCTCCATATATTTCCTAGACCTATTGCAACTCCAATCATTGCAAAAATAAATGTTAATGTTGAATCCCATTGCGCATTTTCACTCATAAATTAATATTTGTTTATAAATTATATTAATTTTATTTTTAAAATCGGAAGATATCTAATATTTTATACATTATGGGTAAAAATCCCCATATATTTTGAAGGCCATTCAATCTAGATTCAGCTGTTGCCAGATTCTCAACACAGACGTTCTATTCCTAGCATTTGGCTGAAATCCATCCTCCATGAAAGGCTCCAAAATTGAATTTCATCATAATCTGTTTCTCCATGATGTGGAATGAGCATTTGCCTGCAACATTTATAATGAGGTTGAACAATAATTAATTTTAAATATATTAAAAATATATTATGACATAATAAAATTTCGATTAATTTTTATTTTTTAACTATTTTTGGTGATTTTAATGAAAATAGCAATAAGATATTACACTAAAACAGGAAATACAAAAAAACTTGCTGACGCTATCAGTCAGGTTGTGGATGTTGAAGCCAAAACTGTCGATAAACCGCTAACTGAAGATGTTGATATTCTTTTTTTGGGAAGTGCCGTATATGCTGCAGGTATTGACGGAAAAATAAAAGAGTTCATTAAAAACATTGATGTTAATGTGGGAGAAGTAGTAAACTTCTCATCAGCTGCCTTAATAGAATCCACTTACAGCCAGGTCAAAAAGGAAGTGGAAGCTAAAGGCATAAAAATGAGTGAAAATGAATTCCACTGCAGAGGAGCCTTTAAGTTTGTCCATAGAGGAAGGCCAAACGAAGAAGATTTAAAAAATGCTCAGGAATTTGCAAAGGGAATAATCAGTTAAGTCATATTATTGGTTCTCTTATTAAGATGAAGTTAGAAAAATGTGATGTTGTAGGTTAAATCAATTCTCTAAAGCTTTTTCACTTTCAAATCCTTACGTGGTGCAATTCTTTGATATTTCACATCAGGATATCCGATTACCATACATGTAACTACATCATACCCTTTTTCTAGCTCAAGCAACTTTTTAAGTTTTCGGCTCATTTTGCTGCACATGACAAAAAATCCGCTGTATAGGACTCCAAGTCCCAGGCTTTCAGCCATGATTTCCATGTATGAGCTTGCAAGACCGCCATCAACTGTACTTTTGCTTGCAACAACTATTACTAATGGTGCCCCTTTAAAAAAGAAGTCATCATCTATTTCTATTCTCTTCAAATAGCTTGCAAATGCAGATCCGAATTTTTTACCTTTTCTGAATAGGCCTAAACATATTTCTTCTGCTTCTTTTTGTCTGGACCCAAGAATTGTATATGATACCATCTGCCTGTTTGCTCCTGTAGGTGAATAGCGCCCGGCTTCCAGTATTTTTTCTATTTTTTCATCTTCGACGGGGTCAGGCTTAAATTGTCTGATTGTACGTCTGCTTTTCATTGCATTGAGTAATGTTTCGGGATTGATTTCACTCATTAAAACAACTTCTTCATCAATGAAATCATAGTTGGTCATGGTTATGGCGCCTTGTGGACAGATTGCATAGCAATGGCCGCATTCCATGCATCCTTGCTGGTTTGCATGAACTTCATCATTTTCCAGGAATAGGTAGGAGTTTGGACAGTCATCAATACACTTTGAACAGACAACACATTTATCGGCATCAATTTCAATAGGATTCATATCTTTCACCTTTTAATGTAAATATTTGCTTTATGAACAAATAAATTATTGGGTAATGGTTTTTTAACGTTTATGATGTGCATATGAACTATTAAAAATACATAAAAGATATATACTTTCAATTACAAATTTAGGTATGCCTAAAGGTGATGATATGAATTTAATGGAAAAACTTGAACCTGTGATAATATTCTCCGCAGTCATTTTAGGTTTGATTTTCAGCAATGTTCAAATTATCGCGGATAACACCACTCATTTGATAAACATATTCTTATGTTTGATGCTTTACGGTTTATTCTTGGATGTTCCATTAAATGAGCTCAAGGACAGCTTTAAAAATATTAAATTCACATCAACAAGTTTGATAATCAACTTTTTATGGACTCCATTATTCGGATACTTCATTGGATCATTATTTTTAAGGGGAAATGTCGATATCCTGATTGGCTTTTTCATGCTGATACTAACGCCATGCACGGATTGGTATCTGGTATTTACAAAAATGGCGAAGGGTGATTTAACTCTTAGCTTATCAATACTTCCAATAAATCTGATATTGCAGATAATATTGCTTCCAATCTATTTGATTTTGTTTTTTTCGACTGCAAACTCAATGGATTATTCGCAATTGGCTTATTCACTTATTATTGTTATTGTAATTCCATTCATTGCGGCACAAATTACAAAATGGGTATTGAATAATGTTTTGAAAGAAGATGCAGCTGAATTAATGGGCAGTTTGCAAATATGGTTCTTATCCCTTGCAGTGTTTTGCATCTTTGCAAGCCAGGGAGAATTGCTGTTTGAAAATTTAAACTCTATTGCAGTTCTGTTCATCCCATTAATCATATTTTTCATTGTCAATACAGTTATTGATCTGTTATTAGCTGAAAAGATTAATTTCACATATTCGGAATATGCGAGTTTAACAATGACTACATTAGCGCGTAACTCTCCATTGGCATTGGCCATTGCAATAAATTCCTTTCCGGGTCATGAGTTAATTTCAATAGCTCTTGTAATCGGTCCGCTGATAGAGCTGCCTGTATTGTATATTGTTTCAAGATTCTGTTTACGGATTAAGGATTCGGATTCATTTTTTAACTGAATTTCATTTTTTTCAGGACTATTTTCTCAACATGTTATGCCTGTCAAATAATTTAAATAACTCTCAATTAAATTGAATGCATTATAATTATATATAATTTAATGGCATGCTGATTACATTAACTGAAAGGTATCTAAAATACAATTTATTTTTCAACTCGGAATATACATCAAATACTTTCCAAAAACAGTTTTCGAATAATTGATGGCTTCAGTTAATGTCATGGAATTGATAGTTTGTGTTATCGGCAAAAATTAATTTAATTCACGATATTGTCAATTGGATAAGAGGTAATTACTTGTTGATTGTAATTACCGTATTGTTTAAGCCCAATATTTGAGAATAATCGATATTATCGGAAATGTTGCGCAACATATCGATATTGTCTGAGTTTAAATTAGTATCCACTTTCGGATTATATCCAGTTCCTGAATCCATCGAAGAAAACTCATGCCAAATACTATACGGAGCATGCTTTGACATTGAAAAGGAGGCATTAGAAATAAGGGAAAACAACACTCCATTAACAAATCTGATTGATAAAGATGGCTATAAATTTTTGAATATCATCTTCAACAATGCTTTATTGAATGTTAGTAAAAAGCCAAAAGGTGACGGAATATTTTATGGAGTGAACGACAAATATACAATTCCTGGTGGAGGATAATCCTCCCATATTATTTTTTTTTAAAAAACGTAAAACCCCCATATTCTATTAGAAAAAGAATAAAATGCTCCAATTATCTTTTAATAACTGGAACTGATAATAAGAATATGGATATCATGGCCAAAAATATAGGATTTCCTGTCTCATGCATTTTTGCAGATGCATGTTTTACAAATTCAGATATTTCCGAATCATCGCTAGAAAGTACATCAATTTCTTCCTGTTCATAAGTTTCATTGTTTAAATTGAGTGTATCGCTAGTAATATATGCCTCGTTTATTTTTTCACCTACAGTCAATGCCTGTGTAGTAATGTATAATGTTACAGATTCCTCGTCAACTGTTAAGTCACCAATATTCCAAATGCTGGTTTCAGGATCGAATGTTCCTTTTTCAGTTTCGTGTTTAATGTATTTTAAACCATCTGGTAATTTATCGTAGACTTTAACATTTTTTGCTGTATCCGGACCAAGATTTATAGCTTCTAAAATCCATGTAACATAATCGCCAACATTGACATTTTCTTTATCAGCATCATTATCCAATACAAGATATGCACCAGAACTATTCTGTGTATCGTTGCTTTGTGAAGTTGCTTCTGTAGAATTTGAAGCAGATAATAATTCCTGATTAGAGTTGTCTGCAGTTGAGGTAATTCCCAAATAGGCAGCGCCTGTTTGGTTTTCATCAATTTCGTAAGCATTAGCCGCGCCAATTGATGAGATAAAAATAATTGCAATTAACATGATTAAAATACTTCTGCTTTTAATTATTTTCACCTCCTTGAATTGATTCGATAAAATATTTTCATCTTAAATCACTAATCGCGATATTATTTGATTAACATTATTATTTTTAATATTGATAGTATATAAAACAATATAATAAGTTAAATGGCATGGTCATAGCTATTGTCAATGAAATATAATTTGAGAGGTGGGAAACTTAAATTTTAAAAACTAGGAAATATGTGAAATACAAAAAAAAGAGTATAAAAATAAAAAAAAGTAGAAGCTGAATTATTCAGCGTTAATCTCAATATCAAAGGTTTTTGCTTCAATAGCTGCAGATTCACCAGGCTTAATGGTGTAAATTGGGGAACCAAGTAAAATTAAGTTGTTGTTAATTTCTCTGATAATGTTGTCTGCTACTTCTTGCATGTGGGTTCCTTCATATAAGAAACCTTCGTCACCGTTACCTTCTAATTTGTAGGAAGTTACTTCACCATTGACTTTGTTAGTTGCTTTTACATTTACAATCATAATTCAATCTCCAATTATATTGATATTATTTATTATGTTAGTTAACATTTTTAAATAATGCGGTTTAAATTTAAAATTAATCAAAAGTATTATTTTTTTTACATGCGATGAAAAGTGATAATATGGAATATACTAAATTGGGAAATTCAAGTTTAAAAGTAAGCAGAGTCTGTATGGGATGTATGGGATTTGGAGACCCGGAAAATGGAATGCACACCTGGACATTGCCGGAATCAGAATCAATGGAAATCATTAAAAAAGGATTGGATAGCGGAATTAACTTTTATGATACTGCAATAGGCTATCAGAACGGTACTTCTGAGCAATACCTTGGAAAGACAATAAAAGAATATGCCGCAAGGGATGAGGTCGTTGTTGCCACTAAGTTTTTACCAAGATCCGAGGAAGAAATCAAAAACAATGTTCCCGGCCAGATGCATATTCACAATTTTGTTGAAAAGAGCCTTGAAAACTTGGGTTTGGATTATATTGATTTGTACATTTACCATATGTGGGACTATAACACACCATTATATGATATCCTTGAGGGATTAAGTGAAGTCATCGATGAAGGCAAAGTAAAGTATATTGGTATTTCAAACTGTTTTGCTTGGCAGCTGGCAAAGGCAAATGCATTAGCTGAAATGCAAGGATTTAAGAAATTCGTTTCAATTCAGGGACATTATAATCTGATTTTTAGGGAAGAAGAACGGGAAATGATTCCATTATGTAAAACAGATAATATTGCGGTTACTCCATACAGTGCACTTGCTTCAGGAAGGCTTTCCAGAATGCCTGGAGAGGAGTCAAAAAGGTTAAATGAAGATTTTTATGCAAAACTTAAATATCAGAATACTGAAGCACAGGATTTGGAGATTATTAAAAGGGTAAATGAACTGGCAGGAAATTATGATGTTTCAATGACTGAAGTGTCTCTTGCATGGCTTCTGACTAAGGTAACATCTCCGATTGTCGGTGCAACCAAAATGCATCATGTTGAAGGTGCAGCAAATGCCATTGATTTAAAATTAACAAATGATGATATTGGTTATTTGGAGGAACCATACGTAGCACATGATCTGGTTGGCGTAATGGCTGACAATAAGGCTACCGCCAATGATGATGATAAGGTATGGGCTAAACATGCAAAAATTTAATATCTGTTTAGCTCGAAAAAAAAGAAGTTCAATCAAAAAGTAATTTGTCTATGATGTCCATATCGAGATTCTCTTCAACTATTTCGGCTAATTTATTTAGGGAATAGTCCTTTTGAGTTTCATATGGATCTTCACCATATTTTGCTTCTAAACCTTTTTTCACACGCAAATAATTTAGGAATTCTCTTCTGAAGTTGTAGTTGTGGAATATTCCATGGAAATAGGTTGCAAATACATTTCCGCTTGAGGCACCATCAATCTCACCATCTTCGTTATTTCCTTGACCTTTGATGATGTTCAATAACGCTTTTGATGATAGGAGTTCTGTTGTTCCTTCATGTATCTCATAACCGCTCACCTCTTCGCCTGCAATGTTTTTGAAGATTTCACCTGCAAGGCCATCAATATTTTCAGGGATTGTTGCAGTTGATTGAGTAACGATTTTGCCGGCCCTTGAAAAACTGGATTCAATATCCAAAAGGCAGAGACCTTCGATTGTCCCATGTTCGGATTCGCGTTTTTCTTCATCATGAATTACATTACCTAAAATTTGCAGTCCTCCACAGATTCCAATTATCGGTATTTCTTCTGATTTCTCAATAATCTTATCGGCAAGTCCGCTTTCACGCAGTGCATACATGTCTTCTGTTGAATTACGTGTTCCAGGAATTATTATGGCATCAACATCACCGATGTCATCATTGATGCCTATCATTTTCAATCCGACATCATCCTCATATTCAAATGGATCAATGTCTGTGAAATTAGCTATTTTAGGCAGGCGAATAACTCCAATGGTAATGTCCTTGTTTTCTGCAAATTCATGGGTTGTAAGTGATGCTGAATCTTCTTCAGGTAATTTTAAAGTTTCATCATATGGCAAGACTCCTAAAACAGGTTCGCCGGTAATCTCTTCAATTCTATCAAGTCCAGGTTTTAAGATATCTAAATTGCCCCTGAACTTGTTGATTACTGTTGCTTTTAGACGTGACCTGTCATAATCATCAAGAAGAACATATGTTCCTGCAATGGCAGCAAACACCCCTCCCATTTCTATGTCAGCTATTAAAATCACGTTTGCATCGGCAAGGTGAGCTATTTCCATGTTTGCTATATCCTGGTCGCGCATGTTGATTTCTGCTGGAGAACCTGCTCCTTCAATGATGATGATGTCATATTGCTCTTTCAATATTTCAAAACTTTCTTTTATTGCATTAAAAGCGGTATCATGGTATTTGTGCTGGTAATCATAAAAGTTCATATCACCAACGGATTTTCCCTGGATGATTACATTTGAGGTAAAATTTCCTTTTGGTTTAAGCAAAACAGGATTCATATGTATGCTTGGTTCAATCATTGCCGCTTCGGCTTGTAACATTTGGGCTATTCCTATTTCACCGTTTTCTTTAGTGGTGTATGAGTTTAAGGACATGTTTTGGGATTTAAATGGAGCTACATTGTATCCCCTATTTTTATAAATTCTGCATAGTGCGGCTACAAGCATGCTTTTTCCGGCATTTGATGAGGTTCCTTGAACCATGATACATTTTGTCATGATAAGATATATTGAGTTAATATTATAAATAATTTAGAATGAGTATAACTAAATCTAATTTGAAGTAGGAATTCTACATATCCTTTTCGGGGGTTTCAATACTCTGATATAAAAACTGATTGAATCGGGATGTGAAGCCTACTTTCAAATTCGATTAACAAGATTTAAATATTGAAATTTATCTTGTTGTTATTATTTTTAATTGTTAATAATATATAATAGTGTCTATTTTTAAGTATTTTTAACTGTTTGATAAAAAAAATTTATTTATAATTTATTTTTGATAAAATATCAATTTATAAACCCTTTTAATATAAGTGATGTATATTATATGTTATATCGATTCGCAATCTGATATCATTTTTTATATGATTTATTTTACTTACTTTAATTTACTAAAATAGAAAACTTTTTATATAGTGGGGATTTAAATAATATTTAAATAGTATTTTTAACTTAACTTTTAATGATAGATTAGATTATGTGAGGTTGTTTAATGAAATTTGAAGAACAAGATGTAATTGAAGATTCTTCTAAAGAAGTTGTGGTTGAGAGTGAAATCAGCGAAGATAAAACTCAACCAATGTTAGATTATAATAATATTAAAAGCTCACAAGATATTGAAGTTCCACCCTTATTAATTGACCAGGTTATAGGACATGAAGAGTCAATTGAAACTATTAAGAAAGCTGCAAAACAAAGAAGGAATGTTTTGCTGATTGGAGATCCGGGTGTTGGAAAATCAATGCTTGCAAAAGGAATGGCTCAAATTTTACCTCATGAAACTTTACAGGATATATTAGTATACCCGAATATGGAAGACAATAACCATCCTTTAATCAGAACTGTTCCTGCCGGTGAAGGTAAAAAGATTGTTAGGGCTACTAAAGGTTCAGCCAAAGGTCAGGAAGAAAGGAAAACCATTATTACCATGTTTGCACTTGCAGGTGTATTAATCATAGGTTTCATGTATGGCAGATTGTTAGAGTCAATTATTGCAGCTGCTTTAATTTTACTTATATCTATTCAAATTAAACCAAAATCCAATGTTATGTCTCCAAAATTATTGGTGAATAACCAGGAATCCAGGTTTGCACCGTTCATGGATGCTACAGGTGCTCATGCAGGAGCACTTTTAGGTGATGTACGTCACGACCCATACCAATCCGGTGGACTTGGAACCCCTGCACATGAACGTGTTGAAGCGGGAATGATTCATAAAGCTAATAGAGGAGTATTATACATTGATGAGATTGGTACAATGTCAATGAAAACTCAGCAAGAGCTTTTATCAGCAATGCAAGAGAAGCAATATGCCATCACAGGTCAAAGCGAAAATTCAAGTGGGGCAATGGTAAGGTCACAGGCAGTTCCATGTGACTTTGTCTTGGTTGCTTCAGGTAACCTTCAGGTACTGGAAGGAATGCACATTGCAATGAGGTCCAGAATCAGAGGATACGGTTATGAAGTATTCATGAAGGATTACATGGAAGACACTACTGAAAACAGAGAAAAGCTAGTCCAATTTGTAGCTCAGGAAGTTAAAAACGATGGAAGAATTCCGCACTTCGCTCCGGATGCATTGGATGAAATCATCCTTGAAGCAAAAAGAAGATCCGGAAAACAAAACGCTTTAACTTTAAGACTCAGAGATTTAGGAGGATTAGTCAGGTCTGCTGGTGATGTAGCTATTGAAAAAGGAGATGATTTAGTAACTGCTGAGCATGTATTTGAAGCTAAAAAATTCGCAAGAACCTTAGAGCAACAAATAGCCGACAGGTCAATCATGCAGAGAAAAGATTACAGTATGGTTTCAGCTGAAGGAGGAAGAGTTGGTCTTGTAAATGGTCTTGCGGTAATTGGTGATAGAAGCGGTATCGTCTCTCCAATTGCAGCTGAAGCTGCACCTACCCAATCTAAGAATGGTGGTCAGATTATCGCTACAGGTAAATTGGGTGAAATAGCTCAGGAATCTGTTCAGAATGTTAGTGCATTAATTAAGAAATACACCAACAAGGACATTTCAGATTATGACATTCACGTTCAGTTTATCCAGACTTATGACGGTGTTGAAGGTGACTCAGCCAGTGTAAGTATTGCAACTGCGGTAATTTCAGCAATTGAGGAAATTCCAATAGACCAGACTGTTGCATTGACAGGTTCTCTAAATGTTCGTGGAGATGTAATGCCTATTGGTGGAGCAACCGCCAAAATTGAAGCTGCAGCTGAAGCAGGAATGAAAAAGGTATTGATTCCTAAATCTAACATGAAAGATGTTATGATTGAGAAAAAATACGAAGACATGATTGAAATCATTCCTACCGAGACTTTAAGTGATGTTTTAGAAAACATTTTAATTAGCGGTTCAAGCAAAGATAAGCTGATTGAAAAAATGAAAAATATCGGTTCTAAAGTCGTGGAAAAAGTTCCACAAACAACAATAAATAATCCAACAACCAATTAAATGTGAGTTAAATTTTTTAATTCACTCTCTTTTTCTTATTTTTAGCACAATTTTTATATATTTTCTAAGTTAAAAGATTACTTATGAGTAATGTAAAAACAAGTGTTGGAAAATTTTTAGCCAAAGTTGGCGGGCCGTTTGCTAGGTTTGGTTCCGGAAGCGGTAAAAGTTTTCCAGGAATAATTTTTTCAAAAGTTGCAGGTATTGAAGCAATTTCAGATTTGTCTAAGGAATTGAAAAACGGTTCTATCATACTTACAGGGACTAATGGAAAGACAACCACCACAACCCTTTTAATTAAATTATTATCTAAGGACACTCAAATCAGGAGCAGTTTTGAAAGTAACACAATTAATGCTATAGCTACTGCATTCATCAATCAAAAAGGTGATTTGGGAGTATTTGAATATGGTATTCGTAATATCAAATATGGAATTCCAGATACTGTCCAAAGGGTAGTGGATCCGGTAGGAGTGGTCTATACTACAATTTCACAGGAACACACTCAGGTGGCAGGTGTTAAAAATCCATTTAAAGATTATTTTAAAGCTAAACTATTATTATGCCAGGGCATGGAAAGGGGTATAGTTGTAACAAACGCAGATGATCCCCGCACTGCATATATCGGATATCTGAAAGAGCAAGATATTGACGTAAACTATTATGGAATAGCTATTGATGATATTGAAGACATTTTTGATGAAGATGATATTGAATGCCTTAATTGTGGAGAAACACTAAAATACGAAAAAAGGTTTTTAAATCATAGAGGAATTTATAGCTGTTCTTGCGGATTTAAACGTCCAGAACCTAATGTCAAATTAACCAACGCAGTATTCGGTGAAGATTCATGGATTTTAACAATTGATGGAGACTTGTATAATTACACATGCAGTTGCGACCTTTCATTTAATGTTGAGATAACTGTTCCTCCATTCGGTTTCCATAACATCTACAATACTTTGGCATCCATCACTGCTTATGCTTCATTCACTCCAAAAACAGAAAATATCGAGTCCACCATTAAAAAGGTATTCAACAACTTGGACATGTCATTCATTCCTCCTGGAAGATTTGAGGTTGTACGGGTTGGAGATAAGAATATCGGCCTTGGACAGGGGGACAACGGTGATGCAATGAAAATCAATGCACTGTTCATGAAGCAATATGCAAAGGATTCTATAGAATTCATTTACACAACTCCGGATGTTAATGAAGAGGACATATTCAATGATCATTATAATGTCATTAAGGCAATGAATCCCGACCATGTCATTGTTGTTCCTGGAAGACACTCCATTGAAAAGGCTGAAGAGTATTATAATATAATTAAAAAAGATTTTGACACAGCCGAATTTTATCCGTTAAGCTATGAGGAAATGGATAAGAGGATAGCCAAATTAACGGAACTGGCTTTAAAATCAGAATATAAAAATGTTATAATGACCGGTTGTGGTGAAGAACAGGCCATGTGGGAAAATATCAAACAGAATTTTATTAATAGATAATCTTATTATCTATTATCTCTTTAATTTTATTGTAGAAGTCACAATCCGATTTTTCGAATTCTTCAAATGATGCGTCAATGCTGCAGCTGCAGACATCTGTCTTTCCGATTAGATAATCTTCTGAATCTTTTTTTATGAGAATTCCAAATAACTTTTCTTCGCTGTCAGCATATTCATTGAATTCCTCCTGCGTGAGCTGTAGATTGCAGTCTTCGCTTGAAAAGATATCGCATTCATTGATTATTGGCATGAAGGTCATCATTCCGGCAGGTAAGAAAATATTTTCACTTTCATGAATTTTCAGAAGTCTTTCTTCATAGCTGTCACTGTCTTCAATGCCATATCCCTTAATTTCGAGGATATTGTTTGTACCCATGTAGCCATCATCATCGATGATGAAAGCGAGCAGGTTAGGGTCTACATAATTATCGCATGTAGCCCTAATATTTTTAATGGTTTCATTAAGATTCATCACAAAATGCCTCGTAATTTTCACATAATTCAAGCACATAGTCAAGCTTGTCGATTTGTTCTAACCAATCTATAGGAATAGATTCATATCCGTAATAAATTCCAGCCAATCCTCCGCAGATTGCACCTACCGTATCGGTATCTTCACCCAAATTGACAGCTTTTAAAACGGCATCCTTGTAATTTGAGGTTGTTTGCATACAATGTATGACGCATTCAAGTGTCTTGATAACATAACCGCTGCTTTCCACATAATCCAAATCATCATTGAATATTCTTTCAAAATGATTCAATTCACAGGAATCCTTATAATGCTCTTTTATTTTTTCACAGGAGTTTTTAACATGTTCCCTGATTTCCAAATCATTTTCAAGCATGGATTTGGCTATTTCAACATATAATACGCAGGCAATTTTGGACCTTTCATGGGCATGTGTGAGGGCTGACATGTTTTCGATAGTTTCGTAATCAACATCTTTGAGGTAGGCTAGAGGCAGAATCCTCATCAAGGAACCGTTTCCGTTGTCTCTTTCACCATTCATCCCGGATTCTAGGGCAGGAATACCGTTACCGTGATAATTATTCAATGCATTGCTTGTTGTAATTCCAATATCAAACAATTCAACTTGGCAGTATTTGTTATTTGCATACCACTGCCAGAATTCGTTCATTATATCGTCATAGTCAATGCCTTTTTTGTCTGCAATGCTTGCCATTGTGGCCAAGGTCATTGAAGTGTCATCAGACCATGTTCCCGGAGGCATATTGTATGTTCCATAACCCCTCATGTCTGTTACGGGATCATTATCAAGGACCAATTTAGGTTCAAACTCAACAGGAACGCCTAAGGCATCACCAATAACAAAACCGCAGATTCCATCTTTAACTTTCATATGAATATCTTTATTCTTTCGAGTTAATTAATTGTGTGTATTTCTGGTTAAAATTATTTTTCAAAATTTTTATATTATTCGAAACCAAACTTTAATCAATGATTTTTAAAACTGATAATCTCATTTTAAGGCCTTGGGAAGAATCTGATGCGGAATGCTTATATCATTTTGCAAAAAATCCTAAGATTGGTCCGATTGCAGGATGGCCACCACATGAAAGCGTTGAAGATAGCTTGAATATTATCAGGACAGTTTTTTCTAAAAAAGAAACTTATGCAATCGTTAAAGATGACATTCCTATTGGATGTGTTGGATTATTGTTTCATCCAGATTGCAATCATTATTGGGGTGAGAATTCAGCTGAATTGGGCTATTGGATTGCTGAAGAGTACTGGGGAAATGGATATGCCGTCGAGGCATCCGAATTTCTAATCAATAGGGCATTCCGGGATTTGAATGTAAAGGAAATCTATGCATCTTTCAGATATGAGAACAAACAGTCAGGAAGGGTTTTAGAAAAGTTGGGATTTAAATATTATGCCAAATTGAATAATATCAATTATAAAGGTGAAGCGTTTTTTGAAATAGCGATGAAACTGAAAAATAATTTATATTAAAAAATATTAAATTTTAAACAATGACAAGAATTTGTAAAAATTGCAATTTTGAAAATCAGGATGATTATGATTATTGCGCCAAATGCGGAACACCACTCGTAGCTCAGGCAAGGCCTAAACAGATTTATGTTTATAATTCCCAGCAGATCCCGCCAATCAATAAGAAGGCACTTATAGCAGCTTATATCACAACAATATTCCTATCTTGGAGCGGTTTTGTTGCAGGAATCATTGCAAAAAATACTATCTTTGCCACTTTCACCTTTTTCGGTTTTTTCATGCCTTTTTATCTTGTTCAATCAAAGCATCCAACCTTAAGAAAACATGGGATGATAATGATGGTTATCTCATTACTTGGTGTTGCCCTTTCATTTTATGTACTTCTCCATTGAAAAATGGAAAATCATACTATATGGAATTTGATGTTTCCCATAAGGACCTGTAAAGGAATTTCAGCAAGATTCATCTTACTGTTTGACATTGCTGTTCCAACGGCATCTCCTCTGGACATGCCCCCTTGAGCATTTTCATTTCCGGGATAACCGTAATAGCCATCATTTGCACGGATGTCATCAACTATTGTTGCACCAAAAATGGATTCGGCAGCGGCATTGTTTATGCTGACGATTAGATGTGGTGTAAACTGATAAGAATAGCTCATTATGTCACGTGCGGCACCATAAGGATCATCAGGGCTGTCTAAATGTATATTGTGCAATGTCTGGCCCTGTGCATTAAAGGAACTTCCTGGATAAACCCAATCAAAACCGCCTAAAAGACTGAACTTGGCGGCCATGTCAATACCGGGGTCTCCCTCATCAGTATCTTCTGCAATAATTAGAATAGGGCTTGCCAGTGTAAATAATAAAAATCCAATAATTAAAGCCGCAATTATTGTTAGTATTGTTTTTCCCTTTTTCATAATTACATTTTATAAGACATTTAAATATTAATACTTAACTTTTTTAATTATCAGAAATATATATTAAAACATAAAAATTTTGGTGATATTGTGATTATAGGTGGTTCATCTTCACAAGATTTAGCTGCTCATGTAGCACGTGAACTTGGAGAAGAATTATGTTATGTTGAAACTAAGAAATTTCCGGATGGAGAAAGATATTTAAGAATCGATGGTGAAATTGCTGATGAAGTGACTGTTATCCAGTCAACAGGCTATCCTCAAGATGAAAACTTAATGGAATTGCTCTTTATTATTTCCAATCTGAAGGATTTGGGAGCTAAGAAAGTAAGGGCAGTAGTTCCATATATGGGATATGCAAGACAGGAAAAACGCTTTAATCCTGGAGAGACTATTTCAGCTAAGATTATCTGTAACTTAATCCAGGCTGCAGGTGCGGACGAATTCATCACATTCAATATTCATGAAGAGTGTGTTTTAAACTTCTTCGATATTCCTGCTAGAAATATTTCAGCAATGCCTGCAATTGCGGAATACCTTAATAAGAAATTATTTAAAAAAGGTAAAGACAAACCGATTGTCATTGCTCCTGATAAGGGCGCTTATGGATTTGCACAGGAAATTTCCGAAATAATCGGTTGCGATTGCACTTATTTGACAAAAGTACGTTTAGGACCGGATAAGGTAGAAACTAAAATAGTTGATGTCAGATGTGATAGCGAAAGCGAAAATACCGTTAATGTCGATTCAGTAAAAGGCATGCATGCAATCATTATTGATGATATCATTGCTACAGGAGGAACCATTGTAAATGCAATCAACATCCTAAAGCAATACGGCGCAGAAACTGTAGACGTGTGCTGTGTCCACCCTATCTTAACCAACAACGGCGCAACCAGAATCTATGCTGCAGGCGCAGACAAAATCATCGGAACTAACAGTTTATCTTCCGATACTTCACGTGTATCTATAGCTAAAAGCATAGCAGATGCATTGAGGGAATAGTTATGGATAAAGAAAAAATCAAAAAGGAACTCCTGGAGGGGTCCAATAATATTTTAACCAGATATGGTGAATATGAGCTTGTGGACGGCATATCAGTCATGAATATGGCTGCAAAAACCGTATTTTTGGGATCTCTAAGGGTTCACAATGAAGATAATGTTGAAAAAATTAAAAAAGACTTAAAGAAAGAATTTAAAGATTACGGAGAGCTTGCAATAAGGGATGAGAAGGTTGTCCCTTGCTGTGCTCCAAATTACATACACATCAGTTTCAATATTTCAATTAATAACTAGATATCATGAAGGAATTCAAGTTACAATCACCCTACAAACCATTAGGTGATCAACCAAAAGCCATTAACTCATTAGCCGAAGGCATAAAGAACGGCATTAAAGAACAAACTCTTCTGGGAGTGACAGGTTCTGGTAAGACATTTACAATGGCAAATGTCATTGAGGAAGTTCAAAAACCAACTCTTGTCATTTCACACAACAAAACTTTGGCTGCACAGCTGTATGAGGAATTCAAGGAGTTTTTCCCTGATAATGCAGTCGAATATTTTGTCAGCTATTATGATTATTACCAGCCTGAGGCATACGTTCCGAGGACTGATACTTTCATCGATAAGGAAGCGTCCATCAATGATGACATTGATACAATGAGGCATTCTGCAACTCAATCACTGCTCTCAAGGGATGATGTCATAGTCGTAAGCAGTGTAAGCTGCATCTATGGTATCGGTTCACCACAGGACTATGGGGAATTCGCTTTTGGAATAAATGTTGGAGATATTTACGACAGATCTGAAATTCTTGCCAGACTTGTTTTTATGCAATATGAGCGAAACGATATAGAATTTGCACGTGGGCAATTTAGGGTCCGCGGTGATGTCATTGAAATAAATCCGGTTCATGGAACACCACCAATAAGAATTGAACTGTTTGGCGATGAAATTGATGCCATCAGCATAATAGACAAGGTAACCGGAAAAAAACAGGAGTCACTTAAAAGATACATGATTTTCCCTGCAAAGCACTTTGTTGTAGGTCAGGACAAGATGGATGTAGCCATTTCCAAAATCACAAATGAACTTGAAGAGAGACTTTCAGAGTTAAATTCAATGGGAAAGCTCCTAGAAGCTCAGCGATTGGAGCAAAGAACTCGTTTTGATATAGAAATGCTTCGTGAAATGGGATACTGTCCGGGGGTAGAAAACTATTCCATGCATTTATCAGGACGTGACTGGGGCGATAAGCCTTATTCACTTTTGGAATATTTCCCTGATGACTTCCTAACAATAATCGACGAATCCCATGTTACCGTTCCTCAAATCAGGGGAATGTATAATGGAGACCGTGCACGTAAGGAAACTTTAGTCGAATATGGTTTCAGACTGCCTTCAGCTAAAGAGAATCGTCCTTTAAGGTTTGATGAGTTTGAAGCTTCTGTCAATCAGGTTATTTACGTATCGGCGACACCTGCCCCATATGAGCTTGCAAAATCAAGAAATGTCGTTGAACAAATCATCAGGCCAACAGGTCTTGTCGATCCTGAAGTAATCATAAGGCCGGTAACAGGTCAGGTTGAGGATTTGCTTAAGGAAGTCAAAATCACGGCGGAAAAGGATGAAAGGGTGCTTGTCACCACATTGACAAAAAGGATGGCTGAAGATTTAACCGATTATTATGCGAGGATAGGTGTTAAAGTAAGGTATATGCATTCAGAAATCGATACCCTGGAGAGGATTGACATCGTAAATGACTTGAGAAGGGGAAAATTCGACGTTTTGGTTGGAGTTAATCTTTTAAGGGAAGGTTTGGATTTGCCTGAAGTGTCCTTAGTAGCTATTTTGGATGCAGACAAGGAAGGATTTTTAAGAAATGAAACTTCCCTGATACAGACAATCGGCCGTGCAGCAAGAAATGTGAACGGTCGCGTAATAATGTATGTGGACAACATGACCACTTCCGTTAAAAACGCTTATGACATTACGCTTAAAAGGCGTAAATTACAGATGAAATACAATGAAGTTCATGGAATTGTTCCAAAATCCACTCAGAGAACATTAAAAGAAAAACTTGCTGAGGAAGATGAAAAATATAAGGTTAAAGGCGCAGATATTGAAAAAATGCCTAAAGATGAACTTCGCTTATTGATTAGAGATTTGGAAAAGGATATGAAAGATGCAGCAGCAAGGCTTGACTTTGAAAGGGCTGCTGATTTGAGGAATAAGCTTTATGCTTTGAAAGGTTTTGACAAATAATTTCTTTTTGGAAATCGGACATAATTTTGAATTACTTTTCAAATGCTCTCAGAAACATTTTATAAGGTAGTTTGTTCTAATAATATATAACTAAATTTAGGAGATTATTATGGCAGAAGAGTCAAAAAAACAAATTGTCATCAAGGGTGCACGTGAGCACAACCTGCAGGATATTGACGTCAGTGTCCCCCGTGATGAATTCATTGTAATTACAGGCATTAGTGGGTCTGGAAAGTCTTCATTAGCTTTTGATACAATTTATGCTGAAGGACAGCGTAGATATGTTGAATCACTTTCAGCTTATGCAAGACAATTCTTGGGTCAAATGAAAAAGCCGGAAATGGAATCAATTGAAGGACTGTCCCCAGCTATTTCAATAGACCAGAAAACAACAAGAGAAAACCCAAGATCAACTGTAGGTACAATTACAGAAATTTATGATTACTTGAGATTATTATATGCAAGAATAGGAATTCCTCATTGTCCGAATTGTGGAAAAGAAATCTCACAGCAAACCATAGGACAAATTGGAGAATCAATCATTGAGGAAGGGGAAGGAATTAAAATTCAAATATTGTCCCCAATCGTCAGAGATAAGAAAGGCCAATTTAAGGATGTTTTAGAGGACCTCAGAAACAAAGGTTTCGTAAGGGTTCGTGTTGATGGTGAGATTAGGGATTTGGATGAGGACATTGAGCTTGCAAAGACATACAGGCACAACATTGATGTGGTTGTCGACAGATTGAAAATCAGAAAGGATGTTGACTTCAAAAGGAGGCTGGTTGATTCACTTGAAACCGCTGCGGAATTTACTGAAGGGTTGATTACAGTATTGTTCACAACAGATGATGGGGAATATGAGAAGAGATACTCCGAACATTTCGCATGTGTTGACTGTGGAATCAACTTTGAGGAATTGACTCCTAGGATGTTTTCATTCAACGCTCCTCAGGGTGCTTGTCCTGAATGTAATGGTATAGGTTCAAAAATGGAAATTGACCCTGATTTAATCGTTCCGGATAAGACATTGACATTAAACGAGGGAGCTATTGCGCCTTGGTCAAAATCCGCAAAAAGAGAAAATTATTATTATCAGATGCTTGAAGCGGTATCAAAGCATTTCAATTTCAGCATGGATGTTCCATTCAATGAATTGGATAAGGAATATCAAAATACTATTCTATATGGATGTAAAGACAAAATAGCATTCACATTTAAACGCAGAAATAAGTCTTACATGGTTAACCGTAAATTTGAAGGGGTTATTCCAAGAATGGAAAGATTATACGTGGAAACAAAATCTAACTACTCCAGAAAATACCTTTCGAAATTCATGTCTGACAGGAAATGCCATGTCTGCGGCGGTAAAAGGCTTAGGCCAGAAGTATTGGCTGTCACAGTCGGCGGAAAATCCATTATTGATGTCTGTGATTTGGCTATTAAGGATTCATATCAATTCTTCCAGGATTTAGAACTCACAGAAAGGGAGAATTTTATTGCAAAAGAAGTTTTAAAGGAAATTAAGGAACGTTTAAGCTTTTTAGTGGAAGTTGGACTTGATTATCTGTCAATGTCAAGGTCTTCAGGTACATTGTCCGGTGGGGAGGCTCAGCGTATTCGTTTGGCAACTCAAATAGGTTCAGGCCTTGTAGGTGTGTTATACATTTTGGATGAACCTAGTATTGGGCTCCATCAAAGAGACAATATCAAACTTATTGAAGCGTTAAAGAGGCTTAAAGATTTAGGAAATACTTTGGTTGTTGTTGAGCACGACGAAGAGACCATCTTATCTGCAGATCATGTTGTGGATATTGGTCCTGGAGCAGGTGAGCATGGCGGTAAAGTGATAGCTCAGGGAACACCATTGGACATTATGAAAAATCCTGATTCCATAACAGGGCAATACATTTCAAGAGTTAAAAAAATTGACATCCCTGAAACAAGAAGGGAAGGAAACGGCAAGTTCATAACAATTAAAGGTGCCGCCCAAAACAATCTGAAGCACATTGATGTTGAAATCCCATTGGGCAAATTCACTTGTGTAACAGGCGTTAGCGGTTCCGGTAAAAGTAGTTTAATTAATGAAATCTTATATAAGGGAGCTAAAGGAAAGCTTGCTAAAAAATTCACATTTGCAGGTAAATACGATGAAATAGAAGGATTGGAAAATGTTGACAAGGTAATTGCAATTGACCAAAAGCCTATTGGAAGAACACCAAGATCCAACCCTGCAACTTATACAGGTGTATTTACGGATATCCGAGATCTGTTTGCTAACACTCCTGAATCCAAAGCAAGAGGATATAAGCCGGGAAGGTTCTCATTCAATGTTAAAGGTGGAAGATGTGAAGCATGTTCCGGTGACGGTATTGTTCAAATTGAAATGCACTTTTTAGCGGATGTTTATGTGCCATGTGAAGTTTGTGGCGGTAAAAGATACAATGAAGAGACCTTGGATATAAGATATAAAGGTAAAAATATCTATGAAGTCTTGGAAATGACTGTTGAAGAAGCATTGGAATTCTTTGAAAACCTTCCGAAAATCACCAAAAAACTTCAAACATTATATGATGTTGGACTGGGCTATATGAAAATAGGTCAGCCTGCAACAACATTATCCGGTGGAGAAGCTCAAAGGATTAAGCTTGCTAAAGAGTTATCAAGAACAAGTACCGGTAAAACACTGTATATTCTTGACGAACCGACAACAGGTCTTCATTTCGCTGACATTAAAAGACTCCTTGATGTTCTTGCCAGATTGACTGATGCAGGCAATTCCGTTGTTGTAATTGAGCATAACCTGGATGTCATTAAAACAGCAGACCATATCATTGACTTAGGTCCTGACGGCGGTGATGGCGGAGGTCAGGTTATAGCTACCGGTACACCTGAAGAAATAGCCGAGTCCGGAACTTATACCGGCCAATTTTTAGAGCGTATGCTTGATGAGAATATCACTCCATATGCAAAGGAATTGGTAGAGGATATCGGCAAATAATTTTTCTTCTTTTTTTTTTATTTTATTCGGAAAGATATTATGAAAAGGATTATTGCAGTAATACGTGATGAAAAGTTTGAGAATGTAAAAAAAGCTCTTTTGGAAGAGGGATGTGAAGGAATGAACGTTTCCAGTGTGAAAGGTAGAGGAAAATTTCCACGTATTAGAAATGCATATAGGGGTTCTCAATTTTGCATTGATTTGATTCCTAAAACAAGAATTGAATTGATTGTAAATGAAGAAGATTTGGATCGCATTATTGATGTTATTGTTGAAAATGCAAGAACCGGAGAGATTGGTGATGGAAAGATATTCGTTTCCGATGTTGAAGAGGTCATAAGAATTAGAACAGGTGAGAGAGGTTCTGATGCAGTTTAATTAAATAATTTTTTTTCAACTAAATGGATTACTTTACTTCTTTACTTTTTATTATTAATCAACTTTTTTTAATTTAAATAACCATTCAATATTAATTTTTTTACTTTTAAAGATTATTTAAACATATTTAAATAATATGGTAGATAATTTATAATTATCTAAGGGTGTTAAGCAAATGCTTAATGCCCTTATTACCTAGGTGATAAAAATGAGAGAGTTATACGAAAAAATGATAGACGAGTCAATGGCTGCTCAAAAGGCAGACGTTGCTGTTATATCAGAAAATAGGTACAATGACTTTAAAATTACTGATGCAAAACCTTATGCAGATGCTGTATCAGGCATGAAAGCATTAGACAATCAAGCAGAATCAGTAATTAACTTACACAAGGAATCTGTAAAAAACCATTATGAGATTTTATCTTCCATTACAGACACTTTAAAATGTGAAGATGACCCGTTCATTGAACATTTCCAAACTCCTCCAATCTTAGAGATTTTATGTGAAGAAGATGGTGAATTCGCAGACAGTATGGATAAATTTATCCAAGCTATCGCTGATTCAGAAGCATTGATTGCTAAAGAATCCATTAGAAGATACGGCGGATTTTATGGGCCAACATGTGTTGTTGACTTTGCATTAATGCCTGGAAGTACAAGTAATGTTGTAAATCAAATATTGCAAAAAATGGATATTCCAGTACTTCACAAACAAGCAATTTTATCCGCTAAATCATGGGGTATGAACACCTCATATGGTATTGGTGATGCATTTGCTAACGCTATAGAAGACGGTGCGACTGCTGCTGAAGCCACTGAAAAGGAAATTGCAGCATTGCAAATGATTTATAAAACTCCTATTGAAGGACAAGGCCAATTGATGGATGATGCTGACCACACTTCATTCGATGTAAGAGACTACATGAACAAATATAAAAAAGCAATGACTCCTGTAGTTAAAGCTGCAATGGATGATGGTGTGCACTATGGTAATATTGTAACCGTACCAGCATACTGTGTTGGTGATATCGGACACCACATAGGTCAATCCACATATAATATGTGTAAAGATGACATGACTTTAGCTATTGTTCAAGCAACTGCTGAAGTTATTGAAGCTACTTTAAGAAATAACTTAGATAATTATGAATCTCCATTCAATGTGTTAAAATTATCTACTGGTGCATCTGCATGTGCAACTGAATTTATTTTAGAATTAGATGGATTCAATGCACCAATGATTGTAGATTTATTCTCTAAAAGATTCCACAACTATGTACAACAATACCCAACCAGAGGAGCAGCTGCCGAATTGCACAACTGTGACTTTATGGACATGATTTACAGAGGATATAATGCAATCAGCGGAGCTAGAAAATTCAGAGCTGGTACTGGTGGAGAAATAGTTCCAAAAATCACTGGATTTGAAGTTGACTTAAGCCCTATATTAAATAGTGAAATCGTAATGAACCCGCAAAGATACACTTATCCTGCATGTGGAATTACTGTAAGATACTCCTCATTAATGAGATTAGCTGACTACCCATGTCTTTTAACTTCAGAACCAATTACAGCAACAATGATGACTAATATTATAGCACTTAACAAAGAAGCACCAGGATCCCCTGTAAGAGGATGTAAAAACTGTGCCGCTGCTTCACTTGTAGATGGTAAACACGAGTATTGTCAATGGAGAGAAGCTGTATAGGTGAATTAATATGACATGCAACATAAGAAAAAAATTTTTTGCAGAACTTTTAGGAACATTTTTCCTAGTATTTTTCGGTACAGGTTCAGCTGTCGTAACATTATTGATTACACAGGCTGCAGGCGCTACCGGAATTGGACCTTTAGGAGGTCTTGGTGACTGGATTGCTATCGCTTTAGCATTTGGTCTAACTGTAATGATATGTATTTATGTATTCGGTAAGATATCAGGTGCACACTTGAATCCTGCTGTAACTATAGGATTACTTGTCACCAAAAACATTGCTTTAGTGGACAGTATCTATTATATAGTTGCACAGGTAATCGGTGCATGTTTAGGAAGCCTTTGTCTCTTCTTATGTCTTGGCGCTCCTGCCGTTACAATCGGTGGACTCGGTGCAACAGCTCCTGGTCTTGGAGTAAGCTACTTCCAGGCAATGTTTGCTGAATTCTTAGGAACATTCTTCTTAATGATGGTTGTAATGGGTGTTGCTGTTGATAAAAAAGCGGAACCTGGTTTTGCAGGTATTTCAATTGGTATGACTGTTGCTGCAGTAATCGTGGTTTTAGGAGCATTTACAGGTGCTTCAATCAACCCTGCACGTACATTCGGACCATACTTGATGGACACCTTGCTTGGTGGAGCTAACCTTTGGGCATTCTTCCCAATATACTTAGTTGGACCAATTCTCGGTGCAATCTGTGCAGCATTCGCATATGCATATCTTGCAAAAGACAGTGGAGTTTGCGAACTTCCACAACCATTCCAAGAATAAATCTTTTGATTTATTCTCTTTTTTCTTTTTTTTAATAACTTATTTAATTAATTAAAACAAATATTATTTTAGGTGATATTTTGAGTTTTGATATTAAGGAAGCTATTCTAATTTTTATTCGTGGAGTCATGATGGGTTCTGCTGATATTGTTCCTGGTGTTTCAGGAGGAACAATCGCATTAATTACTGGAATTTATGGCCATCTGGTCGAGGCAATCAGTAAAATCCGTTTTGGATTTTTAAAACCATTGTTTAAAGGGGATTTCAATGGATTCCTTACTCAATTGTTTGAGGAAATCGATTTTAAGTTTTTCATTCCATTGATATTGGGTATTGGTGTCGCATTCCTGACCCTTGCGAAGGTAGTTACATACTGCATGGATGTGCATACCGCACTGACATATTCATTTTTCTTAGGTCTGATTATAGCTTCTGCAGTCATTCTATTTAAAAAACTCAATCAAATTAACTTGAAAAATATATTGTTTGCGATATTGGGGGCCGTTCTGACTTTCATATTCGTCAGTCTGAATCCTATTGCGGCCAATCATTCATTGCTTGTAATATTCATTTCAGGTATGATAGCAATCTGTGCAATGATATTGCCGGGAATCTCAGGATCATTTTTACTTCTGCTTTTAGGTCAGTACAAATACATGCTTAATGCACTTCACCAGCTTCAATTGACAGATATCATTGTTTTTGTTGTTGGTGCCGTAATAGGAATACTTGGATTTTCAAAAATCCTCAATTACCTGCTTAAAAACTATGAAGAAGTAACAATGGCATTCCTTATTGGTGTAATGCTTGGTTCACTCAAAGTTCCAGCTGTTGAGATTGCAAATTCTGTCGGATTGAATTTTGCAGGTCTGCTGCCTTGCCTGATTGTTGCAATTGTTGGTTTTGCAATTATAATAATTTTAGAAACTAGATTTGATTATATTGAATAGATATCAATCTATTTTTTAAAACTTATTAACAATTAAAAATATATTTAAATACAATGCTAGTTTTAAAGAAAATCAAAAAACAGTGGAGATTGTATCCTATCGGTTCTCCAAAAGGAGCTTTAAACCATAAAAGGGAACCTGAATTTGTTGGAAATATTAAATTCAGTAATGACGGTGATACATTATCCATTTCCAGATTTGTTGCCGATTACAATTTCAATGACAACTCCACTCTTAATGAAAAACTAATGCCTCCTGGAGAGGTAATTAAGCTTTTGAGAAGTCAGGCGGTATTTCTTGCAACACCTGATGAAAAGGTGGAGAAATTTCTCAAATCGCTCAATATCAAAGTCAGAAGGACACAGGTTTGTGATTTCTGTGCCTATGAGGGAAACATTACAATAGTCAATTCATCATATTCATATAAACATAACAATCAGCTGATATGTAAGGATTGTGCATATGATACAATAAAACAGGAAATCAAACTTCAGGGATTTGATAAAAAGATTTTCAGGAATCTCAAATCCACATTGGAAAAAACAGGAAGTTTGAAAAAGACATTGTCTGTTTTAGACCCTCATTTTGACCCATTAAAGAACACTAAGTTAACCTTATTTGACAAGACAAAAAAATCAAAGCACATCATACCACCGGTGGATATGAAACGTCTTAAGATTCCAAAGGATTTTAAGCAGGTCCTTTTGGATTCAGGAAACACCAAGCTCCTGCCTGTGCAGTATTTGGCCATTAAGGAAGGCCTTTTAAAGGGTGAAGATCTGCTTGTGGTGAGTGCAACAGGTTCGGGTAAGACTTTAGTCGGTGAGCTTGCAGGCATTACGCAAGCCCTTAAAGGCAAGAAATTCATATTTTTAACTCCATTGGTAGCTCTGGCAAATCAGAAATACAGGGATTTTAAAAAGAAATATTCAAAACTGGGATTGAAGGTATCCATTAAAGTGGGAAGAAACCGGGTTAAGGCAAAAGGCGAGCTCAATCTTCCGGATTCAGATGTATCCAAAGCAGATATAGTAGTTGCAACATATGAAGGAATCGATTATCTGCTTAGAAACGGAAACTCATCATCCCTGTCTAATTTGGGAGTTGTATTGATTGATGAAATTCACATGATTGATGATGAGGATCGAGGAACCCGTCTGAACGGTTTGATAAAACGTTTAAAGAATTTATATCCTGAAACCCAAATCATCGGACTTTCAGCAACCGTCAAAAACCCTGAATTTTTAGCTGAAGAGTTCAACATGAAGCTTGTTCAGTACTCACAAAGGCCGGTTCCTTTAGAAAGGCACCTAGTTTATACAAGAAATGAGTCTCAAAAACGCCACCTTATGAGAAAGCTTGTACAAAAGGAGTTCAACACAAAATCCAAAAAAGGTTTTAGAGGACAGACCATCATATTTACAAATTCAAGACGCAAAACCCATCAGATTGCCAATTATCTTTCAAACAAAAGAGTCAATGCCCAGGCTTATCACGCCGGATTGTCCTATTATAAGAAGGAAAAGATTGAAAAGGACTTTGACAAGGGAAGGATATCCTGTGTTGTAACAACAGCGGCATTGGCTGCGGGAGTTGATTTTCCAGCTTCACAGGTAATATTTGACTCCCTTGTAATGGGAAATAAATGGATTAATCCCAATGAATTCGCGCAAATGCTGGGCCGTGCAGGAAGACCATCCTATCACGATAGGGGCATAGTCTATTTGCTTCCTGAAATAGGAAATGATTTTGCAGGTGAATCCGAAGAGTCAAAGGCATTGGATTTGCTTGAAAGCAATAGTGATGATGTTTATATTGAATATGATGAGGAATCAGCATATGAACAGATTCTTGCAGACATTTCATCCACATCAATCAGGTCACAAAAAGAGCTAAATGAATTCTATAGGGATATCGATGTGCCGATTTCACTTAAAATCGCAACGAATGAAATGGAAGATTTGGGAATGATTAATATTTCAGCAAACAACAAACTGGAAGTTACCAAATACGGCAGGGCAACTTCCGTGTCATTTCTATCAATTGATGAAGCTGAATTCATTAAAAACACTCTTAATGATTCTGAATATTTGAAGAGATATGTTGGCCTATCTCCGATGTATAAGAAAAAGGACAAGTATGACAAGCTGAAAGTATTGATATTGGCAATGGCGATGGATTTGGAAATGTTTGAAAATGCATATCTGTCAAGCGTTATCCATAATCAGATTTCAAATGCATTAAAGATTAAGTTTTCCACAAGGCTGTTTGCCGAATCTACTTTGGACATCATATCCAGTGGTGAAGCTATTGATAAGGTTGACAAAAAATTCCAGGATGCATTGATAGCCCTCCAAACGGATTTCATGCAATGCAGATGTCAGGACAGGCCATTTTGCAGTTGCATGCAGAGGGGAATATCTGAAGTAATCATTCATGAAAGGCTTAAGGGTAAGGATCCTCAGGACATTTCAAACAAGCTTTTTAGAAAATATCAGATTCAGGTCTATCCTGGAGACATATTCTCATGGCTGGACAATTTTGTCAAGAATCTGGATGCAATTAAAAGAATATCAAAATCATTTAATAAAAATAATATAGTTAAAAAAACTAACTATTTAATTAAGAAAATAGAAAATGGGTGAATGCAATGTATGCAGAAGATAAAATATTGATAGGTTGTAATGAAAACGAAAACGTTTTTTTATTACCGAAAATGGCTAATAGGCATGGTGTAATCGCTGGTGCAACAGGTACTGGTAAAACAGTCACTTTAAAAGTCTTGGCTGAATCTTTTTCAGATTTGGGAGTTCCAGTATTTTTAGCGGATATGAAAGGAGACATTTCAGGGCTTGTAAAGGCAGGTTCAACAAATGATTTCATCGCAAAGAATGTTGAAGCTTTTGGCCTTGAAGAGAAAGGATTCAAGTTCCATGAATATCCGGTTGAATTTTGGGATCTGTTCGGAGAAAAAGGTCTTCCGGTCAGAGTAACATTATCTGAAATGGGTCCTGTTTTACTTTCCAAAATTTTAAACTTATCTGAAGCCCAAGCCGGTGTTTTAAACATAGTATTCAGAGTTGCTGATGATGAATCCCTTTTAATAATTGATTTGAAAGATTTAAAAGCAATGATTAATCATGTCGTTGAAAATAAAGAACAATATGAAAGCCAATACGGTGCAATCGCTCCAAAGTCAGCAAGCACAATTTTGAGAAGCTTAATAGCATTTGAAGACCAGGGAGGAAATCTGTTCTTTGGAGAACCTGCTTTGGATTTAAATGATTTCATGCAGGTTGATGATAACGGAAAAGGTGTTATCAATGTTTTAGATTCACAAAAATTGTCATTGTCACCTGAAATATATTCAACATTCCTGCTTTGGATGATGTCCAGTTTATATCAGAATTTGCCTGAAGTGGGAGACATGGAAAAGCCTAAGTTCGTATTTTTCTTTGATGAAGCTCATTTGCTGTTTGATGAAATCTCACCTGAATTCGGCAAAAAAATCGAACAGATTGTAAGGCTCATAAGGTCAAAAGGTGTGGGATTATATTTCATTTCACAATCTCCTGCAGACATTCCAGATGATATTTTAGCGCAGTTGGGTAATCGTATTCAACATGCACTTCGCGCATATACTCCTAAAGACCAGAAGGCAGTAAAAGTTGCAGCTGATACTTTCAGACCAAACCCTAATTTCGACACTGCTGAAGTCATTTCCAATTTGGGAACCGGTGAAGCATTAGTTTCCACTCTTGATGAAAAAGGAGCTCCTAATGTTGTTGAACAGGTTAAAATTGTCCCTCCTCAAAGTCATATAGGAGCTATTGAAGATGACTTGCGCCAACAGATAATTGACATATCCGAGTTCAAATCAAAGTATTGGGAAGCTGTTGATGGGGAATCAGCATACGAATTGTTATTGAATAAGATTGATTCAAATCCGAATATTGAAAGTGAAGTTCCTGAAGTTGACAAGCAAATCATTGAAGAAGTCAAAACTCAAAAACAGGAAGCTCCAGAGCCAGTTGAAGAAGCTCCTGCTCAACAGCAAGGTTCTATTTTAACTGACATTTTAGGAACTGTCATTGCAGGCCAGACTCAAACCAAAGGCAAAAGAGCCAAAAAGTCTGAACCGCAAAAGATGGTTGAAAGGGCAGCTACACAGGCTGTAAATACTGCCGCCCGTGAAGTGACAAAAGGAATCATGAGAGGAATATTCGGGCAGATGAAATGAGGTGTGACAATGGCTCATCCGCACATAAAGGCTATCGAAAAAATGGGTGCATCCTCTTTCATTGGCATAATTGATGAATCCAAATTAACCTATGTTCGTGATAATCTTGATATCCATTTGCATGAAAGTCAACTGAAACTATTGAAGCAGGTTAAAAAACATCAAAAGCCTCATCACAAGAAAATCAGAATAAGACAGTATGAAAAAGCTGAAAAAACTGATTTGTTCAAATTGCATGAGGAATTGTATCTTAAAAGCTATAAGAAATTAGCTAAAAAAGGATTAATAGAAATTGATGAAGAACCTGAAAACGGCCTTCCATATGACTGTTTCTTAACTGATAAGGGAATTGAAATTTTAGAGGAAATCTCCCGTTTGGAAGGCGAATGGGAGGAAGTTGTCGGCATCAGTGATGAAGACCGGGAAGTCCTAAAGAAACTGGCGCTGAACTCTTTTGAAATTTCATATAACCATAAGAAAAAATTAGACTTTATATTTTAATGCTATTTTCAAATAGCATCTATTTTTTTTAAATTTTGCTTGATTATTTATATTATTAAATTTAAATATATTCATAATATAATAATCGGGAGGAAATTATTTTGTTGAAATTTGATAGTAAACTGTTATTACTTTCAATGTGTGTAATTTTATTGATTGCGATTCCTTCTTGTTTTGCTCATGAAAATGATACAATGTTATCTATTGATGATGAAAGTAGCAATGCTGTTGGAATATCTAATGATATAGAGACGCTCAGAGGAAGTAATGACTGTTATTTTAATGCTTCAGCTATCGATGACACCGGTAATGGTTCTATAGATAAGCCATATAAATATTTGAGGGCAAGCAGAATCACTGCCAATTCAAATATATACCTGGCAAATGGTGAATATCTCTTAGATACCTCAAAAAGCATTTCGCAGGTAAATATAATAGGTGAAAACACCAGTAGCACAATCATTAAATTTGCAGGTGTTGCTTTTACAGTTCAGAATTCATTAACACTGACTAATCTGACAATTTGTGATGCAACCATAAAGAATAACATGAATCTGAACGCCACCAATGTTATCTTTAAAAACGGTTATGGCAGAAATCCAGACAGCTATGCCAATACCTTTGGAGGATCCATAACATGTCCTACTTCAGGATATACTCCAAAAGTAAACATTAACAACTGTACTTTCATTGACAATTATGCGGTATATGGTGGTGCAATTTATATGCTAGGAGGCAGTCTTGACATCACAGACTCTCTTTTCATAAACAATTATGCTTATAATTTTGGTGGTGCAATCGCTTGTGAATATGGTACGAACATAAAGATTTCAAGATCAAAATTCCTTAATTCACGCTCCGTTGCTGATGCAGGGGGAGCGATTTATACAAGACAGGCGACCTTAAAATTGGACCATGTTGATTTTGCTGGCTCATCAGCAACATTCGGTGGTGCAGTTGCATCATTAAAAACTGATGTAAACTTGAACTATGTATCTGCTGAAAATTGTTCTGCAAGATGGGATGGCGGAGCAATCTATCATATGTATGGCAATTTTACATCCATTTATGGTAATTTTGTAAATAACTCAGCAAATAACGGTGGAGCATTATTCATTGATAATTCAACCAACTTATTCTTAAGATATAATAAGTTCATTTCCAATCAGGCTGTTTTGGCTGCTGGAGGAATATATTCCATTTGCAACAGCTTAAAAAGTGGAGCGTCTGTCAGATATATGAATACATATACAGGCAACTCTGCTGTTTTCCAAAATGAAGCTTATGAAGCATCTTCCATAAACCTGAATATTGCAAACGGAAATTATTCAATGTACCGGTACAATGAATCTGACATCGATGTATTGCCTTCATCTTATAGTTTGAGGGATTATAATCTTGTAACAATTCCAAAGGATCAGCAATCATCCGGTAACTGCTGGGCATTTGCTGCAATATCTGTATTGGAATCAGCTATCTTGAAAGCATCAGGACAATCCTTGGATCTGTCTGAAGAAAACATGAAAAATGTAATTGCAATGTACTCTGACTACGGATGGAAAATTGATACAAATGAAGGGGGATTTAACAATATGCCTTACGGATATCTTGCAAGCTGGCTGGGTCCTGTTCTTGAAAATGACGATCCGTTTGACGACAAGTCCACATTGTCCCCTATATTCGACAGTGTCATGCATGTCCAGAACATCAAATTTTTAAAACGTGACAATTACACGGATAATGATGAGATTAAAAAGGCCATATTGAAATATGGTGCTGTTGGAACATCAATGTATTATGATTCCTATTACTTCAGAGGAGAAGGATACTATTGCTGGTCTTCCACTTCTTCCAATCATGCCGTCACTATTGTCGGATGGGATGACAACTATTCAAGAAGCAACTTCTATGGACTTTCTAAAGAGTATGGAGATGGGGCTTGGCTTGTAAGGAACAGCTGGGGTCCGTATTGGAATGATCATGGATATTTCTATGTTTCCTATTATGATATGAAATTAGCACAGCCTGGTGTTGACGATATCGCCTATACAATAATTCTTAATGATACAATAAAATACGATAGGAACTACCAATATGATATTGGAGGAATGACAGATTACTACTACGCAAGTTCCCCTTCAATCTGGTATAAGAATGTATTCACTGCAGTCGATAATGAGTATATAGCAGGAATTTCAACATACTTTGAAAAGATAACTAATTGGACAGCTTCCGTTTATGTAAATGGGGTTATTCAAGCAGTTACCAGCGGCACTTCCAATCCGGGATATTATACAATTGATTTGGGTCAGCTGATACCTGTCAATTCAGGCGACAAATTTGAAGTTGAGTTTAAGGTAAGCAACGGAGGTGTCAGTTCACTTCCGATTTCTGAAAGCTATTCACTTAATAAAATGATCTATAAACCTGAAATTTCTTATTTTAGTATAGACGGAACCAACTGGCGTGATCTGTTTTATCAGGATGGAACTTTTGCAACCCATACATACTATTCACAGGTAGCATGTATCAAGGCATTCACAATTCTTAATGAAATCAACACTATAACTAATCTTAATGTCATTAGAAATGGACATGTTGCCGAGATTATGGCTACAGTCATCGACCAATACGGAAATTTGGTCAAAAATGGAAATGTCACATTCAATTTTAATGGTGAGGACTTTTCTGTCAATATAAATAATGGAATTGCCAGATTCACCAATCCTTTAATTCATGGAAATAACACCATATTCGCAACATTCAATGCAGTAGGTTATAAATCTTCTTCAAATTTAACAGTTTTCGCTTATGACGATTGTAAAACAGATGTGAATATATCAGCATCCGCCAATAACATTTATGTGGATGAGACTCCTGCTGTTAGTGTTGATTTAGATGATGATGCAACCGGAAGAGTTTCAATCATGATTGGTGAAGAGGAATATTTCGCCGATGTAGTCGAAGGAAGTGCAACAATTTACCTTCCATATTTGCCTGACGGCTCTTATGTCTTTGATGTGCTCTACAGCGGTGATGATAACTATTGGGATGCTTTGACTCAAGTTTCATTTAATGTAACCAAGTATGTGGCCAATATTTCAGCTTCCTCACGTTCCGTCAAGGTTGATGAGAATGCGGTTGTTAATGTTGTTTTGGATGGCGATGCCACAGGAAATGTTTTAATAGTGATTGAGGGGCATGAATACTATGCTGATGTTGTCGGCGGAACTGCCACAATCAATCTTCCGAGTTTACCGGCAGGTTCATATGTCTTTGATGTGATTTATGGCGGTGATGACAAATATCTAGATAATATTGCTCAGGTTTCATTTAACGTAAGCAAATACAATACCAACATTTCCGCATCTGCAGCTACAGTCAGAGTGGATAAGAATGCTAGTGTATATGTTGTATTAAATGATGATGCAACCGGAAACGTTTCCATTACAGTTAATGGAACTGAATATTATGGTATTTTGGAAAACGGTAATGCAGTAATCGAACTTCCTGTAATTTCTCAAGCAGGTTCATACACTTTTGATGTGATTTATAATGGTGATTACAAATACTTGGCCAATGTTACCCAGGTTACATTCAATGTAAACAAGTATTACATATCCATTAAGGCAACTGCACGCACTGTACATGTTGGAGACGATGTTATTGTAAACGTTGCTGTGTCCAAGGATGCGTCAGGTTTTGTTTCAATCTTTGTTGATGGTGTTGAATATTCAGGAGCTATCGATAACGGTAATGCGGTAATAATCATTCCTAATTTGCCTGCAGGAGAGTACTCCTTTGAGGTTGTCTATAGCGGTGATGAAAAATACAAACACAAATATAATGTTGTTACATTCAATGTAAACAAGTACAAATCCAACATTAAAGCGACTGCAGGTACAGTTAGGGTTAATCAGAATGCTGTTGTAAAGGTTGACTTACCTAGTGATGCAACAGGAAATGTTTTCATTGTCATTGATGGTGTCGAGTATTCAGGTGTTGTTTCAAATGGTACTGCAAGCATCACACTTCCTAATCTGCCTGCAGACAAATATACATTGGATTTAGTGTACAACGGTGATGACAAATACTTGGCCAATGTTACTCAGGTTACATTCAATGTAAACAAGTATTACATATCCATTAAAGCGACTGCATGCACTGTACACGTTGGAGATGATGTTATCGTTAACGTTGCTGTGTCCAAGGATGCGTCAGGTTTTGTTTCAATCTTTGTTGATGGTGTTGAATATTCAGGAACCATTGAAAACGGAAATGCGGTGATTGTCCTTCCGGACTTGCCTGCAGACCAATACTGCCTGGAAGTTGTTTACAGCGGTGATGAAAAATATAAAAACAAATACAATGTCGTTACATTCAATGTAAACAAGTACAAATCCACTATAAAAGCAACAGCTCGTACAGTAAGAGTGGGTGATGATGTCACTGTTAACGTAGTATTGCCTAAGGATGCTACAGGCAATGTTTCTATTATAATTGATGGTGTCACCTATTATGGTGTAGCATCCAATGGAACAGCAAGCATCATACTTCCGGATTTACCGATAAATCAATATGCGTTGGATGTATTGTACGGTGGTGATGACAAGTACAAATCTTCAACTTGTGTAGTCACATTTAATGTGAATAAGCAAAATTCAGCATTGAAGGCAAGCGCACGTACAGTTAAAGTGGGCAATGATGTCACTGTTAATGTGGAGGTATCCAAGGATGCTACAGGCAATGTTTCTATTGTTATTGATGGTGTCACTTATTACGGTGTAATTTCCAATGGTATTGCAAGCATCATAATCCCAGATTTGCCTGCAGGTCAGTATTCATTGGACGTTCAATACAGTGGAGACGCCAAATACAAGACAAAATCAACTCCTGTAACATTCAATGTTAATAAGAACAATGTCAGAATGAAGGCAACTGCACGTACAGTTAAAGTGGGTAATGACGTCACAGTCAATGTTGCCTTATCAGATGATGCAACAGGCAATGTATCCATCAATATTAATGGAACTGATTATGTCGGTGTGGTAGAAGATGGAAACGCAGTTATTGTGATTCCTAATTTGCAGGTAAATCAATATGCTTTGGATGTTACCTACAGCGGCGATGAAAAGTATAAGCCTTACACTTCAGTCGTCACATTTAATGTAAATAAATAATTAAAAGAGTATTATCCTCTTTTATTTATTCTCTTTTTTTAAATTTTTTTCAAGTTTATTTGATAACTTTATATATATTTATCAACATATATAGAAACGAATTAAAGTTTTATTAAGGTTGGTTAAATGAAATTAAATAAAATGTTTTTAATAACATTAACACTATTGATACTGTTATTTTCATTAAGTAACATTTCAGCTGCTGCTTTGGATGATTCAAATATTACTCAAGCCGCTGACAGTAATTTAATTGGAAATTTGGATAGTGTTAATTCAAATCAATATTTAGAATCAAGTGATGATTCGCCACTTAAAGACAATAATGATGAGATAATCGTTAATGATTGGAATGATTTGCAGTATTATTGTTCTTTAAGCGATGCGAATTATACTCTGAAATTGAAAGAGAATACAAATTATTATCCTGATGACATTAGTGATTCCAACTATCAGATAGTAATCAATAATAATGTAAAGATTATTGGAAATACTGGGGCTTATATAGGTGATACTTCTCCTAATGCGGGTAAAATTGCTTACACTGCTATGAAAGTAAATGACGGTTCCGGTATTGGAATAACAATGGAAAATGTAACATTCAAATGGATTGGTACCAGTTATCAACCGGATGGCGTATTTTTAGTGATGGGTGGAAACTCAACAAATTACTTTAAAAATTGTTATTTCACTAATATCAGTACCAATTTAGGTCATTCAAGTATATTACATATTAAATTAGGAAAGGCAATAGTGGAAAACTGTACTTTCATTAATTGTACAACTGATTTTGGTTGCCTAAGCGTTTATAATCCTAAAGATGATCCTACTAAAGTATGTACTTTGGCATCTATGGAAGTAAATGACTGTTACTTTGAAGGCAACTATGCAAGAACAGAACCTGGTTGTATTAATAACTGTGGTATACTAGTTGTTAATAACAGTACATTCTATAAGAATAGTGCTTTCTGGTGGGCTGGTGCAATACATACTCATGGTGGTGCTAATACTACTATATATGATTCCGACTTTATAGATAATCTTGCAGGTTGGAATGGTGGTGCATTATACACTTATAGTTATTTGCAGATTTACAATACTAGGTTTATAGGTAACAACTGTACTACTAATAATGGTGGTGGTGCTATTGGAGCCTGTAAATACCTACATGCACCATACATACATATTGAAGAATGTTTATTTGAAAACAATGAAAACCTATGTTGGGGATTAGACGAATTGTCTACCAGTGGTACAGGTCGTGGAGGAGCAATATCCCTCATGGATGAAGGTGGTCTTGAAGTATACAATTCTGTATTTATTAAGAATAGTGCTTCCATAGGTACTGCTATCTGTGCTATCAATGGTGGTCTAAGTTATGGTTCTCCAGATGTAAAAATTATTGGAAATCAATTCATCAACCATACCCGTGTTGGGGATGTTTTGGATGTTAGAGTTGCAACAGGTTCAGTTGCCGAAATTAGAGACAATTATTATTATAATAATTCATTAGTATTCCAAAAACTTAAACTCACTGCAGATGATCCTGTCAATGGAATTGTAACTTTCCATCTTGATGCCGCACTGAAAAACCCTACATCATTTGATGCTGATATTTTGGATAAATCTAACTATGATGTTTATGTAAATGGAGTGTATAATACTACTGTTTCCAGCAGGGATTTTGATTTAAATCTTGGAAAAGGCAATACTGCTAAAGTTTATGTGGTTCCATCTATATCAAACAGTAAAAGTAATGAGGTTTCTGCAGGTATTGCAAGAACATATATTTATGTTTCACAAAGTAATGGTAATGATGCAAACAATGGACTTACCAGAAGCAAATCAGTTAAGACATTAGCTAAAGCAATTGAGCTTGCAAGGTCAACTGAAAATATTGTTATCATTGATGGAACATTTGCAGAAACCGGTCTGGTTATAAACTATAATTTAACTATTGCAGCTGAAAATAATGCTGCAATAACTGTCACAGGAAATGCATTTAATATTACCAATGGGGATGTGAAATTTGTAAATGTAACTTTCAAAAATTGTAAATATGGATCAAGCTCCAAAACCCGACTGATTACTCAGACCAGTTCAGGATTCCTGATATTTGAAGGATGTGTTTTTGATGGCAACAGTTATAAAGCTCACATTGAAGCCGACGGTATATTGGAAGGTGAAAATTTAAAATTCACAAACAACAATGATGGTTCACTAATTAGAGCCGATTCTATTACCCTTAAATCTTCTACATTTACAAATAATATAGTTACTTATACACTATATAAAGCTTTATTGATGTATAAGAGTAAAACAATTAAATTGGAACTTGAAAATTTAACTTTCATTGGCAATACTCTTCATTCTGGTTGTATTGACACTAAAAAGAATAAGGCAACAATAACTGACTGTACATTTATTGATAATACAGGTACAAATAGGGCGTCTGCTATACAAATTGAAGACAGTAGCAATGCACTGGTTCAATCATGTAAATTTATCAATAATAAAGATATAGGAAAATATTCCTCAGTAATATATGTTTCATCAGGCACATTGGTACTCAGAGATTCAATTATTATTAATAATTCTTATGAAAATGACAATAATCTTCTTATTAATGGTGTGGAGTCTTCTCTTAAAAAAGTGACTGCCAGCAATAACTGGTGGGGAAATACTGTTGAAAACCTTACCAAACCGGCTTTAAAAGTATTCCCTATATCAAATGCATTACCTAATGGATGGGATCCTGTACCTTATTGGTTAGTATTGAATGTGACAGCTTTAAGCAATGAAGCTGAACTTAATCATGCAGTTCCAGTTCAATTTGCATTTACACAAATTGATAATGAAGGAAATGTAACTAATTATGATGGGGTAAACTTGCCAAGTTTCGATTTGGAATTAACTGCTATAAATGGAACTTGTTCAGATAATAGGATTACAGTTAATAATGGAATAGCTATTACCGATTATACATTAACTGATAGGGCTGGTGGTTCTCTTACTGGTTCTTTCAATGGTATCAGCACAACAATTAACTTCACATTCACTAAATCAACACCTGAAATATCTATTGATGCTCCAAGCATTACTGTCGGAAGCAATGCAAGAATTGTCGTAAACGTAAATTCAGGTGTGACTGGAAGCATTAAACTTAAAGTTGGAAATGTCACTCAAACAAAGGCAATTTCAAATTCAAAAGCCATATTTACAGTTTCAAATCTTGCAGCAGGCAATTATACTGTTGAGGCTAATTATACTGGTGATGACAATTACTTATCCACCTTAAAAACAGCCAGTTTGGTTGTAAATAAACTTAATTCAACAATTGAAATATCAACAGGTGACATTGTAGTAAATAATGATGTTGTATTTTCATTTGCAGTTCCGAATGATGCAACAGGCACTATTGATGTATATGTGAATGGGGTTAAACAAGCTACAGTTAATGTCAATGATAACTATGTAATCAGCAAAATCAAAAGAGGAGATTATGTAGTTAGGGCAGTTTACAGCGGTGATGCAAAATACTTGCCAAGTGAAGACGAATTCTCATTTGAAGTGGGTAAATTAACACCTGCATTAACTATTACAGTTGCAGACATCACTTATGGCCAAGACACAATCGTTAATGTAAGGTCAAATACTGCAACTACAGGTAATGTAACCGTAACAATTGATGGAATAACTGCTACTGGTGAGTTAAATGGCGGAAGAACAACAGTTACAATTCCAGGAGTAAGCGCAGGCAACAACAAGCTTGTGGAAGTTTACTATCCTGGAGATAATAATTATAAAAACGCTTCAGCTAATACTACATATAATGTGGCTAAAGCCCAACTTGACTTCACAATAGATGTTAATGATATTAAACTGGGTAGGGATGCTGTTGCAGAAATCAGACTCCCTGCAAGAACCGGAGGAACATTGACAATCACTGGAATCCGGTCTGAGACCAAAAATGTTCCATCTTCAGGATTGGTAACATTAACCTATTCGGATTTACCTGTTGGAACCTATACAATCAATGTAAAATACACCGGTAATAATTATGTAACAATCACAAAATCAGCTTCATTCGAGGTAACTGATTGGAATGCTCCTCAATGGGCAAATGAAGGTGGAGACTTACAGCATACCGGTAAATCAACTTATGAAACTTCAACCAACGGAAAAATTAAATGGTCTGCATCAGTCGATGAGATTAGCGGAAATATGGCAATTGACAGCGAAGGAAATATTTACATTACAACAAGCGATGGAATTTTCTCCCTTGACACTAACGGTAATTTCAGATGGAGTTACATATCAGACGATGCCGGTGCGGATTTCTCAGGAATAGCTATCAGTCGTGATGTTGTTATTTCACCAAAATCCGAAGACACTCTTTATTTCATTAACCAAACTACCGGTCAAAGATATGGTCATGCAAATCTTTATCAGGGATCCAGTTTATTTGCACCGATTGTTGATGCCAATGGAAACATATACATTGCAGGTGAGGAGCAAGGAGGATCTTACCTGGTTATTATTCCATATAACATATGGGAAAATGGTGGAAATCCAATTCTAATCCCATTAGGTTCAGCTCCATCCGCAGCACCTACAATAATCAGTGATGATTTGGTTGCAGTACCTTGTTATGATTCATTTAAGATAGTTGATATCTCATCAAGAACCGTTCAATCCTCTAAATCAGGATTCATCAATGGTGGAAATTCAATTGTAGGTAGTGGAAATGTTATTTTCACATTCTTATCAAATTCAATTGTTGCATTAAATGATGACGGTAGTCAATTATGGTCTACAAGAGTAACTGGAGGAGTTGGAAATCAATTGTTCCTTGACCCTGAAATGGGATTGTATTCTGTCAATGCAAACGGAGATTTATATGTTTATGACATAATTGATGGAACTGAATCAAAATTCACAGATTTGAAAGTCACATCCGGAATTTTAATAGGTGAAGATAATAATCTATACTTTGCGGCTGGAGAAACATTCTACGCATTTAATAGTGATGGAGATATTTTATGGAAAGCTGTAATTGGTGATGAGATTGTAGGAACCCCTATCATGGATGTAAATGGTGTGATATATGTCAATTCTGCAGATAAGGTATATGCATTAACAAGTGAGAATGTTAAAAATCCTAATTTGGCAATTTCCACTAATGACATCAATGTAGGTGAAGATGAGGTAATTACTGTTACCTTAAATGAAAATGCAACCGGTACAGTTAATATTATCGTAAACGGCCAAACTTACACTGAAACAATTAATAATAGCAATATAATTAAAATAATTCCTAATTTGCCTGCGAAAGATAGCTACACTGCAAGCGTTACTTATTCAGGAGATATGAGGTTCTCTCCATCAAGTGCGTCCAGCCAGTTCAGTGTTGATAAGATTAGTCCATACATGAATGTAACAACTAAAAACATTAAATATGGTCAGAAAGCTGTATTCAATGTAGCTGTAGTTTCAGGCGCAACAGGTACCGTTAGCGTAAGTGTAGGAACCAAAAGAGGTTCTGCAACTATCAATAATGGTAAGGCAACCATAAATATTGCAGGTTTGACCAGGGGAGACTATAGCTATAATGTGACTTATAACGGAGATTCTACATACCTTAGCGAAAGTAAAATTGGCACAATATCAGTGGATAAAAACACTACATCATTTACTGTAACTACTGCGACAAATATTAAAGTAGGTGATACTGCAGTATTCACTATTTCCGGTTTGCCTTCAGATGCTTCCGGTGTGATTACAGTCAGTGTTGATGATGGTTTGTATAGTGCCAATGTAGCCAATGGTGGGGCAACAGTTTCCGTTGCAGGCTTAACATACGGATCTAAAACTGCAATTGTCAGCTATTCCAATGACGAAAATTACATGGCGGACTCCAAAACTGTTAACTTTAATGTTAATAAAATTAATCCGTCATTTACAATTCCTCTCAGCAACATTAATGTAGGTGATGATGCCGTATTTGTCATTACCGGACCTTCTGATGCTTCCGGAAATATTACATTAGCAATTGACAACGAAACTTTCAGTGCAAATGTTGTCAATGGAAATGCTCAAATAACCGTTTCAGATTTAACTGCAGGAAGGAAAACTGCTACATTCACTTATTCAGGTGATGATAAATATCTATCCAGAGAATATAATAAGATTTTTGCTGTAAATAAGGTAAATCCTGATTTGACATTAACTTTCAATGATGATGTTCATGTTGGAGATTCTGTTGACTTTATTGTAAATTTAAACCCTGATGCAACAGGTACTGTTACCGTTACCTCTGACGGCAGAACTGGAACAGTTGACGTTGTAAACGGTAAGGCAACAGTCACTATCGCCAGTTTCAGCTATGGTGATAAAAGCGTTGAAGTCAGCTATTCAGGGGATGGAAAATATAATCCTAAAAGCACATCCAGTCAGTTTAGTGTGACTAAGGCTTCTTCAAATATTGCAGTTTCAGCAGGCAATATCAAATATGAACAAACAGCAAATATTATTGTCAATATTGCTAATGATGCATTAGGCAACGTTACCATAACTGTTGATGAAACTCCATACTCTGTTAAAATTAGTTCAGGTAGAGCCACTCTCAGTGTTCCTGGTTTAAAATCTGGTACACATACTGTAACCGCAACATATGGTGGGGATTCCAAATATCTTTCAGAATCAGTTTCCACTACATTTAAAGTCACAAAACATACTTTAAATATTCAGGCTTCCGCTAATGATATTATGTATGGTGAGGATGCTACTGTCTCTGTTAGTGTTCCTAGTGATGTTCCGGGCAATATCAAATTTGTCGTTGATGGGGAGACCTATAAATCTAAAATCACTAATGGTAACGCTATTCTTAGCATTCCTGATTTGAAATCAGGCAATTATGATGTTGCTGTAAGCTATGCGGGTAATGTCAAATATAATGCAGTTTCAACATCTGTCAGTTTCACAGTATCAAAACATGATTTGAATATGGGTATCACCGCTCCGGATATTCATTATGATGAGAATGCTACCGTTTCTGTTAGTGTTCCGGGTGATGTTCCTGGTAATATTAAGTTTGTGATTGGTGGTACTATTTATCGTGTTAAAGTTGTTTCTGGTAGTGCTGTTCTTTCTGTTCCTGATTTGAAGGAGGGTACTTATGAGGTTACTGCTAGTTACGCGGGTAATGTAAAGTATAATGCAGCATCAGTTTCCACAAACTTTAGCGTGTCCAAGTATGACCTGTATATGAATATTACTGCTCTGGATATTCATTATGATGAGAATGCTACCGTTTCTGTTAGTGTTCCGGGTGATGTTCCTGGTAATATTAAGTTTGTGATTGGTGGTACTATTTATCGTGTTAAAGTTGTTTCTGGTAGTGCTGTTCTTTCTGTTCCTGATTTGAAGGAGGGTACTTATGAGGTTACTGCTAGTTATGCGGGTAATGTCAAGTATAAAGCTGCATCAGTTTCCACAAGCTTTAGCGTGTCCAAGTATGACTTGCATATGAATATTACTGCTCCTAACGTCAACTATGGTGATAATGCCACTGTTTCTGTTAGTGTTCCGGGTGATGTTCCTGGTAATATTAAGTTTGTGATTGGAGGTTCTATTTATCGTGTTAAAGTTGTTTCTGGTAGTGCTGTTCTTTCTGTTCCTGATTTAAGTGAAGGTACTTATGAGGTTACTGCTAGTTATGCGGGTAATGTCAAGTATAAAGCTGCATCAGTTTCCACAAGCTTCACTGTAAGTAAAATCCCATTGGATTTAACTCCAATTGTTTCAGATATTTACTATGGTGAAAACGCTACAATTTCAGTAAACCTTCCAAAAGATGTTCCTGGAAATGTCAGATTCATTGTTGACGGAACAACATACAAGGTAAAAATAGTTTCAGGAAAAGCCAGCATCAGCATTCCTAATTTAAAGGCAGGCGTTCACAATGTTACTGTAACCTATGCGGGCAATATCAAATATGCTCCTTCAACAGCTACAGCAACATTCACTGTCAATAAGTATTCACCTGGCTTAACAGTTACAGCAAATAACATTAATCAAGGATCAAATGCTTTGATTTCTGTTAATATTGCCAAAGATGCTCCTGGAAATGTGAGAATTACAGTGGATGGCGTTAAATACACTGTAAAAATAGTATCTGGGAAAGCAACACTTGAAATCCCAGGTCTTGCTAAAGGAACTTATGGCGTTACCGTAACTTACGCAGGAAATGTAAAATATTCAAGTGAAACAGCTACCACTAGCTTTAAAGTAAATTAGATAGGGATTTATTTCCCTATATTTTTTTAATTTTTTTATTTATCTACTTTTTTTGAATAATTATAAATAACACTTTATATTATATATATGAATATTATTCATGTTTTATTGAATATGCTAATTGAATTATAAGGTGTATACTTTTGAAATTTAATAAAATCTTGTTAGTTAGTATAATCTTACTGGCTATCTTAACTTTAGGTGCCGCAAGTGCGGCGGATAATGCAGCTGTCGATGATTTGGCAGTTGCGGGAGATAGTGGGGATTTAAAGATTTCTTCTTCACTTGACGATGGATTAGCCACTGATTGTGGTATCGCTACGGACGATGTTGCTGTCGGTGAAAATGTAACTAAGCTTAAATCTTATAATCAGGAAGTTTTAAGTAATGATGATGCAGTTGTTACTCAGGATTCCTTTTATAACTATTTTGATGATGAGGGTAAATTATTAACTGATGTTACTGCAGATGAACTGATATTACGCGGTGAATTTTCTGATTTAACTGAATATTTAGTCTTTGACAGACCTGTTTCTGTCACTGGTGATGGTGCTGTCTTAAACGATATGGGCATTACCATTTCTGGTGCTGATGTCACTCTAAAAAACTTAACTTTAATAGCTAATGATGTTGAATTCGATTTAAATGATGGTGCTCTTATTTATGTAAGTGGTGAAAATGCCGTTCTTGACGGTTTGACAATTGACTATGCACCGGGCGACAGCTATGATGCATATGCCATTTATATGGATGGGGCAAAGAATTTCCAACTTTTAAACTGTGATGTCAATTTCACAGGATCAAGCCTTGAGGAAAATTATGAATATGCAATGAAAATAATTGATTCCCAGGAAGGTCTCGTTGAAGGAAATGTTATCAGGGCAAACTTGCCTATACTTGATGTTGATTATAATAAAGGAGACCCAGGTCTTGATACTGACTTGGTATTGAATACCGGAATAAAAGATTCCAGTGAAATCGATATAGTTGGCAATACTTTCATTGCCAATGTAATCGGCTGCAATGGTGACTATCCAACCTTGGATTGTGTAATGATTGAAAGCTGTGAAGGTTTAAATATCATTGGCAATACATTCAACGAAACTGATTTTCTCATTGAAGAAGGTAAATCAAATTACCTAAATGTATTGGACATGTACTATTCAAACTCCATGTTGGTACAAGGCAATAAAATCAGTGTAGAAACCAATGGTGGTGCTGAAAATGCAGGTACTTCCTATCCAATCCAACTCACAGGACCTTATGAAGATGTTGTGATTGATGGAAATGATTTATACTCTCGCTGCGGAGGACCTGCATTAGGTATATTTTCCCAAAACTATTATGGGGACACTGAAATAACCGTTAAAAACAATAATATTGACATAACCGGACTTCCAACTTTAGATAATTGGGGTTTGGTTTCAGGAATTGAATTGCAGGATAATGTTGCAAGAGTATATAACAATACAATAAAAACAAAATCAGTAACCGGAACATATAACGAAGGAGATAACCTTTATGGTATCAGCTATGCACAAGCGTTAAATGAAAATCATTGCTATGATATTCAAAATAACACTATTGAAACTGAAGGTAAATACACAATCTATTTGCTTAAAGCACAAGATACCACAATAACCGGAAATTCATTGGCGTCATCTTTATTGGTGGGTGATGATTCAGTATACATTCAGGATGCAAGTGGAAATACAATTATTGAAGATAATACTGGTATCGATACTTCCGATAATATTGTAACTCCTGAAAACTTCTTCAGCTTTTTTGATGATGAGGGTTTCCTATTGGATTCAGTCAACTTTGATGAATTGATATTTAAAGGCGACTTCAGCAATCTTGTTGATATGATAAATCTTGAAAGACCAATTACCATCACAGGCGATGGCGCTGTATTAAATGATATGGCCATAAATATTCTTTCCAGTGGTGTAGCTTTAAATGATTTAGCATTCATTGCAAATAGTGCTTTAGGTAGCTTAATTTATGCTGAAGCTGTTGATGATATTAATTTAACTAATTTAAATATATTTTATGAAGCTCCTGAAGGCGAGGAAGCTGTTGCAATTGACTTTTATCAGGTTAATGATGTCAATATATTAGGTAATGTAATATCCTTTGAAAGTCATGTGACTTCAGATGAGTTGAAAGGAATTGCCCTTCAGCTTGTTGACACTAAGAATGTTGTTGTCAACAACAATGAAATTACAACAAAATTACCATGTGTTTATGTACTAAATTATGACGAGGATTATTACTTGATGGGTTCAAACAATGTTAACCCAGTAAGGCTTAAAGATTGTCATAATCTTATATTTACTTACAACTACATTAATTCCACAACAAATAACTATTCTGCGGAGTTCCCTACAATTCAATCCATATATATCATCGGTTGTCACAACTGTTTATTAGATCACAATACAATTTACATGATTGATGAAATGACTCCTGCAGGAATGGATAACTATCTGTATGGAATAGACTTTGGCAATGATTATAATGTTACATTTTCATATAATACCTTTGTCATGTCCACTAAAGGTGGAAAAGATGCTGCTGGAACCGCTTATGCATTCCAAGGTGTGGAATCTGATGTTATCATTAAAGGAAATAACATTACAAGTATATCCAATGGACCTAACTTAGGTGTTTACGTTGCAAGTATGTTTGGCGAGACTTCAGAATTGCTTATTGAAGATAATTTCATTAATGTAACTGGCTGGGCTTCCAAATCAGGTAATTGGGCATTGGTATCAGGTATTGAAATCCAAAATGGTAATGCAAAAATATACAACAATACCATTTACACATATAATGTAAATGATTATGATGATGATAATTACATGTACGGCATAAGCTATGCACAATGGATGTATGGTGACCGTTCATTTGATATTGAAAACAATACAGTTTATACCGAAGGAAAATACACAATTTCCATAATTGATGCAGATTATTTGATTGCTAATGGAAACACATTATATGCTCATGAATTAAATGGAAGTGATTCAATTGATCCTGGCGATTGTGAAGATGTACAGATTGGAGAAAACTTCCCACCTAGTTTAACAAATATTGTTACTCAAGATAATTTCTATGATTTCTTTGATGAATTCGGTAACTTATTAGATTCTGTCGAATTTGATGAGTTGATTTTCCAAGGCGATTTTGTTGATTTGGTATCCTATATTACAATTGACAGAGCTTTAACAATTACTGGGGATAGTGCTGTATTAAATGATATTGCTTTTATCATTGCAGGTTCTGATGTGACTTTAAACAATATGACTTTAGTTGCTAACAGCAATCTTGGTAATTTAATTGATATTGCTGCTGAAAATGTTGTAATTTCTAATATGAATATTACTTATGTTGTTGATGAAGCGGCTAGTGCTATTAATGTTTATTCTGGAGCTAATAATGTTCAAATATTGAATAACACTATTAACTTTGAAAGCACTGTTGATGAATATGCTGTGGATGAGGTAACTACTGCAATCTGTGCTAACTCTGGCGTCAGTATATTTGATGATGAAGATCCTATCGAAGGTCTTGTAATCGACGGTAATACTATTACTGCTGTTATTCCTGCTTTCTTGGCGGATGTATATGAGAATGAATATTATGTGATGGGATTAAGCGCTGTTAATGGAGTAAGGATTAATGGTGCTGAAGACTTTAAATTCACCAACAACAACTTGGATGTAACCACAAACTGGCTTTACAGAACCACTCCTACTTTCCAGGCATTGTATGTTGCAAGTTCCAGTGGTTTAATCGATGGAAACAACATTTCAATGATTGATACATTCACTCCTGCAGGTAAAGATGTTTACTTGTATGCTGTTGAACTTATTAATGATGAAGAGTTAACCATTTCAAACAATAACTTCAACTTATCCACTACAGGTGGAAAAGATGAAGCAGGTTCAGCATATGCCATTATTGCTATTTCATCTGACTTTGGAGTAGTTGACAACAATATTACCACTGTTTCCAATGGTCCTAACCTTGCGATTTACTTCCCATCTAACATGGGTTCTCCTTGTGATGCCGTAATTACTGGTAACTTCATCAATGTAACTGGTTTAGCAACTGCTGCCCATGATACTGGTCTTGTTTCAGGTATTGAAGTCCAAACAGGAAGTGTCTTAATTGAAGATAATGAAATCTACACTTATAACATTGGAGATTATGATGAAAACAACTATATCTTCGGTATCAGCTATGCTCAATCAGGTGTAAATTCCGAGTTTGAAATAAAAAATAATACTATTTATACTGAAGGTCATTATGCTGTTTCACTCAAATCAGCAAATGATGCAATAATAACCAACAATTATCTTGTCTCTACTGATTTATGCGGTGATGATTCAGTATATATCGGATCAGGCAGTGGAAATGTTGTTGAAGATAACCTTCCTGCTAAATCTTTAGCTAACATTACTGTAGCTGCAGACCCAGTTTGGACTGGTTCCAATGCTACTGTCAGTGTAACTGTCCCTAATGCTACAGGTACTGTTACTATTGAAGTGAATGGTAAATCTTACACTGTTGATTTAGTTGATGGTGTTGCTACATTTGAAGTTGTTGCTGAAGATTTAGTTGATGGTGAAAATATCATAACTGCTACTTATGAAGGTCCTGAATTTGCAACCAGTGAGGCTACTGGTGTGTTATTTGTTGCTGATGGTGTTGTAACTCAAGATACTTACTTATACTACTTCAATCAAGAAGATGATGGTAGATTATTTGATTATGTCCCAGAAGGCGCTACTTTAGACTTCCAAGGAAGCATCATCAATCCTGATACAAATATCATTGTACAAATGAACGTCAACAAACCTGTAAACATTGTAAGTACTACTAAAGATGCTTATGTTGACTTGAACACTACTGCTGGCAGTTTGCTTGGTGAAAGTCCGGGTAACAGTTTTGCTGTAACCAATGGTGGTTCAGGATCCAATGTAACTGGCATTTACTTCCACAACACTCAAGTATGGATTGCAAACACTCATAATGTTGTATTAGACAACATCAGTGTTGTTGTTGAAGACCAAAGAGTAGGTTCTGGTGTTGGAGCTACAAGTATCAGGCAAAACTCAACCAATGTTGTTCTTAAAAACAGTTACTTATACACCAGAAACAACGGTGGATCAACCACATTCACAATGTCCTGGGCTACTAACTGTACTATCGACAACTGTACTGTTAAAGCTGAAGGAAACGTTGGAAACCTGGTTTACTTAAACACCTTCAATGTTCCTGGCGCACCTACTGGCGTACCTTTAAATACCTACAACAAAGTTATTAACAACAAGATTTATGGTAAAGAAGGTTCAGGTATTTCTGTTGGTCTTATGGTAGAAGGTGCAAATAACTTGATTGCTAATAATACTTTGTACAGATCTTCAATCAGTACTTCATTCGGTGGTCAAAACCCTGCTAACAACACTTATGTTGGAAACACTATGACTGATGGTAGCGGTTTAACCGCACTTGCTAATTCCATTGTTTATGGTAACAATGTAAGTGGTGCTTTGTCTACTGGTGCTAATTCTGTTGCTTATGACAATACTGTTGGCGGTAAAATGACTGTTGCTGCTGGTGCCACTGCTTATGATAACACTGTTGGTAATGGTTTAACAACTGGTGGTGCTAATGCTGTTATTGAAAACAACACTATTACTGGTGCTGTTACCATTAATAAAGTTGGAACTACTTTCGTTGGCAATAATGTAACCGGTACTGTAACTGTAAGTGCAAACAATAACGTAATTAAAGAAAACAACATTACCACTACTGGTAATTATGCTGTTGATTTAGGTTCAAAAACCGGAAACAACGTAACCGACAACTTATTAATTGCTAGTGAGTTAAAAGGTGATGCTGCTGTTAAATTCACAAATGCAGACAATGTTGTAGAAAACAACTATCCAGTTACCTCTGATTTAGTAATCAGTGTTGAAGATGTTGTTTATGGTGAAGATGCTGTTGTCAATGTTGAATTCAATCCAAAAGCAACTGGTACAATCGTTGTATCTATTGACGGTACAGATTACACAGTAAATATTACTTCTGAAGGTCAAGGCAGTGCAATCATTCCTGGTTTAGCTGCTAATGATTATGATGTGACTGCTACTTTCACACCTGATAGTGCTTACAGCTTAGATAGTGATGCTAATGCTTCATTCACTGTATTTAAAGCAAATGCAACTATGGAAGCTGCTGCAGATTCTGTTAAAGTTGGTGATGATGTCATAGTCAATGTAACATTCGATAAGGATGATGTCACTGGCACTGTTTCAATCACTGTTGATGGCACTGATTACACTGGTGCTATTGAAGATGGAGCTGCAACTATTGTTATTCCTGGTTTAAGTGCTGGTGAATATGCTGTTGATGTAATATACGCTGGTGATGGCAATTACAATGATACAACTGCAAGTGTTTCATTTGCTGTTGACAAATATGCTGTTGAATTCACTAAAGCTAAAGGTCACCCTGGTAGAGTTGATCAAAACGCTACTGTTGAAGTAATCTTATCCGAAAGCGATGCTACTGGTACTGTTTCCATAATTGTTAACGGTACAGAGTATTCTGCTGAACTCGTTGACGGTAAAGCAATTATTTATGCTCCATTGTTACCTGCAGGAACATACAACTTCGATGTAATCTACTCCGGTGATGGCAAATACGAAAACAACACTGCTCCAATCACTTTCAATGTTAACAAATATTACCCAACAATGAAAGCAACCGCAGATGATGTGCAAGTGGATGAAAACGCAATCGCAAATGTTGTTTTACCTAGCGATGCAACCGGAACTGTTACTATTACTGTTGACGGCATAGACTACACTGCTGATGTAGTTGACGGTGCAGCAACTGTCGAACTTCCAGTAATATCAGAAGCTGGAAAACAAGCATTTACTGTATCATACAGTGGAGACGACAAATACAGACCGCAAACCACAACTGTAAAATACAACGTCAATAAAATTAATGCTACCATTAAGGCAACTGCCCGTACAGTTAAATTAGGAAACAACGTAACTGTAAACGTTGTATTACCTAGCGATGCAACCGGTGAAGTATCAATTACTATCAATGGTACAAGTTACACTGGTGCTGCTGAAGTTGGTGCTGCAACAATTATCATCCCTGATTTAGGTGTAGGTCAATATGCATTGCCTGTAGACTACGCTGGTGATGGCAAATACAATGCTGCAAATACTACAGTAACATTCAATGTAAACAAACAAACCACAAGCATAAAAGCAACCGCAAGAACTGTTAAAGTTGGTGACGACGTAACTGTCAACGTTGCTTTAGCAAGTGATGCAACTGGAACTGTTGCAATAGACATTAATGGTACTGAATACACTGCTGAAGTTGAAAATGGTGCTGCTGCTATTGTTATTCCAGGTTTACCATATGGACAATATGCATTTGATGTGGTCTACAGTGGAGATGACAAATACAAAGCAAGAACCACTACCGTAACATTTAATGTTAACAAACAATCAACAACCATGAAAGCAACTGCAAGAACTGTTAAAGTTGGTGACGACGTAACAGTCAATGTTGCTTTAGCAAGCGACGTAACAGGTGATGTAATCATCACAGTCGATGGCGTGGATTACACTGCTACTGTCGTTGATGGTGTTGCAACAATTGTAATTCCTGACTTACCTGCTGGTCAATATGCATTGGATGTGAAATACAGTGGTGACGACAAGTATAAAAACCAATCCACAACTGTAAAATTCAACGTCAACAAATACAACGTAAAAATGAAAGTTACCGCTAAATACTATGTAGATGGAGATTATTCTATTGTTAGTGTAACTTTATCTGATGATGCAACCGGTAGTGTTTCAGTTGAAGTAAATGGAAACAATTACACAACAAATGTTGTAGATGGCAGTGCCTTAATTGCTATTTCAAAATTACCTGCCGGTGATTATCCATTGAATGTTGTATACAGTGGTGACGCTAAATACAAAGAATACACAGTTGCAACAACACTTAAAGTAGTAAAATAAACACAAAAATAATTTAAAATAATAAAAGGGTATTTCACTCTTTTATTATGATTTTCTTTTTTTTCAATAATATTTTATAAAAAATTAATGAAAACTTTATAAACTATTTTTTATATATAATCTACTATCTTTAAACGATTTTTAAATTATATTTGATAAAATGTATTTTTTAATTATCTAAAGATAATCACTTTTAATGGAGGTGAAAATATAAGGCTAAATCGAAAATTGATATTGGGATTGATCATAGTTATCAGTTTATGTTTGATTTCTTCTGTTTCGGCAGTTGATTTAAATGAAAATTCAAACAATATCACTAAAGAAAAGTTATCCATAGCAAATGAATCCAAATTGGCTGGTGTTTTTGATGTAGAAGTTCCTGATGTTCCAGATTTGATTGCTAATGAAACAGTTTACATCAATTCTCAAAATATTGATGATTATTTTGTGGATGGTGTTTTACCTGTTTATCATTCAAATAAGACATTCATTATCACAGAAGATTTTGAAAACTTGGGCAAATTGAATATTAATGCCAGCAATGTTGTCATCAGTGGAACTGGATACACATTGAGAAATACAGTATTTGAATTGGATGCGAATAATATTACTTTAAAAGATTTGACTATGGATTTGGACAGTGAATTTGATAATAATGATGGTGCTGGAGTATTGGTTTATTCCGATAATGCAAATCTGATAAATCTTGATATTAATTATATCGTACCAACAAATGTAGAAGCGTATGGTATTTTAGCCGAAGGAACTTCCAATAAACCAATTAGAAATCTTAGATTAATTAACTCCAAAGTAAACTTTGAAGGTCATAACAATGATGTGAACGTTTATAATTGTGCAGTTAAATTATCTAATTCTAATAATGCTTTAATTGAGAACAATACTATCAGTTCAGCATTACCTCTAAAAGATATTATATTTGGTCCAAATGGGGCTGAATTGGCATCTGATTTAGTATTGACCGTAGGTATTGAAAATTCACATAATTTGTCATTTATAGGAAATACCTTATTTTCAGAGGTTAATAAAAGACCAGATACAAAATATCCTTCTCTGGATTGTATGTTGATTTCAAAATCAGATTATGGATTAATTGCAAATAATTCCATATTCATGTCTGACTTTTTGACATATCCGGGTGTTGATAATTATCTCTATGGGTTAGATATTTACGACTTAAATAATTTGACCGTAATTGGAAATAATATCACAATCATTACAACTGGAGGTAAGCTTGCTGCGGGTACTGCATATCCTATTCAGATTACAGGTCCTATTTCTGATGTAAATGTGACTAAAAATGATTTATATTCATTTTCAAACGGACCTAACATAGGAATTTATTCTCAAAATTTCTATGGGTCAACTTCATTATCCATTACAGAAAATGTTATTAATGTTACAGGTCTGGCAGGTGCTCATGAATGGGCATTGGTGGCAGGAATTGAATCACAGGATTCCAATTCTGTAATTTACAATAACACAATAGAAGTGCACAGCGTCGGTGCTGTTACAGTTGATGACAATTTATTTGGAATTAGTTATCGCCAAAGTACATCCGGTGATCATAAGTATGATATCCAGAACAATACAATATTCAGCGATGGTTATTATTCAGTAAACTTGTTAAGCTCTGTCGATTCAAAAATTTTCAATAACTTGTTGGTCTCCTATAATCCAAATGTGGATCCAACCAAAAGCGGATATAAATATGGAGACATTTCCCAACATAGGAATATGGAATTTTTCAACAACAGAGTAATGAAGGCATTTGACTATTTTGCATCTCTTCAAAACAATGTCGATAATGGAAACATTTTCAATTATAATCCTGAAAATGAAAAGGATCTCTCAAATAAGGTTGACGGTAGCAAAATATCTGGCGAAAAGAACAATAATCCATATTCATTCAACCCGTTAATTCCGGGAACTTCCGATAAATATGGTGGAGAAGACGGAGATGACCAATGGTGGAATCCTGTTAATGGCAATTCCAATGGTAATGGTGATAATTCAAAAGGTTCTGGAGACGGTAAAGGCTCTTCTTCTGGAAATTCATCCAATTCCCGTTACACATCATTAAAAGATGTATTGCTCAATTATATCAATTCCAATACTGAGGACGGTGAAGTAAACACTACCTCCTATAATGGGCAGGCTACCAGATACGAATATACTAATGAATCTGATGTAACCCCTTCATCTGAAGGAGAAGAAGGTCTTGCAAGCCAATCTAAATCTGCAAGAAGTTTAGATTCACCGCAAGCTGGAGATTCAGCAAGTGTTAGCAAAAAAGTTTACGAAATAGATGAAAAAAATGAGATTGATAAGTTTATCCCATCAGTATTTTTCATCATTCCTATCATGATTCTGTTGTTTATTGGAATTAGGCGTAAGAAATCAAATTTAAATTAAATTAGTCTCAGACTAATTTTCCTTTTTTTCTATTTTTATCCTATTTTTCAGATATTTTTATATATTATATTTTTCAAAACTAATCATATTGGCGACAAAAAATTAGTATAGAGGTATTTAATTTGAAATATAATAGGATTATTCTAATGATTTCCATTGTCATGATATTGTTTACATTAACTGCGGTCAATGCTAGTGATGTGGATGATAATCAGACAGATGTTCTGTCTTTGGATGATGGGAATTATGGAAATGTTTTAACGGAAACTCAAAGTTCCATTTATGTTGACAATATAAATGGTGTTGATTCAAATAATGGGTATTCTGAAGATTCATCACTCAAGACTATTTCAAGTGCATATTCAAAAGCCAAGAACGGCGATACGATTTATCTATCTGATGGTGTTTATTCAGGTTCAAAAAATACCAAAATAACCATAAAGAAATCAATTAGTTTTGTGGGTGGCGAGAATACCGTTATTGATGGAAAAAATGTGAATTATCTTTTTGTTGTAGATAATAATGTTAAAGTCACATTCAAGAATATAAAATTCATCAATTCTTACAAATCTCCGGCATCAATATCCAACACATATGATGGTGTGGTTTATGGTGCTGCATTGCAGATAAAAAAAGCAACTGTAAATGTGGAGGGCTGTTCTTTCATTAACAGCTGCTTAGCTTATGGCAATTCTTACGTTTATGGTGGTGCAATAAGCAATTTTGGTGATTTGACAATTTCAGATTCTTATTTTGAAAATAATATTGCACTATCCGATTCAGGTCTTTTCTCTTATGGGGGATCAATCTATAATAACGGAAAAGCATCAATAAATAACACAGTATTTAATAGCTCAAAAAGCATAGATTTCGGTTATGGTGCAGGAATAGCAAATGATGGGCAATTGGTAATGGAAAACAGCTTGATTTCCAATTCTCATGCAACACATGAAACAAAAGGATCAGCAATCTACAATACAGGAAGCTTCATCTTATTGAATTCAATTGTTGAGAATAACTATATTGAACAGGCAAATTTCAGATTTATTTATGGCGCAATCTATAATTCAGGTAATTTTACTGCTAGAGGGTCAATATTCAGGAACAATACTGCCTTTTGTGAAAAAAACAAGCAAGGTTACTTAGGTTCTTCAACTATTTACAACAGCGGAAATTTAAACTTGACTTATAATGCATTTATAGATAACTTCCAGGGCAGCGGAGTTTATAGTGGTGTATTCTTCAACGCAGGTGATGCGATTTCATTGGATAACAATTGGTGGGGAACTAATGAAAACCCTTATGAAGCAGGATTCATTGTAAACAATGATAAGATTAACACCTGGTTGACTTTGAAAATTACTCCGGAATACTCAAAAGTAAATATCAGTGATTTTACACGCGTTATTGTCTCATGGTCAGATAATTTAAATCAAATACCTCAAATTAACTTGTTCCCTGTACTTGACGTGACTTTTGAAACTTCAACAGGTCAAAAATTAACAAGAGATTTTATAAATGGAAAAACCAGTTATAAATTTAGCTATACTCAAAATAAAGGCCAATATTATATGAATGTAACATTAGGAAGCTTTTCAAAACAGGTTGTTATAGATGTTGGTAAGAAAATGACATATCTTAAGGTCGTAACCAATAACAACATCCTTTTCAATGACACCCTTAAAATCAATATCACTGTATTTGGTGAGGATAAGCGTACCGTAACAGGTGTTGTTTCTGTTGTTTATGATAAAAAAACCTATAAACTCGATTTATCAAATAGAAATGCTTACCTTGAAATCAATAACCTGAATCCTGGCAAATTTTCATTGGATGTCAGTTATGAGGGTAATGGCAACTACTTCAAGGAGTTCTACACTAAAAACATCAGAGTCAAAAAGTTGCCTGTTAAACTGTCTTTAAGAACTCCGGAAATTAAAATAGGTGAGAATGGGGTTGCTGTCGCTACTTTACTTCCTAAAGGCGTGCAAGGTCAGGCAATTCTATATATCAATGGAGAACGTAAAAAGATTGTTAATTTATACAATGGAGATACATCAATTCCTTTAAAGAATTTTGACAGCGGCGAATATGAGCTTTTGCTTGAATTTGTCGAAACAAGCAAATATCGCTCAGCCAATGCAAGTTCAATCTTTAAAGTGACAAGATATGCTTCTTCAATGAATGTTACTGCAAATGATATTATGGTAGGTGAAGATGCAATAATCACTGTTGACGTCAGTCCTGATGATTTAAGGGGTGAAGCGAAACTAATAATTAATGATCATACGGAATCAATTTATCTTGATGGTGTTTCTACAAATGTGACATTGTCCAACTTGGAAGCTGGAAACTACACAGTTACCGTGCTCTATGACGGATACTCCAAGTTTTATCCGGCAAACGCATCCACCAGTTTCAGCGTTTTAAAGACCCCTTCAAGATTAAACGTAAAAATCACACAGAATGAAAAGGACTATAACGGAACAATAACAGTAAAGACCACACCGAAAGAGTGTACAGGTGTTGTCGGAGTTTATATTAACTATAAGCATTATGCCTTAAATCTTACAAACGGACAAGCCAAATTCGATGTGGAATTTGACAGGGGATCCAACCTCATATTCGTTTACTATGAAGGTGATGCCTATTACATGGAATCCAACTGGAATACCACAATTGGTGTTGCAGATAAGTTCATTTTCATAGGTAAGAATGCAACAGGATGGAACTATAATGATTTCGAATATGCCGTTAGAATTGTGGAAGAAAACGGTGTTCCAATTAAAAATGCTGAAGTTACAGTCAAATTAGGCGATAAGCAATATAAGATTAAAACAGATAACGGCGGTTTTGCTTATTTGACTTTAAACCTGCCTACAGGCAAGTATACAGTCAGCTCCACTTATAATAAGGTGACAATCCAGAATACTCTGACTGTTAATGATATCGTATTTAACTTAACTACAAATGACATCATTTATGGCGATGAGGAGATTATAGAAGCCGATTTCGACAGGGGAATAACAGGCAAAGTCAACTTCGTAATCTCAGGATTTTTAAATGTGACTGTTGACATTTTCAACGGCAAGGCTGATTACATCATGCCTAACCTGAATGCCAAGAATTATGTCGTAAAGGCAACATATCTCAATAAATTCTTCACTTCAAAAGTGGTCAGAAGCGGATTCGTCGTTTCGAAAGCTGATTTGAATCCTAATGTGACTTTCATGAATCTGACTTCCAGAAATAATCCAATAATAACTGTTTCAGATCTTGAAGACGCTACAGGAAAAGTGATTTTCAATGTAATCGGCAAACAGTACTCAAAAACCATTGTAAATTCCCAATGCAGCTTGACATTGCCTAAACAAAGTGCAGGCAAGTACGATGTGACTGTTACCTACGCAGGAAATAAAAATTACAATAATTTCACATATAATACGGCGTTTTACATAAGTGAATTTTCAACTGATGTTATCTTAAAGATAAATAACGCTGTCTATGGCAAAAACTTAATTGCAACTGCAACTCTCAATAGCAATGCAACTGGAATAGTTAGATTCAGTGTGGAAGATAGGTCAGAAGATGTTAAAATCAGTAAAGGGGTAGCCAAATGGAAGTTTTCAGGAATTGATGTGGGTTCTCATGAAATCACTGCAACTTATTTGGGTGATAATTATTATTCCTCATCAAGCAATTCCACATCATTCAGTGTGTCTAAAGCGAAATCCAGCATTGTTTTATATACTGAAGAAGTAGTTTTAAATGAAAACATCAGAATATATGCTAATTTAAGTGAAAACGCTACCGGAAAAGTGTTATACAGTATGAATGGATATTATTCTCCAAGATACAAAGGAATTGAGGGTTCAAGATCAATGTGGTATATTTCCCCATTGACAACCGGAGAATATACTGTAATAGCTGTCTATGACGGTGACAATAACTATTATGGGTCTAACACAACTTTCATATTAAAAGTTACCCAAAAAAGAGCCAAATTGATTGTGGATATCAATGATGCAGGTTTGAATGATAGGGTCATGGCCAACATCAGGCTAAAAACAAGCGATGGTCTGGGAATTTCAGATTATATAGTCCTCAATGTTGGAGGTAAATCCTACAATGTATATGTTGATGATGGTGAAGCATCATTAGTCATCGGTAAAATGGCCAAAGGCAACTATTCATTCGAAGCAAGTTATGCAGGCAATAAATATTACTCAAAAAGTATCTCAAAAGGACAGTTTGAAGTTAAGGACACACTTTTGGATGTCGATTTGTCTGCAGATGATGTTGTTAAATATTACAAAGGAAATGAAAAACTTGTTATTTCCCTATTGACCGTCAAAGGTAAGCCAATCGTTGGTGAAACCATTAAGGTCAAAATCAAAGGCAGCAGCTATGAAGTAGTTAGTGACAAAAACGGTAAGGCTTCAGTTTCATTGGACTTTAACAGCGGAGATTATACTGCATTCATTACCTTTGACGAGACAGATTCATATCATGGCGCTTCAACAAATGCTTCAATTACAATTTTAAGAACTGTTGATGGAATTGACTTGAATATGTTATATGGCAGCGCAAGCCAATACTTTGCAATATTCAGTGATTCAACCGGAAAGGTTCTGGGTAATACAGAGGTCACATTCACAATCGGTGACAAATCATTGACAGTTAAGACAATGCCTAATGGTATTGCCAAATTGAGCATTGACATCAGCCCAGGATCTTACAAGATTTCAACAAAAAATCCTGTTACAGGAGAAACTAATACCAACAAGATATTTGTCTTCAAGTATCTGATGGTGAATAAGGATGTCACCAAGTATTATCATGACACCAATTATTACAAGGTTCGTGCCTTTGATGATAATGGTAATCCTGCTGCAGGTCAAATTGTTAAAATGCAAGTTGATGGCAAAACATATAATATCAAAACTGATGATAAGGGATTTGCTTATTTGAATGTTGATTTAATGCCGGGCACATATACTGTTAAGGCAACATATAATGGATTCACAGTTACAAATAAGATAACTGTAAAATCCTGATTTGTGATTAAATTCACAGGTGGAGGGTTGAAAAACCAGGCGTGACATCGCCGAAGATATTCAACTTTCCTTATTTTTATTTTTTTCATGTAGATATCAGAACTTCAATTATCTGCTTTTTATCCTCAAAATTATTTTTTCATAATTCTTTTCAATAATTTTAATATTTTAATCATAAACCTTTTAAATAATTGAACCTTCATTAAAGTAAATGCAATGAAAAATTATATTAATTTTTTTAACTAATTATTAATTATGATTTTTAAGATTAGGACAAAGGGTCATGAAAATGTCACTTCACATCACAGGTCTACATTTGAGATTACAAAGGATGTTGAAATTGGTCCGACTGCAGATTGCATTGTGGGAGTCGACATGGACAAGTCAATGTTGGATTTTCCTGAGGAGTTTAAAGAAAAGATTGCAAATTCAGATACTAAAATTCTCGTTGTCCTGGATACTGAAAACGGGCACGATGAAATTGTGGGATATGGCCACGAGGATTTGACATTGACACATCCGACTGATATCGTCTGCAGAACAAGCGATTATACATGTTCACGCACATTAATGATAAGGGCAAATAAATCGGCAGCGGATCTTGATGAGAATTTGGTTGAAGATTTAAAAAATAAAAAAATCATGGATGTTACCATAAAATTGTGCTAAAAATAGTTAACTTTATATAATGTGAAAAATATATTCTTTGATAACTACTTTTGTTTTATGCGGGGGTGGTCGAGCGGTCAAAGGCGCTAGGTTGAGGGCCTAGTGGGTCAGTCCCTTCGCGGGTTCAAGTCCCGTCTCCCGCACTACTAATTACTTATTTTTTAATTAATTTTCTTTATTTCACTGATTTTTTAATTTTAAAGGGCTAATATATTTATAATAATTAAAATAAAAATCATATTTAATATAAAATGATATGGTGATAAATTATGAAAGCTGTAATTCCAGCAGCAGGTTTTGGAACAAGATTTTTACCTGCTACTAAGGCACAACCTAAGGAAATGTTGCCGGTATTCGATAAGCCAACCATTCAATACGTAATTGAAGAGGCGGTAGCTTCAGGAATTGATGATATTATAATCGTTACCGGTAGGAATAAAAGGTCTATTGAAGACCATTTCGATAAATCTTTTGAACTTGAACAGACTTTGCAGAGTGCTGGTAAGGATGACCGTTTAAAGCAGGTCAGGGCAATCACAGATTTGGCGGATATATGTTATGTCAGGCAAAAAGAGCAGAAAGGTCTTGGTGATGCCATTTATTGTGCGAAAAAGCATATTAATGACCAGCCGTTTGCAGTAATGCTTGGTGATTCAATTACCAAAGGAGCTGTTCCCTGCACAAAACAGTTGATTGATGTTTTCAATAAGTATGGAGCTTCAGCAATTTCCCTTGAAGAGGTACCGAAAGAGAAAGTGGAAAGATATGGTATCATTAAAGGTGTTGAGGTCGAAAAGAATATTTACAAAATTGACAAATTGGTTGAAAAGCCATTGATGCATCAGGCACCATCTAATCTGGCTATTATGGGACGTTATGTCTTAACACCTGATATTTTTGACAAGATTGATGAAACAGAACCCGGTGTCGGCGGTGAAATTCAGCTTACAGACGCATTGTCCAAACTGGATGCGATTTATGGAAATACTTTTGAAGGAAAAACATACGATATCGGAAACCGTTTGGAATGGTTAAAAACTTCAATAGAATTTGCAATGGATGATCCTGAATCTAAAGATTCCTTGATTGAATACATGAAAGAGCTTGTTAATGTGGAGTAAACATGGAAACCCAAAGGATATTGGTCACCGGAGGCAGCGGATTTATAGGCACTAATCTGGTAAATGAACTCCTGGAACGGGGCCATGAAGTTCTGGCCGTAGACTTGCTGCATCATGAAGGCGAAGCGGATCTATATTCCGATGAATATTCAGGTTATGTGAGGGGAGACGTCAGGAACTATCGCCAGATGGAGAGAATTTTCGATGACAACGACAAGTTTGATTATGTATACCATCTTGCTGCGGAATATGGGCGATGGAATGGCGAAGGATACTATGAAAACCTCTGGGAAACCAACGTAATAGGCTTGAAGAATATGATACGCCTTCAGGAAAAGCTTGACTTCAGGATGATTTCATTTTCTTCAGCTGAAGTATACGGGGATTATGAAGGAATCATGAGCGAAGATGTAATGGAAAACGTTCCGATTTCCCAGACTTACCAGATGAATGATTATGCCATTTCAAAATGGGCCGGAGAATTGATGTGCATGAATTCAGCAACAATGTTCGGCACAGAAACCGTTCGCGTAAGGCCTGTTAACTGCTATGGACCTCATGAAGTTTATTCACCATATAAGGGTTTCATACCAATTTTCATCTATAAGGCTTTGCACGGGCTTCCGTATTCAGTTCACATGGGTCACAAAAGAATAATCGATTATGTTGGGGATACCGTAAGAACCTTTGCAAACATTGTCGATAACTTCATTCCTGGTGAAGTCTATAACGTTGGAAGCAAACAGGAATGGGAAAGGGATATTAAACAGTATTCTGACATGGTTTTGGATGCTGTAGGCATTGACGATTCCCTTGTAACATACACTCCTGCCGAAGAGTTCACAACAAAAGTTAAAACCATTGACTTTTCAAAAGCTATTCGCGACTTAAAACATGATCCTAAGGTTCCTCCTGAAGAGGGCATTAAAAGAACCGTCGAATGGATGAAAGATTATTATAGAATAGAATAAAATGAAATCGATTGTTATCATTCCCGCATTCAATGAAGAAGCGGCCATTGGGGGTGTCGTGAAAAAATCACTTCAATATGCCGATGAAGTTTTGGTGGTTGATGACGGAAGCAGCGACAACACTTCCCAGATTGCCAGGGATTCAGGTGCACTTCTTTTAAGCCATCCCGCCAATTGCGGCAAAGGTGGTTCCCTGAAGGATGCGTTCAAGAAAGCGGAAGGCTATGACATCGTTGTTACAATCGACGGTGACGGACAGCATAACCCCGATGAAATTCCATTATTGATCAAACCTATTGAAGAGGGCAAGGCAGACTTTGTAAACGGCAGTAGATATTTGAATGGATTTGATGATAATACTCCGGCTTACAGGCGTGTCGGTCAAACTGTTTTGGATATAGCTACAAACGTCACTGCAGGAACACATCTCACAGATTCTCAGAGCGGATTTCGCGCATTCAGGGGAGATACTATTTCATGCTATAAATTCAGGGATCCGGGATTTGGAATTGAAAGTGAAATGATAGCAGATGCCAGTGAAAACAATTTGAGAATTCTTGAAGTTCCGATAACCGTAAGCTATGATGTTGAAAATTCCTCATCAAAAGGCCCCGTAACCCATGGTGTTGGGGTGCTGGTTAAGATTATTAAAGATAAAATTATACGAATGATTTAAATGCAGAATAGAATTATCACAAAAACGGGCGATGAGATATCTCCATTGGGATTTGGAGCTATGAGATTGCCACAGAAAAACGGTAAAATTGACAGAAATGCGGCACGGGAACTAATTTACTATGCAATTGACAATGGCGTTAATTTCATAGATACAGCTTATTTATATGGGGACAGCGAGACCTTTTTAGGTGAGATTTTAACTCCTGAAATCAGATCAAAAATCAAGCTATGCACAAAGCTTCCGTCAATTCATGTTCGAAAATATGAAGATATGGAAACTATTCTGGACGAACAGCTCAACAGACTTCAAATCGATTGCATAGATTATTATCTTATCCATGCAGTTGATTTAAAGACAATAAACCGTTTGATTAAAAGGGATTTGATTAAATTCCTCAACAAGGCAAAAGCAGATGGCAAGATTAGGCACACTGGCTTTTCCTATCACGGCCCCAGGGAAGATTTTGAAACTGTTATCGATGCATATGACTGGGATGTCGTAATGATTCAGTATAATTACTTTGATGAAAATGTTCAGGCCAGTGCAGAGGGAATTGAATATGCAGCATCAAAGGGAATGGGTATTCTGGTAATGGAACCGTTAAAAGGTGGAATTTTAGCCGGAAGAATGCCTAAAGAAGCTGAAGAAATTTTTAAAAAAGCAAATCCAAATAAAAGCAATGCTCAGTGGGCTATGGAATGGGTTTTAAATAATGGAAATATCACCTGTGTTCTGTCTGGAATGAATAGCTTAGAGCAGTTGGATGACAATCTGGATATTGCAGGAAAGACCACTCCTCTATCAATGAGTTTTGAGGATATGGAAACAATTGAGCTTGTTAAAAGGGTTATGAGAAACTCACTAAAGATTAACTGCTCCACCTGCGGTTACTGCATGCCATGTCCGCAGGGCGTCAATATTCCTACATGCCTGAGAATCTATAATGAAAAATATTTATTCAATCATAAAGGATTTGTCAATCAGTCTCTGATAGACTATTACCAGTATGCCGGTGGAATCATGGGCAATGAGGGAAATGCAGGATTGTGCAATGGATGCGGGAAATGCTTAAGGAAGTGCCCTCAGAAACTGGATATTGTAAGTGAATTGAAAACTGTGAAAAAGGAGTTTGAGTTTCCGGGATTCAAGTATATCCTTTTGTTCGTTCAGCATATCGGATTTCCAATTTACAGGCATGTAGTCAGGATTTTAAATCGCTGATTTTTTTCTTTTTTTCGTGGTCATGTCCGGTTCAGCAAAGTTTCAATAAAGGTGGAAGTTCAGATAATACTATTATATACTTCAAAAATTAGAATATTAACTAGGTGAAAAAATGAAACTCGAAGAATTATTGGCTCCATGTCCAAAATGCGGTTCAAAAGATAAAGTGGCTAAAAGAAAATTATTGGATAATCACAGGGCACATGCTGAAATGGATGCAGTGAAATGCTCAGAATGCGGCTACATTTTCTTTGTGAATGATGATATGGACGAAGACGAGAAAAAGAAATTATTAAAGGAATTAAATAAAGTTCACGGATAAAAATGACATTTCATGTAATGATTATCCCAACACTTAACTGTCCATCAAATTGCAAATACTGTTGGGGATCTGAAAACAAAAAGGAAATGATGGATATTGAAATCATTGACCAGATAATTGCATGGTTAGGTGATTTTAGGGATGATAAAGTCCATTTCACTTTCCATGGTGGGGAACCTCTTCTTGCAGGTTACGATTTCTACGAACAGGCATTGGAGAAATTATCCAAATTGCCTATTCTGGATGGATTTTCACTTCAAAGCAATATCTGGCTATTGACAGAAGAGCTCATTGATTTGTTCATTAAATATAATGTTGTGGTAAGCACAAGCATTGACGGTCCTAAGGAAATCAATGATTACCAGAGGGGAGACGGCTATTTCGACAAGACCATGACAAAATTCAGGCTGGCAAAAGATAAGGGACTGATAATTAACTTTGTTTTAACAGTAACTGACTATTCTAAAGACTTTTCAGATGAATTGTATGAATTCTTCAAAAGCGAAAAGATGAATCTTAAGATTCATGCGGCATTGCCTTCATTAAGGGGGGATAATGCAGACCCATGGGCACTTGACCAGGAAGAGCACGGCAAACTGCTTGTTGATTGGCTGGACAAGTACCTTTATGATTTGGATAAGTTTACTGTAATGGATCTTGACCATATCTGCAAAAGTGCACTTAGGAGAAGAGGAACCCTCTGCACATTTGCCGATTGCATTGGAACAACATTGGCGGTAGGCTCTGATGGTTCAATCTATCCATGCTACAGGTTTGTCGGCATGCCGGAATATGTTTTAGGAAATGTCGCTGACAATCCGAGCTTTGATGATTTGAAGGAATCTGACGCATGGTCTAAACTGATGGAATTTAGGGAGTATGTTGATGAAAACTGTAAGAAATGCAGATATGTAAAATATTGTGAAGGGGGATGTCCTTACAATGCAATTGTGGCATATCAGACACCTAAGGCAGTTGATCCTCAATGTACAGCATATAAGATGATATTTGGAGAAGTTTCAAAAAGAATGAATAAGGAATTTGCCCGTTCAGCATTCGGAATGGGTGCTCCTGCTCCTAGAAAAGAAGGTGATGCATTCAGTATTATGGATCTGGCCATGAAACCTTGATTTTGGTTGATAATATGATTTGTGATGATTGCGAACATTTGGAATTAAGAAACAAATACAAGATTGTATGTAAAATTCATGAGCATCTCTTATTGGATGTAAAGGAATGTCAAAACTTTAAGCCTAAGGATGAATAGATTAAATTCTATTCCAATTATTTTTTTTATAAGTCGGTGAAAGTTCATTTTCTGATTTTATTGATATATTTTTGCGGATTATTCTTTTCACTATTTTTTTTAGTAATACTGAGTATTTAAATGAACTCAAAAAATGTAATACTTTTATATACTTCTTAGTCCATATTATTAAATAGTAATACTGAGTATTTAAATGAACTCAAAAAAGTAATACTTTTTTGGCTGTTGGTACTTACTGGATTTAATTTTTTAATAAGTTTCCAAATTTGGGAGGGACCTTTAAAAAATTTTTGAGTAATACTGGGTATTTAAATGAATTTAAAAAAAGTAATACTTTGAGGTTTAAAAAAATGATTGATGAAATAACTGATTTCTTATTCGGATTGAAAATGACCATTATTTCAGGTATATTTCTATTAATTGCAGTTATTTTTATGATTCTTGGAATTGACACTCCGATTTACCTGAACCCTGCATGGGGAACAGTAATCATCAGTGGAATTCCAATGTTATTATTGGCAATGACTAGATTGATTCGTGAAAAATGGATTTCATCTGCACTATTGATTGCAATTGCGATGGTTGCTTCACTTTTAATCGGTGAAATATTTGCGGCAGGTGAAGTTGCATGGATTATGGCATTGGGTGCTCTTTTAGAAGATTGGACTGTTGAAAGAGCTAAAAAAGGTTTAAGAAATTTAATTAATTTAACTCCGCAAACCGGAAGAAGGATTGTTGACGGTAAAGAAGAGGTAGTATCTGTTGATGAAATTAAAATTGGTGATACTTTAAGAATTCTTCCTGGTGAAAGCGTTCCTGTTGATGGTGAAATTATAAACGGTACTTCATCACTTGACCAGTCAATCATGACTGGTGAGTCTCTGCCTATAGATAAGGAGGTAGGCGATGAGGTATTCTGCGGTACTATGAATTTATATGGTGCCATTGATATTAAAGCAACCAGTTTAGGTGAAAATTCCTCACTTCAAAAATTGATTGACCTTGTAAAGGCGGCTGATGAAAAACAAGCTCCGACACAAAGGATTGCCGATAAATGGGCAACTTGGCTTGTTCCTATAGCATTATTAATTGCAATTGCAGCATGGCTCATTACAGGCAATATTGAAAGAGGGGTCACTGTTTTAGTGGTATTTTGTCCATGTGCATTGATTTTGGCAACACCAACTGCAATTATGGCGGCGATTGGTCAGGCTACAAAATATGGTGTGCTCATCAAATCAGGTGAAGCATTGGAGACACTGGGTGGACTGAATACTTTGGTATTTGATAAAACTGGAACTTTAACTTACGGTAATTTAGAAGTTTCTGATGTTATTTCTGTTAATGAGAGTTTAACTAATGAGGATTTACTTAAAATCACAGCATCATGTGAGAAGTTAAGCGAACATCCTTTGGCTAAAGCTATTGTAAATAATGCAAAAGAAGCTAACTTAGATATTGAAGAACCTAAAGACTTTAAAATGTATCCCGGTAAAGGTGTTACATGTACAAATTCTTATGGTAAAGTATATGCTGGAAACTCCAAATTCCTATCTGAAAATAATTTTGATATAAAAATTAATGATCAATTAGACAAATTGAAACATGAAGGTAAAGCTTCAATTATTGTTGCATTAAATGATGAAATAGTTGGGTTAATTGGATTATCTGATGTGATTCGTGAAGATTCTAAAAGCATGATTGAAAGCTTGCATGATTTGGGTACCGAAACCATATTGCTCACCGGAGATAACACAGAAACTGCTAATTACTTTGCATCCAAAGTTGGAATAGGCAAAGTTTATGGTAATCTGCTTCCAGAAGAAAAACTCTCATGGATTGAAAAACTTAAAAGTGAAGGCAAAAAAGTCTGTATGATTGGTGATGGTGTAAATGATGCGCCAGCACTTAAAACAGCTGATGTAAGTGTAGCTATGGGTTCTGTTGGAAGTGATGTTGCTATTGAAGCGGCCGACATTGCCCTTTTGGGTGATGACATCGGTAAAATACCATATCTTAAAAAACTTTCAAATTCTACTTTATTTACAATCAAAGCAAATATTGCAATTTCCATGACAATAAATGCTGTAGCTATTGTATGTTCTGTTTTAGGCCTATTGAATCCTGTAACTGGAGCTATTGTTCACAATGCAGGATCATGTCTTGTTGTATTGAACGCGGCATTGCTCTATGATAGGCACTTTGATGATTCAATTAAAAAAATTGACACAGAAAACGTGGAGCATTCACATTATCATTTCCATGATGACAGTGAACATTCACATTCCCATGACGGTGTTCAAATAATCGATGAAATCAAAACAGAAAATGGAATTAAGCATATGCATGTTCACAAACATGCATTGGATAGACAAAGTTGTGAAGCTTATCACAACTAACTTTCTTTTTTTTTAAATAATTTTATATATAGCTTGAATAATAACCTTATTGTAGGTATTAATATGAATGAGAAAATAATTTTAGGACTTCCGAAGGGAAGTTTGAATAATGTGAAAAGAGGAAATACTCACCAGTTATTTGTTGATGCAGGTTATGAAGTAAAAGGATATGAACCTGGTGATGAGGATTACGAAATTGAAATTTTAAACGATGATGACATTATCGCTTTTTTAACCCGCCCTCAATCCACTCCTGTAGAATTGAATAGGGGAATAATTGACATAGCTATTGTTGGTGAAGATTGGATTAAGGAAGAATCAGTTTTAAGGGAAACCAATACAGTCAAAATTGGAGATTTGGATTATGGTAAAACCAGATTAATCGTTGCAGTTCCTAAAGATTCACCTTATAACAATTTATCAGATTTATTCAGGGCAAACAAGGATAGGAAAACTCCAATTTTATGTTTCACTGAATATCCTAATTTAACCAGAAAATTCATCATGGAAAATGAGGTTTATCAGGAAATCTATGGTGATTCAGTACCATTTGTTCAGGTTAGAGGTTTGACAGATGGGGACAATGAAATGGTGCAGGTAATCAACTCCGATGGAGCTACTGAAGTTTACATTGCAAAAGGTGCTGACTTGATTGTTGACAATACTCAAACAGGCAGCAGCTTGAAAAAAGCAGGTTTGAAAGAAATAGAGACAATCCTGCACTCTTCAGCGGGCCTTTATGCAGGTGTAAGTTGTACTGGTGAAAAACTTGATAAGGCTAAAATGATTTATGAGCAGCTACTGGGTGCAATAACCGCCAAAAAATACTTTGATGTTAAATTTAACATTTCAAATTCAAAAATCGATGAGGTATCTTCATATCTGATTGAAAATAAGCTTTGTGCAGATGAACCTACAATTACTCCAGGGTCTGGTTTTTCACAAATCAACGTTTTAATTCCTAAAGCGAAATTCCCTGAAATGGTTGATGCAATCAAAGGATTTGATGCAACTTCCATTATTAGAAATGATTTAAAACAGTTAGTTGAATAATCATTTCACAACTTTTCTTTTTTTATAATTTTCTTGAAATTATTATCATGATAAATCATTAAAATTTATAAAGTATACCTTACAAATATATGATATTATATTATTGATGGGGATAAAACATGTTAACATCTGTTCAAAAGGAAATATTACAAACCTTGATAAATTTATACCAGTCTTCTAACGGTAAATCTATTAAAGGTGAAGACATTGCTGAGGTTATGGGAAGAAACCCGGGAACAATACGTAACCAGATGCAATCATTAAGAAGTTTAGGTCTAGTAAAGGGAGTGCCAGGACCTAGGGGCGGATACAAACCAACAATTGAAGCTTATCACTCTTTGAATATATCTGTTTCAGATCAGGATTCGAAAGTGCCGATATATAAAAACGGCAAAAGGATTGAGGATATTTCAGTTGCAAGAATTGAATTTACCAGTGTTCCACAGCCTAGTGAATGTGAAGCCGCAATAAAAGTTCTGGGAAGCATTAAAGACTTGAATTTGGGTGACACTATTAGTATAGGGCCTACACCGGTAAACAATTTGGGCGTTATGGGCACAATTGTGGGCCGTGATGATATGGACAATATTCTTTTGGTCGATACAAAAACCATCAGAAGCATTCCTAAACAGAGTGTTGGAGATATTGCAAGCAGGGATGTAATTTCATTTTCCTTGAACTGTTCCGTAAAGGAAGCCGCAAAAAAATTGGCGGACAATGAAATTGACGGAGCTCCGGTCATTAAGGACGGTAAAGTGGTTGGAGTGTTTACTCTGACAGACCTTGTTCAGGCAATTGCAAATGATAAGGAGGATTTGTCCGTAGGTCAGTTGATGTCAACAAATGTCGTCATTGTAAATGAAGATTTAAAAATAGCCAATGCAATCGAGGTCATGCTTAAAAAAGGCATTTCCAGATTAATTGTAGCGGATAATGACCAGAATTTACTTGGAATTGTTACAAGAACTGATTTGATTAATATTATCACAAATCTGGAACAGTTTCCAATTATTACAAACTAATTATATGTGATTTAATGAAAGTTAACCCGATCAACATTGAGAATAACATGAAAATATCTGATTTAATCAATCAATTTGATGAATCAGGAGTATTGGGTGCAGGTAGGGTTGCACGTGCATGCAATATTTTAGTAGATATGCTCCAGGATGATAAAATGAGCGTTTTCATGAGCTTAGGTGGCCCTTTGATTCCAGGTGGGATGAGAAATATTGTTTCAAAAATGATTAGTGAAGGGCATGTGGATTTGATTGTATCAAGTGGAGCAAATATTACTCATGACCTTGTTGAAGCATTCGGTGGAGCCCACTATCGTCATGAAGGAAAAGACGATGAGGAATTAAATGAAGAAGGAATAGGCCGTATTGCAGATATTAATGTTGGTTCTGATGATTTTACAATTTTTGAAACTGAAATAATTAAGATTTTTGAAGAGATTTCATCTAAAAAGAAAGTCGTTTCAATTCAGGAATTGCTTCATGAAATTGGACTTCTAGTAGATGATGAAAACTCCTTTGTCGCTACTGCCGCAAGAAATAATGTGCCGATTTTTGCGCCGGGCCTTATTGACTCCATGATGGGTCTTCAACTATGGATTTTCACACAGGATCATGACTTTACAATAAGTGCTGTAGGAGATATGCCTTATTTGTCTGATATAGTATTTGAATCTGAAAAAGTTGGCGCTATCCTTTTGGGAGGTGGCCTTACAAAACATTACACTTTAGCTTCCAATGTAATTAAAGGAGGATTGGATGCAGCTATTCAAATCACAATGGACAGGCCTGAGGCAGGCAGTTTAGGTGGAGCACCTCTTGAAGAGGCAAAATCATGGGCAAAGGCAAAATGCGGATCCAACCTTGCAAGCGTAGTTGGGGACGTTACTGTAATATTTCCATTGATTTATGCGGCAGCATTAGATAAAGTAAGTAGTGATTAGATGAGTTACATTATATTAGCAATCTTGTTTTTACTGTCTGGATTTTTCATGAAATATTCAGATGATCTTTTCGATGTAAATAATGATTTGAAGTTTGCCAGCGTTTTTGGCGTTTTGTGCGGTGTCGCTTCAGGATTGGCTGCAATATATAGCATCGAGGCAGCTTACATTTTCATTGCAATCCCGATAGGCAATTTCATAGCCATGAAAGTAGATGGAATTCACCACATCATTACATTGATAGTATTCCTGATAATCCTGTTGATTGGAGGAATTCCTCAGTTAAGTTTGGTGGTTCTGCTGATATGTGTTTTGGCTGCACTTTCAGATGAGGTAGGTCATGAACTGATTTCCCAATTCACCGATAATATGTTCATGAATCTGTTTTTCGAGTATAGGTTTGTGATGAAAATAGTGATTTTATTATTGGTTGTTTTCGGAATTTTCAGCATTTGGATATTCGCATGCTTCATATTATTTGAAATAGCTTATGAAAGTGCAGGAATTGTTTTTGAAAAATTTAATTAAAAAAAGAAGTTAAAAAGGAATTTGAAATTCCTTTTAATTTGTTTATTCGGTTTCTACGCCCATTTTACCAGCTACTCTAGCAATGAGTACGGTAACAATAACAGCGATTATAGTTACAATGATAGCGTAAGTGAATAAACTACCGAGTGCGTCTCCAGCTCCTACGAAGGATTCAATTAATTTTTGGATTGCACTGTTCCATGCTTCACCTGCTACAAATGCGAATGCAGTTGTAATCAATGCTAAGATGGTTTCCATAATCATTTTAGTTACTTCGTTTGCCATACGTTTTCACCCCATTAAAAATTTATTTGTTCCCAGATTATAAGAACAATATTATATTTATTTCTTTTATTTAAAATATTTTGGGTTTATTTCAGTGTTTCGATTAAATTTTCACAAGCAATCTTAGGATTATCCGATTCGTATATGCTTCTTCCAACAATAATGGCGTTGGAGTATTCAAGTGTTTTTTTACCGTCTCCCCCTTGCTTTCCCACTCCAGGAGATATTATAAAAGCGTTTTCACCAACAATATCTCTTATAATTGATAATCTATCAAGTCTAGTTGCAGGTGCGACGTAATTTTTAATTCCCATTTCAACTCCCATTTGGGCTATTGCCTCTGCATCTTTCTGTAGGAACATCTTGGCTCCCGGATGTGACATTTCAGTTAATAGGAATAGTTCTTTCCCATGCTTGTTTGCCATGTCAAGGCAAGCCTGAACGCTGTCTGATCCTACAAAACCATGGCATATTATCGCATCGGCACCGGCTTTGAATGTCTCATCGCATATCTTTGAGTTTGTCGCATCAATGTCTGCCACTTTAAAGTCACATATCACCTTAAATCCGAATTGGTCCTTTAACTTGTTGATTATTTCAAGACCTTCCGCCAGTGCTAGGGGGTATCCTATTTTTATTGTGTCGATGTGGTCTTTGATTGAGTCACATATTTCGATGGCTTCACTTTCGCTCATCACGTCAAGTGCTAAAATTAGGTTATTTTTCATGTTCATGTTATCTTCTTTCTTAGTTTTTTTATTAAAATTATTAGGTTGTCCTAAATTTTGTTTATGTTATTACTAATAATCTTTATATATAATAAGGTATATATTTATATTATCAATAAAACTTTATAAAATTTTAACTTTAATTAAGTTTTTATTGAGTGTTTTATCAATTTATTTTGATAGGTTATTTGGAGGAAATTATTTATGCATATTATGGAAGGATATTTACCATTAACATGGTGTATTATATGGTTTGTCATATCAATCGCCGTTGTTGCATTTGGTTTATATCAAATCAAAAAAATTGTAGATGAAAATCCTGAATCCAAAGCTTTACTTGCTGTAAGTGGTGCATTCATGTTCATCTTATCATCTTTGAAATTACCTTCTGTTACTGGAAGTTGTTCTCACCCTTGTGGTAACGGATTAGGTGCAGCATTATTCGGTCCTGCAGTAACTGCAGTATTAGCAGCAATTGTACTTATTTTCCAAGCACTTTTACTTGCTCACGGTGGATTAACCACCTTAGGTGCAAACATTTTCTCAATGGGTATTGTAGGTCCATTCATCGCTTGGATTGTATACAAAGGTTTAACTAAAGCTAATATTTCTTCAACTATTGCAATTTTCTTTGCAGCATTCTTAGGAGACTTATTAACTTACGTAGCTACTTCATTCCAATTAGCTATTGCTTTCCCAGCTCCTAGCTTCGGATCAGCATTAACCAAATTCTTAGTTATCTTTGCAGTAACTCAAGTACCATTAGCTATTGGTGAAGGTATATTAACTGTAATTATATGGGACAGATTAAAAGCTTACAAACCAAAATTATTAGATAAATTAGGTGCTTTAGCTCCTAATGAAGCATAGGTGATATAAATGAAAACATCAACATTAATTATATTAGCGGTTGTTTGTATAATATTATTTGTTGCACCATTAATCATGTTTAGTGGTCATGGAGAAGACGATGGATACTTCGGCGGTGCAGACGATGCCGCTGGTGAAGCTATTGAAGAAACAGGTTTCAAACCTTGGTTTTCATCTATATGGGAACCACCTAGTGGTGAAATAGAAAGTTTATTATTTGCTCTTCAAGCAGCTATAGGAGCAATCATTATTGGTTACTTCTTCGGTTACTGGAGAGGACAAGGTAAAGAAGAATAATTCTTCTTTATTATTTCTTTTTTTTTTAGAGATTAAGTGATTTTATGAAATTTGATATGGATTATATTGCGCATCATAATGCTTTAACAGAAACAAATCCTTATTTTAAATTGTTTTTAACAATAATCTTGTTAGTTGTTACATTAGCACTCGATAATCTATATTTTGATGTAATTGTCTTTATTGTAATGTCTATTATCATATTAGCCATTGCTAAAATCAACTATAAATCCTATTTGAAATTCCTATCACTTCCAATGGCGTTTCTTGTGATAACTTGTATTTTTTTAATGTTCTTCTTTGGAAAGGGGGATGTTATTTATGAAACTGGTATATTTGGTATCGTAGTAACCAATGATTCCTGGCATTATGCAGTTTACACATTCATGCGTGTAATGGGATGTCTGCCTTGTTTAGGTTTTTTAGCTCTTACAACACCTATTGCAAAGATTTTAAACTGTTTAAGGAGTTTGAAAGTTCCAAAATTATTAATCGAAATTGCACTTTTGATGTATAATACAATTTTCATATTCTTAAATGAGATTGACACAATGCAGAAAGCACAGGAAACAAGACTCGGATATAACTCCTATTGGAATTCATTTAAATCTTTAGGGGCTCTTGTAAGCACAATATTCCTGAGATCTCTTGATAAAAGTGAAACATTACAATTTGCTTTAGATTCTAGGGGATATGACGGTGAACTTCCAGTTTATGAACCGAGAAAGAAGGAGAATTAACATGTTAGAAGTAAAAAATATTAAATATGCTTATAATGCTGAATATCAGGCACTAAAAGGAGTTAGCTTAAAAGTTGAAAAAGGAGAAATGGTTGCACTCTTAGGTAAAAACGGTGCAGGTAAATCAACTTTGTTTCTTCAGTTAAACGGTATTTACAGGCCTGATGAAGGACAAGTTTTCATTGATGGTGAAGAATTAAAATATGATAAGAAATCCTTACTTAAATTTAGGCAAAAGGTCGGAATTGTATTCCAGAACCCTGATGATCAGATTTTCGCTCCAACAGTTGAAGAGGACGTTGCATTCGGACCTTTAAACTTAGGTTTACCGATGGAAGAAGTTCAGGACAGAGTTGAAGACGCTTTGGCTCGTGTTGGAATGAGCGGATTTGAGAAAAAAGCTCCTCATCATTTAAGCGGAGGTCAAAAGAAAAGAGTTGCTATTGCAGGAATTCTTGCAATGAAACCTGAAATAATGGTTTTGGATGAACCTACTGCAGGTCTTGACCCTCAGGGGGTAGTTGATTTATCTATATTGTTAAAAGAGCTTAATGATGAAGGTATTACTATTATAATATCAACACATGAAGTGGATTTGGTTCCGAATTATGCGAAAAAAGTCTTTGTATTGGTTGATGGTCAGTTAATTGCTGAAGGCACTCCTAAAGAGATTTTTGCAAAGCCTGAGATATTGGAACAGGCAAACTTAAAGGTTCCGATTGTTACAGATTTGTTCCAGCAACTTGAAAATGAAGGCTTTGATATGCATGGGGATTATCCGTTAACAATTGATGAAGCTAAGGATAAGTTTTTGGAATTGTTAAACAAAAACTAATTTTTTTTTAATTCAAAAATTTTTCATAAATTTACAACTCAAAGTATTACTAGCAGTAATAATTCATAATACTTTTTTTATAATTAATTAAACATTTATATTAATAGAAACATATTCTTTTTATAAGGTGAATTTAAATGAGAATTGGAATATGTGATACAACTTTCGCTCGCTTTGACATGGCTGCGGCAGCTATTGACGAGCTTAAAAATAACGCTTATGATTTAAAAATTATCAGACAGACTGTTCCCGGCGTAAAAGATTTGCCTGTGACTGCAAAAATTCTCATTGAAGAGGAAAACTGTGATATTGTAATGGCATTAGGTATGCCTGGGCCAATGGAAAAGGATAAGATGTGTGCCCACGAGGCATCAACCGGTTTAATCAATGCACAGCTCATGACAAACACTCATATCCTGGAAGTCTTTGTACATGAAGATGAGGAAGAGGATCCCGTTGAACTTGCAAAGCTTGCCGAAAACAGGGCACGTGAACATGCGCAAAACTTAATTAAGATGATGTATCACAGAAAAGCAATGAGAAAAGAAGCTGGAATGGGAATGCGTGAAGGAAAAGAGGATGCAGGCCCATTATAAAAAGGTGTAAAATGGTATTTGAAATTTCAGAGGAAGATAAAAAGGCTACATATGTCATACTTCCTGCATATAATGAAGCGACAAGAATCCAACCTGTAATTGAGGACATTACAAAGAAAGGATATAAGGTGGTCATTGTCAATGACGGCTCTTCAGATAACACTCTGGAGGTTGTTATGGAATCCCAGAAGAAATATCCTCATAGCATTTTTATATATTCCCATGTTATCAATAGGGGTGTTGGCGTAGCTATGCAGACAGGCTTTGATGCTGTTTTAAGATATAATCCAAAATATATTGTCAATATGGATTCGGACGGCCAGCATGATGCCGATGACTTGGATAATGTGCTGGAGCCGCTGGTGACCGGAAGGGCTCAGGCAGTAATTGGGGTAAGGCCACTGAAGGACATGCCGTTAAGCAGGAATATCGCAAATGCAATCATGAACCTTCTGACAAGAATATTCTATAAGGTGGATGTAAGCGATTCGCAGACAGGTTTCAGGGCAATTACAATCGATGCCTTGAAAAAGATCAACATCAATGCCAGAGGATATCTCATTTCTTCTGAATTCATACGTGAAGTCAATGACAATAATATTCCATTCGAAGAGGTTCCAATAAAAACAATCTACACTCCTGAAACCCAGGCAAAAGGAACAAACGTCACTGTCGCATTCAAGATATTGATTCAAATGATTAAACATCAATTTTAGGTGATTAAATGTTATTATATTCAATTCTATTTCCAATCATATCAATAATAGCCATCATATGGTTCTTATTGAGATATTTAAAAGAGAAAAATTCATTGATTACAACTGTTCTATGGGCAATTTTTTGGATTTTAGTTAGCTTATTTGCAATTTTCCCTAATTTCAGTAATTCCTTTGCCCGCCTGTTCGGTATAACCCGTGGTTTGGATTTCATAATAATAATTGTTTTTGCAGTACTGGTTTACACAATTTTCATATTGTACACCAAGATTGACCAATTAGAGGACGACGTCAATAAAATCGTCAAGGAAGTGGCATTGAATAATGAAATAACTCTTGAGGAAAAAGAGGAATAATCCATGTTATATTTTAGAGGATGCACTGCAAGAGAAAAGCTGACAGGTATTCAAGAGGCAACAGAAAAATTGTTGAAGTTGGCAGGTGTCGATTATCATGTGTTGGATGATGAAAAGTGCTGCGGATCTGTTTTGCTTAGAACCGGATTTTTAAAGGAAGCTCAGGAACAGATTGAAAAGAATACTGAAATCCTTAAAGGCGAAACCATCATAACTTCATGTGCAGGTTGCTATAAGACCCTAAAAGACGATTATGAAGGATTGGATGTCATCCATATTTCCCAATTATTGGACCAACTGATTAAAGAGGGAAGGTTGAACTTATCCAAAAATGACTTTAATGTAACTTATCACGATTCCTGTCATTTGGGACGTCACTGTGATGTCTTTGATGAGCCCCGGGATGTAATAAAAGCAGCGGCCAATCTCGTTGAAATGGAAAGCATCCGTGAAAACAGCCTGTGCTGCGGAGCCGGAGGGGGTGTCAAATCAGCTTATCCTGAAATAGCTTCACAAATGGCAAAATCAAGGATTGAACAGGCCAAAGATACAGGTTGTGAAACTTTGGTAACTCCATGTCCGTTCTGCAAGCTCAATCTGGAAAATGATGATTTGGAAGTGCTTGACTTGACCGAATTTTTAGTAAAGTATGGTGGTTTGGATGAAAGCTAGTGAACTTGAAACGATGAGGAAATCATTCAATACAGTCAAGAAAAGGTCAAATTCCATCAAGGATTCCCCATCCACAAAAAGGCTGATTGAAAGGGTGCGTGAAATCAAGAGATATTCCATTGAAAACAATGACGAATTATTTGATCAGGCTTTGCAATCCTTTAAGAGAAACGATATTGATTTTAAGATAGCCGAGACTTCCCGGGATGCTTTAAGAATCATTGACGATTTGCTCATTGAATATGACTGCAGCACCATTGCAAAAGCCAAGTCAAATACCTTGGGTGAAATCAACCTTAAAAAGCATTTGGCTGATAAGGACATTGATGTTGTTGAAACTGACCTTGGCGACAGGATTTTACAGCTTAAAAAAACTGACAATAAACCGGTTCATCCGACAGGACCGGCATCTCATCTGAACATATCAAACATTACAGACATTGTCAACGAATCATTGGATGCCAATGTCAATCCTGAGCCTAGGGAAATCATGGAAACCGTAAGGCATGATGTGCTAAAACGCCTTGAAAATGCTAACGTAGGTATAAGTGGAGCCAATGCTATAGCATCTGAAGAGGGGTCCCTCGTAATGGTTCACAATGAGGGCAATATTTCAATAGTTTCACTGAAAGATTTGCATATAATCGTAGCTGGAATCGATAAAATAGTGCCTACATTGGAAGATGCAATCTCTGTTGTTAAACTCGAAACTATCTTCGCTACAGGAAACTATGTTACATCATATATGAATGTGATATCAGGTCCGTCAAAAACAGCAGACATTGAAAAGAAGCTCCTGAAAAACATGTATGGTGCTGAAAAGGTTGTTGTGATATTATTGGACAATGGAAGAAGCGAAGCAACCCCTGAATGCCTTTACTGCATAGGCTGTGGAAATTGTGTTGTGCATTGTCCTGTATATAATGCGGTCGGAAACGAATTCGGATTCAATAACTACCTTGGAGGCAGAGGTGTTGCAATGTCAAAATTCATAGAAGATGATGAGACATGCTATAATTCAGGCCTTTATATGTGCACCTTATGTGGATTGTGCACTCTTAACTGTCCGGTATCCATTCCAACCAATGAAATCATTGAGAACATGAGGAAACTGTCAACAGATGTCGGTTTTTATCCTAAGGCACATGGCGCAATAAAACAGAATATCAGGGATAACGATTCACCATATTAATTTCATTTTTTTCATTTTTTTTAAAATAACCAATAATATTATAAATAATAAAGAAGTAATATTATTATATTATAAAATTATATTTTATTGGAGGAAAGTTATGCTTCTATTAATAAGTCCTATAAATCGTGAAGAAGCTCTTGAATCAATCAAAGGTGGAGCAGATATTGTTGATGTGAAAAATCCTAAAGAAGGTTCTTTAGGTGCTAATTTCCCATGGGTTATTAAAGAAATCAGGGAATTAACTCCTGAAGATAAGCTTGTCAGCGCTACTTTAGGTGATGTGCCTTACAAACCTGGTACAGTTTCTCTTGCAGCAATGGGCGCTCATGTTTCCGGAGCGGATTATATTAAAGTTGGATTGTATGGAACAAAAGACCATGATGAAGCTGTGGAAGTCATGGAAAATGTTGTAAAAACCGTAAAAGATGTTAGTGAAGACACCATTATTGTAGCTGCAGGTTATGCTGATGCTCACCGTGTAGGTGCAGTAGGACCTATGGAAATTCCTAAGGTTGCACGTGATGCAGGATGCGATTTGGCCATGCTTGACACTGCAGTCAAAGACGGTCATACATTATTCGATTATTTGGACATCGATCAATTAAAAGAATTTGTAGAAGAAGCTCACAGTTATGGCTTGTTAACCGCACTTGCAGGTTCAGTTAAAAAAGACCAATTGAAACCATTGCATGACATTGGCTGTGATGTGGTCGGTATCAGAGGAGCCGCATGCATTGGCGGTGACAGAAATACAGGTAAGATACACCATACAGCTGTAGCTGAGCTCAAGGAATTATGTGATTCATTCTAATCAGGTGTTATTTATGTCATATTCAAAAAAAGTTCAAGAAGCAAGAATGTCTTTCACTTTTGATGATTTTCTCTTAACTCCTAACGCCAGTTATGTAGAGCCAAAAAACATTGACACTAAAGTTCAGTTAGGAAAAGGAATTAAACTCAACATCCCAATTCTGAGTGCTGCTATGGATACTGTAACCGAAGCAGAACTTGCAATAGCGATGGCACAGGAAGGTGGTGTTGGTGTAATTCACAGAAACATCACACAGGAAAGGCAGGTTGAAGAAGTAAAGAAAGTCAAAAACGCTGAAGATTTAACCATCCGTGATGTTGTAACCATTTCTAAAGATTCCACAATTGCTGAAGTTCAGGCAAAAATGCAAGACGAATTGATTAGTGGTCTTCCGGTTGTTGAAGGTGACGAAATCATTGGTATCATATCCAAAAGGGATATCAGGCCAGTCTTAAAATCAGAACCTGATAAAACAGTAAAAGACATCATGACTTCTGATGTTGTAACCGTTGAAGAAGGAGTTTCCGCTGAAGAAGCATTGAACATCGCTTATGAAAATAAGGTCGAAAGGCTTCCTGTTGTCCGTGACGGAAAATTAGTCGGAATCATCACAATCAAGGATATCTTGAATCATGCTCAATATCCAAATGCTGCCCGTGATAAGAATGGCAACTTCTTGGTTGCTGCCGCATGCGGACCATTTGATTTGGAAAGGGCAATGGCGCTTGACCAGGCCGGTGCAGACATCATTTCCATTGACTGTGCTCACGCTCATAATATGAATGTGGTTAAATTCACCGAAACCATCAAGGATAATATTGATGCTGAATTATGTGTAGGTAATATCGCAACAGCCCAAGCTGCTGAAGACTTGATTTCAATGGGTGTGGATGCACTTAAAGTTGGTATCGGTCCAGGTTCAATGTGTACTACCCGTATTGTTGCTGGTGTTGGTGTTCCTCAATTAACTGCAATTTCTGACGTTGCTGATGTAGCGGCAGAACACGGAGTTCCGGTCATCGCTGATGGTGGTATCAGATATTCCGGAGATGTTGCAAAAGCTATCGGTGCCGGTGCAGACGCAGTAATGTTAGGTAACTTACTTGCAGCTTCCTTAGAGGCTCCTGGTGACATTGTTGTTATGAACGGAAAACAATATAAGAAATACCGTGGAATGGGTTCCATGGGTGCAATGACCAGTGAGTACGATGGTGGAGCAGACAGATACTTCCAAGGTTCCAAAAGTAAAATGAACCACACAAAATATGTTCCTGAAGGAATCGAAGGTGCTGTACCATATAAAGGAACCATTGCTGAGATCTTATTCCAGTTAGTTGGTGGTTTAAAATCATCAATGGGATACTGTGGTGCTAAAGATATTGAAGCAATGAAAGAAAAAGCGCAATTCGTTAGAATCACAAGCAGTGGTATTAAAGAATCCCACCCTCATGACTTGTTGATTACTAATGAAAGTCCAAATTATTCACCTCCTGAATAATTGGCCATTATCTATATTTTTTGATGAGAAATATGGCATGGTTTAAAGATTTATAGGCAATAGATTTTTTCTCATCAAAATTTTTATATTTTATGTTAAATTTAGTATTTTTTAAAGAAATTACTTATTTTTAGCAAACCTTTAAATATTAGTTGGTACAATATTATCATATTAGATTATTTTATGGTTATATTAGATAATCAATGAAAATTACATTTTATTAAATTTTATTATTAACGGAGAGATTTTAAATGGCAAGAACTAAAAAAGTAGGAATTACAGGAAGGTTCGGTGCAAGATACGGAAGAAAAGCAAAAAGATCTGTAAAGATTATTGAAGAAAACATGAAAAAAGACCATGTTTGTCCTAAATGCGCAAGACCTTATGTAAAAAGACAAGCTGCTGGAATTTGGAAATGCAGAAAATGTGGTGCAGTATTCACTGGAGGAGCTT
>NZ_SUTI01000004.1:0-51300 GCF_015062985.1 Methanobrevibacter sp. | reverse complement strand
ACCATAAAAGCTACATGGAAAATAAATGTCCTAAATGCAGATATAGGATTTTATTTAAAAATGTTCCAGAAACTACAAGAATTATAAAAGCAAGATAATTTATCTGCTTTTACTAAATTTTTACTATTTTTGATTTAAATGTTAATCTCAACTTCTAGAAAACCTTCTCAAAAAACTAGAAAATTCTGTAAAAATTTGGCCCATGCAACAGGTTCAACTTCCGTCAACAGAGGGAAAATGAACATGCGTGAGCTATTGTTGAAGGCGTTGGAAGTTGATGAATTCAATTTAGCTATTGTAAATGAAATCAAGGGCAATCCGAGCAGAATCTCTTTTTATTCTAACAGAGGAGAATTGTTGCTCACCATTCTTATTGGAGCATCTGATGCAGGTGAGAAAATGAATATTGCCCCTTCCCAATTGAAAATAGTGTCTGAGGTAGACGAACTTAATATCCTGAAGGATATTCTGGACATGGATTTAGTGCATAAGGCAGATGACAATTACATATTGATTTCCAAAAGTGAAGGTTTGGCGGCTAAAATCAATTTCATTAATAAGTTTGGCGACAAGATAGATTTCCAGATTAATGTTAAAAAGATTTTAGAGGTTTCAAATGATTGAAGAAAGCCCACTTGAATCTGTTAAAAGCAATATCGTTGTGGAATTTGACAGCAGCAGTCAAGCTAAAATCATTTACGATTCAATTCTTTTAGAATTCAATACCGCTCCAGATTTCAGGTCATCAATGACCATTGATTTGGATGGTTCCAATATTATAATTAATATTGATGCAGAAGACTCAACTTCATTCAGAGCTTCTGTAAATTCAGCAATCAAGTGGATCAAACTGGCATTAGAAATAAATAACTTGACAAATTAATATTCATATAATTATTTAAAATGAAAATTAGGTGATAAAATGGAAATTCCGGAAAACATTCAACATCAATTAAATCAGTTTCAACAATTACAACAACAAGCTCAGGCTGTATCTTTACAGGTTCAAAATGTAGAGATTCAAATTCAAGAAACTGAAAAAGCTTTAGAAGAACTTAAAAAAACTGATGAAGACACTGAAGTATTTAAACAAGCAGGTACTTTACTTATTAAAGTAGAATACGGTGATGCTTTAGCTGAAATGGAAGATAAATTGGAAACTCTTCAATTAAGAAAACAAACCATGGCCCGCCAAGAAGAAAGAGTCATGAAAAAACTTGAAGAGATGCAAGCTACCATTCAAGCTGCTATGAACGGTATGGGTCAATAGGCTCAATACTTTCATTTTTCTTTTTTTGATTTTTATGTCTAAATTAAAAGTATTAACTCCAGAGGATTTGGAAACTATTTCTGACGATTTTGGCGAAATCCTTGAACGTGAAGTTTCAAAATCAATGTCCATGAAGGAATTGGAAGATTTGGATTTGGATATTGTTCTAAGCTATGAAAATGAGCAATTGGACGTTGATGTTGATGTCGGAGTTATGTTTGATGAGTTATCCGAAATCACACAGGATCAAGTGACTCAGGCCATTGATGAAGCATACATAAAGTTCGATGCCTACATTGATGAGAATTTCAGGGAATAATTATTTTTTTTTAATTTTTTCGTAATACTTATTATATATTTTATATTAATTTAAGTAATACTTTTTTATAAAAAAGTATTTATACTATAAAGTCCAACTGTTATATAGAGTTTGAAGTAACTTAATAGCTTAGCAAAATTAGGACAAACACGTAATACTATCTTTCAAATTCCCTCTTTCATTTACTTCAAACTTTTTTACTTTAATTTTTTCAAATAGACTTTATCAACCAGATTTTAAAATTTTTTACAGATTTTAAGGTGCCTAAAATTTGGCGTTTTATCTTTTTGAATTTTTTATATACATATATTAATAATTATAATTTAGAATGTAATTATTGTTTATTTTTTATTAAAAAAATTAAAAAGTATTTATTCAAGTATACTTTAATTTTTCTAAATTATAGTAACATTTATATACTATGTGAATTAACTTTATATTAGAGGTTCATAACATATTCTGTTATTTACCATAAATTGATCATTATTTTTTATATACTCGGAGATGAGCTGGCAAACACATAAGCTCATCTCACCTCCTTAAAAACTATTTTTAAAAATATTAATACTTGAATATTCTAACTATAATCATGATTAAGAAAATTCCAGTTATCGATTTGAAACAACATCAGGCTGTAAGCGGAAAATCAGGCATGAGAGACACATATCAGCCGTTAAGGACAGTTTTTGCATCATCATCCAGCCCGATTGACATTGCAAACGGATTAAGATTAAGCGGTGCGGATGAGATGTACATTGCCGATTTGGACCTGATTGAATCTGCCGGCCATAATATCGATGATGTTAAGATGGTCAACACAATATTGAATGTGATGTTTGACGGAGGCGTTAAAAACCTTCAGGGATTCGAATTTTTCCTGGATTATGCTTATAAGATTATCGTACCTACAGAAACAATAGAAAGCCTCGAGGAAATTGAAAAAATATTTGAGAAATATCCTAAGGAAAGAATTGTCATAAGCGTTGACGTGAAGGACAATGAGCTTCTTGCAAAGAACATGAACATAAATCTGCAGGAATTCAAGGAATTCCTGAAAAGAATTGATCCAAATGAAATAATCCTTCTGGATATCAGCGGCGTGGGCACCGAAAAGGGATATAATGAAAAGCTTCTAGAAGAATTTGATGATTTGAAAGATAAGCTAATCATTGCAGGCGGTCTAAACAAGGATTCCCTCAATGAATTGGAATCACTTGGAATAAAAAAAGTATTGATAGGAACTAGCCTGCATTCAGGCGAAGTAACTCTTCTAGACTAAAATACTTAATATTACATAAGGGAAAATGCAAGCTACAAGGAATAACACAATTCCTAAGGCTAATTTACCTTTGTCTTCTTCTAATGATCCTGAAATAATAAATATGAGTCCGAAAAATCCACAGATTACAGGAAGAATATGTGAAAATATTGTTGTTCCAACTATCGCCATTTTATCACTAATATAATTTACATTTTTTAATTATATAAATATAACCTTAAATTTACTAGTTTATTGATAAATAACTTTTTTATTATTGAGAGGACATATATAAAAAACATGAGAATCGACATTCATAATCATCACAAGAAAGCAGGTGAAAATCTGGCATTTGTATTTTTCATGAATCTTGCTTTTAACATAATTGTCATTGTCGGAGGCCTGGCCACAAACAGTATGGCAATTCTTGCAGACTGCATTCATGACATGTCAGATACCATTTCAATAGCCATAGCATGGTTTCTGGAGCATCTCTCTCAAAGGGATTCAACAGACAAGTATTCCTATGGCTATCAGAGATTTTCAATTCTTGGTGCGGTCATAACTTCAACATTTGTCATTGTTATGGCATTCGTCATACTTTATGAAGCAATTCCAAGATTGTTTGCGCCGGAGGGCATTGATGCAGGTGGAATGCTTATTGTGGCAATTGTCGGAATCATTTTCAAATCGATTTCAGTTCACAGGCTTCATAATGGCGAAACATTTAATGAAAGGGCAATCCTATTTCATCAGTTAGGTGATGTTTTTGAATGGATTGCTATATTGATTCTGAGTGTAGTGCTGATGTTTTGGGATGGTGCACAGTATCTTGATCCTTTCGTTTCAATAGGTATTGCCCTGTGGCTGATATTCAACCTCGGAAGAAATCTGCATAAGTCCTTTGAAGTTCTGCTTCAAAAGACACCTAATCACTTTGATGTCGAGGAGTTCAAATCAAGTGTATTGGCCATTGATGGCGTAAGGGGAATTGATGATTTTCATGCATGGTCTTTAGATGGAATCGATTCTGTTCTGACTTTGAAAATTGAAGTAGATAACGTAGATATGCAGGATGAAATTAAAAAAGAGATTTATAGTATTTCATCCAAATATCACATTGTAGATATTACAATTGAATTTGACTAAGGGGAACATTATGACATTGGTTGTTTTAGGGCCTGTAACTGAAGACCTGATTGTTATCGGGGGGCAGGAATCCAGAAAAATAGGCGGCGCAACATACTACCAAAGCATTGTTTTCGATAGGTATTATGAAGATTATGTGGCCATCGTAAACTGCGCAGATGAAAGCTTAATCAATGACTTTCCTTCAAAGGGTAAGGTCAAGGCAGTCTTAAAGCAAGACACTCACTTTTTCATCAATGACTATCCGAATCCTGATAACCTGGATGTGCGCAATCAGCTGAGCAATTTTGCCGACATTGCGATTTTGAAAAGCGATCTGGAAGGGATTCTTCCTGATGACATTGACGGCTTTGTACTGAATCCCCTGAACCGCCATGATTTTCCTATTGAAACGATTGAATATCTCAAAAGTTTCAATGTTCCTGTTTTCATATCAATCCAGGGATTTTTGAGAGTTCCTGATGTTGAAGCAAATGGAAATTATACAATAAAATTGTCATACTTTGAGGATTTGGATGCCATTTTAGATGGTGTTGATGCAATATTTTTGGATGAGGCGGAAGCGAACATCATTGGGTATGGCTATGATGTAGATGAGATGGTCATAACTGATGGAAGTCATGGGTCAAGGATAATTTCGGGGGATGAAACAAGAATCGATGCTGTGGAATGTGATGATGTTGTTGATACGACCGGTTGCGGCGACACTTACATGGCGGCCTACATATCCCAGCGCTTGTCATCCAAATCCATTAAGGAATCCGGTGATTTCGCATCTTTGATTGCAAGCAGGAAAATTAGTAATCAATTTTAATATCCATTGATATAATGTTAGTTATGTCTGACTTGGTGTTTTCAAGAAGATTTTATTAAAGAAGATTTTGGTTTATCTATTTTACAATTGTTTTTCTCGGGAGGATATGATTATTTTTTTAGAAATGAGGTGAATTTATGAGTTGGACTATTGCTACTAAAGAAGAGCGTAAACAATTAGCTAAAAGATTTTTTGTTGTAATGCTATTTATGACCCCAATAGCGGTTGGTGTAATATATTTATTTCGTAGAGATTTGTATAAATGCTTCTTCATGTTTTTATCATGTGTTGGGTTAACTATATATTTTGTGGTGTTTGCTTATAAAACTGATTGGGTTGATAGAAAAGTAGGTTTTTTTGATTCAGAGTTTAGTGGTGCTTCATATCAAGCGATAGTATTTTTTATTTTTGGAATTTATATCGCTCTGGCTATTGGTTTTTTTGGTTTAGGTTTGATTGAAAGTGGTATTACTTCGGCGGTTGCTTTTGGGGTTTCAATACTTTTTGTTGGTATTTTGACATTGTGGAGAACTGATGTCTTCAATAATAACAGTCGTCTTTTGTTAATTGAAGATGAATTTGGAAATAAGTATTATAAGGAGGTATTAGGTTATCATCCGGGCCTCTTTTGGGTTCCTCTTATGGGGGCTGGTGCACTGTTAGGTTTGGCTTTACATAATTTTTTAGATAGTGTCTTTTTCAATAGTACGCCAATTTTAAATAATGTGCCTTGTGTTATATTGTCATTTTTAGTTTGTTATTTAACGGTTTCACCTCATATTTCAAATAAATACTTGCCATTTGAAATAAGGACAAGTGAAGGACTCAAAAAATTTTTGATGTTGATTGTATTTTTAATGTTTATTGTAGGTGAATTTAATATTCTAATAATCAAATTATAACATAATTGAAGTTTACATATTTATCAGTAATTGAAATCATGAATCCAATATTATTTGTGATGGGGAAATTAAAAATAATAATATATATTTTGAAAGTATTATTAACCTTATCGGAGGATAATTTCCAATAAAATCCACATGATTCGTAAATGGGACTGATACAAAAATTTGGTTTAATGTTGGTGAATATATTGAAGATTTATATGAAGAATTTAACTTAGCTAGAGAAAATGATGAATTAATTTCTTTTATTTTTTCCAATTACAAAGACATATTTGGAATATACATGACTATTCAGACAATTGAATTCATTGATTTTATAAAGTATATTATTTTAATGGAGCTTTTAAAAGATAATGGATTAAAAGTTAATTCAACTAATAATGAGAGTGAGCATCTATGATTAAAAATCGGATTATTAAATATTATTTTAAAAAAGCAGATTATTATAGTGATGAGCGGCAATGTAAAAAAGCCATAAGTTATCTTGATAAGATATTGGTTATTGATAAGTATAATAATCTAGATGCATTAAGCTCAAAGGGTTTTTGTTATGCGGATTTATACGATAAAGAAAATTCATTTAAATGTTTTGATGAACTTTCTAAACTTATTCCTAATGAAGTTGGGATTGATCTCAATAAAGGTATCGCATGCAGTATATTAAATGAATTTGAACTTGCAATTGAGTGTTTTGATAAATTTTTGGCAGAGTATCCTGATAATATTAATGCTTTAAGTTTAAAAGGGTTATGTTATTCTTTTTTAGGGGATTATGATAAAGCATTAAATATTTATGACAAAGTTTTAGAAAAGGAAAATGATTATATAACCATTGTAAGAAAAGGTTTATGTTACTCCAAGCTAAAAAAATATGATGAAGCAATAAGTTGCATTGAGAAAATTTTAGAACCGTATTGTGAAAATGCAACTGTTTTAGGTTCTATGTGTGATATTTTAATGTCTAAAGGAGATTATGAAAATGCGTTAATTTATGCAGATAAAATTTTAAAATTGAATCCGAATGAAATACAAGTAATCATTATGAAATCAAAAATTCTAGCTGAATTAGGTCAATTTAAAGAATCAATAAAAGGATTTGAAAGAGTTTCTAAAGTAGAATTTGATAAGTATGCTATAATAAATGATTATTATTTATATTATGGTCAATCCCTTGAATTAATGGGAAAATATGATGAAGCTTTAAAGATATATGATGAATATCTAAACAAATACCCTCATTTTCCAAAGGATGAAATATTAAAGGAAAAAGAAAAAATAACAAAAGTAATGAAAAATAATATTTTAATTAGATAATCATCTAGTTCATTGGTGTTATTAGGATAGCAACCAATCGCATTGAATTTTAAATTATTTTTCTATATTCGGGCATTTATTCTTATATTTATTAAAAATTATTTTCTTCCCAAAATGAAATGCAGAAGTATTATTTTGCGACTATAATATTATAGGATATCTTTTTTCATATTTTCATCAGGTATTATTCATTTAATCTATGTTATAATTAATATTAGTCTCATTTTATCATGATTAATTTATTTTTGGCCATAAATTCAAGTTTTTAACAATTTTTAGAAAACTTTATTAATATTTAAAACTATATTTATATATGCATTTTTAATTTTTTTAAACACTACAAAGGGTCATCATGTTAAATAAATCAGATAATATAATCGAAAAGGAATTTAAGAACTTACGTAAGGAGCTTTTGGACTTAACTTTAAGGAACCAGCTTCTTAACTTCAAGTCAAGAGCTAAAACCCTCACCATAGTAAATCAATCTCCCACAAATCTTTTCCAGACATTGGTCCTGCAGGAAAACAAGATGTATTTTGTGGCCAACAAAAAGGATAAGAAGGAGGACAAGTCTTCGGTGTGGGATCATATTCCCTTTGACTTTTCAAAGTTTTCTGAAGGCGACAAGAAATTGGCTACCGATTTGACCCCTAAGGAACTTCAGAAAAGATTGTATTACATCAATAACCAGGCAAAGACAATGCTTCAGGAGCAAGGTTACAACATCCTGTATCTGGCCGTTGGCTTTCTGCAGTGGAAAGACAAATCCAAGCCAAGACAGAAGAATAACGCTCCTTTGGTGTTGATTCCGGTTTCAATGGAAAGGAAAAAGGTTGGGGAATCATTCAACCTTGAATGGACCGGAGAGGATATCCAAACCAATATTTCACTTAAGGCCAAACTGCTGGAGGCAGGAATAGAACTTCCTGATTTTGAGTTTAAAAGGTATGGTGAAGTAATCGACCATTACATAGCAAGCGTCCGCCGCGCAGTATCAAGAATGGACGGATGGGAAGTCAATCATGATGTGGCCTTAGGTTTCTTCAGCTTTACCAAGTTTGTAATGTATAATGATTTGAACCCTGATGCATGGGCAGATAATGTTGATTTGACCAAGAATGAATTGATACAGGCCATTTTTAATCCAGCTAAAAATGACCAGGAGGCATTCAGGGAAGAGGATATCGATTCATGTCTGGAATATCAGAACATGTATCAGGTTCTTGATGCCGATTCGTCACAGATTGCCGCCATTCAGGACGTCAAGGCTGGCCGCAATCTGGTGGTTGAAGGACCGCCTGGAACCGGTAAATCCCAGACAATCGTAAACCTGATAGCCGAGCTTTTGGCAGAAGGAAAATCAGTTCTCTTCGTATCAGAGAAAATGGCTGCATTGGACGTCGTAAAGGACAGGCTGACCGCTGTCGGTCTGGGCAAATTCGTTTTGGAATTGCATTCACACAAGACAAGAAGGAAAAAGTTCCTCAAAGACCTTCAAAAGGCAACTAATGTAAGGGCTCAGGAGCCTTTAAACATAGATCAGACCATCCGCAAACTGGAGACTTTACGAAGGCAGCTTGACGATTATTCTCAGATTATCCACAGGCCGGTGTTTGCCGTTAACCTTTCAGCGTTCCAGCTCTACGGAATGAAGGAATCTGCCGATGACCATTTCGCAACAAAAGGGGCAATAATGCCTTTGGTCAGGTTTGAAAATCCCGAATCCATTACTCTTAAGGATTTGGACGACATGAAAATAGCTTTGGAAAACCTGGCAGAGCTTTATCAGACCATTTCAAAGGAAAATCCTTGGAGCAAATGCGCTCCTAAAAGTCTGCTTCCGGCCGATTTAAGGGAAATCGAAATGCTGATAAATGATACATTGTTTGCATTGGACAATTTCCTTGTCGAGCGCGGAAGGGTTTATGACATTTATGGAATAAAGCAGCCGGACACCTTAAACGAGTTCCAGAATTCGCTTTCAGCCTTTGAGGTCATCAAATCCCAAAATGCGGAACTGATTGACGGAAGCATAATCAAATCAGGTGCATGGAATACTAACAATGACGATGCATTTAAGTTAATATATGAACTTGAAAAGTATCAGAAGTATGCCGGAGCTTTAACCAAATTCAACCAAAGCATTTTCCAGGCAGATATTGACAGGCTGATATACGAGTTAAGAAACATTTCCCACAAGAAATTCAGATTCTTTAACAACAAACAGCACATTGAACTTGTCGAAAGGTATTATGCAGTGCCGGTTCCAGGAAGTGTTGATGAAATCATAAGGGATTTGCAGGAAGCAAAGGCAGTAATTAAATTAAGGAAAAATCTGGAAGCCAATGAAGCTTTAGGTAAAAAATACTATGGTGGCTATTGGCACCTTAATGCAAATGCAAATGATTTGAAGGCAATTGCAAAATGGATGAGCGAATTTACAGCACTTGTCCGTGAAGGAACATTTTCCCAAAATACAATAGATTTGATGAGCAAGGACCTGTTTGACATTAAGCCGGAAAGGGACCTTGCCGAATACATTGACTCAGGTGAAGAATTTGTAAGGGTTCTAACCAGGCTTAAGGATAAGCTAAACCCAAGAAGCAAACTTATCTTTAAAAGGGAAACAGGAGACGTTCCGTTTGAGGCATGGCAGGAGCAATTGTACAACTGGAGAGGACAGTTATCAAGCCTTCACTTATGGTCACAATACCTTAATACCAAAAATGCACTTAAATCATCCAATGCCAAAATGTTTGTAGATTCAATCGAGAAAAGAAACATTAAAAAAGAGGATATCGAGGCATTGGTTGAAGGAAACTTTGCAGATTCATTATTAAATATATTATTTGTTGAAAACCATGAACTCGCAACATTTGTCGGTGAGCTTCATGAAAACAGAATCAGGGAATTCAAAGATTTGGATAAAAAGATTCTTGTTTTAAACAGAAAAAGGATATTCCAAAAGCTGAACAGCAATATCCCTAAAATCTTTGGAGGAACAGAAAATCCTCAGGCAAAGATACTTGCAGGTGAGTTCACAAGAAAAAGCGGACACATGCCTGTAAGAAAACTTCTGGAAAAAGCAGGAGGAATGATAAAACAGATTAAACCTTGTTTCATGATGTCTCCACTGTCTATCGCACAATATTTGGATCCGACTAACGAAGAATTGCAGTTTGATGTAGTTATTTTTGACGAAGCAAGTCAGGTAAAACCTGAAGATGCACTCGGAGCATTCATGAGAGGAAAAACTGCAGTGGTCATGGGAGATACCCAACAACTGCCTCCTACTTCATTTTTCGACCAGATGTCAGATGCAGATAGCGATGAAGAGGAAGCCACATCCCTCGATATGGAAAGTATCCTGCATTTATGTAAACTTTCATTCCCTGTAAAAATGCTTAAATGGCACTACCGTAGCCGCCACGAATCCTTGATTACAGTTTCAAACAGGGAATTTTACGATGACGACTTATTAGTTTACCCTTCACCTTCACACAATGACCCTGAACTCGGTTTGAAGTTCCATTATAACCCGAACACTGCTTACCATAGGGGTTCATCATCTGCAAATCCTCTGGAGGCTCAAGACGTTGCAGAAGAGATTTTCAACCACTTTGAAAAGTATGGTGATACAAAGAGTCTGGGTGTTGGAACATTTTCCGTTGCTCAAAAAAATGCGATATTGGAAGCATTGGAAGTAAAACGTAAGGAAAGACCGGAATTTGAACCGTTATTCTCAGAGAATAAAGAAGAGAGGTTCTTTGTTAAAAACCTTGAGACAATACAAGGGGATGAAAGGGACGTTATCCTAATCAGTGTTGGATACGGTTATGATGAAGACAGAAAAATGTCACTCAACTTCGGTCCGCTAAACCAGGACGGTGGGGAAAGGAGACTGAACGTATTGATTACACGTGCAAGGGAAAAATGTGTGGTATTCTCCAACTTTAAAGCTTATGACATGAAATTGACAGCCAATCCGCCTTATGGTGTAAAATCCCTGAGGGAGTTCCTGGAATATGCTGAAAACTTAACATTGGGAACTCAGCAAGGCGGAGAATATACTAATGAACCGTTCGAGGATGCAATCGCAAGTTACCTGGAAGAGAACGGCTATACTGTTGACAGGCAAATCGGCTGTGCAGGATTTAGAGTGGACTTGGCTATTGTCGATGATGAAAATCCCGGAAAATATATTTTGGGAATCACAACCGACGGAAAAATGTATTCATCAAGTAAGGTGGCCCGTGACAGGGACAGATTACGTGAACAGGTGCTCAAAGGATTAGGTTGGAAACTTTACCATTTATGGTCAACCGATTGGTATAGGAACAGGGATCTGGGACGTAAAAAACTTTTGGAATTTGTTGAAAAATCAATTCGCCAAACACGTGCAGAAGAAAAACGCAAATCTGAAAAAGAAAAGGAACTGGCTGAAAAAAGAAGATTGGAAGCAGAAAAGAAAGCTGAAGAATTGAGAATTGCACGTGAACGTGAAGAAGCTGAAAGAAAAATGAAGGAAGAGCAATCCGGTGATGAAGTAAACATTGAAGATATCGGTCCGTCCGATTTCGTTGAAGTTGAAAAAGCCGATGATGACGTATTGGAAAAGCCGATTGATGTTTCTGAAATTGATCCTTCAGAATTCTTTGAAGAAGAATCCGGTCAAAAAACAATTAATGAAGATAATGTTATTAAAGAAAGTCCTTCTGAATTTGTCAATGTTGATGTTGAAGATGATAAGGTTGTTTTTGAGGATAGTCCTTCTGAATTTGTCAATGTTGATGTTGAAGATGATAAGGTTGTTTTTGAGGATAGTCCTTCTGAGTTTGTCAATGTTGAAGATGAGGTTGTTGAGGATATTCCTTCACAATTTGTTGATGTTGAATCTGCAAATGACGAAGTAGAAACCGAGATGGGTACTTCTGAATCTGTAGAAAGTAATGACTATGAAGATGAAGGATTTGTCAAAACCGAAATTGACTCAACTGATGGTGAAGAGCAAACAACTTCGGAAACTGAGGAAGAATATGATGATAGTGATTCTGAAGTTTGGGAATATGATAAAGGGGTTTCTCCTGAAGACAATGCTGAAGTATGGGAAAATGAAAAGGATTATGCTGATGAAAGCAAAGGTTCATTTTCAAAAGTCATCTCTGATAAAGTTAAATCATTCTTAAGAGATGATGAGGAATATGAAGAAAAATTAGAGAAAACATCCCTGTTCTCAGGACTTAAATTCACAAAAGATTTGGGGGAAAACTCAGATTTGGAAGAGGACATTGCCCAAACAATTGATGATATTGGTTTTGATGAAGTAAATGCAACCGAACAGATTTTAAATGAGGATATTGAAGTTGAAGATTTAGGCTCTGAAGATGCCAATTCACAATCTAAAGTGAAATTCACAAGCAAGATGGATTTGGATTCTGATGATTTTGTTGAAACTCCTGAAAATATGGAGTCAGATGATGATTATATTGTTGTAGAGCATGATGAAGTAGTTGAAGAAGCTCCTAAAAGGCCTTCATCTAAGAAAAAATCACCAGAACCAAAAATTGAGGATGATAAAGTTGATTTGGGTTCTGATGATGATTACATTTACGTCGATCACAGTCATGACGATGAGCGCGTATTGGATGATGAAATTGATTTCACTTCCGATGAAAAGGTTAGCTTTGTTCAAGAGGATGAGCCTGATTTAGGCTCTGATGAAAAAATCGACTTTGCTGAAGATGATAAAGTTGATTTGGGTTCTGATGATGATTACATTTATGTTGACCATAATCATGATGATGAGCATGTTATAAATGATGAGGAAGTTAAAGAACCTGAATCCGAAGCCGATTCAGCAGAAGAGAATGTGGAAATTGAAATTGATGAAAAACCACAAGCTCGCAGACATAAACCTAATAGAACAGGTTATGTCAAATCATTTATTTCAGATGTTGTCACCGGCGAACCACATCTTGAAAAAGAAGAGGTTGAAACTGTTAGGGGAGAAGTGATTGAAGAAGATGAAGTTCCACTTCACAAACCTGCTCCAAAAGACGATTTAGTTGTGGAAGCGGAAATAGTCAGCGATGATGATGACTTGAATATTTTCACTGACAGTTTAGGTGATGAAGATGATTCCTTTGAAAGGCCATCTCCTAAAATGGATTATACTGAAAGCGATGAGTTAAACATTTTCACTGATGAATTGCCTGATTTGCATAATGACGATAATCGCAAAAAACCTAATGAAGTTGTATCAAAAGCAATGGAAAGTTTCCTTGATGATTTGTTTGACGATGAGGAATTGCAAAAAGAAGTTTCTCCTGATAAGGAAATAGAAACTGAAGTTTCTGAGAGGGTGGTTTATCCTGGTAGGGATGTTGAGCCTGATGTTTCTGAGAGGGTGGTTTATCCTGGTAGGGATGTTGAGCCTGATGTTTCTGAGAGGGTGGTTTATCCTGAAAGGGAGATAGACCCAGTAACACTTCCTAAAGAGGATGTGCCTGTTAAAGATGTTAAATTCAAATCTGAAGTTAAAATAGATTATCCTGAAGATGAATTCACTGCTGAAGCTGAAACAATTCCTCAGGAGGAAGAAATCATTGAAGATATTCCAACTTCACCTAAAGAAGAAATCGGAGATGGTGTTACATATTATCAAGGAGCCAATGATGTTACAAGCAAGCTCAGAAAGAATAATTTCTATTATGAGGAAGAAAAGCCTAAATCCGTTAAGGATTCACTTAGGGGAATCAAGAAGGATATGCAGTACATCAATAAATCATTAAAGGAAATTGAAAATCCGACCAAAATTGATTATGTATCCGTTGTCGATAGGACTGAAGAGTATGACCCTATGGATTATCTCAACAGACCAAGTGATGATGATTCAGATAAGATACTTCAAATGGAACAGGAATTAACCTTCGCCGAAAAAGAAGAGCAAAGAATTGAAAAGGAAATGTCAAAAGATGATGAAGTCATTGTTCCTGTCCATGAACAGTTCAGAAATGAAAACTATAGGGACCAGGCTTTGGAAGATATTATTTCAAGCGCTGATGAGGATTATAAGGAAATTGAAAGAGAAAGATATAAAAAAGACAATCAGCTTAAGGCATTTGATGACCAGGTTCTTCCGGCTAGAGGCAAAATGGAAGACAGAATTGTAAATTATGTTCAAATTGATGATATAGGTATGCATTCCTCAGATGAATTGTACAAGCAGCCTATTGATAAAGTGGCAAAGTCAATTAATGATATTGTTGATGTTGAAGGTCCGATTCATGTCAAGGAAGTGACAAACAGAATCAAGGATTCATGCAATATCAAAAGGGCAGGCTCCAATCTGAAAAAACGTGTCAATGCCGCAATTAGTGAAGCTGAAAGCTCTGGAGATATTATCAAAATCGGAGACTTTTTATATGATGCTTCAAACAACAATATTGTAATCAGGAAAAGAGTTAAGCCGAATATTGATCTGATTTCAGATGAGGAGATAGCCAAAAATATAGAAACAGTATTGCTCTACAAGCAAAATGTTACAACAGGCCAGATTGCAAAGGAAACCTCACGCAATTTCGGTTTCAAATCAACTTCTAAAAAGACTGCAACAAGAATCAATAGTGTTTTAGATTTGATGATTGCAAACAACAAAGTCAAGATAGAAAATGATATTGTTGAACTCAAATAGGTTTTTTCATGTCAACTAAAGTCAAATCCCCAGACAATCTGCCAAACAAGCCCGGCGTTTATATAATGCGTGATGACACAGACACCATCATTTACATAGGCAAGGCGAAAAATCTTGTCAAAAGGGTCAAATCTTATTTTAGGGAAAAGCTGGACAGGCCAAAGACTCAAATACTCATGAGTCATTTTGACAGCTTGGAGTATATTGTCACTAATTCCGAAAAGGAAGCGCTGATTTTGGAAGCCACATTAATCAAGAAGCATCGTCCGAGATATAACGTTCAGCTGAAAGACGATAAGAGATATCCCTACGTTAAAATCACAGATGAGGATTTTCCAAGACTGGTCATTACAAGAAATGTTACCAAGAATGGAGTTTATTTCGGACCGTTTACCGATGTGGGTTCTGTAAAACAGACTGTCAAGTTTTTAAAATCACTGTTTAAAATAAGAACTTGCAGAAATATGAATGGACCTTGCCTGAATTCCCAGATTGATTTATGCTATGCTCCATGTGACGGCAGGATTACAAAAGAGGAATATTCGGAAATAATCAATAAGATTGACTTGTTTTTCCAGGGCAAATATTCGACCATTGTCAAAAATCTTAAAGTGGAAATGATTGAAGCCGCCGAAAATGAGGAGTTTGAAAAGGCGGCAGTGATAAGGGATCAGATTTCCTCCATTGAAGAGATTATGGAAAAGCAATTTGTTGATTTGGTTGATGATGACCTGGACCAGGATGTAATTGCAATTTCTCCAAGCAAGGATGAGGTCATAGTCATCATAATGCCGATAAGAAACGGAAAGATTGTTGGGCGTGATGACTTTTTAATGAGCGGAGCCCAGTATGATTCATCATCCGAGATAATGTTCGCATTTATCCAGCAGTATTACGGTTATAACAGACATATTCCTAAGCAGATTCTTTTGGATGAGGATATTGATGAAAAAGAACTTCTTGAGGATTGGCTGAGTGACTTAAGGGGAAACAAGGTTAAAATTAAAGTTCCGCAGAAGGGCGTCAAGTTAAGGCTTGTAAAGATGGCCAAGAAGAATGCCGATATCATCAAGCATCAGAAGAAAAAGATGGAGAATTCATTGATTGAACTTAAGAAATACCTCAAGCTTGAAAAGTTGCCGCGCGTAATCGAAGGATATGATATCAGTAACATTTCCGGCGAATTTGCGGTTGGCTCCAAAGTATCCTTTAAGGATGCAAAGCCTGACAAGAAAAAGTATAAGCATTTCAGGATGGAAACTCCCGGTCCTAATGATTTTGCAATGATGGAAGAGCTCTTGACCCGCAGGCTGAAAATGATTGAATCAGACCCTGAACCGGACCTGATTGTAATAGATGGTGGTAAAGGACAATTGGGAATGGCCTGCGGAGTATTGGAAAAATTGGATTTGACTCATATTCCAATTATAGGGCTTGCCAAAGAGTTTGAAGAAATATATCTTCCAAATACTAAACGTCCAATCATTATTCCTAAAAACAACAAAGCTCTTCATCTGCTTCAGCAGGTGCGTGATGAATCACATCGCTTTGCAATAACATATCATAGAAAACTTCGAAGCAAGAATATACAAGCTTCATCTCTTGATGATATTGTTGGAATAGGCAAAAAAAGAAAAATAAATCTATTAAAGGCATTTGGAAGCATTGATAACATAAAAAAGGCATCAATTGAAGATTTGGAAAAAATAGACGGCATGAATCAAAAAGCCGCTGAAAATGTCTATAATTATTATCACTAATCTTTTATCATTTTTTTTAAAAAACAGCAAATTTTACATTAAATTTAAATAGAAGTATTTTTATAATGTTTTTATAACAAAATAGAGTTAGGTAAATATTTATGGTAAAATGTCCTCGGTGTGGCTATGATAATGCATATGATGCCGTTTATTGTGATAACTGTGCATATCTTTTAGCCGATACAGGTGGAAGGAGAGTTAATAATACAAGAAGATCCAGTCGATTGAATATAAATGCTGTTAGAAAGGTCGTTATTGTATTGGGGTTTATAATTATAGCGTTGCTTGTTTTTTCTTTTGTTTACAATCTTACTCAGCCGACTCATGATGAATCTTTAAACGTAATTGGTGATGATGGAAGCATTAGTAAAGATTCCTCCTATCCTTATAGAGCGGTTATCAAGTATGATGGTGATTGGTATGCTGAAATGGGTGATCCTAATTACATTGTGACTAAATCCGGACAGGGCAATCAATCATTTGGACTGGACTGTGCTTCTTGGGATAAAGTTTTTATTGATGCTCAAAAGCAGGATTATGGTGAAGGCCCTATTACAGTTCAACTTTTAAGGAATGGTGAAGTTGTAGCTGAGCAGACAACTACAAATGTTAGTGGTCATGTTATAATCAATTATAATTATTAAATGCTTATAATTGATTTATCCTTTTTTCGAGCAGTTCAATCAGTTCATCAGTTTTGTAGAGTCTGATTTCATGCTCTTCCTTTTTGAAGATTTGAATGAATTTGATTAGGTCATTGCATAACTGGTCATATTGAATGTTCAGTGTATTGAAGTTAGACATAAGTCCAATAAGTTTTTCCTGGTCTAGCTTTTCGTTGTCTTTTAAAATTCTTTCAATGTTTACGAAATGAGTTTCAATCATAATTTTTTCCTGTTCTAAACTGTCAGCATATTCTTGAATTTTATTTTCATTTGCCATTTAAATCACGTTCTTTTAATAAGTTAATATAAAATATAAATACTTTCATTAATATAAATTTGTATTAATATTAATGGGGCATAAATAATGATAAAAGTTGAAAATGTAAGTAAAGAATATGAATTAGCAGACGGAACATCTGTTAGTGCACTTAAAAATGTCAGTTTTGAAGTTGAAGAAGGAGAAATATTGGGAATCATGGGAAAAAGTGGTTCCGGTAAAACTACTCTTTTAAGGGCACTCAGAGGTGTTGAACACATTGATGAAGGAAGTATCACTGTAGGTGATGTTAAGGTAACTTCCGAATCTTCTCAATTTTATTACAATAATCTCAAAAAGGAAACTGCAATCCACCTTCAAAGGTCTTTCGGCTTATGGCCGGATACCGTGCGTGAAAACGTTTTAAGAAAATTGTATGCCCGCAGTTATTATGATGAAGGTGATGCCAATTTGGAACTTGCGGAAAGCGAATTCGGCGATGAGGCAGATGAGCTTTTAGAGCTTGTTTCATTGACCCATAAGTCAGACCATTATGCTTCCGTTTTAAGCGGAGGTGAAAAGCAAAGGCTTATTATGGCAAGGCAACTTGCAAAACGCCCTAAAGCTTTGCTTCTTGACGAACCTGCTACCATGGCATGCCCTAAAACCAAACAGGAAATATTGGATGCAGTTAAAAAAATCAACAAGGAATTGAATATTACTGTAATTGTCGTGTCCCACTTGCCGGATGTACAGAAATACCTGGCTGATAGGGTAATTTTACTTGAAGACGGTGAAATTGCTGATGAAGGCACTCCTGAAAGAATCTGTGATGAGTTCATGGAGGATATGGATGAAATCGTAGATATCAAAAACATATCAACCGATGAGGATGTCATGGAGGCAAAAGACATCTACAAAAGGTTCTACTTGCTGACAGGCGGTGAAGTTCTTCAGATTGAGGACATTAATTTCAAGGTCCAAAAGGAAAATATCCTAAGCATCATCGGTCCAAGCGGTGCGGGAAAAACCGTACTCCTAAGAATGCTTGGAGGATTGGATGACCCTGACAGGGGAGAAGTGCTATACAAATTGGATGATGGTGAATGGGCTGACATTGACATTCCTGGAATGAACCGTATGAAAATCAGATCCAAATTAGGATTCATGCATCAGGAATTTGCATTAAACCATTATGCTACCGTTTTAAACCAGTTAGCTGTTCGTTTAGGTTATAAAAATGACAATATTGTTAAGGAAGCTCAGAAAAGGGCTAGAAATGTTGGCATTAGTGAAGAGTTATTGGATTCATTTTATCTGCTCACAGATTTGCCTGAAACTGAGGCACGTGACCGTTTAATGCAGGTTGGACTTGATTCCGATATTTTGGATGACCTGTTCCCGAAATTCCCTGAGACTGCAACAAAAGAGGCAGTGGCTGATATCTTTGAAAGCCTTGATTTGGACATGAGCATATTGCACAGGAAATCCTACGAGTTGTCAGGTGGACAGAAGGTTCGTGTAATGCTCGCATTGATATTGATTTCAAGACCTAAATTCCTGCTTTTGGATGAACCATTTGGAGATTTGGACCCTGTTACTTTAAGGGATGTAACAAATGCTTTAAAAACAATCTCAAAGGATTATGGAATTACCATTGTAATGATTTCACACAATACCGATTTCATTAAGGAATTGTCCAACAGGGCAATATTCATGGATGATGGGAAAATCATTGATGACAGTGAAAACATTGATGAAATCGTTGATAATTTCATTGATTTCTGCCATGCCGACTACCTTAAAGGGTGATTTTGATGTTTGATGTTATTGCAGTTCCTGTTGACGGGTCAGATTATGGATTTGAGGCAGCTGACATTGCTATTGAGATAGCCCAAAAGTTCAACTCAAAGATTGCCGCCGTCCACGTTCTGGAAGAATTTTCATTCAGCAGCTACGATTCGGAAGAGGATTCCGGTGATGCTATTTTGGCCAAAATTACTGAAAAGGCAAATGCTGTTGGAATTGAAGTCACTGAACATTTGCTTACTGCAGATCCATTAAGAGATATGAAATTCATTGTAGACCAGACCCGTGCAGATTTGGTCGTTATTCATGCACATGGGGCCAATAATAACAGATTCGTATCATTTGATGAAAATAATGTGTCTGATACTCAAATAGGTTCCGTTTCAGAAAGGCTCTTAAGAAATTCTGAAGTGCCTGTATTATTGGTAAAATAATGCTTTAAAATTTATTTTTTTCTTTTTTTATTCCTTTATATATCTATTTTTAGTAAACATTTTAATATAATAAAAAAGATACTAATTATAACATAAATTGTTTAATATAGGAGATATTTTATGATTGTTAAAGATTGGTGCTCATTTTGTGGTGAGTGCGCTGGAGTTTGTCCAAGAAATTTAATTCAAGTAAGAGAGTATTCATTAGTTTTTAATGATGATGACTGTAAAGACTGTGACACATGTATTAAGGCATGTCCTATAGATGCATTAGAAAAAGAGGAATGATAATATGATTGAAACTGATGTAATTGTAGTTGGTTCAGGACCAGCAGGTTCTAGTGCAGCTAAACATGCTGCATTAGGTGGTGCAAAAGTAATTTTAATGGATAAAAAGTCTGAAATCGGTTCACCAAAAAGATGTGCTGAAGGTGTTTCAATTCAAGGGCTTGAAAAGTTAGGCATTGAACCTTCACCTCGTTGGGTTACCCAGGAAATCCAAGGTGTAAGAATACAGACTCCTGACGGAACCGACGTTTGGTTAACTAGCGAAGAGGTCAAATTACCTGAAGCAGGATACATTTTGGAAAGGAAAGTATTCGATAAGCACATGGCAATGGATGCTGCAAGAGCAGGTGCTGAAATCAAAATCAAAACCTTGGTCACAGGCATTGAAAAAATAGAAGACGGATATATTGTTAACACCGAATGCATGGGCGAAAAAATAGATTACAAATGTAAAATACTAATCGCTGCAGACGGCCCTGAAGGTCACATTGCAAGATGGGCAGGATTAAGGCCTGCAGCAAAACCTAAAGAAATGGAATCCGGTGTACAATATGAAATGTGTAATGTTGAATTTGAAAGGCCTGGAGTAATTGAATTTTACTTAGGTTCATGTGCTCCTGGAGGATATGTGTGGATTTTCCCTAAAGGTGATGACATCGCAAATGTCGGTTTGGCGATTTTACCACACAAAGCGGAAAAGACCGCTAAGGAATACTTGGATGATTTTATTGCAAAATGTCCATACACCCAAAACGCTCAGGCTGTTGAGTTGAATGTGGGCGGAGATCCTGTTGGGGGTATGACCAAAAAACTTTATGACGATAATATTTTAGTCTGCGGAGATGCGGCAGGTCAGGTAAACCCATTGACCGGTGGAGGAATCATCAGCGGTATGACCGGTGGAATGTGCGCAGGTCAGGTGGCCGCTCAAGCTATCAAAGAGGACTGTTCTAAAAAATTCTTAAAACAATATGATGAAATGGCTCATGCAGAGCTTGACCATGAAATCAAAAGGTATAAGAAAGTTCAAGAATACCTACTCACCTTATCCGATGAGGAACTGGACAGCATTGCTCACGCATTCCAAGGTGAAAGCTTTGATAAAATTTCCACTACTGAAATTGTTAAAAAATTAATTAAAGTATCTCCAAAAGCTTTACTTAAATTAGGTAAATTCGTATAAGGGTGTTTAAATGATTCTTATTACTGGTGGAGCGGGTTATGTTGGCTCCCATACAAATAAGCTCTTAAACAGTGAAGGTTATGAAACCGTAGTTGTTGACAACCTATGCAAAGGTTATGAGTCATTTGTCAAATGGGGAAATCTTGAAAACTATGACCTTGGAAGCAAAAGTCTAAGGGAGGTTTTCGAGAAATATGACATTGATGCCGTCATTCATTTCGCCGCATTTTCATCAGTTGAAGAATCTATTAGAATGCCTCAAATGTATTTAAAGAATAATTATAGAAACACATTAAATCTCTTGCAGATTATGAGAGAATTTGGTGTTGACAAATTTATTTTATCATCAACTGCCGCGGTTTATGGAAATCCTGAAAAGATACCTATAACTGAAGACCAAGACTTAAAACCAATCAATCCTTATGGACACTCCAAATTCATCACCGAAAAGGCTTTGGAAAGGGAAGCTGAAAAAGGTGATTTCAAATACGTATCTTTAAGATATTTTAATGCGGCAGGTTGTGATTTCGATTGTGAGATCGGGGAATTGCATGACCCTGAAACTCACCTTATTCCATTGATATTGGATGCGGCTATCGGAAAACGTGAGAGCATTTCAATTTTTGGAAATGATTATGATACTCCCGATGGAACATGCATCCGTGATTATATCCATGTTAATGACTTGGCCGATGCTCATATCAAGGCATATGAATATCTATGCGATGGCAATGAATCAAATGTCTTTAATTTGGGAAATGGTCAGGGATACTCTGTTCTTGAAATCATTGAAAAATGTAAGGAAGTCACAAACACTGACTTTGATGTAAAGATTGCCGAACGTAGGGAAGGTGATCCAGCTATTCTTGTAGCAGATTCATCCAAAATCAAAAATACATTGGGCTGGAATCCTAAATATGATTTGGACCAGATTATTGAGTCTGCATGGAAATGGCATGAAAAAATTAATGTAATTTAGGTAATATCATGGAAACCGAAGCTCATGAATCCAAAATTGATGTTCGTATAATTGTATCGAATTTGGATATTGCGCAGTTCGTTTCAAAGGCTGTAAATGATATCCAACTTGAAGATGACTATAATATAATTGTTTCATCCATTATTCCAACCGTAGAATTGGATATGGTTAAAAAGGTGGCTACCGGTGCCGATATTCTTTTGATAGGTGGATATGGTCATGATGAAACATTCAATATTCTTTTTAATGAATTGAAGACTGATTTTAATCATATCGGGTTATTTGATTATAATAACCTTGTTGTTGAGGACGGGTCTATTGATTTCAAGCTTGCCGAAAAAGAGATTTTGAACTCAATAATAAAATCAACATTATCTTATTCTCTGAACTTAATAAACATCCATTCATTGGAAAATAAACTTGTAAAAGTAACTCATAACTATAATAATCTGCTTGATGACTATAATCAGCTCATTAAAGAAAATGAAGTGTTGTCCCAGGAAAATAATGAATTGATTGAGGACATTAACGGTTTAAAATCTGATTTTGAATCATTCAGATCACGCTATGAGAATATCTACTCCCGTGATATTCTTGAAATTTTTAGGTTGGATGAGTTGTGGCAGGAAACCTTCAGGCAGGATTTGACTGATGAAGAAAGGGTTGTAATAGCTACAAATAAGTTTAAACCTGACAATATTATCGTAGGGCAAGGTTTTATCGCATCAGAATCCAAAGATAAAGCAATAGAATGGTTAAAAATTATTAAAACGGCATTAATCTTCGTAGATGATAATTCTGATGATTTGAAAAAAGAACTGTCTCATGAAGAGGAAAAGGACATACCTGAAGTTAAAGAGGACTATGATGTCAGCGATGCTTTTGAGAATTTCTGGGATTAGTTTTTGTAAAACAAATATTATTTTATACTAGTTAAAAGAAAATTATAATTATACTATTTTATAGGAGTTAGCAAATGCAAGGAGAAATGGAAGATAAGTGTGGTATTGTCGGATATCATTCAAATGATGAGTCTAAAAATATCGCATCCTTTGTTTATTATTGTTTATATGCTTTACAGCATAGAGGTCAGGAATCAGCAGGAATAGCTACTTTTAATCCGGAAAAAGGATTGAATTATTACTGCGGAATGGGTCTGATAACCGATGTTTTTAAGGACTATGAAATCCAGAATTTATTGGGAAACATGGCTGTCGGGCATGTAAGATATTCAACCACCGGCCAGTCAAAACTTGAGAATTCACAGCCTTTCGTAACTGATTTTGATGACGGATTTATAGCCATGGCACATAACGGAGACATCGTTAATTCAGATGAATTGAGAGAGGAATTAATAAGGGACGGTTATGATTTCAAATCCGACACTGATTCCGAAGTGATATGTTACATGCTTAAAAAAGAGCATCATGATAATGAAAAGGATATCATAGAATCCATCGAATGCGTTTCTAAAAAATTGGTCGGATCTTATGCATTGACCATTTTAGTGAACGGTGATTTGTATGGTGTTAGGGATCCGATGGGAATAAAACCTCTCGCCATTGCCGACAGGGATGGAGATTACATTTTAGCATCCGAAACCGTTGCATTTGATGTTGTGAATGCCAAATATATCAGAGACATCAAGCCTGGTGAAGTCGTATACTTTGAAAATAATGAAATTAACTCCTATATGTTAGAAAGTGCAGGAAAATGCAAACTCTCACACTGTATGTTTGAATATGTTTACTTTGCAAGGCCTGACAGTACAATCGACGGAATAAACGTTTATCAGACTAGAATGAACATTGGTAAGCAGCTGCACAAGCTGTATCCTATTGATGCTGATGTTGTAATTCCAGTACCTGATTCATCCATTCCGGCAGCTATCGGATATTCAAGAGCTTCCGGCATTCCATATGGTGAAGGTTTGATTAAAAACAGGTATGTTGGAAGAACATTTATTATGCCAACCCAAGAGGAAAGGGAATTGGCGGTCAGACTTAAGTTAAATCCTATTAAGGAAGCCATTAAAGGCAAAAAAATTATTTTAATTGACGACAGTATTGTAAGGGGTACCACTTCCAAACAGTTATTGGATCTTGTAAAGGAAGCGGAACCGGCTGAAATTCATTTCTTGGTAGGTTGTCCTCCTGTTATTTCACCTTGTTATTATGGTGTTGCAATGGCAACCAAAAAAGAGCTGATAGCGGCAAATTACACTACTGAAGAGATCAAGGAACAGCTGGACATTGATTCTTTAGGTTATATTACATTGCCTGCATTGGTCGAAGCTATTGGAATGCCGAAAGAGAACTTATGTTTAGGATGTATTAATGAGGAATATCCTACCGAAATTCCTGAAGGTCTTGAAGCTGAAACCTATTATAAACCTTAGATTTTTATGGTTGAACTATTAGCTCCTGCGGGAAATTTCATTTCCCTTCGTGCAGTTTTGGAAAATGGCGCTGATGCAGTTTATTTTGGCCTTGATGATTATAACATGAGGGCCAATGCAAAAAATTTTACTCTTGAAGATTTGCCTGAAGTTTCTGAAATTGCAAAGGAATATGGGGCTAAAACCTATTTATGTACAAATATTATTTTAAATGAAAGGCGCGCCAGGCAGCTTGAAGGCAACCTGGAAGCGATTTCATCATCTGAAATTGATGGACTAATTTTATCAGACATTGGCCTGATTGAAGACACTGTTTCCCATGGCTTGGAAGCCCATATCAGCGTTCAGGAGAACGTCACCAATTCATATACATTAAGGACACTTAAGAAACTGGGCGCCAAAAGAGCAATCCTTTCAAGGGAGCTGTCCTTAAGCGAAATTTCTAAAATCGCTGAAAGGTCCCCTATTGAGACAGAAGTTTTCATTCATGGTGCAATATGCATGGCCATTTCCGGAAGATGTTTTTTAAGCTATGGCTTATATGGCAGAAGCGCCAATTGCGGTGACTGCCTGCAGCCTTGCCGCAAAAACTGGACCCTGACATATGAAGAGGGCGAAGACAATGTCATAAACTTTTCTGATGTCGAGGATGAATCATTCATCATAACTGCCAGTGATGACGGAAGCTATAGAACCAACTTTTTCTCACCCAAGGACATGTGCATGATAGAATACATTCCGCAGCTTATTGAAAGCGGTGTAGATTCATTTAAGATAGAAGGAAGAGCCAGAAGCCCGGATTATGGTGCAATGGTCACAGGAATATATCGGGAAGCCATAGATGACTATAATGATGACCCGGTTAATTATGAGGTGAAGGACTCATGGATGGATGAGTTGACCAGTGTGTTCAATCGCGGATTCGACACCAATTTTTACTTCAACACTCCCTTTGAGACAAGTGAAGACAACCAATCAAAATTCATCAAAAAAGACATTGGTCAGGTGGTGAATTACTATAACAAGGTCAAGGCAGCCGAAATCAGAATATGGGATGACCTGAAAATAGGAGACAGGATAATTATTCAGGGCAAGACCACAGGCTCCGTCAACCATGTCATTGAATCTATGCAAATTGAAGGAAAATCCGTTTCGAATGTTGAGAAGGGTTGCAATGTGGCAATCGCTATTCCAACTAAAGTAAGGGAAAATGATTTTATATACAAATTAGTCGAGAGGACTTGTGATGATTAAGAAAATAGCTATTTATGGAAAAGGCGGAATAGGAAAAAGTACTACAGTAGCCAATCTGTCCGCTGTTTGGGCCAGTGAAGACTTAAATTGCCTGGTTATAGGTTGCGATCCGAAGGCCGATACTACACGAACATTATATGGTTCAAGAATCCCGACCGTTGTCCATACATTGAAGGAAAACAGAAAACCTCAAAAGGAAGACCTGGTGTTTGAAGGTTTTAAAGGCATACAATGCGTTGAAAGCGGAGGTCCGGAACCTGGTGTGGGATGTGCCGGGCGAGGTGTTATTGTGGCTATGAAACGCCTTGAACAGCTGGGTATTTTTGATGATGACATTGATGTCGTTGTTTATGATGTTTTAGGTGATGTTGTCTGTGGAGGTTTTTCCGTACCGTTGCGTGAAAAATATGCCGATGAGGTTCTCATTGTCACCTCAGGTGAATACATGTCACTTTATGCAGCCAACAATATTGTCCGCGGTGTTAAAAAACTTAAGGGCAATCTGAGCGGTATCGTCTGCAATTGCAGAAATGTTGATAATGAAGAGAAGATAGTTGCAGACTTTGCAGAAAAGATTGGCACACATGTTATTGGTACAATCCATAGAAGTAACTTGATTCAGGATGCTGAATTAGATGCAAAAACCGTCGTTGAAAAATACCCTGAAAGTGATGAAACACAAGAATACAGAGACCTTGCTTCAAGTATAATGGCTAATGAAAAGATATCAACTCCGGAACCTATGGAAGATGAGGAGTTTGAAGAATTTTTCAAATCATATATGTAGCTATGTATTACTCAACTGACTATTCCTCTCCAATCGGCGAAATGTTGATCGTAAGTGACGGCGAAGCTGTTGTCGGGCTATGGTTTTACGGTCAGAAATATTTCAGAGCCAACATTGAAAAGACAATCCAAAAAGATGATTTGCCTATTTTTGATGAAGTGACAAGATTTCTTGATGATTACTTTGGGGGACTAAACCCCGGGATTGATTTCAAGTTGAATCCGATGGGCAGCGAATTCAGGATGAAGGTCTGGAAAATATTGTCTGAAATTCCATATGGTGAAACAATGACATATGGCGAGATAGCATCAAGAATTTCTCCTGAAATGTCAGCCCAGGCTGTGGGAGGTGCAGTAGGCCACAATCCTATTTCTATTCTGATTCCATGCCACAGGGTATTGGGGGCAAAGGGCAAGCTTACGGGTTATGCTGCCGGTGTGGATAAAAAAATAGAGCTGCTAAAAATAGAAGGGATATTGGATTAAAAAAAAGAAAAAAAGGTTTTTAAAGGATGAACTCTGTTGATTCGGCAGGTTCTTCAATGCCTTCATCCGCCTCTTCGTCATCAATCTTTTTAAAGTATGACCAGTGAAGGATTTCATCCTTGTAAATATAAAGATTTCCAAATCCTGCGGAATTTTCAAATTCATAAGCATTTTCCAAACCATTGCTTTTTTTATCCTCAAAGGTTGAATCTTTTGCATTTTCGATTACAAGTCTGGCTTCATCAGAGTTTATTGTAAAAGTTGTGTTTTCAACTTTTGAATTGATTAGATAGCTTTTGATTATCTTTTCATGGAAATGGCCATAGATTTCAGGATTCAATAGGAGTTCAAAACCTTGTATCTCACCATTGACGATGACTAAAACTCCATTCTGACCATCAACAATCTTAAATTCCTTTAAAAATTCCTCATGGTTGACTCTTTGGGATTCATAACTTTCAGACATTGCCTGTGTCGGGGATGAAAAATCGATTGACCTTTCAAGTTTGTTGATTGATGACCATACCGCGCTTTGAACAGGCTCATTGAAGCGTTCAGCATTTAACTTCTGTCTGCGTGTATTGAAGTCCGCTAAATGCACAGAACTTTTAAATTCACTTTTATATGCCCATCTGCCTTGTTCAGTGCAGCTGACAGAAATTGGGCATTCAGATTTTGGAGCTATAAGTATTGTTGAGTTGATAATCCTGTTTTGATCTCCGCCTACAACTTCCTCACCGTCAATCAAAAGCAATGGAGTCACGGCATTGTTTTTAACTATCAGAGTGTTTACTGTTGAGTGTTCCAATTCCTTGACTTCAACAAGACCCAATTCAAAACCTTTTTTAAGTGTCAGGATATCCAGTGCATAATTAGGTTCTGTTTTTAGGGGGATGATGGCCACATGTTTATGTGATTGCGGTTTTAGAAGTTCGATGCCGGAATTCAATTCGCCAACTTCTGGAATTATCATTGTTTTTCCTCCAAATGAAGTTTTGACAAATCGTCAAACAGGAAGTGTATGTCGCTTTCAGGTTTTTTCACTTCTTCGCTGAATTCCTCTGTTGACAGCAATTTTACTATTGCAGTCTTTCTGTAAATGAATTTTATTTTTGCAACATACTCATCGGAAATTTTGTCATATGTTCTTCCGGCGCTCATTGTGCCTTTTACTACGGTATGGGTGCTGTTTGAAACGTATCCTATTTTTCCGAAATGCCTCATTTCGCAGGCTATTGCTTCAGGGTCATGTTTGTTGTCAGGTTCCTTTACCAGTTTCACTATTCCATCTAAAACTAATGGCTTTGGTCCGTACATATCGTCGAATGCTCTTATTGTTATATACATAGTTATCACCTTGTGTATATATTGTGCTTTGATACTATTTAAAAGTATCGTTGAATGATGAAAACCATAAATTGATTGAATAACATAAATGATAACATGAAAAAACTTGCAATTTTTGATTTTGATGGAACGCTTTTCAATTCTGTTGATGATGTGATGGCCTGTTTCAACCAGGCATTGACGGGCAATGGCTTTCCCGCCTTGACTTACGAAGAGTTTGTCGAGAGGCTTGGTGGAAATATTGATGAAATGGTTTCTCTAATGCTGAAAGACCAAAATACTTCCGACAATATCGAAATTGTAAAAGAGAGTTATGGAAAGTTGTATGCAGATTGCCCGAAGGAAAAAAGTCTGCCGTTTGCCGGAGTGCATGAAGTCTTAAGGCAGTTGCAGGACAAGGGGGTTTTGCTTTCGATAAATTCCAATAGAAAAAACGATTCGATAAAGATGTTCATTGAGAGATATTATGATGACATAGATTTTCTAGCTATTGAAGGCCACAACGAGGACTATCCTTCAAAGCCGAATCCCTGTGGTGTCAATAAAATAAGGGAAAAGCTTAATGTATCAAGGCAGGAAACAATATACATCGGCGATTCATCAACCGATATAAGAACATCCCAAAATGCTCAAATTGATTGCATTATTGTCAAATGGGGTTATGGAAATCATGAGGCCTTTGAAAGTGATTATATTATGGGAGTTGTCGAAAAGCCGTCTGAAATACTTAAGTATTTTTAAGTTGAAATCAAAGTATTAATCATGTTATTCGTAAATTATCCTAAATGCTCAACATGCAGAAAAGCTAAAAACTGGCTTGACGAACACGGTATTGAATATGAATCAAGGCATATCATAGATGATAATCCCTCTTCAGAAGAATTGCGCGAATGGTGGGGAATGTCTGATTTGCCTCTTAAAAGATTTTTCAACACCAGCGGCATGAAGTATAGGGAATTAAAATTAAAGGATAAGCTTCCGGACATGTCCGAAGATGAACAGCTGGATCTTCTTGCCACTGACGGAATGCTTGTAAAAAGGCCAATCCTAGTCGGTGATGATGATGTTGTTTTGGTCGGCTTTAAAATTAAAGAATGGGAAGAAAAATTACTATAATCTTCCTTTTAAATATTTATTTCATTAATTCCGGAATATAAGGAATTACTCTTTCAAATTTGACTCCATAGCTATGGCTTGGGTCATCAATTGTTTCTTCCAGAGCTTTTTTTGTGAATTCGCCTGCAACCTTTGCGGAATCTTCAGGTGATTTGCCGCTTAATGTTGCGCCTACGAAAGCTGAAGCGAAGACATCGCCTGTTCCGTGGGATACGTGATCCACCTTGTCATTGAATACGAAAGTTGGCTCGGATGATTCATCCTTATCCAAAACAATCATTCCCAATTTGCCCTCTTTGTGAGTGTCTCCTTTAAGGATTACGTGTTTTTTTGTGAATTCGGAAAGCTCATTTGCAATTTCCAACATTTCTTCTTTTGTAAACTCTTCCTTCCAAGGCTTATGCAATAGGTAGCATGCTTCTGTTGTGTTTGGAAGAACGTAATCTCCTATTTTACAGAGTTCACCCATCTTATCAGCGAAATCTTGGTCAAATCCGTTGTAGAATTCTCCATGGTCAGCCATTGCCGGGTCGACAAATACCTTTCCGTCAGGTTTTAATCTTGAGTCTATGATGTCTTTGATATATTCGAACTGTTCTATTGAACCGATGAATCCTGTGTATATTGCATCGAAAAATATCTCTTCTTGTTCCCAGTGTTTTAGGATTGCAGGAAGGTCTTCTGTTAGGTCTCTAACTGTATATCCTGTAAATCCGGAGGTATGTGTGGATAAAATTGCAGACGGCAGTACTGCTGTTTCTATACCGAAAGCGGAAATTATCGGTAGTGCTACTGTTATTGAACATTGGCCGTAACAGGATATGTCCTGAATTGTTAATATTTTTATTGTCTCTTTCATTTTTTTCAATCCGTTTTTTTATACAAGTATATATATTTACAGTTGATAGATATTATTTTTTCTATTTTTTTAGATTTTTTTAATTAATTTTACAAAAACATACCTATCATATAACGATAGTTATTTTTTATATTTAAACTTTTCCGGATTCCTGTTTATGAGGTCTTAAAAAATAGTAAAGAATAGAGATGGTTTGAATTTTTTGATTAATTTAAAGGGATTTTTAAGTTGGATTGTAAGCTCAATGCTTTTCAAAAAATTCTTTTGAAATCCCATGGTAATTGATATATGTCATGTTTTTTTGAAGGAAAATGGTGGACCATGTTCATTCATAATTTTTTGATTTAGCCATCTCTTAGAAAGTGCAATATTGCGCTTTCACTACAAAATTAGGTAAATCCTATTTAAAAGCTTTTGGTAACCATTTGCTCACCATGACAGTAAACTTTATATATATAAAAAATAATTATTATTAAGAACTTAAATTATTGGAGGGGTTTTCATGAATGTCAATAATCAATTGAGAAATTTCCCAATAGATAATGTGATTCAGCTAATAAGAAAAAAATGGGTCGTACAGATCATCAATGATTTGTTTTTTGGAAAAACTCGTTTCCATGAATTTAAAGAAGACAAACCTAACTTGTCCAACAGGGTATTAAGCAGTTGCCTTAAGGAAATGGAGGATAATGGGTTAATTAAACGTATAGCCGACAAATACGATAAAAAGAATGTAAGGTATTACCTGACTGAAAAGGGCAGGGCATTAAACAAGATAATCTATGAAATGGCAATATTCAGTGTAGACAATGAAAACTACACAGATCAAACCAAAACCGAGCTGAAATCAGTTTTCAGAGAAAAATTATTATAGGCGAAATGCACATTAGAGTTCTTTGAACTCTAAAAACTACTTTTTTTAATACATTAACTTTAAAAAATAAGAAATTCATATTTATATTTGTATAAAATATTTTAGGGGACAAAATATTGTTAGATATAAAATTATTCAGAGAAAATCCTGAAATCGTTATAGACTCTGAAAAGAAGAGATTTAGAGATACAGAAAATGTAGAAAAGGTAATAGAATATGACGCCTTATGGAGAGAAGGTGAAAGAAAACTTAATTCTTTAAGATCCGAGAAAAATAAATTATCCAAATCATTCAAAAAAGCAAAAGAAGAAGGCAATTTGGAAGAAGTCATCAAACGTTCCAAAGAGGTCGCTGCAGAAATTAAAGAGCTGACAGCCAAAAACGCTGAATATCTTGAGCTCAGGGATGAGTACAGATATAAGGTTGGAAACATCATTGATGAGGATGTTCCTATTTCAGACACAGAAGACGACAATGTAGTGGTCAGGACATTCGGCGAAAAGCCCGAGTTCGATTTCGAAGCATTGAATCACGTTGATTTAATCAATAAAATTGATGGAGCAGACCTTGAGACTGCTGCAGAAATCGCAGGAGCCCGTTTCTACTACTTGAAAAGAGATATCCTACACTTGAACCTTGCTTTGATTCAATTTGCACTTTCCGAACTTGAAGGAGAAGGATACATTCCGATGCAGACACCGTTCTTTGTAAAAGGTGAAGTTGCAGCGGAAACCTCCGAATTGGGCGAATTTGAAGAAACATTATACAAAGTTGAAAATGAGGATCTCTTCCTGATTGCAACTGCAGAGCAAACCCTGGCCGCACTTCACAGGGATGAAATCATCAATCCGGATGATTTGCCTTTAAGATACTGCGCACTTTCAACCTGCTTTAGAAAAGAGGCAGGATCCCACGGAAAGGATACTCTTGGAATATTCAGGGTTCATCAGTTCGAAAAAATCGAACAGTTCATTTTCTCAAATCCGGACGATTCCAAAAATCAGCATGACAAGCTGATGGAAGTTACAGAAGGAATCTATCAGAAATTAGGCCTTCCATATCAGATTATAGCTATCGTATCATCAGCATTGAATGATAATGCTGCCATCAAATATGATTTGGAAGCATGGTTCCCTGGTTCAGGCACTTACCGTGAATTGGTTTCATGCACAAACTGTAAGGATTATCAGGCACGTAAAACCAAAACACGTGTTGGAAGGGCAGGCTCCGGTGATGCACAAACCCTGCACACATTAAACAGTACCGCAATTGCAACCGAGAGAACTATGTGCTGTATTCTAGAAAACTATCAGCAGGCTGATGGTAGTGTTAAAGTTCCTGAAGTGTTAGTCCCTTACATGAATGGAAAAACAGTTATTGAAGCTAAAAAATAGCTTCAAATTTTATCTTTTTTTTTTAAATAATTTAAAATTTTAAAAAATAATATATAACTCTTATTTTAATCTATTATTATGAAAACAATTGTCATTAATGCGAGTCCAAGAAAAACATGGAACACTGCAGAAATCATGCAGTCCGCTCAAAAGGGTGCTGAGTCTGTTGGTGCCGAAACTGAATATTTCAATTTATATGATTTGGTCTATACAGGCTGCAGAAGCTGCCTTGCCTGCAAATTGAAAGAGAAGACTAAGGGCAAGTGCTATTGGAGAGATGATTTGACAGAGGTAATAGATAAGATTCTGGATGCAGACTGTCTTTTAATAGGCTCACCGATTTACTTCGGCCAGCCTACAAGTCAATTCAGGGCATTAATCGAAAGGCTTATTTTCTGCATAATGTCTTATGATGACGGATCCAGCTATTTCACAGGCAAGGTCAATGTCGGAATATTCTACACCATGAACGCTCCAATCGAATTTTATGAAAATTCCATGAAGGACAGCCTGGCAACTACTGAATATCTGTTTTCATTCTTGAATGGTGAAATTGTAACCTATCCTGTTTGTGACACTATACAGGTTAGCGATTACTCAAAATTCAACATGGCAGGGTTTTCACAGGAATTAAAAGAAAAGCAATGGATTTTGCAGTTTCCAAAAGACCTGGAAAAGGCTTTTGAGATTGGAGCGGAGCTGTCAAAATGAAGACTGTTGTAATAAATGCTGATCCTAAAAGAAAGGAGCATAATGCACAATTGATGCAGTCAGCCATGAAAGGTGCTGAATCGGTTGGTGCAGATGTAAAATATGTTGATTTGTATAAATTGGATTTGTCCGGATGCAGGATTTGCAGGATATGTAAAAATGATGAGGACACATGCAAATGTTATTGGAAAGATGAGCTTTCTCCACTGATTGAAGAGATTCTGAATGCTGATTGCCTTTTGGTTGGGGCTCCAATTTTCTTTTCAAGTCCTTCAAGCCATTATATGGCTTTGCTTGAAAGGATGATATATTGCATCGTTTCATATAAGACAGGAAACAAGTTCAAGGGCAAGGTAAATGTAGGGCTGTTCTATACCATAAACTATCCTAAGGATTATTTTGAAAAGTCCGTCAGACCCCATCTCAAGCAGTCTGAAGATGTTCTTAAGATGCTGAATGGAAAAGTTGTCGTTGATTCTTTCAATAAGATAAGCAAAAATGATTATGCTAATATGGATGAGGATTCCATTAAATCTAAAGAAGATCAGTTTGCCAGGGATTTAGAGAAAACTTTTGAAATTGGTGCTGATTTAAGCCAGTAAAATCCAATTATTTTTTTAAAATTTTTATGTATACATTTTTTAAAAATGAATACATTTATATACTACCTCTTCACAATATTTATTTGTATACAAAATTCTTTTTTGTAATACAAAAAGGATGTGATATAAATGACAGAACAAAAAAGAAATAGAAGATTTGAATTTGGAAACGAAAGATTCGGGGGATACTATACTCCCGGCGAATTTGAATTCAATTTTCCAGAGGATATGACCCGTGAAGAGTTTGAAAAAATGTTTACATCCAGGATGCATGCTCTTCACAAAAGGGGTAATGATTTTGCAGAGGAATTCTTTGATAAAAAATCCAGAAAAGAAAACCTAAAGCCTTTAAGCATTCGTGTAAAACCTCACACCAAGGAATTCTTCAAAAACAGTTCCATATTATCTCCAAGAGATGTTCTGGAAATCTATGAAAACTTCAACAACGGATCTGAAGCATTCATCAATTCCCTGCTTGAGGATGAAAAGCAGCTTGAAAAGGAATTGGCTGAGATTCAGGAAAAACTGCACAATGCAAGGCTTTTCAGAGATAAGCTATCTGAAATAGAACCTCAAAATGATGTCTTAACCGATGAGGACAAGCTCATTAAGCTACAAAATAAATATGAAAATAGCGAAATAAAAAGCATTGGGAATGAAACACCATTGAAAAAGGCTAAATGTGATATTGTAAGGGATATCCAAATCTATAACACATTGGACGTTAGCTTTTGGAAAAACCAATATCTGGTAATTACAGTTTATACCAATGCACAGCCGATTGTGTATTATTTCAAAAATGAGTATTCTCAAGACAATATTTCCGAGGTCATTGAGCATATCAAAGAATTCTGTGGAAAAAACGACATTGATTTTAGAACTATTGAAAATCAGGAAAATTAAAAAAAGGTTTGAAGTGTGTTGATGTGAATTCTCACACTTCAACAATTTTATCTATTTTTAAAACGCTCCTAGTCATCAAGAAGATATGCGATACCTTCAAGTATCAAGACGATACCGATGATGATTGCAAGGTATATTGGGTTGTTAGCCGCAAATACTCCAAGAGCGATTGCAACAATACCCATCAATAGGACAAGTATTGATGTGAAGTTTGAAATCTTGGTTACTTTTGATGTTAATCCTGTTATTCCGAATACTATCATTATGAATCCGACAATATAGAATTGGAAAGCAACAAGGAATGATATGGCATTAATGTAGAATATGAATAGCAATCCTAGAATGATTGATATAATTCCAATAATGATAATAGCTATTGCAACTTCTTTTTGCTCATCTTTTAAGTTATATCCCATTAATGCTGCGGAAATACCGAAGAACACTAAACTTAAACCAACAATTATTGAAACCAATCCTGTTGAAAACATTGGGAATAAAATAAATATCAAACCGATAATAAGAAAGAATATTCCTGTGGCTTTTTCATTATTCATTAATTTCACCTCCGTTTATATAAACTAATTATTTATATGATAAAGATATTATTTAAAAATATGTCTGATTTTGAAGAAATAATTAATACCAGAAGAAGTATCCGTGTATATCAGGATAAGGAAGTCGATGATGATGATATTTTAAAAATCCTAAAGGCTGGAATGCAAGCGCCAGGATCAAGACTTGGCGCCGAACCCTGGGAGTTTGTAGTCATCAAAAATAAGGAAACTCTTTTGAAATTGTCTGAAATAAAACCTAGAGTCAAAACAGCACCTGTTGCAATTTTGCTTGTAGCCAATATCGAAAGGGCATTCTATAAGGCCCATTGGCAGCAGGATATGTCAGCAGCAGCTGAAAACATGTTGCTTGAAGCAGTCAATCTGGGTTTGGGCGGTCTTTGGAATGGTGTTGCACCTACAGAGGATACAATGGAAAAGGTAGCTGATCTGTTTAACTTGGATAATGTTGACCATGTCCCATTTTGCGTGATTACCTTGGGTTATCCTGCCGACGGATGGGAAAACAAGTTCATGGACAAGTTTGATGAAAGCAGGATTCACTATGAAGAATACTAAACACGACTTTCAAAGCATAACAGATAGGGCAGGAACCAATTGCCTGAAATGGGATTATTTCAATGATGATCTGCCGATGTGGGTAGCCGATATGGACTTCAGGGTGGCTCCCGCAATTGAAAATGCCGTCAAAAACAGGGCAAACCATCCGATATACGGATATACCATTGTTCCGGATGAGCTGTTTGACGCTTACATTAACTGGTGGGACAGGAGATATGACTTGAAGATGTCCCGTGAAGAAATGGCTTATTCGATAGGGGTAATGCCTTCAATCTCATCAATGATAAGGTGCCTGACGGATGTTGGAGATGAAATACTAATCCAGTCACCGGTTTATCACGTATTTTTCTATGTCATTGAGGACAATGGCCGTAAGGTTTTGGAAAATGAGCTGATTTATGAAAACGGTGAGTACAGAATTGATTTTGATGATTTGGATGAAAAACTGTCAAAAGTAGGGTTGATGATTCTGTGCAATCCCCACAATCCAATCGGTAAAATCTGGTCAGAAGGTGATTTGACCCGAATAGCTGAGCTATGCAGAAAGAATGATGTGATTTTAATATCTGATGAGATTCACTGTGACCTGACAGATCCCGGCGTCAAATATAATCCATTTGAAGCGGATGAAAATGTCATCAGATGTCTCTCCCCGTCAAAATCATTCAACATTGCAGGTTTTCAAAGTTCAATAGTCCACACAACAAGCAGCGAACTTTTAGAAAGGATAAAATCACAGATGCACATTGACAATTCGGATTCATGTAACGTTTTCGCAACGGCAGCAGTAATTGCAGCATATGACGAGTCTGAAGAATGGCTGGATGAACTTAGGGAAGTTTTATATGAAAATAAGATGATTGTCAGGGATTATCTGGCCAGTGAACTGCCTGTAATCAGAATGGTTGAATGTGATGCGACATACCTCCTGTGGCTTGATTGCTCTGCATTAAATGTGCCTTCAAAGGTCTTGTCGGAATTTTTAAGAACAAATCAGGGATTGTTCCTGTCTGCCGGAATCGATTTTGGGGAGAATGGGGACGGATTCCTGAGGATGAATATAGCATGTCCTCAAAAAATGCTGATGGATGGCCTTGGAAGACTTAAGGGAGGAATAACAGCTTTAAACATTATAAAAGGTTCTTTTTAATCAACAGAATCGATGAAATCCTGAATCAGCCAGTCTGAAATGCTGATGTCTGATTCGTATCTTATGATTTCATCTTTTTTAAACCATTGAGCCCTTACTATTTCATCACCATCTACCTTTATGTCTCCGGAATCATAGTCTGCATTGAATCCAAGCATCAATGAGTTTGGAAACGGCCATGATTGGCTTCTTCTGTATTTTAAATTCTTGATTTTAATGCCCACTTCCTCCAGAACTTCACGATGGACTGCCTCTTCAATGCTTTCACCGGGTTCCACGAAGCCGGCAATCAGCGCGTATCTGATATTGTCATGGTAGCTGTGTTTTGCCATAAGCAGCTCATCGCCTTTTCTGATGGCCACTATGATTGCAGGAGCGATGCGGGGATAATGGTTTTGTCCGCATTCAGGACATTTCATCATCATGTCCTTTTCATCCAGTCGGGTAGGTGTTCCGCATCTTCCGCAGAACCTGTGTGACCTGTACCAATCGTTGACAAGTACTGCCTTTCCCGCTATATGGTACAGGTCATGGTTAAATTCATATACTTCATATAACGGATAGAATGATTCTTCAGTTTCAACATTCGCGACAAATGCCCTTTTACCTTTATAATCTCCTATGTAAAAACAAAAATTAACGTTAAAATCGTCCAATGATTCCGGTAGCTTTTTTTTATCATTGAGATATAGTTCTCTGTTTTCATTAAAAACGAATAAATAATCATCACTGTCAGGAGTAATGTTTTCATCAAAATGGATATCGTAATTTTCATAAAGTGACTTTTCTATCATGTAAGGTTATATGTCTTTTAATTTACTTAAACTATATAAGAAATTAGAAACTAAAATTATAATGGTGATATTTAATGGTATCTGAAAATATGGAAAAAGCATTAAACGGTCAATTAAATGCTGAAGTTTACTCTGGATATTTATATTTATCCATGGCAGCTTATTTTGAAGATGAAGAATTAGCAGGATTTGCTAACTGGATGAGAGTTCAAGCAGCTGAAGAATTAGAACATGGAATGAAATTCTATGATTACATTATCAGAAGAGGAGCTTCTGTAACTTTAACTGATATTGAAGGACCTCAAACAGAATGGGATTCTCCACTTGCTGCATTTGAACATGTTTTAGAACATGAAAAAAAGGTATCCGGTTTAATCGACGATTTAGTTAACTTAGCTATTGAAGAAAAAGACCATGCAACCAACAACTTCTTGCAATGGTTTGTTGAAGAACAAGTCGAAGAAGAGGAAAATGCAATGGAATTAGTAGCTAAAATTAAATTAGCTGATGGAGACAACAGATTAATTTATGAATTAAACAAAGAATTAGGTGCACGTGCACCATCCGATGACTAGATTCAATTCTAGTCTCAACTTATTTTTTTTTGGTGTTGATATGAACTATCCTGATGGCCCTACCAGCGAAGCTCAAGTAGATTCAACAAGGTATGAATCCAAATTGATTGGTGAAAACGAATTAGGCAGAGTATACCTTCACGGTCCTTTTGGAAATGTTGAATCCGAGATTAAAATAGCCTTCCTGATTGGAATGCATCCGCTTGAAAGCAAATCTCACAGGGCATTGTTTGAAAAACTGAATTCCAAAAGCGATTTGAAATATTGCTACTTCCTTTATAATATCAATGTTTCAGACAAGGATTCGGAAAGTGAGGGAAGAGATGAGGGACAGCTCTTGGCTCAGGAATTTGTTCGCGATGAAATTATCAACAATGAATATGACTTGTTTTTGGATATTCACTCCAACCGCGGTTCCAGGGGGCCGGGCGATTATCAGATAACCAATTTTGCATTCGCTCCGGGATTTGATGATGAATCCTCAGGATATATGAATGAAATAATTGATTCCATTGATGAAATTGTTTATTATGCGCCAGAATTCAGGTCAAGCCCTCCTTACATTACAGAACCTACCGCCAATGCGGGAATTCCAACTATTGTTTATGAATGCTATTCATTTGAGGCAATGGATTTGACATTAGCTCTTGCGGAAAAATTGATTGATGCGGTTGAAGGACTGTCTTTTGACTGATTAAAAAATAGAAATGAGAACTTTGCGTTCTCAAAATTTAAGTCCGTATATCAATGCTATAATCAACGGTATAATCAATGTCAGATATACTGTTGCAATTGTTACATCGATATCAAATATGCTTTTTGGAATAATTTTTTTTACATCCATACAGCTATTTTGTTGCAACTTATATAAAATGTTATTTATTTTTTTTAAAGTTCATTTGAAATAATATGAAAAGCTTTATTATACTTTATATACATATTTTTATAGGAAAATTATATATGGATGTGAAAAAATGATTATCAAAGCACCTTCAAGAATACATATGTCCCTTATTGACTTGAACGGGTCATATAGAAGAGTCGATGGTGGAATCGGTCTTGCATTAAAAGATCCACAATTTATTATGGAAGTTGAGCAAATTGAAAGTGGTATTGAACTTGAATTTGCAGATACTGTAGACGATGAGGAAGCTATTTTAGAATGCAGCGAAAAGATTCCTGCTGCAGCTGAAAAAACAATTGAACATTTCGGCATTGATGCCGGTTTCAAATTTATAGTTCATCAGACTTATCCTCCGCATTCCGGATTTGGAAGCGGAACTCAAATTGCCGTTTCTACCGCTCACTTAATTACAGAAACAATGGGCATCGAAGCGGAAAGTAAAGAACTTAGTACAATTGTCGGAAGAGGAGGAACTTCCGGAATTGGAACTTACACTCATGATTTAGGTGGTTTCATTGTGGATGGTGGCCACAGTAAAGAGGAAAAACCTTTATTTTTACCGTCCGGAGCATCTAAAGCAAAACCTGCAACATTGATTGCAAGGTATGATTTCCCTGAAGAATGGGATATTCTTATTGCCATTCCTTATATTGAAAAGCATATGGAAGGTGACGATGAGGTGGATGTTTTCCAAACATACTGTCCTATTCCTAAGGAGGAAGTCGAACAGGTATCTCATCTGATTCTAATGAATCTTATTCCATTCATGCTTGAAAGGGATATCAAAAACTTTGGCTGGGCTGTAAGCGAACTGCAAAAAGTTGGTTTCAATAAGCTTGAACACAGTCTGGATGCAAGCTATCTTCCGACCATGAAAGCTATTGAAGATGCTGGAGCATATGGTGTAGGTATTTCATCATTCGGACCTGTTCTATACACAGTATTTGATGAATCAAATGCTGACATTGTGGAAAAAACCAAAGAAATAATCGGTGATAAGGGTACTGTCTTTGTTACCAAAGCACAAAACCACGGATTTGTTATTGAAAAATAATAATCCTCTTCTTTTTTTTTTAATCAGAGTGATTTAATGAAATTCAGATATTTTGGCATAATTTTAATGAGCTTGATATTTTTATTCTCAGCATCTTTTGTCTGTGCAGAGGAATTCGATTTGTCAGGTTTCAGCTTTGAAGTTCCTGAAGGATACGCTATAAATGCCACTTCAGATAATTCGACTACGCTGGTCAATAAAAACAGTTCAAATTACACAATTTTCATATATCCTGACAATATGGATGCTAAAAGCGCTAAAATCAGCAGGCAAAGTGCAGGATTCAGCTTCATTTCCGAAGAGAATTACACAAATGAGAACAACATCACAATAAATCAGCAGAATTATATGAAAAACGAGTCTTACTTCTCATTTTATTCATTTAAAATTAATGAAACATCATTTCTGATAGGATATACTTTTCCTATAGATGACAGCAATACAGGAAACGCAAGCAATCCGGTTGAAAGTATTCTAAAATCAATCAAGTAAAAAATAGTTTTTTTTTAAAAAAGAAGATTAGATGTTGAATCTAACCTTCCTATTGTTTTTAAACATGTTTAAATTTCGAATCCGCCATCACATTTGATGATTTGACCGTCTAAGAAAGTACATTCATCACTTGCTAAGAATAATGCTAATTCAGCAATGTCTTGACCTTCACCGCATCTTTTTACAGGGCATTGGTCAATCATGTTTTGCAATGCTGCAGGGCCACCGATACTGTCTACCATAGCGGTGTGGATAAGACCTGGTGCGATACCGTTACATCTTATTTCAGGACCTAATTCCCATGCCATGGATCTGGTTAATCCCATCATAGCATGTTTACTGTCTACATATGCTGCAAATCCGTGGTGAGCTCCGAAGGATGCTACTGAACAGGTGTTTACGATGGTTCCTTTTCCTTTTTCTTTCATTACAGGTGCAACGAGTTGTGTTAAGATTAATGCAGAGGTAACGTTTACATTGAATACTTTATTCCATTCTTCAAGAGTTACGTCCATTAATGGGGACATGCTTAATACACCTGCATTGTTGAAGAGAACATCGATTGTACCATATGCTTCCATGGTTTCTTCATAGATTTTTGGTACTTCATCCAAGTTCGCCATATCTACGATAACATAGATTGCTTCGCCGCCAGCAGCTTTGATGTCGTCTACAACTGCAGCTGCTCTTTCTTCGTTTCTTCCACAGACTACTACTTTTGCACCTTCAGCTGCAAATAATTTTGCTGATTCTCTACCCATACCGGAAGTTGCGCCGGTTACAATTGCTACTTTACCGTCTAGTTTTCCCATTTTATCACCTTTTATCAACATCATGAAAACTCATGAATGTAATATATTTTATATTTTTGAATATATTTAAATATTTTCAATTAAAATTTAATATGCTTAAATGTTATTCAATATTTGGAAAATTTAAAAAATGAATGTTTAAATGGTCAGGTTGTTAAAAAAAAGAAATGAAAAGAAGTTTTTATAAATTATAAACTTCTTCAGCAGGAACAATAGTAATATTGTTTTTTGTTAGTATTTCAGTTAGTAAATCGATGTCGTCTGCATGGAGCAATAAGATAGCCTTATTTGTTTTGTCATGTGTAAAAGCATAGAGATATTCTAAATCAATTTCATTATCTCTGATTATTTTTAAAACGGTTGTAAGCCCGCCGGGTGCATCACACATTTCAACACCGATGATTTCTGTAATCTTAACAAGGAAGTTATGTTCTTCAAGAACTTCTTTTCCTTTTAGGGGGTTGTCTACAACAAGTCTTAGGATACCAAATTCGGAAGTGTCTGCCATGCACATTGCCCTGATGTTAATGTCAGCTTCAGACAACACTTCCAACGGTTTTGATAAACTTCCCATTCTGTTCTGTAAAAATATTGATAGCTGTTTGATTTTCATGCGTATCACCTAATGCAAGTCCCTTTCATCTATGACTCTTTTTGCCTTTCCTTCAAATCTTGGAAGGGTTTTCGGTTCGACGAGGGTAACTTTCACGCGAATTCCTGTTTCGTTTTCAATTGATTTTCCGATTTTGTCCTGGATTGCCATCATTTCTTTCACTCCGTCAAAGAAGAGGTTCTGTGACGCTTCCACTTTGACTTCGATTTCATCCAAGGTTCCAGGTCTTGTAACTATAATCAAATAATGAGGCTCAACATCACCGATTCTAAGCAATGCTTTTTCGATTTGGGATGGGAAAATAGCTACGCCTTTAACCTTAATCATATCATCGGATCTGCCTGTAATTCTGCTCATTCTTGCATGGGTTCTTCCGCAGCTGCATTTTTCGTATGTAATTTTGGTCAGGTCTTTTGTTCTGAATCTGATGACAGGCATTCCTTCTCTTTCAATGTTGGTCAAAACAAGTTCTCCAGGTTTATCTGCTCCTATGACTTTGCCGGTGTTAGGATCAATGATTTCGGGATAGTAAATGTCCTCTGCAATGTGGAGACCGTTTTGAGCTTCACATTCTACGGCAACACCAGGACCCATGAGTTCAGTCAATCCGTAGATGTTGTATGCTTTGGTTCCGAATATCTCCTCTACCCTTTGTCTGATTTCTTCGGTCCATCCTTCAGCTCCAAAACCGATTGCTTTGATTCCGAATTCCTTTGGATCGATTCCGTCTTCAAGAGCAACCTCTCCGATGTGTATTCCGTAGGATGGTGTAAAAATCAATCCGGTAGCTCCGAAATCACTCATGATTTCGATTTGCCTTCTGGTCTGTCCTGTAGAGATTGGAATGATTGCGGCGCCGATTTTATGACATCCGTAATGGACTCCAAAACCACCTGTAAACATTCCGTATCCGTGGGTGTTCTGAAGGATGTCATTTTCGCCGAGACCCATCATTGTAAGACCACGTGCTGTTGTTTCTGCCCATGTGTCCAAATCCTTTTCTGTGTATCCTGAAACTACAGGCTTTCCGGTGGTTCCGGATGATGAATGCAGCTCCTTGATTTTGGATATGTCCACTGCGAAAAGGCCAAACGGATAGCTTTCACGCAAATCGTCCTTTGTAATAAACGGAAGCTTTTCAATATCCTTTAGGGTTTCAATATCTTCCGGGTAAACTTCAGCTTCACTGTACCTTTTGTTGTAGTAAGGTATTTTTTCAAACGCCCTCTTCACTGTCGCTTGAAGCTTCTTCAGTTGCAATTCTTCAAGGTCTTCCCTTGACATTGTTTCAATTTCTTCATTCCAATACATTTTTTGCCTCATTTCATCTTTAATGTAACTACTTTATTTTTTGTATACCTTAAAAGTTACCCTAATTGTGATGTATATAATATTTAAATCATGAAATGGAATATATTATTGATGTTTGCATTGTTGCACATCGTCATTATAAAATTTATATACTTTATTAAAGTAATATTAAATTGTAAATTTATAAATGTTATTTGATTATGGGGAAATTGATATGGATATGATGAGTGTTTTATGGCAGGTAGGTATTTTCGCGTCAGTCCTCGTTTTTGGAATAAAGATTGGGCTGGCATCAGGATTGGCCAATTTGCCTAAAAAGTTATTTGCAGCAATCTGCATTGCTTATGGTGGAGGAGTTATTGTCATTTCAGCAATTGCTTCACTGTTCGCTGACCAGTTGATTCAGGCGATTTACAGTTATAATACAATATTTTATATTATCATGGCTTCAATCATGATCATTGCAGGTTTGTTCACAATAAGAGAATGGAAGATACATGATAAGAATACGTCAACTGCCACTTCTCTGGCAATCATTGCTCCTTGTCCATGTTGTTTTGGTTCAATTATTGCAAGCGTTTTGATTGTTGCACCAACCATCGGCGTCAGCTCACTGAATCTGAGCTGGTATGCTGCTGCGGCATTGGTTGCTGTCATGATTGTAACTTACTTTGCATCCAATTTCATAGTGAAAGTTATTGATACTCCTTACCCTATCGTTTTGGGAAATTTCATGCTTTTGCTAGGTGCATATTTCTTGCTTTCAGCAATTGTAATTCCGAACATTGCAGGAGCCTTAACAAAAACTACAAGCCCTATTACTATTGGTTCCCCTCAGGACATACTTATGATTGTTATAGCATTTGCAATTCTGATATTTGGTGGTATGGTTTTAAATAAGAGGGGCAGAAGCATTTTAGAATAAAATTAGGTGAAAAGATATGGCTTTAAATATTCCAGGTGGAGAATTTTTAACAGGTTCTCTTGATGTAATCTCACAGAGTTTAACAATTCCGGTATTGATTATCCTTTTGATAATCGTTATCATTTCAATCATAACTTTGGGTGGAGCTATTGCCGAGTATACCTCAAGAAGAAAGGTTCCTGTTGGAACTATCAGAGATTTGATTTATGACATCAATTCAGCCGAATCAACAGAAGCATTGAAAAACGTTATTTCCAATGCAAAGATTCCAAAATCTCAAAAGAAGGTTTTAAATGAAATTGCATCTTCTGAGGCATTAGGCCAATCTTCAAGAGAAGCCTTAGCTCGTAAGCTATTTGAATTTGAAGAAGAAAAGACTATGGATACTTTACAAAAGACCGATATTATTACCCGTATCGGACCGACCTTGGGGTTAATGGGTACTTTGATTCCGATGGGTCCTGGACTTGCGGCTTTGGGAGCAGGTGATATCAATACCCTAGCAAGTTCATTGACCGTTGCGTTCAACACAACCATTGTAGGTATTGGTTCAGGTGCATTATGTTATGTTATCGGAAAAATCAGGTCCGGATGGTATGACAGATACTTATCTGATTTAGATGCTTTAATCGATGCTGTCTTGGATAAAATGAATAGATAGTGATTTTATGGTAAGAAAAAATGGTAGAAGACGGTCTAAAAGGGTTGAAGAAGACCCTATGGCAGGTACATCCAACCTTGTGGATGCAATGTTGGTTATTGCTGTAGGTTTTCTCGTTTTTGTTATCATAAGCTGGAATATGCAGGCAATGATAGACCCTGATCAGAACATACATGACCAAATGCAGCAGAAGATGACCGAAGTGGACCAAGGTCAACAGTTGAATGAAACTCCGGATACTTCAAACAGTACCGGTCAAGGCTATACCGAGATGGGTAAAGTATACAAGGACCCTGCTACGGGCAAGCTGATAATGGTGGAAGGTTAACCCTTTCACAACAAAACTTTTTTTTCAAACTTTTTTCCAATCGAATATTTTATAAACTACTTTTACTAAACTAATACTTACGAATTTTTAATGGTGTTTAATAGTATGGAATTCTGTCCTAAATGTGGTAAGATGTTAATGCCCAGTAAGGGTAAGATTAAATGTAGATGCGGCTATGAAAAATCCCTAAAAAAGGAAGATTTGGAGGAGCAATATCATATGCAGGGGGAGACAAACCCCGAGGCAAAGGTTATTGTGACAGACAGGAACAACGTAGCTCTGCCGACTACAAAGATAACCTGCTATAAGTGCGGCGGAACAAAAGGCTACTGGTGGACAGTTCAGACAAGGTCAGCTGACGAGGCTCCGACCAATTTCATAAGATGTGCAAAGTGCGGAAACACATGGAGAAGTTCCAACTAGAAAATTTGAAGTTCTATTTAGAATTAGAAACGCCATACATTTTAGACGATTTATTTTTTCCATTCATGAATATTAATGCGTTATTCACATAAAATATGTCCAAGCAATGCAGTATTCAAAAACTGAAAATCAATGTAATTTTTTAATTTCCCTTAATAATTTTTTTCGGGTAGTAAGCAGATGAAGTCCTAAAAATATTAGGCTGATGATTGAAGAGGATTTATGGATATGTGAAATTTTATGATTACCAATTGTTAAATTTTTCAATGATTTTTGGCTGGAACAGATGCCTGAAATGATTGTTACTGATAAAGAAATCAACAATCCGATGTTTATGATAAGGTCGATGGTTCTTTTAAGAGTGTATTTCCCTTTAGGTATTGCTTTAAAATAGTTTTTATTAAATTTTACATGTAATATAATTAAAAATATCAATCCTATCCCAATTATTTCATGGATTAAAATTGGAAGGCTTACAAATTCCAATATGATTGCGATGCCCATTAAAATGTCTACAGTAATCTTTTTCAACAAATCATCCCCGTATGAAATATTTATTTGTCATTTTATTTATATTTTTTAGTCATGCCTAAATATTTTTTCAGATGATTTGTTTAATGTAATGTTTTTTTGCATGTTCGGAAGGGATTGGAGAAACTTGTAAATGCATTTATATTCAAATTCAATTCACTGAATGTTTTTCATTAAAATGTCAATATTTAAATATTTTTAACGGTATAATATAGATTACAGGTAATATTATTTCAATATTATTTGAGATGATGTGCCTTTCTAAAAAATTTTTTAGGAGATAAATAAAATGAGAGGACTTGCAAGAATCGATCAAGATGTAATGGACTGGGTTGAAAAGGATAAACCGGAATGCGGACCATATGATGCTATTGTAAAACCAATTGCACTTGCACCATGTACTTCCGATGTGCACATCGTTTGGGGAAATGCATACATGAGCGATGCACCAAATCGTATTTTAGGTCACGAAGCTACAGGTGTTGTTGAAGAAGTCGGAAGCCATGTAAAAGACTTCAAACCTGGAGACCGTGTAATCGTACCTGCAATTACTCCAGATTGGCTTACAGTTCCAGGACAAACTGGATTCGGTCAACACTGTTATGGAATGGGTACCGGAATGAGCTTCATCACCTTTAAGGACGGAGTATTCGCAGAACATTTCAATGTAAACCAAGCAGACGGTAACATGGCACACTTGCCTGACAATGTTTCACTTGATCAAGCAGTAATGATATCAGATATGATGACAACAGGTTTCTACGGAGCCGAACTTGCTGAAATCAAACCTGGGGACACTGTAGCAGTATTCGGTATCGGTCCTGTCGGACTTATGGGTGTTGCAGGAGCACACTTCATGGGTGCATCAAGAATTCTCGCTGTAGGAAGCAGACCTGTATCCGTTAAAGTAGCAAAAGAATACGGAGCATCCGACATTGTTGATTATCATGATGGGGACACAGTACAACAAATCATGGACTTGACTGACGGAAAAGGTGTAGATAAAGTAGTTGTCGCCGGTGGTGGCGCAAACACCGTAGGAGAAGCACTTGAAGTTCTCAAAGTCGGTGGTGTTTTAGGTAATGTAAACCACTATGACGGTGTTGCTGAAGTACCTTTACCTGCACTTGCATGGGGAGCAGGTCTTGCAGACAAAACAATCCGTGGTGGAGTATGTCCTGGTGGACGTGCAAGAATGGAACAACTCGTAAAATTAGTTGAATATGGTAGATTCGACTCAAGCAAATTGATTACCCACAGATTCACCAACTTCGACGACATTTACGAAGCTATGATTATAATGAGGGACAAACCACGTGACTTAATTAAACCTGCAGTTATTTTAGATGAATAGAGCTATAATCAATTTTATAGCTTCTTTTCTTTTTTTTTTAAAGTTATTTCCATACCATCACACTGATTTGGAATTCAATGCAATTCATATGATATTCCATATTCATTTGAAAATAATTTATATGATTATGTCATAAAGTATTATGTAATGAAAACTCTTGAAAAAACATTGAAATCTGTTGTTGAAAATCCGAGATATATTTTCCGCTTGACCGTTCAGGGTATAATGGTAGGTATATTTGCAGGATTGATGGTATGTCTGTATCGTTTTTTACTTTACGGTTCGGAACACGTTTTAAGAGAGTATTTAGCTGTAATTAATGGAAATTTAATTTACACAATTCTGTTTTTCATTGCCCTTGCCGTCATGGGGCTTTTGGTGGATTTGCTAACTAAATGGGAAGTTGATTCTGCCGGAAGCGGAATACCTCAGGTCTATGCAGAGGTAAAGGGACACATGGAAGCCAATTGGGCGAAGGTTCTCTTTTCAAAAATTGTAGCCGGTGTGCTGACTGCCCTCGGAGGACTGTCCCTTGGTCCTGAAGGCCCTTCAGTTCAAATCGGAGGTATGGCAGGAAAGGGTATAGCCAAACTTTTCAAGGGATCCAAAACCGATGAGCTAAGGCTGATTCTTGTGGGTTCTGCTGTAGGTATTACGGCAGCGTTCAATGCGCCTCTGGCAGGTGTCATCTTTGTTTTCGAAGAAATCAATCACGGGTTCGACAAGACTTTGGTTTTCATTGCACTTGTTTCGGCTATCGTATCTGATTTCATATCAAAAGTCATCTTTGGCCAGTCTACAGCATTGACATTTCCTATTCACAATATTCCGCTTGAATCCTACTGGATTTTAATTGTCTTAGGTGTAATAATCGGTCTTTTGGGCTATGTTTACAATGTGGGAATGATAAGGTCAAGCGATATTGTAGCAAACCTGAAAATTCCGTCATGGCTTAAGTTCGTACTGGTATTTTTGATATCAGGCGTTGTGGCATTGACAATTCCTGAAATAAGTGACGGGGGACACTTTATGATGGACATGCTGGACATTGCCATGCCGTCACTTGGAGTTCTGGTGTTGCTTTTGGTATTGAAATATCTGTTTTCAATGTTTTCATTCTCATCAGGTGCTCCTGGAGGCATATTCCTGCCGATATTGGTATTGGGTGCTTATATCGGTGCGGTATTCGGTTCAGCAATCGTTCCTGTATTCGGGTTCGAGCATGACCTGATTTATAAGTTCGTAGTCATTTCGATGGCAGGATTTTTCGCTGCGACAGTAAGGTCCCCTATTACAGGGGTTGTTCTTATAGCTGAAATGTGCGGTTCAACCGAATCTCTGGTGGCTATGATTATCGTATCATTAATAGCTTATGTTGTGCCTACACTTTTGGGAAACGAGCCGATTTATGAATCATTATATGATAGATTATTATTGAATAAAAACAGGGAATTTGTTAAAAAACCTTCAAAACATGTCTTGTCAGAGTATTTGGTTCCGCTTGACTGCAATTACATCAATTTTAAAATCAAGGACATTCCATTTCCAAAAAATGCAATTGTCGTATCAGTAATAAGAAACGGAAAGTACATTATTCCGACTGATGATTTCCATATAAACTATTCCGATCAGGTTCAGGTCTTGACGGATGTCAATGATTATCCGTTTGTAAAAGAGGAAATCGAGGAGCTGTTTGGTGGTTAGATGAGCATTATTTTTAAAAGAAAAAGCGTTCGCAAGTTTAGGGATGAAAAAGTTGACGATGAGATAATAATTAGGCTGCTGAAGGCAGGCATGCAGGCACCGTCATCGTGCAACTCACAGCCATGGGAATTCATAGTCATATCAAAACCTGAAGACAAGTTGGCAATTTCTCGGATGCATCAATTCGCAAAGCCCGCAGCCAATGCTTCACATCTGATAGTCACGCTTGGCAATTTAAATGAGGCAAAAGTAATTCGGATGATTGAACAGGACCTTGGAGCCTGCAATGAAAACATATTGCTTCAGGCGACTCATGAAGGTCTTGGCGCCGTGTGGTTGGGATTTCATCCAATTGAAGACAGGACATTGAAACTGAAGGAATATCTGGAAATTCCCGATTATTGCATACCGTTTTCCGTCATATGCGTTGGATGGCCTGCACAGGACAGGGAAGTGAAATTGAGATATGATGAAGACAAGGTTCACTATGACAGATATTGAATATTAATGAGAGATAACATTTTTTCTATTTTATCCACATTTTTGCAATATATTTAAATACATTTTTTATACAAACCATTATTATTGTTAAATGGAGGTTCAATTTATGAATAAAAGGATATTTGCAATATTTTCAATAGCAATTTTCCTGATTGTTTCTATAGGTATTATTTCAGCTGCAGACACTCAAGATGATTTAAGTGCTGATGCTGATGCAGTCTCAAATTCAAAGGTAATTCCGGTCAAGATAGTTTGGGATGACGCCGCAAAGACCGGCGCAAGACCGGCTTCAGTAACTGTAAATCTTATTAAGGATGGTGCAGTTGTTGATACTGTAACTTTAAGTGAATCCAATTCATGGTCAGCGACTTTCAAGGCACAAAGTGCGGATGGAAGTTTCAAGGTTACTCAATCAGGCAGTTTAGTGGATTATTCTGTCTCCATCAGTGGCAGTGTAGATAATGGCTTTGTAATCGTTAATCAAATTAAGGCTGATGCCTTAGGTGCAAGCGAAAATGAGGTTCCTATAGCTGAAAACGCTTCTGGCGATTCAAATGCTACAGATGATCAGGTTTCAAATGACACTGCTGAGACTAACGCAACTGATTCTGATTCTAATGCTACCGATGAAAACAGTACAGATGACTCTAACGCTACCGATGGAAATTCAACTGTCGATAACAAGACTGACAATACTCCTGCTAAAAAACCGGTAAGCAAGGAACAAATTAAACAGGTAGTTAAACCTATCAATGTTACAAAAACACAATTGAGAAATACAGGCATTCCTTTACTAGTTCTGGTTGTTGTAGCATTTGCAGCAGTTTTCGTACCGTTTTCAAGAAATAAAAAATAAGTAGATGAATGTCTCATCTACATTTTCTTCTTTTTTTTTAAATTTCTTTAATTCATTTAGTCAAATATAAATAATAATAAATATAAATTTTTAATCAGTAACTTAAAAGTTATAAGTTAGAATATTATGAGGTTAAACTATGGTAAGTGTAAACATAGAAGCTAAAAAAACCGTAGATGTAATGATTGAAAAAGCAGATGAATTAAACATCGCTGTAGAAACTTTAGACAATGGTGCTACTGTTATTGACTGTGGTGTTAATGTAGATGGAAGTTTTAAAGCAGGAGAACTTTATACTAAAGTTTGTCTTGGTGGACTTGCAGATGTTGGAATTTCAATTCCTGGAGATTTAT
>NZ_SUTI01000003.1 GCF_015062985.1 Methanobrevibacter sp. | reverse complement strand
CATGGCTTAATCGAATCCCAATAGCAGTAGCATCTGCCAGGATCAAACAGAATTGAACACATAACAGAACATAATAAGTCAATGAATATTATGAAGTACGCTAAAAAATATAGACGAGTATACACTAAATTTGTAACAAATATATTGTAACTATTCACCACATCTACAAAACCAACATCATACTTGAGAAAATTCAAGTACTCACAAATGTATAGCTACATGCGGAAAAGCAACCATCATAGTAAAAATTGTAAGATACAATAATACTTAGGTCATCGCCATAAACACATAGCACATCTAATAGACAGACAAGTTTTATTAACAAATTCAATTAAAAAATATTGCAAAATAATATGTATAATTAAAAAAATTAATTAAAAATAATATTTAAACAAAATAAGTCCATATGATAATTTTTATATGAAAAAAATTGCTGAAAATAAAATTTTAAAAAAAAATTTTTAAAAATGCTAAAAAAGTAAAATAAAAAAAATAATTGAAGAAAATAATAAAATAAAACAATATTAAAAGTTTTATCCCATTTTAAATCAAAAAATAAACAACTAGTATATAAATGTAACTATATTAATCCAATTTTTTGCGGATTACAGTAATTATTCTTGTCAAACTTCTATGCATTTTAATACCGTATTGTTCGACAATCTCAAATCCTACTTCTTCTACCATAGGTTCCAAGTCGACATAGTGGGGACTGGCCATGCAGAGATAAGCATCGTCCCTCATATTATCATATATCGCATAGAAGAACTCCTTGAATATGTCATCCCCCTCAATATCTCCAGTTGATGTGGAAATACCATATGGCGGATCTGTAACTACACTGGCTACCTTTTCATACATTTTAAGTTCACGAACATCAAGATTGAATGTCCTATAATCCTTAATGCCATAATAATCCAAATTTATTGATGTTCCGTTTTTCATTTTCCAATAGATGTCAGAGCCTACGACCTTACAGCCGATGAGTCCCGCTTCAATCAGAATTCCACCGGTTCCGCAAAACGGATCCAGCAACAATTGGCCTTCCTTAACCCTGGATAAGTTAACCATACACCTTGCCAACTTCGGATTCATGGACCCAGGATAGAAAAACGGCCTTTTATGAGGTTTGCTTTCTTCAAAATGCTTTTTGTTTAACTTGATTCTTTCAATAGCTACAAATATCTCATTTTTAAATGCAACGACACGAATTAATGATTTCGGTTTTGTAAGATTGACTTTAATGCCATTGCAATTATCCAAAATCAATGACCCTACCTTTCTTTCTGTGGCAACAGTATCGATTTCGGTTTGAAACCTCTTGACCCTTACGGCAAAAGTCTCATCAATATAGCTGCCCCATTCGATTTTTGATATGTCCTCATCCAGATTATCCGCATCGGTTTTTGCAATGATTTCATGAACTTCATGGGTATATCCCAATCTTTTTGTCAGGATTTCATAATAGGCGTTTAAATTTTCTTCTGAAATATTTTTTAAAATGACTAAACCTTCAGTTATAATCTCAATATCCGCATCGATATCTTCACATTCCATAACTGCCTTCAGCTCGGCTATCGGCAATTCGGGATGTTCCTGTGACTGTATACATAATAATTCCATTTCAAACACCTATAATCCTAATATTTTACCTATTTTTTTAAAAAGAAATGTTGGAACAATTTTAAAAATCAAACCTCTTTTTATAAATTCCTTAACAAGAACAGACTGTTCATCAATATCCCCAAATTCGGAGATTATCTTTTCACAATCATTTTCCTTTAATTTCAACAATAAATAATCAAAATCATCTGCAGTCAATAAATTAAATGATTTTTGAACTTTGAACTGATAATTGAATTCCCTTGAATATTTATTTATAAACTCTTCTTCATATCCTTTAAGAATTTCATAAGAACCACTTTCAACAGCTTCACAGATATGTCTGCAGGCCATTTTGCATGCGTCAAATGCTATTAATAATCCCCCGCCGGATGTGGGTTTGATTTGAGCGGCGGAATCGCCGATTAGAATGGCCCTGTCTTTAACAAATTTATTTTTTTCATTGAAAATCGGAATGAAACCCTTATATGTTTCAACGATTTCATGTTCGAAATGTTTTTTCAAAAAACCCTCCAGGATGATATCCTGTTGCTTGTGGGAGTCATTTGAAAATAATCCTATCCTATAAAAACCGTCATTAACAGGTATAATCCATAAAAATCCCGGCAGGATGTCTTCGATAATGCACGTATCGACATATTTTGAAAAATCCTTATCTGAATTCCTATATGCATTTATACTTTCATCACCGATTTTTACGAGAAACTGTGAAGCATTGAATGCTGACAATCCGTTTCCCATTTGTTTAGATAGCTGGGAATTGTATCCGTCGCATCCGACAATCACTTTTGAATGGATTTCCTGATTATCTGAAAGATAAACAATGGAATTTTCAATGTCAAAATCAATGGCTTTCTGATTGATTAGCTTTACACCATTTTCAATGGCTCTGTTTGATAAAAACTTATCATAGGCAACTCTGTCTATGACATATGCCACATCATACTCCTTTTCAACGTTCAAAATATGATTTTCACTGTGTATAAATGCTCCTTTGACCCTATTTAAAATGAATTCATCAGGCAGTTGGTTCAAATCGAAAATGCTGTTGCTTAATATTCCCGCACATTGCAAAGGATATCCTATTTCATTCTTCTTTTCGATTATGCATACAGACAATCCCCTTTTTGAAAGGTAATATGCAATTGTAGAACCGACAGGACCCCCGCCAACAATAGAAACATCAAAATTCATTATAATACCTTATCTTTTAAATTTATCAAAGTGTCTTTGAATGGCTTTTTGGCTTGAATCCTCTACATCTTCAGAATCAGTTTGTGGAGTTTGATCAGCTTCTCCCTCATAATAGATTTGAGGTTCAACATCCTCATAGTAAACATCATTACCCCTTGAATATTCATCCCTTACTTCATTATAATAGTTGTCTTGAGGATAATCCCATGGAGTTTCCAAGTCATCCACTATGTTGTTGACATTTCTTTGGAATCCGTCGCCGTAAGGCTCATATTCATAGGTATGCTTCGGACGGATTTCCTCTTCAAAATCCAAGTTTTCAGGATAATACTCGTATTGCCTTCTTTCCAGTTCCCTTTCGCGATTGATTGGAGTAATAGGCTCAAATTCATCATAATACCCTTCTTCTTCAGGATATTCCCTGACAATTTCCTGACGGTAATCCTGACGGGGAGCCCTATACTGAGGCTGGAAACTTCTAGGTCCCACCATTCTTGAAAATACGATATTTTCAACCTCGGAAGGGTCGGAAATGTTTGACAGTTCCATCTGATTATTGTCATATGCGCTGTATACTGATACTGAACCGACATTTAAAAGCCTTCCCAATAAGCTTTGGGAAGTGTTGACATCCTGAATTGTTGCATATGGCATATAATTTTTTTTAGTTGACAAAACACCTGATTTGATGATGATTTTTGAATCGGTTAAGGTATATTCCTTAGAATACCATCCTACAAGCTGCCAGATGATATATAAAACTATGCATAAAATGATAACGAAAAATGCTATTGCCGCATATCTAGTCAATGGGAGCTTAATGTGTGAGATCATATAAACCTGCATCTCACCGATGAACTGGATTGCCATTGGAGAGACAATCAATACAACTATCAATAGAACAATCCCATAAATAGCTTTCTTACATCCTAAAAGCATGTTTGGCTTTGTTTGATAAATAATTCTCTCATTGGCCTGATTATCATTTCTATCAAATAACATAATAATCTATTAGTTTTTGGTTTAAATAAAGTTTTACAAAAAAAAGATTAAATAAATAAGCCTCAGCTCGCCCATCATTCATCACATATCAGAGCTCATAGGGTTCATCATTGGCTTATTTTTTTATTAAAATTAACCGAACATTACTCCGGCTTCTGTTTTGAACAATTCGTCCTCTTTGGTTTTGCTCATGACTTTATCAATAGCATCCATAAAGTCGGCTACAGTAATCTTGTCACGTTTTTCACGAATTGCAAACATACCCGCTTCAGTACAAACTGCCTTTAAATCTGCACCGGACAAGTCGTCTGTTATTTCAGCAAGCAGATCGATGTCGACCTCTTCATCAAGGGACATGTTCTTGGTGTGGATTTTAAGGATTTCGCGTCTGCCGTCCACGTTTGGAAGAGGAACTTCAATAAATCTGTCAAAACGTCCAGGACGCAATAATGCTGGATCCAATATGTCCGGCCTGTTGGTTGCGCCGATAATTCCAATATCTCCTCTTGATTCGAATCCGTCAAGTTCTGCGAGCAGTTGCATTAAAGTCCTTTGAACTTCTCTGTCTCCGCTTGTGGAACTTTTAAGCCTTTTTGCTGCAACGGCATCAAGTTCGTCGATGAATATGATTGCAGGAGCTTTTTCTTTAGCAAGTTCAAATACTTCACGAACGAGCCTTGCACCTTCACCGATGTATTTTTTAACGAACTCTGAAGCAACAATCTTGATGAAAGTTGCATTTGTCTCATTTGCCACCGCTTTTGCAAGCAAGGTTTTTCCAGTTCCAGGAGGGCCGTACAGCAGGATTCCCTTAGGAGGTTCAATTCCCACTTTTTCAAACAGTTCAGGTTCGGTCAGCGGCAATTCAACGGTTTCCTTAACTTCAATAATCTGCTCGTCCAAACCTCCAATCTGTTCATATGTCATGTCCGGCTTGGTTTCGATTTCCATTCCGGAAACGTTTGCATCCTTCTCTGAAGGCAATACTTCAACAATACCGAATGTCTGTTGGTTCAATGCAACCCTTGAACCAGGGACTAATAATTTTTCATCTAAAAATTTTGAGTAGTTAACAAGAAAACTAGGACCTGTGCTACTTTTAACGGTCATTCTATTATCATCTAAAACTTCAGTAATTGTAGCTAAAACTAATGGTGGAGATCTAAATCTATCCACTTCAGAACGTAATGATTTAGTTTCTCTTTCAAGTCTGATTTTTTCATTTTCAATTAAGACTTTATCTTTTTCTAATTTCCTAACTTTCCACATTAAGTTACTTTTGGCTTTGGATTTTTCTTCCCTTAATGAATCAATTTCATCTTGCAGAGATTCTACCTTTTCAATCAATTGTTCTTTTGAAGAATTTTCCAAATCATCGAAATCATTCATGTGATTCATCTCCAGTTAGTGATAATTTTATTAAACTATGTTAGTTTAATAACAATTTGTAACTTTAAACTATTTAAAGGTATTCATTTTATAGTATACTAATAAATATTAATAACTATAATAATAAATAATTAAATAGAAATCGAGAGGAAACTGATAAAAATGGAATGTGAAATCTGCGGTAAACCTGTACCAGAAAATAATCCAATAAGAGCTAAAATCGAAGGATCAGTTATGGTTGTTTGTAAAGAGTGCTCTAAACTTGGAAAAATCCAAAAAGCACCTCCTAAACCAAAATTCAGACAACAAACTAAATCAAAAGGCTCTCAAAATACAAGAAACAGAAATTATTCTAGAAGAGATGAACCTTCAGAAGAATTGGTTGAAAACTTTGATATGGAAATCAGAAAGGCAAGAGAATCAAAAGATTGGTCTCGCGAAGATTTAGGTAAAAAAATCAATGAAAGGGTTTCAGTCATTACAAGAATTGAAACCGGAAAAATGACTCCAGACATCAAGCTTACAAAAAAATTAGAAAAGGCTTTGAATATTAAACTTCTTGAAAAAACAAGTGAAGTTGATTTGAATCAGTTCATCAGTAATTCCTCTGGCGAACGTACCTTAGGAAACGTGATGAAAATAAAAAGAAAATAGCTATCTCATATAATATTGATAATATTGTAGTGACTATTAGACGCTCTCTATATTATAATATTATATAATAAATATAATAAAAGCATTTCCACAAAAAATAGTTAGCAACAAAACAAACAAACAAAAAAATATGACCAGGACACACACAAAAGTGCTACCCTGGCCACAAACATTTTTTTTACTCAATAATCCAAAATATGACTTAGGATTAAATATTCAATAAAATGGAGACTAAAAAAAAATAATGTCCCACCAACTACAAATATAAAATGGTCTCTTTTTTAAAACGTAGGTTCTTAGCGTATATTCTCGAAAATTATTTTTAGTTTTACATCTCATTTTTCCACATTCGCTGCGTACTCAACAGATGGCCTAATCATAATTCAGAGTACATCATCGTAAATATGAATATTACTGTACGAAATTCTTCCAAACCTTCTTCGATTCATCAGGAATATCAAACTCATGCCTTCGAGAATTTAACTCTGCCTGCATTTCAATTACCCTATCAGTAGCTCCTTCCTGAGCATATAATTCATCAATCTTTTCCTGCTCTTTTTTCAATTTTCTAACAATATTGATACGATTAACTTTCTCACGATAACTCACTAAATTAGACATAGATATCTACTTCCTTGTTATGATCATTACGCTTTTTTGACTTATTCCGTTGATGTATGATTGGAATGTGCTGTGGCTTCTCTCTTCAACGTAACCACAATAACAACCAGAAGAACAGGAGTCACCAAGACTGTTCTGTACATCACAGTAGTTACTGTAATCTTTGTTTATGACTTCATAATGTCCCCATTTATTCCTATACAAATTATGGATAATGCAGTCTTGATTATCACTGTTAATAATCTTTTTAATACCGGACCAACCGACATCACTGAAGCTTTTCCATTCTACTGACAAGTTCACTCCAAGTTGTTTAGCTGCCATGGCCACTGCAGTAGTGAGGCCAGCATGGTCTGTACCACCACTACCCGTTCCGGCCCATGATGCTAATTGTTTTTGGGTAATGACTTTTCCTGTGAGGTTTCTTATACATTCCTGAATACTGTGTGGACCGCAGTTTACTGAGTTGTTTTGTCCTCTATTGTCACATCCGCTTTTTGTAGCGTGGCCGTATTTCTTTTTTGTAGTAGTTGTAGTTGATGAACTTGAAAAGGCGGAAGTATTGTAAGTAGTATAATCAGGGAAAGTCTTTGAATGATTTTTATACCAAACCAAAGTCCTTGCAAAAGCATAAACAAACATTTTTACAGAAGCCCTCTTCTTACTTTTTACAGTAGTAACATATGCTGGGCATTGTCCATTCTGCTTAATATAATTCACTATTCGTTTAGCTTGGTCTTTAACATCGGAAGGAATAACCTGCTCATTCATACTATCTCCTGTATCAGAAGCATAAGCTTTTACACCAGGAACTGTGCAATTTGCGGATAAATTATTCATGGCAAAACTAAAAATATATGCTACTTCACTTGAGGTATAACTAACACTACCAACCTTAAAACTTGATTCTAATTTTTTGTTTTTTTCAACACTTGTTTTTACTGTATTTGCAAGGGTAAATATATCCCCATTATTTATTGTTTTCCCTACTGACACTACCTCTTTAACTTCATTTTCTTTTGCACTACTTTTTGGTAATAATGATTTATAGTTTAAATTTCCAACTAATCCAAATCGGAACATTATTGCTCCTTTTGCACCTGCATTTAAACAGGTTTTCACATCTTCCAATAATTCAACTCCTGATAGTTTTGTTGGATTATCATCAGATTTATAACTCTGTAACCCTGACCATATTGTTGCTTTTGCACTGAAGGATTTGGTGGTTGATGTTAACCAACTACTCCCTGCAGAATAATTTCCTTTATATTGCATTGGAATAAGTACATCAACTATTTTTCCAAGAGCATCTATATCTTGCCCATAATAATATTTATCATCTGATTCAGGCATTACTGCACAAGATAAAACAATACCCTTTGGAATAGCAGATTTCACTTGTTTCACAAACGCTGTGATAGCATCTGCACCACCGGAAGTCTTGTAAGCATTACCTGGATATCTGAGATAATCAAGATGAACTCCTGCAACATTTTTCATGTGCGCATATTTCATAGCTTCAGCAACCTTAGATGATAAATTCGCAGTTTTAGGATTAATCCAATTCCCATCGTAGAAGCATTGCATCCAAATATGCACATTAATACCTAATCCCTTTGCTTTTTCTATCCAAGCAGCAACAGTTGATTCCCCGTGTGCTGTGAAAGCGTAATAATTGAGGAATAAATCTGTTGTTCCGTTCTTTTTGAGGTTTTCGAGATTAACTTTTTTCATATCTCCACCGAAAACCCAATAACCAAAATGATAAGTCATATTATCACATCACATCTTCCCAGAATTTCTTTTTCTTCTTTTTCTAACTCTTCAATCTTACTTTGATATTCTAATATTTCATCAATACTTCCCGAGTTATCCATTAAATTAGCATATCCTTGTTTAAACCTCTTAATCTCAAGTAATCTTTGATTATCCGCATTCATATAAACAACTCACTATCCTTACTATCTAAATAACAAGAATTATTTGATAGCAGATAACAGCATTGTTTCTCATCCTTCTTGCAGTGATGCCTATTAGGACAACCTTTATGCACATCTTCATTATTCTTCATAATCATCGTTTAGAATGGTTTTGTTGGATAAGTAGTTTGATGTCCTGGCGGACTACCATAACCTTTCACATAATTGTTCCATGGTGAACTTGATTTGCATGGATCCACATAAGTTCCATTTAAACTTGCGAATACATGCCCAGTACTACCAGTACTAACATGCACATATTTCACAGTAAACTGGCGTGGAATTCCCACAGCATCCCACATTTCCAACATTAAATCAGTTTGACAACAACAATTTCCTTTCTTTCTGGATAAAGTTGTACTCGTTGATTGATAAAAATTGTATTTATATTCATAACCGATGTATGCTGCAACCCATGATGCTATTGCTTTTGCAGCTTCCATTGCTGTTTTTGCACCTGCGGTTTTAACAACATTTTCAGCTTGTTTTTTAACTGATGAAGGAATGCTACTTCTTTTTGGTGTTCCCCAATTTAAACTGGTTTCAGTTGCTGGAGTAGTTGTTGTAGTTGTAGTTGTTTTCTTGGTTCCTTCTTTGTATTTGAAATAACCCCCGTAAAGGAATTGATTAACCAGGCCATCTGCAGTATTGTAAGCACAGTATTTTGCGTTATTATTCTTGAAATATGTTGCTACATTGCTGATTGATACATCCCCTGTGGAATAGTTGTCATCCCATGCCTTTTTAGAATAATAACCTGAAAAATCACCGTATCGGTATGGTTTCATTCCACCAGTCCATGTTTGAGTGTCAAACATGATTACCAGTTCCACTCCCTTTCGTTTGAGTTCTTTCTGTATACGTGAACTGTATGCTTCACGAATTGTCGCAGGGTCAAAACCGTTATACATTGTAATGAGAACTGCATAATCACTTGTTACATTAAAATAATCAGAATAATGATAAGAAGGCCCCGTTCCTCCAACATGAACAGTCCAACCTTTTGCTCTAAGCAAATTTGCGACACTGTTTTTCATACTGTTACTTCCACCATCCGCATCAATCCAAACTTTCTTCTTTTTACTGTTGAAATTGTTTTTCGTTAAATCAACACTTGCTGAAGAGGATGATGTTGATGTTGTTGTGGTTGTTTCCTCAGTAGTAGGTTGTGGTAGCTCACCTGTTACAAGCACATCTATTGTTGAAGATGCTGCTGCATACTCCTCATCACCACCAAACTGAACAAGAATCTCATAAGTTCCAGGATCATATTTCATATCAATACTAGCTTTACCTTGACTGTCCGTTTTCTTAGTTGCAGTTTCACCAGTATTCGTACCCACACTATATTTAGTGAATGACAGTAACTTACCTCCTAAAGGATTCCCATATATATCTTTGAATACCACATTAAGTGTCCCTTTAGCAGGATATTCAAATTGTACTGCATCACCTAATATTTCAGTTTCCACTTGAGGAACTTTGCTATTAACACTATAATTTGTTAATTTTATAGTGTTTTTTGTGATATCATGTATGTTTTTTGTTGTTTCACTAACCACAGCCACAATTAAGGCCTTATATCCTGGAAGTTTCAAGTATACTCTGTCATGGATGTCATAATCATTTAAGACACCATTTTGGTAATTAGCAACATCTACCTCAATATCAAATTTAGGTGTTCTCTTATCTTTGAGTTTCATTGCAACATCATTATAAATCGCATAAGGATCTTCGTCTGAAGTTTCCACATAACCCATTTTAGGCAGTTGCAATGGCCCTCTATCATCCAAGGAGTCTGCTTTTCCACGAACATGAGAATACTCAATATCAATAGCTGTGTCATCATAGATGTACATTTCCCCGGCTAATTTTGTGAATGGTGCTGCCCAATATGCGGTGCCTTTGAAGTATTCATATGATCCTCCCTCACCTTCACTGTTATTATCATTTGGTTTTTGTGGTCGGCTCCAATATGGCCCTTCAACTACTGAATCACCGATATAGTTTGCACCAGAAGTTGGTGTTTTAGTATCTGTGATTTTTTCAACAATCATAGGAATAATTGAACCTTTAGTTACCTCTAAGTCTATCCAGTTATTGATTACCTCGTTTAATTCCAATCTGCCTAAATCATTATTACCTCCACCTAGAATAGGTGCTATTGCAGTATAGGTGTCTTCTTCGTTCAATTCGAATTCAACATCTTCAAGATTATAACCTACATCAAGTACATGTTCCTGTATGTTACCCATCAGAGGGTTTAATTCATGTTTAAAGAGCAAACATTCATTTTCAGTATCATAGATTTCAAATATTGTCTTGTTAGGTAAAACTATGTTCAATGTTTGTCTGTACATTTCCATAGTTTCAAATCCCTCACCAATATCCACATTTTGACTTGTTATAGCATGTATTGGATAATCTGTAAGCTCAAAATTGTATGATTTTGAGTTAACAACTAATAGTAAACTTTTATTTTTATACTGTAATTTTATGTTGAAATCTTTCAAACTTTCATCCGGATTGATGCCAATACTCACAGCATCCCATGATTTCAACACATTATTTTCATGTGTTAATCTAATTTCAATATCATCCGGATTTAATGTGTCAGGTTCATCTTCTGGGAAGAAAAACTTATAATTCCATTCCCAATTATTCTCACGGGTAGGGTTTAAAAAATCCAAGTAACGGTGAATAACATTGCTTTGAACATCTTTTTCATATCGGGTCACGAAAATATTACCTGTTTCATCTTCAATACGTCTTAATAAGTTCATTAAGTTCATTGTTCCTTTCAACACAACTTTTTGTATACGAGTTGCTAAACAATCCTGAACAATACCTACATTGAAGTAATCTCCAAACCAAAAATCCAAGAAAGCATAATCGATTAAAACATTATTTTCACCATTAATAACTCCAATAGTGAAACCATTTGCAGGGTATAACTCTGTTTGAGTGAAAGGTGGAGCATAATTCAACTCCACAAGAACCTCTTCTGCATCAAAAACCACATGATTATTCTTAAAAAAGTCTTTTGAAATAGGAGTGTTTATCACATACAAACAATCCTTCATATGCTTAACACCAGAAATCCAAATCTTATTACCTACTTTAAATATGTTTTCAACATTTTCAAGAGTATCAAAAATATAAGTAACAGAAATTTTCCGAATAGAAGACTTTTTGTTCCCTTCAACAACAGATAATCGATTTAAATCCAAATACTGTAAAAATTCTTCATTTGAATCAAGAACAATTACATTCATAGTTAATACCTCTCCCTGAATCTTACAGTTTGTATGAAACAATTTTGTGAAGTGTAATGGAATTCTTCATTAATGATAAACCAATCACTACTAAAGTCAACATACCCCGTTAGATCCAACATTACATCATTATGGATAGTAGTGACTTTTCGATTAATACAATCAATTTCAACAATGTCCATTAAATCAACAGCACCCTCCGGGATATTAATAACCATCTTCTGTTTAGAGACATCATCAGTAATTTCCACAGGTTTTCCGGATTCACATGAAAACACAGTGATAATAGGGTTTACTTTCGCAATACCGCTGTTTCTACCAACATTACTAGTTACATTATCTGTTTTAGAGAAACTAGTTCCAGATGGAATGATTAATTTAGCTTCAGCTTCATATTCCATAGCTGTAACTTCATTATCCAAAGGAGAATCAAGAATAAATTCAAAATATATGTCTGGGTAAATAGAAAACTCAATCTTATTAGGAATAGGCCTATTCAACTCATCCCTTTTGTTAGTGATTAAGCGTGTAAATTGCCTTAGATTTTCCGTAGTTTCATCAATAGTACAACCTCTGATGATGAATTTCATCTTGATTTCTTTTTTCTCGATAGTCTGACGGTATGCATCATTCATATCAGAACCATCAATATCAATATATTTCACACTAGTTTTCAAACCACTAGGAAGATCTAACTCATCAATGAAAACATTATACCATCGGATATCCTCACCATTAATGGAACATTTTACTAGTTCATCTTCAATAGAAATAGAATAGAACGTCAATTGAACATTGTTGAAATTAAGAAATGAAAGGTCATTTCTCATGATATTATGAAAAGATAATTCGAGCTGCCAATCCTCTAAATCTTCCATGTCTTTTATGTCGAATCCCCATAAATCAAATTTACCTCCAAGTTTAACAATATTTGATTTTTCAAATTTATCTTCTGAAAGAATAACAGATCTTTCACCATCTTTTCCAGTGTTTGATATTAATCTTGCTGTAAGTGCAACTTCATCTGCATATTCAAAATTAATGCTTAATTCAACACCTCTTATGCCCATGCTTTCATTAGTACCAAAATCTTCACCTACTGGGAATCTATAACAAACAATTTCATTTGATTTTAAGAGAGGTTCCAAACCAAATTCAGCGCTACTTTCTGAAATAATAATTGATTTGATTGGTTCAGGGAATATTCCTGTAGGTTCAAAAGGCATACCTGTTCCTTCAATGATTGCAGGGGAAGTATATACAATAGTTGAATCTTCAACATATCCTTCCAAGTATTCTCCAGTAAATATGATAAATAACGGGCAGTTTTCATCATATGTGAATTCAACCGTTTTACTTTCAAAAGTGTTTACTTGAGTTAATGGGTCAGAGAAAATAGCATTTTCCAATAAATAATCTTCATCAATGCCTTCAAATCCATCAGATGGACTATTAAATACACCCATACGGAAGTTTTTACCCCAATCATTAACCTCATTTCTTGAAGTTCTCATTAACAAGTAAGATTGAACAGTATATGAATATCCATCACCTAATCTATCCAATTCTTCCCCTGTAACTTCAAGATAACTGCAAAATGGAATACTGAGCTTTGTATGTGTTACAGTAATCGCAATTGAATACAAGAATTCTTCAATTCTAACATTCGAATCTTCAACCGAAGGAACCAATGCGTATACTTCAATTATAAAATTACCGGGAGTGTAAGCTCGAATTGTAACATTACCTTTACCCTCCTCATCAAAATCATAATGATGTACAAGAAGCCGATTATATTCCTGACCCCTATAGATAAACACTAAACTCTCATCAGAAGATTTTAGACGGATATCATACTCATTCACATAAGTATCATTATCAATACTTATTGGGATTTCAGTATTCTCATACGCAACAACAGAAACAGAATCTACAGGTTCATAATGAGTAATAACTTCAGGTATTTTTTCAACTACACTGATTGGCAATATTGAAGTTACACCATTAACATCTTCTTTAACAGTTATGTTACCAGTACCAGCAGATACAAGAGTTAAGTTTAATACTAGAGTATTTGATTTTGATGATTTAAATGCAGGAATCCATACAACAACATTGTTATTCTCACCGACAGTTCCAGGTCCACTGCCACTATCATATTTAACGCATGATGGCAGCGTTATCGTTATCGTCGGATTATGCGATAATTGATTGATGTTATTTGCAGTAATGGAAATCGAAGTAATATCATCTACAGTATCCTTATTATCTAATTTTGAAATTGCAAATGAATATTCAGGCAAAACATAATAAACAGTTACACGGATATACTTCAACCGATAATAACCAATCTGATAATTAGTGTTATCTTTATAAGTTATTGTTACTCCAAAGCTGGATGAAGTGAATTTTGAAGTTGGATCTTTAACCTCAATGGTCTTTTCATGATTGGTCATTGTGAATGTTGGAGCAACTCCCGTATAAGAATATGAAACATTCTCCAATTTTATTGTTGGAGCCGGCAGATTACAAGCCCAATGACGATTTGATTTGTCATAATCCATTTTCTGGTCAGCATATTCAACCTTGATTTTTTTGATTTCCGCACCTTTTTCAAGGGAAATGCCAAAATTTGAGGCATAAACAGTAGCAGGTCTTTTATGAGTACCCGTAGCACTTGCGATTACGGATGTTTCAGCATAATTAGCCTCTGTTTTGATATTCCCAAGTGTGGTGGCACGGAATAGTTTAGGACCCCAATTGTCATAACCTTTTGATTGTGTTACTGTTTTTGGATAATATGTTTTACTTCTTAAATTCACCATATTATCACTCCATATTTAATCATCTTCAATTTCAATTAATTCAGAGTAAGTTTCACCATTAATAGTAACACTAATCACATGATCATCAACATCAGAAGTTTCAAATTTCAACATTCCTTTTGAATCTGTTTTAATTTCAAAAACCGTATCCTCATCAATTGAAATTATCGCTTTTTTTCTCTTAGTATGAGTTGATGCAGTGTACAGAATCCAATCTATTCCTAAATCATCATCATGATAAATTTCATAAGTTATTTTCACACTCATTTTTATTCATCTCCTCCTAAAGTGGCAGATATATTATCAATGTAGAGAATATCTCCTGAATTACATAAATTCATCAGCACATATATCCCTACACTTGCAACATCATCATGTAATACTTTTGACATTTCAAATTCCCCTTCAGAAACAGCAACAACATCAGTAACAAGTACTTGCGAATTATTATCGTATTGGATTATTCCAACTCTTGCAGCTACACCTTTAATATGACAATCCATTGTTATTTTCAATGTTTCACCAGGTACCTCCGCACCAATAAGAGGGAATCGCACATTAGTACCTGAATCTCCAGATTTTATCATCTTGATAGCTCTTTCACCATTAGATGACCAATCCAGACTTGTCCCTAAAGTTATACCTGCTCCTTTGACGTAATCCCCATTGTTTTGGGAAGGATTACCGTAATCTCCACCACTCATTACTTCAAAAGATACAAAATTACCTATTTCAGATACATATATTCTAGTAGACGCACCTGTTTTACCTACTACTGCATGGAAATCATATACTCCTTGCGTGTTTATACGATGATAGAATTTTGCAACACCATTCTGATTTGTTGCTGCATAACCTACAATATTAGATCCAAGTATAAATTTCACAAGCACATTAGGCATTGCAGTGTCTTCAAGATTTGTCACTGTTGCGGTTAAAGTTATTAAATCGCTCCCGTGCAAACAATCACTGTTTGATGTGAGAGTGATTGAACCTATTTTATCTAACCATCCAGTGTTCCTAAAGAGGGTTACTGTTTCCGTATCAAAATTCATTAAATTTACCATATTAGTCCTCCTTGAGTTCTAGTTTCATAACTTATTTTTTCTTTGTAATTCATATGTTCACTGTTCCTGTAATCATCATAATGGTTTAATCTTTAAATTTTTCCAAGTTCCAGTAATATTAGGTCTTTTCCAGAAGGTGTAACTGAACCACCAACTACTATAATTACCAATCCAATCTTCAGTCAAACTACCAACATTAGTATCATTCACATAATAAGTTACAGTACTACCATTCCGTTCGACTTTAAAATGAGCATAAGTATTAGCAGAAACAGTAACACTACCACTTGAATTATAAGTTCCATTTCTTCTACTTCCACCTTTTGATGCGCCACTACTTGCAATCTGCACCCATAGAGCATAAGGTGGTTGCTCACCACTATTAGCAGTCGCAGTTAAGAAGAATCTGTTTTCAGAGCCGCTATTACTTGATGTTTTCATGTCCATTTCCCAAACAAAATTATCCGGCAAACTTGGAATATTTAAATTATTATAAACATTACCATAAACAGCACTACTACCGGTTGATTTACTTGTTTCAGTTGCATCGAAAAATATACAATCTTCAACGTAGGTTTCTGATAGAAACGTGCTTACTTTGGCTTTGAAGGTTATGTCACCCGCACCAGCCGCGGCATATGTTTTTGTTGCTACCCCACTGCTATTTGTGGTGGCAGTACCCATACTGGTTGAACCTTTCAAAAATTCAACAGTAACACCTTCCAACACTTGATTATTCTGGTCTTTCACAGTAGCAGACAACACAGCAGAATCACTATGCACATACGAAAGAACACTCTTATCAACAGTAAGTACAATACTTGCAGGTGGTGCGTTTTCAACAGTTACTGTTACGGTTGTTGATGTTACACTACTATATTGTGTATCACCATCAAACACAGCTTTAAAAGTATAATTTCCCGCATTCAAACCAGGAACAGTTTTACTGAAAGCACCATTACTACTCGTACTGACAGTGCCAAGTAAAGTATTGCCTTGATAAATTTTAACAGATTTACCCGAACCAGCAGACAAAGTACCTGATAGAACAACATTGTCAGGATAAGTCACATTACTGCTGGTTAAACTAATAGTACTGGTTATTTTGTTGATTGTTATTGTTTTGGTGTTACTTTCGACTCCTTCACATATGGCTTTGATTGTTTTCTGACCACTTGTCAACGGAGTGTAATTATAGGCTGCAATACCATTATTATCCGTCACACTACTACCAATGAGTGTTTCACCATCATAAAATTTGACAGTACGCCCTATTCCAGGATTTTCATCTTCAAGGGTAACTGTTGCTGTGAGTGATGTTGACCCACCGATTGTTATGGTGGATGAATTTACAGATAATGAGATTGTGTCTACTGGTGTAGGTGGTGTAAGTGGTGTGGAACCAACAGGAATTAGCATGCTCTCTATTTCAATAGTTTCAAAAGTTATTAACCTATCTTCATATTTCAAACCATGGATTACACCATTTAGAGCTTCTCTATCTGCACGAGTCATATGTGTATCATTTAGATTAGTTGATGCCGGGGTGAAAGTATCATATTTCACAATGCTTTTTTCTTTTCTTAAATTTTTAACTGCCCCAGAAATGTCAGATAATTTAAGTGAAGCAGAAGCATCTACCTCATCAAACACAATGACCTCATCATCTTTTATCAGATTTTTAACAAGGAATGTGTCTGTAATACCTAAATCAGTTAATACTTCATATACTGTAGGCAATTCATTCACCTGAACAGTACTGCTAATAGGTTCGGCATGCTCAATATCCACGTTGACAGTCATATCACCAGTATAACCGAGAATACTTTCAGAACATCTTGCTACACCATCCTCATCCGTTATCCTTTGAACAACACCAAAACTAATTGAATTGCTGGTTAAGAAATTAAACACTACGGGAACATCCTTAACAGGATTATCTTCAATATCAGTAACACGAACAGAATAATCATAAACCATTTCTTGATCAATAACACTCGGTATTCTGAATTCTCTAGTATAACCTAGTTGAACTGAAAAAGACTCTGAAGCAGAAGGAATCCTATCATCACCAACAAAATCTAAACTATAATTCAAAACACCATAATCACTATTCACATTTCTAATCGTAATTGTTTTTTCACCATTACCATCAGTAACATAATCCTCTCCATTCAAAGTGAAATGTTTACCTGTTAAAGGATAATTGAAAGTATTCACCAATTTAACTTTAATCACTAATGGATTAACCTGATTAATGAAAGGCATCCATTCAGGATATTCAACAAGAAACCTTGAATTAGGTTCATAGATTAATCTGAATACACTATGCTCATAATTCTCAATAGTAACACTTGATTTTGAGAATGATGCATAAACAGTGCCAAAATCTTTACTGAGTTTTGGGGAAAGGACATTTCCTTTCCCTCTAACTTTTAATGGATTAACCGTTATCTTATCCAATCTTATACACCTCTTGCTCTTGCATCTCTACCATTTAACCTTGCCTTTTCTTTCAAATCCCATTTCTGAAATCTGCTATTTTGAACTAATTTTTTAATCCAGGACTCATCATCACTTGTTTCATTAACGATTCTTGCAACTTCCTCCTCATCAATATTAGGTGGTAAGTTTAAGAATTCATGAACAATTGTAACAGACCCACCTAGAAGAATTTCATCATAATTTCCAGTTACAGGTTCTTTAGATTGGTTTTCAATGCTTGTTTTTAACTCACTGAATAAGTCACTAATACTGTAAGAAGCAGATTTTGGAGCAGGACCTGCACTAGCAGATGGTGTCCAAGTTCTTCTGTTTTGCCACCCGGTAACGTCCATTTTATGGCCTTCAATACTTGCCCAATAATGCCCGTATTGATTCCAATGACCATGAACCATATGACCTGATAATCCCATTGCTCCTGCCATAGCAATCAATGCTTCAGCACCATGTTTACAATTCATACTAGCAGCATTGAATGCATTTAACCAGTTACCATGATGGTCATCATCATAATAAAACTCATATTGAGTTTGGCTGAATACTTCTTCTGCTAATTGTCTGAATGTATCGTAAGCAATTTGTGGTGCTCCATTTTCAAATTCTTTTACTTTGAAAGTGGCGGCACTAGTACTATATCTTCCAATGTTTGGTGAGCTCATATCCCATTCTCTACTAGTATTTTTAATGAGACTTACATGTGATGGGGCTGTATCCTCCCAACCTCCTGCACCAATACCAATAGGAATAGTTAAAGCACCATATTTGACAAGTTGACCAAGATCATATCGGTTATTATCACCACGTATGATGTAATCACCGAAATTAGGATAATCTAGTAATGGGTTTTGTTTGACTTGTCCAAGAGTCAAGTATTTTGTTCCCATCTTCTTAATAGCTCTGTTAATTCTACCGACACCTGATGCTGATGAGGAAGCTTTTTTGGTTACACCTGATACGTGACCGTTTCCTGGTCCGGCACCCCATCTGCTAGGATTTTTCAATTTACCATAAAAAGTACCTATAGTTGAACTTAATGATTCAAAATGTTTTGTTGAATCTGATTTGATTTTATTTGCAGCAGATACAATACCATCTTTCATAGTATTCCAGCTGCTAATCATGTTATTATTAGCTTTAACAGTAGCATTGGTAATATTGGTTAATTGAGTTTGAGTTGTACTTCTTGCAGATGCAAGGCCTGATTGATTTTTATTAACCATACTGTTAATGCTGGTGTTTACTTTAGAACCTATACTGTTCATTTTCATTTGAACATCAGTGTCAATCAGTGACAATTGAGTAGCATCATTATTACGGATAGATTCATAAGCTAATCTGTCCTGTTCAACCATTGTTTGTAAAGCTGCACCAGTAGTAGCGGCAAGTGCATCATAAGAACTTGTCACCATACCATTAGTATCACTTACCATGGATGTATCCATTCCAACATTCATGTTCATCTCAGGCATTTCTTTAGCGTCAAGGTCTGTGTAACCAAGGTTTGGTGTTAAGCTGACATCTCCAAATTGGTTCACCATTGTTTCACCAAAGGTTTTAGCCACTTCACCAGCAGGTTCAATTTGGTCTTCAACACGAGTAGTCATGTCTTCGAATTCCTGAACAACTTTAGTCTGAATAATACCTGGTGAATGGATTTGCATTGCATTCAAAATACCATCAACAATATTTTTACCAATCTGCTTAGCTTTTTCTACTAATTGACTTCCAGCACTCAACATCTTGGATCCAATGTTCATGAATTCAGTGTATACTTTACCAGGTAATTGAGAAACTTGACTAATTACACCACTTACTATAGCTGAAGCTTTACTTCTAGCATTACTTACCCATTGACTTCCAGCAGATATGATTCTGCTAAGCACATTCGCAAGGATTGAAGCAACTTTACCCGGTAAACTGGTTATGAAATTAATTACACCATTGACAAAACCTCTACCAGCATCCAATGCTTTACTAATCATTGAAGAAGCCCAACTTCTAACCCTAACAATAATAATGCTCAGGACAATAGCAAACATAGTGTTAATAGAATTCCAAATCGTCACTAATAATTGAGGTAAACTTAATTGACCATTTAAAAACATTTGGAATGCATAAATCACACTTTGGACAGTATTCCAAACAATAGAAATACAAGTAATAATTACATCCCAAGCAGGGCCAAAAATACCACTTAAAAATTCAGATAATGGCTGTAAAACTAACATAAGATTTGACCATGCTTCCGTAAAGAACGTCATAGCTCCCTGCGTATCCCCAGTTAACAAAGCAACAATTCCTTGTATAGCAGGACTTAACACACTTATCAACATGTCAACAACCGGTTGTAATGTAGTAACTAAACTATTCCAAGCAGCTACAAGAGTTGATGAAATGAAAGCACCTAAACCTTGTAATATTTGCCATAATCCATTTACTGCATTACGAACGCCTTCATTAGTATTATACAGGTAGACCAAAGCAGCAACAACCGCAATAATAGCAATAACTATCAAACCTAAAGGATTCATATTTAATAAAGCATTCCATACTGCAGTTAACCCATTAATAATTCCTTGCCATGCCGCATATAATTTTTGTTGTATATTTGCAAGAGTAAGATTACGAACAACACCCATAAAAGCATCTTTTAAAGCAGTAATTTTAGTAATTGCAAGGGTTTTTAGATTCGTGAGGAAACCCATCAAATGAGTTTTAGCAAGTAAAATTTTATCTTTCACTTGGCTAAATGCATCACGAAGAGCAGTTAGTTTACTAACTGCAAAACCTTTAATTTTATTAGAAAGGATAATAACTTCATTTTTTGCATCAACTGCTTTTTGTTTAATTTGGCTAAATTTTTCTTTTATAGTGCTTAATTTACCTTCATTCCAAGAAGTAGAAATCTTATTTTTCAAATCAACTAATTTATCTTTAACTTCAACTAATTTCTCTTTTACACCATGGAGTTTATCTTTAAATGCTTGGATTTTACCATCTTCACCAAAAAGACCGCTTAACTTATCTTTGACCCAACTAGCACTATTCCAAACACTTTCTAAAACTGAAATTACCGGTGCAATAGCAGGTGCAATAGTAGCAAAACCAGAAGCAATTGCCATACCTGCAACAACAGCTTGAGCACCCAATTTAAAAATACTGGCCCCACTTTCAGTTGAAGTTTCTGTCAGGTCAATGAGAAAATCTAAACCTTGATTAATGTAAGGCATGAATTCATCACCGATTTCCCTACCTGCAATTCTAAATTTCTTTCCTAGAACAGTTATTTTACCGGAAGTAGTATTCATCATATCCTCAAGGTTACCACCTTTATCCAGATATTCTTGTAATGCTCTTGTGTATCCTTGAACATCTTCTGCACTACCATCCCATCCTAAATCCATAAGTTTATCTTTGGTGATTCCGAAGTTATCTTGAAGCATGCTAAATTCACCATTCAAACCTTTACCTGCAGCTTGCATTAAGGAAATAGCTTCTTGACCATCTCTACCCATCAATATAGCTCTTTGACCTATATCATTAACAACGGGCATTAACCCTTTTAATTGAGTTGTATTGGCTCCCGTACTCATTTTGATAGTATTCATTGCAGTTCCTAATTCATCAAGAGAAACAAGAGACTTGTTTGTCATATCATCCATCATAGTCCAATAAGAATAAGCACCTTTTTCTAATCCAATTACTGAATTAGTCAATGTTTGTACTTGTTCACGAGCCATAGAGGAACCAACAGTCATATCATAGACTCCTTTTAATCCAATTCCTCCAAATACTGATGATATTACACCACCCAATCCACTAAATTTATCTGCAAGACTTTGAATACCATTTTTCACATGGTTTAAAGCACTTGAAAGTTTGGATTTAATAGTGTCTGCTACAGAAGACACCTTCTGTTTTACAGTATCCCATTTTGAACCTAAATACATTGGAATAGCATTGCCTACAACTTGTAGTTTACCTTTTAAACCATCAGTGCTTGTGCCAAGTAAATCTAATTTAGTTTTTGCAGCATCTAAACTACCTTTCCAAGTATTAGTATCAATAGTGGCCTGTCTAAATTGATCAAGAGCAAAATTATTATTAAATTGAGACATCTCCTCCCCTAATTCATGACATGCTAGTAATACACTTGCAGCTTCATCACCCATCTTTTGTAGTTTTAGAACTGCTTCCTGTTCCGATTTAGATAGTTTATTAAATGCAGAAGATCCTTCACTGCCAATTTTATAGTAGTTTTCAATAGCTTTTTCAACTTCTTTTGCTGTTTGATTTAAGGAGTTTTTATTTTTTTCCGCTGCTTGACTAATTTTATCATTAGCTTTTTTTGCGGTATCCCCAAATTTTTGCATTACTTCATCAACTTTTTTGGCTTGTTGTGATGCTTGATCTTCAGCTTGAATGATAATTCTAAGTGTTTCTTCTAAACTCATGAGGTTTTAGTCACCTCCTAAAAAAATTAATATACAATAAGCAATCATTTTGAAAAAAAATTTTAAAAAAAAATAAAGTGTAAGAGATGATATTATTTTTTGACTTTATTCATCTCTTTATGTAACTCCATTCGACCTTTTACAATGAATAAACGTTGTGGTATGGTTAAATCATACTGAGACTCACATAAATGATACCCACAATAATCTAACCATATTATTTCACGGCCTTTATTGGTCTTCAGGAAATTTTTCTACTTCACGAGTAGTTGTGTCAATACCACTTATTTCATTAATTTTCTCAATTAACTCTTCAATTGCATTTCTTGGCAGTGATCCAATTTCTTCTTCAGACCATTCATCAGGGTTTTTATCATTGTTGATGCTTAGTCTGATTTTTGCAATTTTTGCTTCATTGGATGCTTCTGTTGCTTTTGCCAAGTTGATTTTTCCTTTGTTTAAAGCATCACTTCTGCCTCTTTGTGAAGATTCGTATACTCCCATTGCTTTTGCTTCAATGAGGTCTAATTCGTTTAATTGAGATTCGCTTAAAGGTTTGAGGTAGATTTCCCCACCTAAACTTTCAATGTGGCATTGTTGAATGTGGTTTATTCCTCCGAGAATATCTTCTTTTCTAAGAACCATTGTTAAATCCTCCAAATAATAATTATTATGTGTTTTTTTATCCTGTTGGTGTTAAAATAATATCAAAACTAATATTTTCAGTTGATACAGTTATAGAATCAGAATATTCATCATAACCCTCTTTAGTAACCGTAATTGTCTGAATACCAGTTGGAACATTACTTAAAGTACAACCACCAGCACTACCTGTAGTTGAAGAAATTTCATCTATACTTACAGTAGCACCACTAACAGGAGAATCTTGATCATCTTTAACAGAAATACTTAAATCAACAGTTTCAGGGTTCACCTGGCTCACTGGGGGTTATCTCTCTCGCCTCTATTTTAGGTTGATTGTTTTTTATTTTAACATAAATGTCTGTTAAAATTTCATCACCGTTGTGTAGAGTTGCTTTTTCTGTTCCAAGACTTGCAAGGCTCATTGTAGTTTCAATATCATCAGCACCACTCATATCAAATTCATTAGTAATAGTGCATGCTGGGAAATACATCTCCATGAAAAGATTAGGGTATTCACAGAGTTTTACTTCTAATTTTAATGAAGATTGTATAAGATTACATTTTGAAGGGCTTACCGCATCTACTTGACCATATCTTCCATCAAGTATTGAACGTGCATTAGACCTAGTCAATACACTTGAAAGAGACATGTTTAAATCCCTTTTTAATGCATGTGCTTTTTTCTGTGGTGCCCTACTTCCAAGACCTAGTGTTCCATCAACATTATGATTGTTGTTTCCTTCAAAGCTGAAGCTGTTTTGAACACCATCAGGGTCATTACCATTTAATAAGACTCTGACATCATAACCCATAATATAAAGGTCATTTTCCAATTCTTCAGGAACCGCATATTCTTGTCCTTCTTGAAGTATATATGATTTTTCAGTTTTGTAAATCCAATCAGCATCAACACTCATTGCTTCATCAGACACTTCTAATTTAAGACTATCACATAATAATCCGTAAAGGAATATTTCAACCATATCATATAATGCAAGACCACGGAATGATGGCAATTCTTTGTTTTCACCACCCCAGAACTCATGTATAACTCCATTACTTACAGTAGTGCATTTATAATTCCCAAGAAATGCATAGAAATACCATGCTAGTCTTTGTAAATCTGCATCTGCACTTGTAGAACCAGTAGGTTTCATGATACCTGCTCTAGCTCTACGATTCATACGTGAACCACCAGACTTTGTGACCGGTTCATCGTTTAATTTAAAATCTACGGATTCCATTCTTTGGAACCAATCCAATTCAAACTGAGCGGTTCTTATATTATTGTCTCCGTAGTCCTGTTCTACTTCGACACCGAATCCTCTATCATCCATAATTTAATCACCTAAATCAATATTTTGTTTACAACAAGGATTCCAATTAACCTGTGATTCAAATTCAAGAACAACACTTGTAACTGGAACCTTTTCTAGTTTATTTTGAACGTCCATTTCTCCAACTAGCATTAACGAATGAAATTTAACTTTTGAGATAACTCTTTCATTGAATTTATCCTTTTGAACTTGCAAATAATTATTTTTAATAGTTAGCACTACGTTTCCTGCTAATTGTCTAGCTAATTTTTCTGCAATTTCCGGTGAGGGATCATACTCAATGCACACAAATTCTATTGTGGATGTAATTTTTAGAAGTTTACCTAGATTACCTTCTTCTAAAGGAGTTATTGGATGTTGAATTATCCATATCCCTGGAGTTTCAACACCATATTCATTGTTAAATACTGAAATAACTTCTTCTACATTAGAAAGTAATCCATCTTCTCTTTCAATTTGTATACATTCCTGTATTATCTCAAAAATTTGTTCTACACGATCAGTAATATTAGCTATTCTAAAACCTCCCTTACTGCTTTAATGAAATAATTGCCAAGTTTATCTCGGGTTTGGTTTATGCTTTTTTCTACGAAATGTTGGCCTTTTTGTCCTCTTATCATTCTAGTGTATACCATTTTCCCTCCAACTTGAAATGCTATTGGTTTCCCGATAGTTTTACTGTAAATTGGAGTTTTATGAGGTCCATAAATTCCAGTACCATCATTTACATATGGAGCATAAGATGCAGGAGTTCGGATTTCTATTTCATTATCTGAAACATTTGAAAAAAACCACTGTCTAAGTAGCCCGTGGTCTACTGGGCTGTTTATCATTAAGTTTCTTACCATTCCTTGACCTGCATAATTCAAACCTTTTCTGCGAATTTCAGGCATTTTTGGACCAATTTTTTGCATTCTGGATGCATCAACTTTGATTATTACTTTAACCATTATTTTTTAGTCTCCAGTTATTGCAAAGAATTCTATTTTGTCACTTTTGTTACTGTAATCTTTGACATAAGGTTCTAAGTCTTCTTTTAAATCAGATGTGAAAATATCTGAAGAAGAGACCCTTATTGTCCAGTCTGTAACTTTTGTTCGGGGAGTGTCTCTACGTTCAATAGCTAATGCTACCATGTTTGCGGTTAATCTTAAGCAAACATTTTTTACTGCAGCTGGAAGAATATCTTCTGTGAACTGATTGTTGGTGTATGATTTAATCAAACTTTCACTTTGTAAAATCCACTCTTCTAGAATTTCATTTAATTTAGTTTCATCTGAATCATTTAATTTTAAATGTTTTGGGTTTATTCCAGTGAAAGTTTTTACTTCATCTACATCAATCCACATAAAATCTTACCTCATATTAAAAAAATAATCTTAAGGAGATCCTTGAGAATCTCCTGGTGTTACAGCAGTCAAACTAATTGTGAAACTAGTACTGTCACTTGCTACAGTAATAGTATCAGAATAGTTTTCAAAACCTTCTGCTGTAACAGTTACGGTTTTTTCACCTTCAGCCACACCATTTAAACTACAACCACCAGCACTACCAGTAGTGCCAGTGATATTGCCAATAGCAACAGTGGCCCCTTCCACAGCATTAGTTCCATCATTAACTGTGAATGTTAAATTCCTAGTAACTACTTCAGGTTCTGCTTCAGGATTTTCAACCTCACTTAATAATTCACGAAGATAATTCCATCTATGACGAGGACTTCTACGAACCCTGACAGGCAAATCCTCAAATTTAGGTATATCCCCCATAGTTAATCACCTACTTATAATTTGTTTTCGTCTTGAATTTCTGCACCTTCAGCAGCAGTTAATTTAGCTGTGATAAGTGAACTGAATACCCTGAGACCACATGCAACACGCATACGATACCAGAAATTAGTTCTTTCAATATCTGGTTTTCTTTCAGGTTCGACTTTAATGTCTTTGTAAACACCCCATTTAAGTAAGGACGGGAAAGCACCAATAGTAGGTAAAGTGTCATCTATAGCTCTACCTTCAACACTATCCAATACTGGAGAATAAACAATAGGATAGGATTTGTAATATAAAGGAGCTTGGCCAGTTAAAGTAGCATCCCCAAGATTAGTTTCCCTACTGATTAACAAGTTTCTGTAAGAATCAACTACTTCAAACGGAGCGTAAATACGGAACTCACTCATTAAAGCAGATTGCCTAATATTAGTTGGAATAGCACGAATAATCGCATCAAACATGGATTCAATAGTATTTTCATGCACGTTAAATGCAATATCGGAATTAGATGATGCAAGTTCACTAGATTCTAAACTATTGGTTGACCTTTTAATCCAACCATCCATAGTTTTTAATACTCCAGGAGTAGTATCATTCTCACCAATAACTAACTCACTGTCACCAAATACAGCAATGATTTCAGTGTCAGTACCCATACGATCCGCCATCATAGACAATTGGGTAGTTTGGAAAGATTCTCTTTCAATGTTGTCTTCAAGGTCATCATCATCAATGAAAGTTAATGCTTTTAATTTTTTAGCGTTTAAAACGTCATGACCAAAACCAATGTTAGCTGGAGTTAAATCTGGGTTGGTATCTCCGTTGGAGTCATATCCGTCTTGCAATACCATGCCTAATATTCTTGCTCCGCTGGTGACTTCTTCAAAGTTTGTCATTCTTTGGAATGCTGCGTCTTTGAGTATGGTTTGATTGGTTTCCATGTCACGTACGAATTGGTTGTATTGTTTTCTGTCTAATAATCCTGCATTTAAAGCCATGTCTTCACGCATGGATTTATCTGCACCTGCAATATCTCTTAAAATTTTGTTAAGATTTACCATAGCTTATCACCATTTTAGTATTGTTTTCTGGTTCCGTCTGGGTTTCTTCCAAGGAAACTGTAAGTATCTAAATCTTCTTGAGATTTATCTGCTTTTCTATTGTTGTGGGTTTTTCCTTGTTTGGAACCTTTATCATCATCCTCTTCTTCTTCCTCTTCTTCCTCTTCTTCCTCTCCCTCATCTTGAGGAGGAGTTTCAGTTGTGTCAGTTTCTTCAGGATTAGTTTCCTCTTCCTCCTCTTCCTCTTTGCTTTTGTCAGCAAATTCTTTTAAAGATTCAGAAATAGTATCTTTGAAAGATTCAACTAATTCCTCTTTCATACTTTTCAAAGCTTCAGCATTATCCTGTTTCATCTCTTCAACAATAGACTCAAGAGAATCAACCTGACTTTTCAATGCTTCCACTTGATCCTTTTCAGCATCACCAAGAATGCCTCTAATTTTATCTAAAATTTTAGAATCATCAGTCATTCTTTCACCATTATTTTTTATTTTGCACAATTTACTACCGGTTTGACAAGGCTTCTTAACTAATGAAACACTAAGCACCACAGGGTCCGGGATATCCTTAATCAAACCACTTAAACTACGGCTTTTCAAAGCTTCAGCTTCTTGATAATTCTCACTTTTCAAAGCTTCCAAGTATAAATCAGCAGTTCGACGTGACCTGACAGTCGGACTATAACCAGAATACTCTCCATTATAGGCCTTTTGTATTGCTTCGGGGTCAGTGACATGACTGGTCATCATCCAAGTACCACGCGGGTAAGTTTGAGTAGATCCATCAAACAATTCAAAACTCTTATCAGATTCCAGAATATAGGACTCTTTTTTATAACCCCTTTTACGTCCTGTTTTAGTGAATTCATGTTCAGAATCTACTAATCGGTATCTTTCATAATCCTGTGCAAAATCATGAACTTGTCCAACAGTCAAAGGAGGTTCACCACGATTAAAATCACAGTCAGGCATTCCAGGTATCATTACTGGAGCTGTGAGTAGTATTGAACCATCCGTTAGTTTTTGAATATGCAATTTCCTTATGCACCTTTAAAATTTAGTTTTAATATAAAAAAATAGAATCTTTGTTTTAAAAAGGGTGAGAAGTTATGAGTAGTCCTAAAATATTTACCCTGGTGGAGCAAAAAGTTAAAATCTACACATACCCCTCACATATAAAAGGTGGAAAAATAGAAAAAATATGTAAAACATCCTAAAAACTGTGAAAAATAAAAATAATAATTTATCTTAAAATTAAAATAAAATAATGTTCTGTTTAAAAAGTTAACTTTCTAAAAATGAAATTCATTCCATCAATAGCATCTTGCAACTCATCATCAGAAATATCACTGAATGGATCATAATCTGCTTTTTTTCTTAAAGATGATAACTTAACTAATTCCGAACTAATAACAGCAAAACCTTTATCCTTGAGAGCTAATCTAACTTGTTTATGTTCGGTAATAAAATCCTCCTTATTATCAAATTCATATGGTTCTTTTAATTTAAATTTAAATCTATCTTCCAACCATAATAAAGAATATAAATAGGAACTATAATAACATCGGTTAATAATAGTACTGTATACACACCGATTATCACAATTTGGAGGCACTAAATCCTCTTTTTTTTGATTTAGCAATTTGGTAAAAGTATGTAACTCATATTGAGGGGATTTTTCAATATTCATATTCTCCCTCCAATAATCATTTAATTATGATATATGCATCTTTAAAGAAATTATCCAAATGATTTGAATCAGAAAAATGTTTCATAGATTCATGAATAGATTCAGATAATAAATATTTCTGTTCTTTATTTATATTAACATCACAATGTATAGTAAAAACTTTTTCAGGAAGTTTTCCATCATAAATTGTTTCAATAGAAATATTATCTCCTAAACCTAACTGTCTAGATAAAGATAATAATTCAGTGTAAAACATTGAAATTTCATTCTTATGATATCTATTATTCTCTTGGATATTAAGGATTTTTTTAAAAGAACCAATGAAATCATTATCATTACCTTTATTAGAGGTATCAAAATAATGTAAACTATTTCTAGAAAACATGAAATACCTCCTTAATTAGTTTAAAGAATTTTTAATAATTTCCAAATTTTCAGGATTGTCATTAACTTCAATAAGAACAATATTATTATCTATCTCATTATCATTCCTATAAGCTAAATTAAAAATATCTTCAGTAACTTCTCCACTTTTTAAGATAAATGCTGCTCCAACTGGAATAATCTTTTTATCCCCAAAATTTTCATTTAATTTATTTAAAAATTCTTCTTTGAAAATATCTTCAAGATACACACCTTCTTTTAGAATTCTTAAACATTTAACATCATCTGCCATCTTCTCACCCACGTAAAAAAAAGTTTCAACTGTGCCTTCAAAAAATAAATAATATTTTGAATTATAATTATGTTCATAATTATAATTCAGGAGGCATATAAATTTTTCTAAAAATTATGATCTAGCAGATAGTTCTCCAAACTTATCAAAACAATCGCAATGCCAAAAATCATCAAATTTTTCAGCCATTATAACCATCCTACGAGCATTGTCTGGAACAATAGTGCAATAATACTGGTCATTTTCAAAGTGGTAACAATCAAATAAAGCATAACTCCTATTCCCTTTAGAATTTATGTAAGGCAACATTTGTTTAACTATCCTAAAAGAATCAAAAGATCCTTCCACTTCTAAATTTAATACAGCTAAAGGTAAATCTAATCTTAAATAAAATTGATTTAATAACTCTTGAACTGTTTGAGTTTTTGTCATTCTTTCACCTCTTTCCAGATGAATAAGTCCCAATGACCTGTGGCCTCACAATACTCCCTGACAATACGATCTTCAGCTTCCTCCCAAGTTTCACCCGGATTAATCCATTTGTCACCCCGGCCAAAAATAAACCAATTACCAGACTCATGGAGTTGTTTTCTTTCAAGACGTTTCCAAATATCTTTCAAAACAGCACCATCATTATAAGATTGGGATCTATGAAATAACCACTGTGGAAATAATACATCATTTCTATTTATAATTTCATCAGCATGATCTACCAAATAATTTATATTAATCCATTCAGCTCGTTTCATTTATAACCTACCACCCTTAATTTTATAGGTATTAACTCTTCGCCCATTGCTCCTTTAACAGGTTTGCCTCCAAACTTAACAATTTCAACTTTACATTTTTTGAGTAGTAATTCCATTTCATTAGCATATTTCTCACCAGCATAATCACCACCGATAATTTCACCTTGCTTAATAGGTGCTAAATATGCTCCTCTGGTTCCTGCTGGTGCTTCAATCTCAATCAGATAGTGCATTTCCTTAGCATTTGTTTTACTAAACCACAAAGCACCTTTTTTTGAGATTGCAGTTGCACGGAAATTAGGGAAATCTATAATATCTCCAACAACAGGAGAATCTCCTAAATTATGATGTTCTTGGACACGCCATAAAGTCATATCCTGTTTTAATTGATTGTTTAAAATATTATCCAAAACGGGAATATCATGGGAAATACCTTCTGCTAAAGATTTTGCATTGCCTTTAATTAGTTTACCTGTGGTTTTATCAATGACTTTATCATAATAATATTTGTAATATAAATTTTCAGATGGATTTTTTTGATATGCTTTTGCCTTTTGTTCAATCCATTTTTCGAATTTTTTGACATCTCTTCCACAGTCAACTTCAAAGTTGGTGAAAGCTTTATAATCTGAAGTTAACCATCTTTGAGCGACATTATATTCACGATCAGTCATGTCATGTGCATCTAATGTAAAGTAATCTTCGATTTTTTCACCGTTTGGTAGTAAACCATCATCAGTAGTGCCTCTAAATTTCTTGAAATTTTTAGGATTTTTATCTAAAGGAATTTCAGATTTATAGTTAGATAAAGGTTGCTCTAAAACACTTTTATCTAATTTTAATTCTGTTTTTAATTGTTTATATAATTTTTTAAATTCAACTGTTTCTTCATAGTCTAAACCTTTTGCTTGAGTATTTACTGAATTTAAAAAGCAAAACGGTCTTTTGATTCCAAAAATTCAATTCTCTTTAATTCTTTTGAAGATAACTTTTCACCGATTAATTCTTTTTTATTTAAATAAATCCATTCATCAGATTCTTTTTTAGTTAAACCATATTTTTTAATGGATTTGTAATATTCATCAGATCGGTATGAAGGTTCTTCTATTTGGAATTTCAAATCAGTTGTTAATTCCGGTAAATCCCACTCATCTTTATGCTTATTGTACAATCGGATATACTCTTCGTTGTGTCTAGGTTCTAATTTACCATCAGATAATTCCTTATGGTACTGGTTAAGTTTGATTTTATCATTTAATTCATTTTTATATAGTTTTTCATCCGAGGATAACCCTGCATTATTCTGTTTTAATTGTTTGTAAACTTTTTTTTCATCAGCAGTTAATTTAAATGCATTTTTATTTGTACTTAAACCTTTTTTGTTAATTTTTATAGGTTTAATTTCGATATTTCCTTTTGGAACCCAATCTCTAAACTGTTTAACCAAACGTTCATATCTAATACTCCTTGAAGGATCTATTTCATCAAATGCAAATATATCAGTAGGGTCACCACCTTCAAGTAATACTTTATTTCTGAGTTCATTGAACTCCTTTCTATCTGCAAGTTCTTCAAATTCCATTCTATCATGGAATTTTAATCCACCTTCTTTTTCTTTTTTAATAGTTAACTCTTTTAATCTTACATTTTCGGCTTCTGTTAAAGCATATTTATCATAACCTTCTACGGACTGGAGGGCTCTTATTTTTCCTGAAGGATTAGTTTTCTTGTAGAAATTTTCTATATCCTCCCTATGATTTTTCACTTTTTGTTGAGCATTAACCTTCCAATTAGTTTTAAACTTTTCAGGATGCTCTAATAACTCTTCAGCAAATTTAAATTTATGCTGATGAGGTCCTTTTGCTTCTTGTAAAGTAAGTTTAGTTTCACTACGTAATTTAAAATTATTCCCTCTTTTTAAATTAGAAGTTGCAGCCATTAATTCAGCAAACTCTTCAGAAGTATTCTTACTAGAATAAATAGTAAGTTGCTCTTCAATGTTCTTTGAATTTAGATATTTGTTATCTAATTTTTTTGCATCATCTAGATGTTTCTCAAGAATTGATGCGACTTTATTATACTTTGCTTTTTCAATTCCAGATAAGAAAGTATCATCAAATAAATGGCTAAGTTCATGATCAAGCACCCAGTCAAAAGGTTGTCCTCCACTACGTTTCAGACCATTATCAAATATTTCAACTTTAAAATTATCAGCAAACCCCCGTGGACTATTTGAATAACCTTTATAAAATTCTATGTCATCTACTCCAACTTTTAGATTAGGGTGAGATTCATCATATATTCTTAAAATGTCTTTCAAGCGATATCCATTAAACTCATTATAACTCTTAGAATTTGTGAAATCAATGTAATTACATTTATTATACTTATCTTTAGCAAATCTTAGTATTGTATCATGTTTTGGGTCATAAAATTCAAAAGTTCTCATTCCTGCTTCTTCATAATATAAACCTTTTTCTCTATATTCATATCCAAAATAATCTGCAATTTCTTCATGTGTTTTCAATGCTTTGAATTTTGGGTCATTAGAAATAGGTGTATTGGCTAATGAGTATTCATGTGCATAATCATTTTCTAATAATCGTGGAGGGTTCCAGTAGTCTAATGTTGGGATTAAATCTTCTTCTTTGAATGGTGCAAATGATGGGGCAATATAACCATCCGGAATAACAAAAGGAGCATTACTACATCTACAATTAATCCATTCTTTTAGCGGACCTGATGTGTCTCCAGGATATCTCAAATCATTGCTATATGTTCCTCCCATTGGTATGATTTCACGATCTACATCCAAGTGTGAAGTTCTTGTCCTGGAGTCATGTGCAGCTATCCATTGAGTATATTCAACTCCCATTTCTTGGTAGATATCCATTGTTCCCATATTATGGGCGTTATGGATTTCTGTACGTGCAATCCTTGTAGATTCCCATGAGGATAACTGGTCAAACCTTTTAGTGATGTCATTTCGTACAACATTGATTCCTTTTCCGTTACGATAGCCATCACTTAATATTTTATTAATGTCTGAATCTATACGATTCATTGTACGTTCACTGGCTGTGAAAGTTTGATTTAATAATTTTTGCTCAGACCATGGGTTAGTATCAAATAGCTCATCCTTTTTAATTGTTGCATTTAATATGCTGGGCGTTTTACTTGCTTTATCAGCATAAGTTAAACTACCTTTTTTTGCTTTTTTACGTGCAAGTTTAACTAATCTACGGCCAGTTTTACGTCCAAACTTGTATTCCTTATGATTGAACTTACGTAGAATATTATAATATTCCTGTTGAGCTTCAAAAATAGGGGCCAATATCAAGTCAGCATGAGCTTGAAACATGAACTCTTCAGAGTAAAATTCTTCCAATTCACTGAGTACAGATTTTTTAAGGTTCTGGAAAAAAAGTGTTAATTCATACTTTAACGCTTGTTCATTGTTCAAGCTTCTAATAACACTAATCTTCGAGGCCAGTATCTGATTCTTCACTTTCTTCGATTGAGAACTCATCAACAGTTTCTCCTCTTAAGTTATCCTCTAAATCACCTAAAATCTTATCAGCTTCAAGATAAGGATTGTTCTCACTATTCTCCCAAACCTTTTCAAGGGGAACATTATTCAAATAATAACTGTTTAAATATGGGTCATCTGGGTTTTCTGGTGATAATCCGAATTTTTCACCGAAAGTGTTGATTAGATCCATTGGAGTCATTGCAGCACAACTAAACAAGAACTGTGCTAATTCTTTGTCTTTACTATAATCAACTGGATTAACATCAACGATTTTAAACTCCCAAGTAGTAACATCTAACTCTTCTCTTACTTGGTTAATCATTGATTCCAGTTCTGATTTAACGGGAGCTACTGTACCATATTTATAGGATTCTTTAGTGTTGTCACTGTTAGTACCGTTCAATTGTCCTGTTTCGAAAATAGCTAACCTTGATGGATCTACTTTATGAGCATGGATTACTTCATCACGAATGTCTTTACGGTACATTCTGAAATGGCCTTCTTCAGTTTGCACTGATAATGGTGTGATTTTAACTTCAACATTACTGTCAGACCCCATTGTTGGAATTGAAATACATAAAGCACTATGAGGATGTTTGATTAGCTCTTTGATTTGTTGACTTATTTGATAACGTAATGTTCTTCTTTCATCATAATCAGGATTAGTGATAGTGTTTCCATGTTCATCTTCAATAGTTTTTGGAACATCATAATCTTGAAAATCTCCTGTAACGGTTACTGCGAAACGTGGTAGTCCATTGTTTTCAAAGAAACTAACATTGTACTGTACCGCTGACAGGTCTCCTTTAATTGAAGGTAAAGCAGCAATAATTAATGGCCTTCCATAATAATTTGTTCCTGGTGCATACTCCATAGTCCACAGTAATTCATTAGCCCTTTCTTCTTCAGGCAAACTATTATATGGATAGAATACTCCTGTATCTGCATGAACATCACAGAGATGACCTTCTTCATCATAGTTTTTACCATATATTACATACCATACACGAGTCCCATCATCCGCTGTATGCAACACTCTTTTCTCATCAGTATGTCTACGCAATGTGTGGGATGGAATATGTTTGAATCGTCTAATATCAGATTTACTAGTATTTTTACGGATAATTTCTATAGCACCATAACCTAATGCTCTGCGGTCATAAGCACATCTTTTTAGATGAATATTAATCGATGGTTTGCTTGCTCTTAATATCTTATTAAACTTCTCTTTTTGAGCTTCGATAGGGTCTATTCCTTCAAGTGTATCTAAAGTGTAGTTTATACCAGCTGCATCTGTTGCTACTGCATCCACACAGGACTCATGATAACTATATAAATCAAGCAACTGCACCAATTCATACGGATCGTACTTTGGTTCTACTAATTGTTCACCAATCATGAAGTGCTTACTTGGCACCTGCTTACTTCCCGTTACTGGATCTACTTGAGCTTTGTCAGCATATTTATCTAATTCAATTGCATCTATTACATTATAATTCTTTTCATTATCTACAGTTACTATGAATGTTTCTGCTTTCATAATTCCAAAATCCTCCATTATTTTTAAACATTAATTTTAGGCCTGTTACGTGTCCAGTATCTAGCAGCTCCTGTGCATGTGTCTGTGATGTTATCCATTCCACCTTCCTCTCCAGTGAATTCAACTAATTCGTCAACAATCATGTCAAAAATAGATTCAGCAATTAATACTTTACCGTTTTCAGCTAATGCCTGTAAATCAAAACTTCTAGTTAATTTATCCCCAGCATGAGCAACATTGTCTGGTCTAATCATATGTCTTGATAGTCCTGGTAAATGTTGAAGTGTTCTTATTAACACTTTAGGTGATGCACCAGGTTCCTGTTCAACAAACACCCTAGTTTTTAAACCGTCACGTATACAGATATCTTTAAAATAATCTAACACACCTTTAGCGGTTAACTTACGGTTCAATTGTTTTCGTAAATATAAATATTCTCCATCCCAATAGGAGAGATTAGCAGCTGTCGGGTCACCATCCTCACCACTTGCACCTAAATCCCAGTAACGTAAACTAGGTAATTTCTCAATCATTTTGTCCATTTCCTTGTCAGGAACTTTACTCTTAGCAAACCATTTACGGTAGAATACGTTTCCTTCAGGTTCTCTTGGTTCACCTTGATATACTGCATTGAATCTGAAGCTTCCCATTTCTCTTTTGATTTGCTGAAGTTCTTCTAAAGGTTTTTGTTCAGGCCATAAAGGTTCACCTACTTGCCGACCTAATGAATCATTTTCCATTGCAATAGCTGGAAGGTTTAGTATTACCCAGGTCCCATAGGGGATGCTACCTCCATTTCTTAAGATTTCAATAGCTTCTTTGAAATCCATGTGAGGTTCGTTAGGAACTCGTTTATCCCCTTCAGTTTTATACAATATTTGACCTGCAAGGTCATTGATATTCAGTCTTTGCCATATGCCTATTACCCATGGTTTGGACCCGTCTTCAATGCCTGCGTTTAATCTGGTTTTAGCTTCAGTATACCACCAGTCATTAAGTTCTTTTTGATGAGTTTTTGACCTGGCTTTTTTGAAACCTTTTGTTGGATCATCAATAATGAAACCATCTGCACCTTCACCGAGAATAGATCCACCAACACCTGCTGTTACAAGGCCTCCGGAATGGTCTTTGATATTCCAGCTATGTGCTGCTTGACTGTCTTCAGCTAATTTTATGGGTTTTCCAAATGCATGTTCACCAATGAAATCTAGGAGATTTCTTACTCTTCTACCCCATTTTCGGCTAAAGTTGGCACTGTGAGTGGTTAGTATTACGTTTTTATCTGGGAAATTTCCTAAGAACCATGTTAAAAAATAGTAGCTTATTAATTCACTTTTTCCATGTCTTGGAGGCATGAATATCATTAAACGTGAGATTTTTCCTTCAACAACAAGCATTAATAAGTAGCATACTAATGTTAAGTGTATGAAGGGTTTCCATGTTCCCATGCTTGCATATTCTGCGAATTCTTTAATATTAAAAGCGAACTCTTTCATGATTATAAAATTCCTTTGTCTTTCAGTTCGTCTTCTAAACGTTTACGGGGTATGCCTTCGCGGATTTGTTTTTGAAACTCTTCCATCCTCACATCTAAAGGACTCTTAAACTCAGTTGTAGCATCAACATCCGCATCTAGATGTATATTAAAATTAGAATCTGATTCGCCTAGGTCTTTATCATCATTTTCATCTAAACCAACATAAGCTTGCACGCCTTGATTTACCTGAGACAATTTTCCCTTGATTAATTCTTTTTCAATCTTATCAAGGATATTATCTTTAATCTTCTGCTTCCTCTTGAATCGTTCTACTTTATATGCAAAACGTATTCCTCTTAGAGACCTGTTTATCTCTTCATTATCATCATTTATTTTATCAATTTCTCTAAGTGTCCAACATCCTTCTGAAGACATATTTTCAAGTTGACTTTGAGAGATAGGGATAATATTAGGGTTGATTACTCTTTGTTTATCAAAATCATAATTTTTCATCGCTTTTCTCACATCGTAACCATGGAAATATTTTTTTAATTCTTTGCGTAATTGCTCATTAGTCTCCCATGTTTTACTCATGATGGTATCGTATTGTTCTTTCAAATATTCTTCAAGTTGGCTTAATGATAGGTTTTCTTCTGTTTTTATTTGAAAGTAGAAGTGATGTCTTTGGTTTTCCATTTCTTGGAGTTTGTATGTTGGTTTTGATAATTCTGAGTATTGCATTGTTCTTTCTCTAGTGGATGTAGTTGATTATTAGCCAGATGATTCCTGAACCGAATAGTAGTGTTATTATCCATTTAATGACCTGCACTGTGTTTTCTAGGCTGGTGACTCTTTTGTCTATGTCTTTGTCATCTTTTAAGCTTTGTAGTTGTAAGTTGTTTACAGCTTCGGCTATGTGGTCTATTTTTTCTTCCATTCTTTTTTGGTCTGAGATTATCTGGTTTATTCTTTCATCTTTGTAGTTTGCACGGGTTTCGAGTTCTGCTGTTTTTCTGCTAATGTTTTGTATTGTTTCATCTTTGATACAGGTATACTCTGATTTTTTAGCAGCCATCTTCGTCACCAGTGTTTTCGTATTCACTTGCGGGATCTATATCATCAACAATATCATTAATATCAAATCGGGGTGTTTCTGTTGTGGGTTCTTGATTGAATATTGTGTTTGGGTGTGTTGCGTCTATATGTGCTAGTATTAGAAATATTATTGCACCTATTAGTTCGCTTAAACCTTCACTTGCTATTCCTAAATTAAATCCATAATTGGCAAGTAGTCCGATAAACCATCCTGCAATTAACATGCTTATGTATTTTACAATTGTTGAAATGTTTCCTATGTAATTGTCTGTCATTTTTTTAACTAACCCCCTGTAAAAAAGTTTTATTTTTTTGTGTATTGCTGGTAGTGGGAGTCGAACCCACCTTTTTTTTATTATTATAAGAAGTGATTATGTAGTATAATTAAAACAAAAACGTGAAACCGTAGTCTTTTTGTCTATTTTTTTATTTCCAGTAACCAGCATATTTTATTATGAAAAAAGTATGAAAACCCTCCCAAAAGAAAAAAATTCCTTTATTCTTTTTTTTAGAAGAGATTAAAAGGAGGATAAAACTATTCCTGTTTTTTTCCTCCTTTTTTTCATGTATCCTCTATCTTATTTTTTGAATGAAATTTGCTAAATGATTTTTTTTGAAGGAACTTTAATTAAAAGTTTAGAAAAAAAAATAATATCCGTAGGTTTGGGTTGATTTTTTTTGTGAGAATCCTAGTATTAATCCCCTATTTTTAATTCCCGTTTTTTTAATATATCCTCTGGAGTACAAAAAATGAAATTATATCGATGAAAATTTTAAGAGAAACCACTTAAAATGGCAGTAAGCATTGCAATCGTGACAAAATGTTCCATTTTAAACCACACCATGATTTTGGTGAAGCTTAAAAGGTTATGTATAAAGTTCAACCATCTATATTATCATTAGTACATCGTTTACTCTGTGGATTATTGTTCCGCATTTTTCACAGAATATTTCACCACGTTGTTCGTCGAAGCGAGTAGATGTACTTTTACAGTACCAACACATAGTGTTAGCGTGTTTCATATTTTTCAATGGATCAACTTTCATCTCACTCTCATTTTCAACCCAAAACCTAAATTATAGTCTAACCTTTAAATAAATATCCTTCAATAATAAAAGGTGGAAAAATAGATGAAATTATAAAAAAATAAGAATAACCCTAGTCATATAAGGACCATCAATATTTAAAGAATCTACAAAAGGATACAAATCATGTTCAACATTCCACTTTAACTGAGATAATTCATCTCCTGATACTGAACGATTTAAATTAAATATAAATTCAACATTAGCAATTAACTCTTTCGGTAAAACATGCATTTTGCATGATTTGATTTCCGGGTATTTTGGAATAATTGTTGAATTGATAAAGTTATAGACTTTTTCTCTGTATTCTGGATATTTAGTTTCATCTATCATATTATCCCTGCTTTTCTTTTTGCGTATTTTATTCTTTTTCGTTCTTCTATCCAATCACCAATCTTTTTAGGGAAATGAATTGTACCTATTTTCTCTGTTTCGTTGCTTATTAGGTGTCCTTCTCGGATTTGTTTTCGGCGTTTTCTTTGGTATGCTGCTTTGTTGTCTTGGGTGCTTTTGTTTTTACATTCATCTTTACAATATAAAGTTTTGTTTTGGAATTTTATAAATAGTTTTCCACAATACTTGCATTTGCTAAGGTAGAATTGTGTTTGTATTGTTCCATCTTTGTATTTGATATTTTTTTTAAGCAACATAATTATTTATATGGTTTTCTCCTGGAATTGGGGGCAGTTTGTTAACCCACCACGGTGATTGCATTCTTTTCTTTTACTTTTACAGACCAGTTCCCAACTAGTGAAAGCAGAATCTGTCGGTACACTCAAAGCTTCTCGACATTCACTGCATAAATGATATTCAATTATACTTTGTTGATCTTCTCCTTGATGCATTCCCAATCCTCCCTGCTGATTCGGTAATCTGCAAGTGGTGTTCGAAAGCAAATCCATCCATGGAATCTGCCCTCTTTTATTTCACATACGTTGAATTGTGATAGTACCCATTCTTGATGTTTCATAGTATCTCTAAATTTTCGGCTAATTGTTTTAGCACACTTTTTCCGAGTTCGGTTCGTTCTGTTTTGTAAGCTTCTTCGATGGTTTGTTTTATTTTATTGTATCCATCAACATGGAACTGAATTGTATCTCTTTTTGATTCAATTAAAGCATCTTGTTTGTTTAATCGGTTTACTGCTTGTCTAACAGTTAGTACTTTATGTTCTTTTGTGTCTATGATGCTTCCTGTATCGTAGCGGTATCTGCCTCTCATTCGATTCCCTCCATGTATAATTCATTTGCTAATTTTCGTAGGTTTCTTAATTGAGATTTTAACTGCTCATTCTCATCATGAAGTTGATTAATCAAATCAAAAGCATCTTCAACTTCAACTACATATCCAGTAGTTGTATCAATCCAAGCATAATCCCCATCACGAACAATTAATCGTTTTTCAGTCATTCACTCACCTTCCAGTTTATTGAATAAATATGCAATAATGAATAAAAGTAAAATTGTGCATACAACACTTCCAATAATACTCATAAGTAATGTTAATGGAAACATCAGTAATTCAGTCATTCATATCATCTTCCCTAAATGATGTGATTAATTCATAACAAGTCATGCAATATGGTTCATCATCAATTATTACAAATCTGCTTGTTTTTTCGATTGGATATCCGCATCTTGCACATTCTTCAGTCATTCAAATCACCTATGGTCTACAATCCAATCTTCACAGTTCTTCTTCTCATTTACTTTTCCTTTTTTTTGACAAGTTGCCAATCCGAAATTTGTTATATTATCACAATATAAACAACCTCTACATTTGCCAACCCATCCCATTTCTTCTGCTAATCTCATCTCCATTGATAATCCGCAAACTATAATTTCAGTCATTTTAATGGCACTCCTAAATCCAATATTGCTTCCCTGTTTTTGATTTTCATTAATTGTTTTTCCAGGTAAGCAGCATACTTGTAAATTTTACGATCTCTTAAAGATTCGGCTTTGATAATTAACACATCATGTATTAGAAAATCAATTGCTATTTCCTCGGTTTCTTTTGGTCCATTCATTATCAATCACCTAGTTATAATTTTGAAGTGTGATTAACTCCTACCTAATTCCCACCTTTTTAAGAGTTAAGAGTTAATCACAAATTTTTCAACTCCATACAAAAACTTGGAATGGAGATGAACAAGCTGTAGAACCATTTTTTTTTATTCCTCCACAAACAATATGTTGCTTCATTGGAACTGAAAAAATAGTTATGACTTTTTAACCTCCACATGTTTCAATAAATATACATCCTCTTTCACCTTAGCAACAAAAATTCCTGATTCAATATCATCAAAATGCTGCACACTATAATTCTTTGAAAAGTTTCCTAACCATTCACTTACTGTTAACATTCTCTCACCCCACAACAACCACAACATTCAACATCAAATATAACGCATAAACCTTGACTAAACCATTTACAAATCATAAATTTTCCACCTTTCTTTTACCACTGTAATCCTCATACTTGTATCCTTGACTTTCACCGTAGGCCACCACATCACGGTACCATGCTTGACAATACCTGTTTGCCCTCGGGGGTAAGTTTTTCACGATTCGTATTGCTTGACTATACGTGTAATTTTTGTCCAGGTATGGTCTTATTTGATTGAATAGATCAATTGTTTCCTGTCGGCGTTCAGCAGTGGTTTGGGTTATTATTGTTATTCCATCATCGCTCATTTTTAGATCATCCTTTTGTATTTTTTTTGGCGTTCATCAAATTCTTTTTGTGATTTGAAATCTTCCCTGAAGATGATGAAGAAAAGGATTAAACAGATGAAACATCCTGTTATTAATCCTATGAGGAAGCTTAATTGTTCGAGTATCATAGGTGTCTGCCTCTTTTTTGTAGTGTTTCTCTGCGTTGTTCGAGTATGGTTACTAGCCAGTGGTAGTCTGTTACTATGTCACTGTAATTTGCATCTACTCCGTCTTCTAATATTTTTAGTTCGTTTATTACTGTGGTCATGCGATTGTGGTATTTTTCGAGTTCGCTTATTGCTTTTATCATGATTTTACCTCTTTAATAACATTGTTATATTCTATCATTGATTGATTGATTTTCTAAAATAAATAAAATAAAATAAAAAAAATTTCCCTCTTGAAAAAATATCTTGAGATGAATGTGTATTAATGCGCATATACACACTAATACACATGGCCTTCAGGGTACTCTCGAATTTACACTTGAAATAGTTTAATTTCTTATGTAAAATTAACATAAGCAATCCCCTCATCATCCAAAATCTGCTTAATTTCATCAAAAGAAACATGTTTACGCTTGCATTCCTCTTCAACTTTATTCAAACCAACAACACCATTCCTGGAATAAATACCAACAATCCAATTCATAATCTCTTGAATATTAGAACCAGTTTCCTTAATTCTAACCTCTTCCTGTTCAAGTTCACAAATCCGTTTAGTTATCGATTTTTCTTCAAGTTTCAACTCATGCAATCTATTAACAAGCTCATCCTTTTCATCAGAACCATACATATCCATAGCCAATAACTCATTAACCCTATTAGATACACTAGGATACTTATCTTTAGCGGCAGAAATAATATCACAATCCAAAGTTAATTGAATCCTTTGTTTACCCAATGACACCACCTACAAAAACAGTTGGATCATCAAGCAAAGCCATATTCATCATCTTCATATACCTTTCACAAGCGAGTATATGTTTACAAAGATGACCCCCTTTTAAGCATCCTGGACAATCACATAACCAACCATTATCAAAATCCCATGTAACACGGTACTTTTCTTCAGGATTACTACTTGAAGGCACTTCAAACATAATCTTCTCATCATCACCGTAAAGAATAAAAATGGAGGAGTTCATTATTCCAACTCCTCTGGACAATGTTTCTCAATAAAATCAAACAAAACAGGCTTGTTTTCTTCAGGAAGAAGCTCCTTCTTGATTAATTGAACAACTTTTATACGCATACTCATTTTTGTTACAGGAATTCCTTCTTCATCAAGCATGTTTTTGATTTCCTGACAAGTGTTTCTAACTGGATCATCTTCAGGTTTTGGTTCCTCAATTTCAGCTGCAGTTACAAAAGAATCCTTTTCAATGTCAATTGTAGGAACTTCTATTTTAGGAGGTCCTGCAGGTATAGAGTTTCCAATAGAGTTTCCTACCGGATTAGAAACTGACCCTTTAAATGTTGAGTTATTGTTGATGTAATGATGGTCAGGGTCGTCACTTACTTTATATTCAGCACTCATCTCTTCACTACTAACCTCACCTGCACCAACTAACTCAGATATGGCCCTATTGGTTGCACGTGTTTTTGCAGTAGCAATAATTGTATGATCACTAACATTGCTTTTACCTTTTTCAGCCCTACTGCATAATGCATCAGATTCAACACTACGGCCATTAGGTAATGATGCACGTACACAGTAATAAGCTTCAGTAATTCTACCATTTTTCGACCTTTGGAACTCATGAACAATAATGTGAGTATCCACATTAAATGCTCGACCTAATTTTTGCCAAGCAGATTTCTTTTTGAATTCCCTTTCAACACGAACAAATTGGCCGTTTTCATCTCTTTGTTTGACAGTGATTTTTTGATAATCACTATCATCGAGAATGCCTCTGCATAATTCCTGATATGCTGCCCATTGTTTTTTTGCAATTTCAACATTAGGAACATCATCAACTTTAACTTGAGCATGGTCAGGAGTTAACATTAAACCAGTATGAGATTCCATTTTATATCACCTCTTGGAAATGATTGTACACAGTACCAGATTCAACAGCAGATACGCCACAAATAAAGAAACATACAGCAATAAACAGGAATAACATTACAATCAATGTGATTAATGCTATGATACCAAAGTTTCTTTCAACAAAACTGTTGAGTTTCTCTTTCATACTAGGTTTCTCTTTTTTGTGAAGATCATAAACAGGTGCAACATTGGTTACGCCGAAACCTAATAATGATAGTAATGTTTTCATACTATCACCTCTAAGTGATGGTACACATTTAATAAATCCATTGGTGTGTATCCTTCAAAGGTTACGAATTTGTATCTAGGTTTATGTGCAGGTAGTATTCTGCATGTGTATCCTAGTCTGGTCATGTTTTCAACAAATCTGTTAACAACAGTGTACTCTAATTGAAGTACGTGTTGGTATTCTCCGTCTATTTGTTCATATGCGAGGTTTACTGCACCGTATCCTCGGTCAGCGAGTTTTTCACCAATTAGGAATTGCATATTAAAAATAGTTTCTGGAGTTACTTGTTGTGCTTCTTTGTGTTTGATCATGTCGAGTAGTATTCCAGGGCAGTCATTGTTGCAGTTGTAGCAGCTGACTGGTTGACTTGGTAGTTCATCGAAAAATGATGGGTAATCAGTGAGGTTCATTCGGATGCACCTCCTCTGACTGTGTTTAATCCTTCTTTGAGGATAGTGTTCTCTTCTCGTATTACTTTGTATTCTTCTTTAAGTGTTTTGTAGTGTTTAAAGAAGTTTTCCTTTTTTTCTGTTGGTAATTTATTAAAATTAGCCAACATACGGGCAAATTCATTCATTTTTTACCATCTCGTTGGATTTTTAAAAAGAACAATATTCGAGTTGCAGCTCGAAAAAATGTCTTCTTAAATAATAATAGGATAACTTAGTATATAAAGGTTTCCCTATGGATAATTATATATACTTCCCATTACAAATATTAATTTATAAATATATTGAGCTATATAATTGGAGGTATGAAGTTGAAATATGAAACAAAACTACAATCCGTATCTGGTTCCTTAACAACAACTGTTCCCGCATTTGTGAGAGATTTTTTAGAGTTACACAAAGGAGATACAATTGAATGGATTATAGATACCAAAGAAGAACAAGTAACTGTAAGAAAAAAATAATAACCATCATCATTATTTAAAAAAAACCTTAAATAATGACCATTACCATTTGAATGCAATTTTAATTTTAAATTAGAATATTGCTTCGCCATTTTAGTAAATATTAAATAATATTTGGTATAAAATTAGTAATTGGTTACTAAAATTTACTCATCTCGTTGGTGATCTATTTTTTATGTAGCCAGTAAGGGTGAGAAGTTGCAGCTTTGTTTGAGCCCTTACTCTATACAGTTTTTTAACCATTGTACTTATTTTGTGTATAAACTTCAATTATTTTATTTTCATGGTGATTATTTTCCCCTCCGGTATTTTTTTTGAGTGGTTGATGAAATATTTATCCAATTGTATATTTAAACCTTTTCTTTTAATTATTTTAAACAATGTTCAACTAATTAACAATAACAATACACTAATGTACAGCGAAAATCGCAAAAACACATGGGTCATCTTCAAGAAAAAACAATAAAAAATTAGTGAAATGTACAAAAAGAAAATCACTCAAATCACATCATCAAACTCATCAACATCAAAACCACTACTACGCCTACCCTCCAACTTCTGCAACCTAGAATCAATCTCATCAAACATAGACTTATACTTAAAATTCTCCTCCCTAAGACTAACATTCTCATCTTTAATCAAGTCTAACTCCGATTTAACACGATTAACATCATCAACCAATAAAAAAGGCAAACACTGTATATACTCATCACGCAAAACATCCAACCTCACACGAAGATAAGACTTATGAATAACCTCCTGAGGCTTACGACCCTGCAACAAATTAATCTTATGCTCACTCATACCAGCCTCATGCAACTGAGTAGCATGAAACCTACGCATCATATGCGGAGAAAACTTAACATAATTACCAGCTTTACCCAAACCCACAGCATCATTAACCTCACGAAACATTCTTTCAAGACTTCCATGATTGGTTTTGAATAATGGATCTGTTAACTGTAGACCAGGATAAATTTTAGGATTGGCAGGATGTTTTTTATTGTATCTTTCAATGCTTTCTTTTTCCTTTTTCTCACGATACAGTAAGTAGTTGTTAATTGCTTTGACAACTTCAGGGCTTCCTATTGCATCATATTGCCTTCCAGTTTTCTGCCTAGTCAATTTCTTAAAAATAGGTACAACATCTTCAGCTTGATTTAACTCATGAATCATTTCATTAACATTCCTTGGATTGGAATGGTATTCGCTGGTGCTGTTGTAATAATCCATGATTGTTAGGTTCAGTAGATCTATTAGTGCAAATCCCATTTGGGCCATTGTGATTGATGATGCTTTTACTAATGGGTTTTTGACTTCAACGCATAGTTTGAGTTCTTCCTGTGTGATGATGTCTTCAGGTGTTAGTTCGACTTTCTGATATTTTGTTGTGCTGAATCCTTTTAGTGGTAGTATGTTTATGTCGAAGTGTTTGATGATTGCTTTTATTACTGTGAAGTACATTTTTGCGGTTGAAGGTTGGAATCTTTCGTATAAGTGTTTCCTAAAACTAATTAAGCAGTGGTATAATGTGGATTTTTGCCATTTTACTTTTTGTTCTTCGGCTTCCGCTATGTTTATTATTTCGGTTAAGGTTTTTTGTGTGTGTTCTTCGAACAGGCTTACTACTTTTTTGTAGATTCTTTGAGTGTTTGCGGAACTGTTTTTTTCTAAAAAATAAGTTTGTAGTAATGACTCGGTGTTCATGTTTTTCATTTTTATCACTTCTCATATATTTTGGTATTCGGTGAGAGAGCGTTTGAAAACTAATATTCCATATAGTCATTACAATTTTAATAATATTATCTCATATAGCTATTTATTTTATCATTTTTAATGCGTCTGTTTTCCGCATCTATCTTATAGTCTATCATCCCTTCATTTTTCGCCTTATTGAAATGGAATCCTGAAAATTCCTTTGAGCTGTCAAGCATGCGATACAATTTTTCATAACCTTCATATTCATCGCTGACGACAACGACATGAGCCGGAGGATGAATTTTTTTTATTTGCATAATGCTTAATGTAGCATCTTCTTTTACAAAAAATGCAGTGGCAACATTGGATTTTGTCTTAAGCTCAGAATTCAAGATATTTTCAACCAGAGAATCGGCAAAATTGGAATCGATTACCTTTGGCTTGGTTATTAAATTCAGATTACCGTGCTTTTCAATATCTGCTATTGCACTGAGTAATTTAGTATTGTTTTCGCCTCTAACTAAAATTAATGCCATAAAAACCACCTATAAAAAAAAGAAAGAGGTGAAAATCACCGTTTTTGGAAAGATTTGAGTAATCTGCTTCTGAATACAACCAGAAGGATTAAGATTATACCAACAACAGTCTGTACACTTCCCAATATATTGAGGATATTTCCATCAATTGGCAAGTCCCAAGCAGGAGAAGACCTTTCACCTGGAAGTGCTTTATAATAAACACCAACAGCCTTAGAACCTTGTTTTACATTAAGGTCTTTAGGTTCAACATGGTCAACACCCATTAACAAACCATTATTAATACCTCTATTGATAGATCCGGCAATTGCAGATGCATCATAACCGTATTTTGCAACAGATGCCTCAACAATCTCTTTAGTTGTAGCCTCCAGACCCGGCCGGTCACTACCGTATACTGAAACACTCACAGCATCTGAACTTACAGTCAATGCATTACCTAAAGCTTCATAAGCGTAGACTGTTCTGATTTCTGCACCACAAACAGGACATCTGTCATGAGCTTCCGCTGCAGGATAACCCATAGCCCAACCACAATCGTCACAAACTTTAGAATACTCCTCATCCATCGGATAACCTGTCGTATTCATGTCTTTTGGTGTAAACATGTCTGAGGTTGAAATGCCTGATATGAGATTTACTCCACCACCACCATATTTTTCTCCGGAGTCTCTGGCTACTTCTCCCATAGCTTCTGAGACAATGGTGGTTGCAGGATAACCGTCCCTAATCATCTTACCGATATTCATTGCAGTTTCCTTTCTTACTGCATCAGCAGTACCATATAAAGGATTTCCATTAGTATTCCTCAAGTGAATAATAGCTCCTTTCTGACCCGGCTGCAAAGAAGCTACGCCACTGGTATATGGAGTAACTTTGATTTCATTACTTGCGCTGTCAACAGTGATTACATAAGCATTGAAAGAACCTCCAACGGCAGCACCTATATTAGGACCTCCAACCATAAGACGAGCTCCCTTATATGCTGAAGCGATAGAAGCGGCTGAAGCCGCAGACTGATTTTTCTCCAAGCTGGCAACAGCATCAACAATAGAATCCAACCTGGTGTCGGAACTACCGGTACCCCCGGAAAGAACTGTGAAGTGGTTGTTTCTGGAAAGTAAAAAAGTTGACTGGAACATATTCTCCGCAAAAGACATACTTCCAGCTGCAGCACCGTTAGGGTCCTGTCCACTCGGATCAGTAATAACAATAATGTTACAGGTAGCAGCTACACTGCTCATTGTTAAAAGTAATATTACAAGAGAAATAAGTAAAATTTTTAACTTGTTACTCTTCATAACTACCAGTACTCCTTGTTTGATTCTCCAGTTCAACCGAAGAAAAGTCCTCTATAACTGTTACTGTAACAACACCAGTATTTTTATCAATTTGAACATCGGCTGCCACAATAGGTTCTACAGATGTACCTGGAACAGTCGACCGTGTTGCAAATTCTTGAGCCGTCAAAATCGCATCTTGCAGCGAAACTTCCCTTTTGGAAGTTTTTAAGATATCCCCGTAGATTACACTACCATCCCTAAAACCGGCTTGCATAACATTTGCTCTGATTGTTTCGATAGGAACAATATCATTACCTTTGACGATAATACCAGAAATAGGGATTCCATCATTAATATCATTTGAGGAAGCAAAAGCAACATAAGTAATTAAACGACCACAAAGAATCAAAATAAACGCTAATAATAAAATTATTAATGTGTCTCTCCTAATCTTTATAAACATGTTTCATCCTCTTAGCATTAATATTCTTAAAAAAAGAATAAATTATACATTTATTATATTAAATTAATATAATATTTAAATTTATATTATGTCTCTTAAAATAGACTCCGCAGGATCCATTCCCTGGGCACCAATTAATAGGATAATATCCTTTTTATCAGCTTTTCTGTAAACTTCATCAAGGCAGTCCCTCAAATTGTCGTAGTGGGTGAATTCGATACCGTTGCTGTTTAATGTATCAAAGAAGATATCCCTTTCATCGTCCTCCACATGGTTCAAGTCGTTTACGACATCCTTGCTTGATGTTAAACTTAATTCAACGTCGTCGGTCATTGCGTCAACAAGCGCTTCGACATTTAGCTTGTTGATTTCAACACCCCTTGAACCTCTAATGGCACATGCCACATGCAGTTTTTGATTTGGAGGAAGGACTTTGAGAGTTTCCAAAATGGTTGACCTTATCCCATCGGGATTGTGTGCGAAATCATCATATATCAAAGGTTCTTCGTTCAACTTGGAAAAACGCCTATCCAACGCCTTATATGATTTAACACCCTTCACTATATCATCCAGGTCTATTCCCAATGAAATGCATGCTCCGATAGCTGATAAGATATTTTGAATAAAGTGACTGCCCCTGAATGGCAAATCATCAATTGACAAAATACTTTCGCCACCGTAGACAATTGAATCGCCATTGAAGAAAACAGCATTTTCCTCATCCAATTCAGACATTGAGGTATAAAAAGGATTTTGAGCCTTTAATTTCATTACAAGATTATCATCATGATTCAATACGCAGATTCCACCAGCAATAGCATGTGGAACTTCTTTTATTTCATCAAATACCTCTTCAATAGAGTTTACAAGACCAATATGATCCATTGCAATGTTGGTTATTACACCTACTTTCGGATTGACGGCATCAGTCATCAGTGCCGCATGCTTTTTCATGAGTTTTCCAAGCCATCCCTGAACTTCAGACACTTCAATTACAAGGAAGTCCAAATCTCCTTTTGCAGATATTTCATCATAAATCAATTTGGAAACCATCGGATCAATCAGTGTATTGAATTCTGATTCGCTGTCGGTATTTGTCAATGCATGATATCCCGCATTATCCAAAATATGATAAATTAAATGTGAAGTTGTTGATTTGCCGTTGGTTCCTGTAATAACAACATTTGTTGAATCAGGTGAATATTTGCCTATTGTATGTGAAAGCGCATATGCATTTGCAAGTTCAATCTTATCTGTAATGATTAACGGGAAGTTAAGCTTTTCAGCCATTTCAATAGCCCCATCCTTTGGAGTTTGAGTAATCAGACAAGCAATATTCTTTTGGAATGCAATTTCAACACCCTTACTGTTGATCCAGTGCCTGATAACAATATCGCCGGTATGCGCATCATTTAAAAAGGTAAATTTCCCAGTGAATCCGTCAATTGAAAAAAAGTCATCATTACCTACAAGTTTTCCTTTAATATCATTAGCCAAATCTTGAATTTCCATATTTTCACCCAAAGAAATTTAATTAGAAAATGTACATTTTGGCAAGAATGCCTATAATGCATAATAATGCTGTAATTCCCCAATAACTAAATACAATTTTTGTCTCAGACATACCATAATGATTTAAGGTGTGGTGTAAAGGTTCAACAGGTAACTTAATGATATGTGCTCTGTGAAGCAAGCTAACAATTACTGAAAAGATAGGAACTCCTAATGCAAGAACTCCGAAATATGGAATGTCGCATAACAGCACTGCCGCTGCATAACCTGTACCCAATACAAAAGATCCGGTATCTCCCATAAAGATTGAAGCGGGATGTTTATTGAATATTAAAAACCCTAAACATATGGCTGCAAGAATCAGGAATGGTGGGATAATTGTAAATGGCCCAAATAAATAGCCATAAACACAGCATGCAATGGAAGCGATTGCAACAATACCTGCGGCAAGACCATCCATACCATCAATAAGATTAACGGAATTGATACATCCTAAAACAGCAATGATAACGATAGGAATAGTTAAAATTCCTAAATTAAAACCTCCGATAGTGGTTACTGCGCCAGTTAATCCTAAGAACAATCCTAACACGATTTGACAGACCATCTTTTCAAGCTCTTTAGGTTCTGTCTTAATAGGCACTTCGCCAACCACTTCAAATTTGCCTTCCCTGACCAATGCATCAACTTCTTTTTTTGCTTCGGGAGTGGCTACCCTTACTTCCTCATTAGGTTCAACATTAAGTCTTCCAAATGGAATCACTTCATCAGATACATTGACAACTATCTTTTGTATCTCCTTAATTTTCAAACCCATCAAATCATCGACCATACCTACAATTCCTCCTGCAAGCATGATGTATGATAAGATTAAAATTGGAGTGTTTTGATAATAAATGGCTATAATTAATGAAATTGTAAATAAAAATGCTATTCCACCCATTGTAGGGGTGCCTTTTTTATGCCTATGTTCACTAACTATTGGACTATCCGCAATTTTTGCTTGATTAAGAATTCTTTTAACATACCAAGTGAAAATCACCGTTGCGAAAAATGTTATTAAAAAAAGAATTAACAAATCATTACTAATCATTTTACCACACATTCAACCTTTTAAACTAATAAATAATTTATTTTTAATACTATATAATGTTAATTATAAGTTATAAGCGAATTTTCAATTCCTTGATTTTGATAATATTCAACAAATTAATGTTATGAATTGAATAAATCTAGAATCTATAAAAAAAAGTAGTTTAAAAATTAAAATAAAAGGGAGAACCCTAAAAAAATGTGCTTAAATTAGATTAACTCATTTATTCTGTTTTCAAGCTCACTTTTTGAATCTGCCCTAATTGTAATTCTTTGAAAGCCTTCAGGACCGTGAACAACGAAATCATTATGTTCAAATGACTTTAAAGGCTCGTTAGGTTGAGGACCTTCATAATTTCCAATTGGAATCTCGGTTGCATAATGATATTCCAATTTTCTGGAAATATCCTCCAATGAAAATTCGCCGATCGCCATGTTAACCAACTCGTATAAAGTGTTAATGCCGCATGTTGCGCTGGTCAGATATCTTGTGCCGTTAGGTCTTGTATTGACTTCAAGGGCATATAACTTTTTTTCCTCAGTTGAAAAGATAAAGTCGAATTCGAATATTCCGTCGGAATTAAGGTTTCTTGCAATTTTGGAGGCAACGTATTGGGTATAATTATTATCCAAGCCTTCAACCATACAAGGTCCTGTTTTAATCTTATTTAATGGATGGGTTCCTTCAAGACTGGTTTCGCTTTTGCATACTGGAGGCAAAGCAACGTACTGTCCATTAAATCCCAGCACCTCAATGGATACTTCATGCCCCTGGATGAATTTTTCACACAATGCCTCATCAAAATCATTGAAATATTCTAAAACATCATCCATGGATTTGGCTATTCTGATATCTTTACCGCCTTGACCTTCAGATTGTTTTAATACTACAGGAAAATCTAATTTGAGCTCATCAGGACTCTTTAAAATCTGAAACTCTGATGTTTCCACCCCAATTTCTGTGAAAAATTGTTTGGTTTTGCTTTTATCGGATGTTATTTCAACGGCATGAACATCAGCCGCGATTACAGGAATGTCGTATTCTTTTTCAACTTCCTCTTTCATATGAGCCACATCCAACAATGGAGGGTCAATTCCAATTAACGGAACGATAGCATCGACATTTTGCATTAATGCAACCTGTTTCGGGCCTTCCATTCCACGAGGAACAATGAAAACTTGATCAGGCAAATCTAAATTAATGGCATTCTCATTAGATTCAGTTAAAACACTTTCTATTCCTTTACTTTTAACATACCAATCAATATCATCATATAATCTTGACCCAATAAATAAAACTTTCATAATATCATTCCTTTTAAAATTTCTATAAATTCATAAGCGGTTTTTTCAACTTTTGAAGTGGGCTTTGCACCCCAATCCATTGTTTCAGGTTCTATTCCAACAAAGATTATCCTGAAATCCGTATCTCTTTCAAGATATTTGACAAAATACGCCAAGGACATCGAATGGGTTGAAATGCCAATATTGACGAAATCGTCCTTATCCACAATTTTCATATCACCTGGATTCAAACCCATCAGGCATGCATCAACTATCACCACATGTGTCGGGTTTTCCTTTCTGATTTTGCCAGTGAAGTTTTCAGGAACTGTTCCAGCATCAATAAGCATGAAACTGTCGCTTTCAATATCCTCTTTCATCATCTGTTTAACTATGAAAGGTCCGACGCCGTCATCGCTTTTTAGTTCGTTGCCAACCCCTAAAATAATCAATTTTTCAAAATTGTTTAAAAAATCTCCCAACTGGACTTCAAAGGACAATCTATCACCTTAATAATATCGGGTTTGAATACTTTCAATCCCATTTCCCATAATATATTTTAGTTTAACATTTATTAAATCATTTACCTTTATTTCCTTTTCCTTTAATGGGATTAGTAACGGTGGGTTCAGCATAGGTAAGGGACCCACTATCAGATTATCATTGAGTTTTGTGAATGTTGTTATCTTCAAGCCGTTCAGCAGTCCGCTGCAATCGGCTTTAAGGGACAGGTCCATTTCAACGTTTGGGTTGATTTCATCTAAAAAGTTAAATTCCGAATAAACTGAAGGCCTTGAGAGAACGTCATAATTCACTCCCTCATCCCAGTGAACATGATGCCTTTCCATGCTCACCAGCTCTGCCGTGTTGATAATTCCCTGAGGTATGATCTTGCCGTCAGGCTTCAGGAACTTCCGAGCATGATTTAAAACAGGAACTTCTTCTTCATCAATCAGGGCGGTGTCCAACATTTCACAGACTATCAAATCCGCCTTTTTTGTGAAATCATATTCAAGAACATCGCTGTTTACAACTTCAATATTTTCAAAAGGGGATAAGTTATCCTCTGCACATGCGAATGTTTTCCTGTCCATTTCGATGGAGATTATCTCATCGAATTTGTCGCTTAAAAAATAGGACAGAACGCCACTGCCGCAGCCTAAATCATAAGCTAAACTGGTATTTCCCCCATATTCGTCAATAGCTTCATAAAAAGCAGATAGCCTATCAATATCCTTAAGTAAATCTGAATGGTATGGCGTTGTCTTAAATTTCATGATAAAAAAAATGAAAAAAAGAGAGTTTAATGAGTGTGTGGGTGGTCGTGTGAATGGCCAGGCTCTTTAAAGTCCTCTCCATTTGCAGTACTTGTAAGTTTTACGTGCTCAACACCTTTTAATCTCATTATTCTTTCAGTTAAATCACGGATTTCAGCAATGTCTCCGTTTACTACAACAATTTCCATACAGTATTTATCAGTCATGTGTATATGCATGCTTGTGTTGATTTCATTTCTGAAACTGTGTTGGATTTCTGCAAGATTTTCCATGACTCCGGTGTAATGGTGGTCATAAATAATAGTTACAATACCTATTCTTTCCCCTTCCATTGAGTTCATCCATTGGTATCTTACAATATAATCTTGAAGAGCATCACGAATTCCTTTTGAACGAGATTGGTATCCTCTTTCTCTTAAAACTTCATCAAAATCAGCCAATAATTTTTTAGGTAAAGACATACTTATTCTCATCATATTAATACACATCAATCTCAATTATTATTTATAATTTTAATTTTTAATGTTATATAAATATTATGATTAAATTAGAAAATAATAATACTCAAATATTAAAAAGAATGTAAAAAATATTATTCAATAAGAAGGTAATATTCGCCGTCTTCCTTTTCGATGGATTTTAGAAGCCCTTTATTTTGAAGGGACAATATGATGTGATACATCCTAAAATTAGTGAGTTTTAAATCGCCGTAAAGCAAGTGACCCTCCAAAGTATATTTGGATACGAGATTCTTGTCATCGACAAGCTCCTGAATTAACTTATATGATTCCGCTTCCTTCATGTTCAATTCCAATTTTTGCAAATCTTTCCTGGAATCAACAGTGTTAATCTGCTTTTCACTGTCGGACAAACTGGCCTTGTTATCCTTGAAGTTGATTAAATCCTTTTCCTGAAGCTCTTCCAGAATCTGAACTAAATCATATTCATGAAATCCCAATTCCTTTCTCAGTACACTGATTGGAATGCCTTCGGGATATTCTATATTGAATATTCTAATCTGGTCCAGAACAACTTCTTCGTTTTTAGTAATAGTAATCATATAATCAGTTGAATTTGCTTTTTATAATAATATCTATTCAAATAATATTACTTAAATATTTATGATAATTGCACTTCATTTTCCAGGGCTTTCTGTTCCTGCCTGTTTTTTTCCGCATTCTCTTCGGGAGTCAAATCGAATGGTCGTGTGAAGAACAGTTCAATGTCATTGACAACCTGACAAATTGACATGTGAAACAATTCCTTAAGAGCAAGGCTTTTCTGAACCCTGTTTAATGAATCGTCAGAGTATATCCTTTCATAGTCATCCTTATAATCCTGGCGAATTTTAGCCGGATCCAAATCAACATTGAGGGTTTCCTCTTCATATTCTTCTGTCAGAAGCATGAAATTAATCAATTCGGCTTTTTCATCTTCAAAATCGTTTTCCTCATCATCAATAACATCATGGAAATATCTGAAAACAGACTGGAACACATCCCTTGAAACGTTGCCGTTTATGATATTGTCCAAAAATAAGCCGAAAGTCTCTGAGATGTAATATTTGCCGTTCTCTTCTTTTGTATGGAAAACAAGCTCATTTTCAACATTTGCAACATATTGGATTAAAACGACGTCCTGTCCTTTTTCGAATGTATTGAGATTAAATTTAGTGTTATTTAATTTATAATCTGCATTGACTTTCAATGCGTTTTCAACATTTACGATATCCTCTTTTGAAATTTCCATGAATTCCTCTTCCATATAAATCAACCTGAATATTAATTTGGATTTTATATTAAAAGTATTTATTTATTGAATTTTATAATAAAATCATGGAAAGCAAGTGCATATTAGTTGAACTAAAAAGATTATCCCTCAACGAAAATATCACCAAAAAGGATATTATGGATATGCTTAAAAGATATGCCGCCACCATTTCAGTGTATGATTTGATGTTGGCTTCAGCATATATGAGAAAAGATGGGGAATACATTCATGCCCAATACCGTGAAAAATACCTGGAAATCTATATCAAACACTTTATCATGAGAATGAAGGAAGTACTTGAAAAAGAAGACTACGAACACCATTCAACTATTGATAAAGCGGCTTTAATAAATTCACTCCCCCTTCTTGAGAGAACATTCGAAAATGAAAGAATGAATGACTCTAAAGATGACAAATTCCCATTGATTTATGTGATAACCTCATTATACACCACTTTCATTTTAGAGGAACCTATTCATCCTGTTGGAAGCGAATTTCCGGGAAGTTTGAAAGTTGAAGAAAGAAACGGAGAGTTCTTCTGTCCTGTCAAAGATAATCAGAAGGACAACGTTAATGCAATCTGTCATTTATGCCTTGCAGAGCAGACACCCGACATATAGAGTGATTACATGAACATCTGTTTATATGGATCAGGAAGCAGAAAAATAGATAAAATCTATACTGATGAAGCATACAAATTAGGCTGTGAAATTGCTAAAAAAGGCCATAAACTTGTTTTTGGTGGAGGAGACACCGGAATGATGGGAGCATGTGCCCGTGGCGTTCATGACAATGGTGGAGAATCTCTTGGAATAGCTCCAGAATGGATTAATGACTTTGAACCGCTGTGCGAAAACTGCAGCGAATTCATCTATGTGGATACAATGGATGAGCGAAAGAAGAAGTTTGAAGAAAATTCCGATGCGTTCATCATATCCCCCGGAGGAATCGGCACGCTTGATGAATTCTTTGAAATTGTCACACTCAAAAAGCTCAAGCAGATTGACTCCGAAATCATCATCTTCAACATTGCCGGCTTTTATGATAAGATGATTGAAATGATTGATGAAATGGATGAAAAGGGATTCCTGTATAAACAGGAGGAACTCTTTAAGACAGCAGACAGGATTGACGAAATATTCGAACATTTAAGTAGGGTAGGATAATGATAAGCGATGAGGAAGCTTTAAAAATAGCTGAAAGATTGGAAAATGCCGACAACATTGACATTAAAGAGACAATTGAAAAAGCTGCAACCGCAGGATATTTGGGAGAAAAGCACTTTTACTGCACTGCTATAGAAGATGGGGGCATAACCCATACGGTTCCTGAAATATTGGGAGACAGATACAAATCAATACCCCTGGACAATCTGTATTATGACATCATTTCAAAATCCCTTGACTTTGATGGGATTTATATTTCATTGGGATACTGCACCGCTTATTTTAACATTCCCGATGAGGAATGCAGCGAAATAATCGAATATGACGATTATGATTTGGATGACGATGAATATGACTATCTGATTGAATACTGCCTGATTGCTGCAAGCGGCATTAAGAAATTCAGGATATATGCCGAAGAAGGAATATCAGGCCATGAGCGAACGGAAGATGTCGGACTCATCGTGAACATAATTGACGGGGAATACAAGGCTTATTTTGCACTTAGATCAACCGACCAGTGCATGTCCATTTTCAGAGTTATTCCTTTTGGCGCTGAATATCCTAAAGAACATCCATTGTCATTCAGAAATCCGATAAACAAGCTGCTGATTGAAATGATTGATGAAACAATTGTATTGAAATAGAAGTTTCTATTCTATCAATCTTGCAACTGATGAATCAAGGTATTTCTTAAGAACCCTGACAATAGGTCCTATGATCAGGGCAGAAATTACTGTACCTTCACGGACTCCAGCAAGATATCCTAAAAATACTACTGACAAGACTGCTGCGATAATAACCATTGAAGTGTCAACGAATGGCTTTACGGTGGAAAACTCCTTTTTTAACACTTTTGAGATTGCTACAATAACACCATCGGCGGGAAGATAAACGATTTCCGTTTGAATCTCAAGCAAAACACCGAAAGCAACGACCACACAGCTAACAAGCAACAGAATCATCTGATTAACATATCCGACAGGATTTATGAAACCGACAAGAATCAGTGAAAAATCAACAAAAACAGAAAATATTGTTCCGACAACCAGCTGCAGGTATTGCCTTTTTTCAAAATCACCCCTTAAAAGAGCGACCTGGATAAAAATGAAAATGAGAGTAAATGCAAACATCACTTCTCCAACGCTGAATTTGGTAATCAGACTGCAGACATAAGGCAGACAGATTAACGGAGAAGTTCCCAAATTAGCTTTGATGGATAATGAAGCTCCTAAGGATATGATAAACAAAGAAAGAAAATATATTATATACCTGTTGTACTTTTTTAATCCCATGATTAAATATTGTTTTAAATGATTAAAAAAATTTATTAAAAAAAAAGAAATGAAAAGAAATAGAATCTATTTCTTAATGGAAGCTATTGCACTTTGTGCACCTTGTCTTACAAAACCGCTTTCATCGTCAAGCAGTTTTTCAAGTTCAGGGATAGCTTTTTCATCACCGATGTTTCCAAGAGCCCAAGCTGCTGCCCCTCTTACTCTCCAGTCTTCATCAGCTAAAGTTTCAATTAAAGGATCTAGAGCAGGTTGACCCATACGGGATAAAGCGGTTGATGCTTCTCTTCTAACTAACTTATTGTTGTCTTTTAAAGTATCAATTAAAGCAGGAATAGCTTTTGGGTCACCTATTGCACCTAAAAGAGTAGCTGCATGTAATCTTACACCTTTTTTCCTATGAGATAATGCATCAATTAACGGATCTAAGGATTCTTCTTTTCTTAATTCTAATTCGCCCATGACATCTTCAACAACGAAGTCATCTTTGTCATTCAATAACTCAATTAATTCATCGATACTTCTTTCCATTTTTAATCCCTCACAAATTCAATAAGGAAATCTATCTTAATTTATGTAATTAATATATAATTATAACTTTGGTTATATAAAAGTATTTCGATAGTATACGAACAAAATTTAAAATTAACTTAAATAGCATAAAATCAATATTATTAATATACGAACAAATATTGTATTCAAAGGGAGAATAATGTATAACATTGCAATTATAAGTGGAGACGGAATAGGAAAAGAAGTAATGGAATCATGCGAATATCTGCTTGACAATCTTGATTTGGAATTTAGTTTTGAATATGGGGAAGCCGGTTTCGAGTGTTTTAACAAAAACGGAACAACATTACCAGAAGAAACAATAAAAATAGCTAATAAAAGCGATGCAGTATTATTTGGAGCATCCACATCAACACCCGGTGAACCTAGCCCGATTATCAATTTAAGAAAGGAGCTTAACGTTTATGCAAACATAAGACCCATAAAATCTTATAAAGGCGTGGACTGTATCCGTGATGACATTAACTTCACAATAGTTAGGGAAAATACAGAAGGGCTCTATTCACAGGTTGAATATGGCGATGAAAATAAGATGATTGCAGAAAGGCACATCACAAAGAAGGCCTCAGAAAGAATTTCAAAAGCAGCATTCAATTTATGCATAAAAAGGGGGCAGAACAAGGTGACATGTGTCCATAAAAGCAATGTGTTGAAAAAGACTGACGGAGTATTTAAAGAAAGCTTTTACAAAGTGGCTCAGCAGTACCCTCAAATCACTACTGAAGATTATTATGTGGATGCAATGGCAATGTATCTTATTACCCAACCTCAAAACTTTGATGTTATCGTTTCAAGCAATTTATTTGGAGACATACTCTCTGATGAAAGCGCAGGTTTGGTGGGCGGACTTGGACTTGCACCATCCGGAAACATTGGAGACCACAACGGATTATTCGAACCTGTGCACGGATCCGCACCAGACATTACCGGAAAGAATATTGCAAACCCTTGTTCTATGATTTTATCCGCTTCAATGATGCTTGATTACTTGGGAGAATGGGAAATCTCCAACGACATCAAACAGGCTGTTGAAAAGGTAATTGCTGACTGCAAAATCAGAACCCCCGATTTAGGAGGGGATTCATCAACAATGGAAGTTACAAAAGCTATTGTTAGGGAGTTAATTTAATGTTGAACATTACAACTTTTTTAGATGCGAATTCAAAACGTTTGGATAAAGATGTATTATACAATCCAACAACAGGAGACAAATATAATTCCAATGAAATCTTATCAATAGTTTCTGAAATTGGAAGAGAATTAAAAGCACGTGAAATTGAAAAGGGCGACAGAATTTTAATTTATTTGAAAAATTCCGAAGAATACCTGTTTTCACTTTTCGCAATTTGGAGGATAGGTGCAATAGCCATCCCGACAAACAGGGTCTTCACCCCTTCAGAACTCGAATACATCGCAAGCGATTCGCAAGCCAAACTGATGATTACAGATAACGAAGCGAAAGGCATAATCGATATTGAAATGTATGTCCCTGAAAACATCACAGAGTTTAAAAGCTGCGAAGTGCTGGAAGCTGAAAATACTGATTGGGATGACTTATGCCAATTGCAGTACACATCAGGAACTACCGGAAAACCAAAGGGCGCAATGCTAACTCATGGAAATTACTTTACTGCGATACACAATGAGTGCGATGTTTTGACATTGAAACAGGATGATGTTTTTTTAGGAATATACCCTATGGCTCACGTGGGCCTTTCCTGGGGAATATCCGCACTAAGGGCAGCCGCCTACTACATCATGATGGAACAGTTCAACATTGATGAATATTTAGAACTATGTGAAACTGAAAAGGTTACTGTCTTAAGCGGAATGCCACCCGTAATCCATTCCTTAACAACCATGGATGCCAGAAAGCACCTGAAGACCGTTCGTGAAATCATCTCAGGCGGAGGGCCATTGCATAAAAAAATATGGAAAGACTTCCACCAGACATACCAGATACCGATTATCAATGCATACGGACTGTCAGAAAGTATTGTAATCGGGACCGGAACAGTCATAAGACCTGAAGATTACTGGGAAGCGGACAGATTTGAAAGTGTGGGACATCCCGTTTGCTTTTCAGAAGTTAAAATCGTGGATGAATATGATCCGTCAATGACCTTGCAAAAATACAAGCAAGGTGAAATTGCGCTTAGAGGTCCGGCCATTGCAAAAGGATATTGGGGAAATGAGGAAAAGACCAAAGCATCATTTTTAGATGACGGATGGTTTTTAACCGGAGATGTCGGATATCTTGACGAAGACAACCGTTTATTCATTACTGACCGTAAAAAGGATATGATTGTAATGAGCGGATGGAAAATCTATCCTACTGAAGTGGAGGAAGTCCTAATCAAATACCCTGCAGTTAAAGAAATAGCTATTTTCAGTATCGATGACTGTCACAGAGGCGAAATCCCCGTAGCTGCAGTAGTTTGGGAAAATGAAGCTGACGATGAAGGATTAATCAGATTTGCCCGTGAAAACCTGTCAAGATATAAGGTTCCCAAAAAGATATTTGCTCTCGACGAACTTCCAAGAGTGAACGGGTGGAAATTGCTTAGAAGAGAGCTTAGAGAAATGTTTAAAATTTAAAAAAAAAGAAAAAATGACTATGATTATTTACAAATCATAGTTCCAATACCATCTGTTGTGAATATTTCCAAGAGTAATGAGTGCTTTTTACGTCCGTCAATGATATGAGCTGATTTGACACCATTTTCAATAGCGTTTACACAGGTCTCAATTTTTGGAATCATTCCTCCGGAAAGGATACCATCTTCGATTAAACCAGGCACTTCATCAACATGGATTTCTTGAATTAATGATGTTGGGTCACTAGGATCTCTTAAAACACCCGGAACATCTGTTAATATAATCAATTTTTCAGCATTGACTGCACTTGCCACTTCACCTGCTGCGGTGTCTGCATTCAGATTAAGACTGGTTCCATCCTCTGCAATACCGACAGGAGATATGACTGGAATGTAATTATTATCCAAAAACATGTCGAGCAATTCAGTATTCACGCAATCGACTTCACCGACAAGCCCTAAATCAACAAGTTCTTCATCAATTTTACTTGCTCCTTTTTTATGAGCAAATATCAAGCTTGAATCTTTTCCGGATAAACTGATTGCATCACCGTCATTCTTAATAAGTTCTGAGACTATTTCTGTTGATATCTTACCGACAAGAACCATTTCAATGATTTCCATGGTTTCCTCATCGGTTACTCTCAATCCTTTAATAAATTTAGGTTCCTTACCTAATTTATCCATTGATCTGGATATTTCAGGACCTCCACCATGTACAATCAATGGTTTCATACCAACATATCTAAGTAAAACAGTATCGCGAGCAGTGGAAGACATTGCACCATCATCTATCATCGCGTGTCCGCCATATTTTATTAAAATTTTTTTTCCATGAAACTTCTTAATATAAGGTAAAGCTTCAATCAAAACCTCAATATCTTTCATTTTATCACTATTTTAATATTTTACTTAATCCTTTATAAGTTATACAGTCAAATGTTTATTACAACATCATTTAAATAATTTATTAATTATAACAAATATTATGTCTGAGATGAATGAACTTAAAGAATACTTGATAAGTGTGGGGGCGAGCAAAGTCGGATTTGCTGACGTTAATGGATTGGCTAAGGAATTTGTTGATTTGCCTAATGGAATCAGCCTCGTTTTAAAAATTCCAAAAGAAACTATCCAATTAGTTAAAGATGAGGAGTATGAGCAATACTGGAAGTCTTTTCACAGACAGATTGGCGAATTAACCAGAATTTCCCACAAAGGTGAGAGATACATCAAAAAACTCGGATATAATGCATTTGCACTTACCATGAAACGGAATGAATGCGATATGGAAAAGCTGTTAAGCATCTTGCCATATAAAACAATTGCTACAAAATCAGGTCTCGGTTGGATTGGGCGCTCTGCATTGTTTGTCACACCTGAATACGGTTCTGCAGTAGCATTGGGCGGAATACTTACAGACATGCCGCTTGAATTTGGAACACCCATAACAGACAGTGAATGTGATGAGTGCACCAACTGTCAGGATGCATGCCCTGTTGATGCAATAAATCCTCAAAAATGGAATGACCGGCTAAATAGGGAAGACATCATTGACATCGCTACCTGCAGCGAATATATCATTGACCAATACAGGGCAGGTCTCGGCTGTACAAAATGCATGAGTGAATGCAAGCTAACTCAGGAATATTTAAAAAACGAATAGCTAATCGAAGCCTTCCGATTCCAGATAATTGTCAATGTCATAGTTATCCCCATATTCATAATGGTCATAATAAGCACCAGGGTCGACTCTTGACAAAGTATATCTGTCGGGCACTACTGTGTGATAATGACCTGATGGGGCTGAGGAATAACCGACACCGCCATATTGGCCAGATTCATATGATAACTTAAATCCGTTAGGATTCAAACCCAATATATTATATATTAATTGAGATTCGGAATAATCATAACGTTCCGTACTAAGCATCACCCCATAGACCGCATGGTCTTCATATGAATATTCAACGAAACATTTTCCGGCAATGCTGCCGGTCAGATAGCAGGAAACATATTGATTTACGGATTCATTTGTCTCAACCCAATAATACTTGCCGGGGTCCGTTTTCCAGATAATGAAATAATCCTTATCGCCGAACATGTCGACGTAGGTTATGTTTTTTGCATCGTAATATTTTATTTCACCCTGTGAAGTTGAAAATGATCCGTCAGGTATGTCCCTTTCGTCGATTTTTAGACAACGCTTGAGCGTAACGTTTAAAAAATCATCTCCTCCTATTTTTTCAAAAACAACATCGTTATTATAATCGGCCTTAGGGGGAGCAAAGATATGGCTGAAAAATGAAAAGGCGCCAATGACCAAAACAGCCAATACCAGAATAATGATGATTTTTTCTTTTGACATGATAAAATATTAATATGAAATTTGTATTAAAGTTGTTGCTAAAAAAAAGGTAGGAGTTAATTAAAACTCCTATAATCCGCATTTGAATTTGAATCTGTACTCTTGGTTAACAATTTCCATTCCTTCAAATGAACCGTCTAAGATGTCAGCAACTTTCTGCAAGTCGCTTGCGGTTATTTCACTACCGTTTGCAATCGGTGAGAAAAAAGTAATCTCATCGTCAGTTATAAGGTAGTTCAAAAGTTTTGTATTTTCCTTTTGATATTTTTCAACGATTGCTAAGATTTCTTCTTCGGTTTTTTTATCAAGGTCTGTCATAATATCACCTTTAAACATAATTAATTAAAGTAATATTTAAATCTTTATACATCATGTGGACTAAGTGAAAAAAAAACTATTTGAAAATAATGATGCAATTAAAAGGATGCTTTAATAGAAGATTTTGCGAACTCTTGAAAATGATTCAGGACAAAATCAGTTTCTGATAACGTGAATGCCTGTTAAAAAGAACCAGATTATCAGGGTGTATACTGACAGCCTTTCAAACACAGGCATGTAGGCATTTCGCATGTTGAAAAACATTATCCAGAATGCCACCAATCCGATAATTCCAAGAAGCAATGTCAATTTCTGATAAAATCCAAAATCCTCCATTGACCTTGAAATGATTACCAAAAGAATATTTCCACCTAGAATTGCCATCATTGCCCCCAGCATATGATAACCTAATGTAAACGGATTTCCTCCATGAACCAGACCAACAATGATAACGCCGACAGCGGCTATCACTGAAAATATATAGAAAACAGCCTTGTTTTTAATTATGAAATCTTTAAACTTGTAAAAGTTGCCGAAAAGCAGAAGTAAACCAATAAGAATAAATGCTGAATTCATTAGCCAGAATAATGGTGAATTCATATTCGGAATTCCGAGTTCCGAAATCGTGTGAAAAATATAGGTGTTGAAAAGGGAATCATTGAAAAAAGTTGCTGAAATGGCCTCGGCTTTAATATAGTACAAGCTTCCGATTATAAATGCGCATCCGGCAACTTTGCTTTTCATGATTTAAATCCCGAATTTCTTATCAAAATATTTTTGTTTTAAGTCAAAATTAAGCTCTTCAATGTCTGCACCCGCAATAGCTTTCTGGAGAACCTTAAAGCAGATTTTCTTAGGTACAGTAATGTTTGTGATATGTGATTTGCTCCATATCCTGTCAAATCTTTTCTTTAGACTGCCCATCTCCAATTTTTCAAGGACATTTTTCAGATTTAAAACATTAGCTTCATTAATTATATTGTATGTAGCATAAGTTTGAGGGTCCATTACAATCGGATTCAATCCTAGAATATAGCGTTGCAGGTCATAGTCTAAAAATGAATCGTAATCCCCATCATATGCATAGACATGCGCTTTTGCAGACAATGCATCGATAAACACTAAAAACTGATTTGCCAGCAATGCTCTTGAGATGATTTCATCACAGAAGTTCAATGCTGTTTCAATCTTGCCGGCAGATGATGAGCCAACATAGGTTTCATAGTCTTCGAACCTGAATGCGACAAGGGCAAACATGTACAGATCCATCCAGTCATTTTCTTCTAAAAATCCATAAGCCTTGTCAGTCAATTTCAAATCATATGATTTTTCTTCACCGTCCTCATTTGACTTGCCTGCGTCAGCAGCTTCCTGCAATACGGGCAAAACTCTTTCAACAAGTTCGGCCTTTTTGCCTGAAACCTTCAATCCGTTTTCCCTCAAGATATCCTTTAACTCGGAAACAGTGTATTTTTTTGATATCTCCTCGGCAGTTATCTCCACTTTATCATTGACCGGGAAATCGCCTTCAAGATATCCTTCCTCAACCATATATCCAATGCAATCCTCGGCTGATGGAAATGTTCCAAATTTGCCTTCATTCAATATATCTTCAAGTTCAAAGCCTCTATTTAAAAAATTCAAAACATTAAAAATCTCTAATTTTTGTTCACTCACTTAAACACCCTTTATACTTGGTTAACAATATTTTAAAGTTACCAAATGTTATGATTAAACTTCCAATTAAGAAAGCATATAAATTAGAAATAAATATCAATGAAATAATTATTCCCAAACATGTTACTAATAACATTAACAATATATCTCTTTTAGTTAATTTAATGTTTTCCTTATAATACTGCTTATTTGCCATTAGGGAAATATAAAAAATCACAAGCGAAACAATCATCAAAACTGTTGCGAATATGGGGTTCACTTCACCACTATGGATTAACTCCAAAGCTACAGTCACTAAATTTATACTAATAACAATGAAATAATGGCTGAACATTAATCTTAAAGACCTTTCCACCCTATGATGTTCCATTAGATAATGAATTTGAATCACATAAGAACCAAACATTGTTAAGACAATGAAAAATACCAAGATAGGCACTAATGAAAAATTTCCCACATCAAAAAAATGTGTGAGTCCCACAATAGCTTCACCGAATGTTATGATTGTTAAAAGTTCAAATCTTTCAACCAGATGCGGAAAACTGATTATACTTTTATCAAAATTTCCTCTAATGAAAAATGGCAGAAACGCACCGCCCAAAACCGCTACCACATCAATTAAAATAACATAATTTGCAGGCAAATTGAATATTAAGGCTACAATAGCTATCAGATAAATAGTACATACAATTGAAAGAATTGAAATAGAATTGCCTGCTGCACCTTTAAGGGAATTTTCTCTTCTGGCTTGAATAACATACAATATTACAACCGTCAAAAGCATTATAAGCATGGATAAATTAAATGTAAACGACATGGATGTCCAGTTTGGCGAGATTGTATTTGCCATGTAAATTACGGCAATCATGTTCACACAGACCAGCGCATAATCATGCCACTCCCATTTTCCATAACGATTAACATAGTTTGTAAAGTAAAGCCATGCCTGAAGGATTACAAATGAAGTGATGATATATGCAAAAAAGTTATTTAAGGGAATTATGCCCCCAACAGGTTCGGAAACCAAAGCAGTTAATTTTGAAATTGCATAAACAAATATCAAATCATAAAATAATTCTATTAGCTCAACTGGTTTTACTTTAACTTCCATATTAATATTTAACACAATAATCAATATGTATTTTTCTAAGAAATCAGATGATTGAAACCAATGCTGGTTTCAACCAACACGCTCTCAACATAGTCTTAAGTGATTTGCAATGCCATTAACGTTATAACAAGACTGTGCCGTAATCTGCAGCAAGAAATAATAATTAAAATGATTTAGGAAATACGGATTGAAAGTAATCCTATAAAAAAAAAGATTTAAGGATTGCATGCCTCATCGGCAGCACCCATAACAACACTGATTTCATCGGAAATGTTTATTTCTGATATCCTTTTTTCAGACTGGTATTTGGCATTGTAATAGGCCTGTGCAAAATTCATAGTGATGAATGTTACATCCTTAAAGTCAATTATAAAGTCATCTTTAGGTATCTTATTCAAAATATCAATTAATTCTACTGCAATTTCGCTAGTTTCCAAATGTGTGCCGAATTCAGCACCAATATTAATAAGCATGATTACACCTACACTAATATTTAAGGTTCATTATTAATATAATTGAATAATATGAAAACATGTCCGAAATGCATGAGGGAATTGAAAAAGGTCTTTCATGACTCAACAGACGAGCTTGCAGTTGAATCAATGAAGGGGGAAATAATAATTGGAAACTGCTGCACAAGTGAGTACAACTATTATTGTGAATACTGTGACGAATTCTTTAGATTATAAGCCTAAAACATCCCTGTCGGGATCGGCATTTTTGAATAAATTAATTTTTGCATCCCTTTTCCATGTGAATTTCAAAAGGCCTGCATGAACAACTTCAAGTTCCTCATCAGAAAAGCCATCCAAATAATAGATTTTGCCCCTTTCGCCGACATTCACCAAAAATCTGATCATATGCCTGTAAACCATTATTGCATGCGGTCTGTAAACCACGATATCATCTGTAATGTATTCAACCAGGTCATCTATCTCAAAGACATCGGGGCTTATTACCTCAACATTGCATGTCGGAAACTTTTCAGAAATTATTGCTTCGTAATCCACAACATCACCATTAATAGTTTTTCATTGCTTGCTATTAAAGTATTCCAACATATTGTTTATCGATAAACAGTTTCCGAGGAAACATTTATATACTCTTCAAAACAAAGTAATCTTAAAAAACAATATGATGAAATCATGACTGGTGAAGAAATGGACAAGTTCGATACAATGCCTTTCATTGCATTAATCCAGCACATATCTAAAAACAAACTGAAATACTCTTTGAAAAACCCGAATCGCATAGATATGATTCATGAAGGTCAATATCTGATGGAGATATATGAAAAGAAAAATTTATCCCAGGATGACCTTGCAAACATATTCGGCCAGAGCAAAGGAACAATAGCCAAAGCCTTGAGAAAATTGGAAGACAATGAATATGTTGAGAGAAGGATTGATGACAACAACAGGCGAAAATACATATTGAATACAACAGAAAAAGGAGAGAAATTAGCTATTCTATTAAAAAAGGATTTGAATGAATGGGAAGAACTCGTCGGAATCGATAAATTGGACGACACCACAAAAAATCAATTGAAAGAAATAGCTAGAAAAAGTGAAAAGATACTTGAAGAATAATTATTAAAGATGGGATTAATTATGGCTAATAAAAATGTAGAGTTAATGAGAGGAGAACCTGAAATAGCAGTTAAAAAACTGGCCATCCCGATTATGATATCAATGATTCTGACTGCATTATACAACATCATTGACGGAATCTGGGTAGCGGGGCTAGGACCAACAGCAATTGCAGGAATCGGTTTTGTAACACCTATTTTCATGGTATTGAACGGTGCAAGCGTAGGACTTGGAAACGGTGCAACAAGCAGCATATCCAGGTTCATTGGTGCAAAAAATAAGGAAATGGCTACCGAAGCGGCAAAACACTCAATGTTTATTTTTTTAATAGCTTCAGTCGCATTGACAATCATCTTCATAATTATACAAAAGCCTCTGCTTATGAGTTACGGCGCTACCGGGCAAACCTTAAATGAAGCTATTGCTTATGCAACACCTTTATTTTTAGGTTTAGTAGCATTGATGTTTGGAAACGGCTGCAGCGGAATTCTTCGTGGTGAAGGGGACATGAAACGTGCAATGTATGTCGTGATTGTTTCCGTCTTTTTAAACGCAACCCTTGACCCGATATTCATTTATGTCTTCGGTTTAGGATCAGCCGGAGCGTCACTCGCCACAATAGTGAGTGCCGCCGTCTCAGCAATTGTAATTTTATACTGGATTTTAATTAAAAAGGACACATATATTGATGTTACCCTTAAAGACTTCAAGTTCAATCACAAATTGGCAAGAGACATTTTGAAAGTCGGAATTCCGTCAGCGCTTGACATGCTGATTATGGCAATTGCAATGTCCATCTACCTCATAGTGATTTCAATGGTGGGTGGCGATTACGGAATCGCAACATTCACTTCAGGTCAGAGACTGTATCTGTTTGCAATAATGCCACTCACATCCATTGGATCTGCAGTTATTGCAGTGGCAGGAAGTGCATATGGTGCCAGAAACGGAGATTACCTGTCCAGAACACACACATATGGTGTTAAATTCGGTTTTGCTTTAGGAACTGTAATTACCATAATACTTGTAGTGTTTGCAACTCCCCTGGCTACAATATTTGCATATACTCCCGAAACTGCAAATCTGGTTCCTGGAATTGCAGAATACCTCAGATTGGTTTGCCCATGCCTAATCCTAACAGGTATAGGAATACCATCCAGTTTCTTCTATCAGGGAATTGGAAAAGGAGTGTACAGCCTGATGTTTACAATTTTAAGAGAGATACTCTTTGTAGTTCCTTTAATCTACCTCTTCGTATTTGTCTTCAATTGGGGCCTTGTTGGAATCTGGCTGGGATTATGTATAGGAAGGGCAATAGCTAGTGTAATAAACTACCTATTTGCAAGATACGAAATCAGAAGAACAAGAGCAAAATTCGGAAATTAAGAGTTTTTTTAACTCTTAACTATTTTTTTATTTTAAATATTGATTTAACTTTATCAAATTGCTTTAAAAAATTACTTACTACTTTATAAATCTTAAAATCAAATATAACTAATGCAAATTAAAAATTGTAAAGGTTAAACTATGAACAAGCAAGATTTTGAGATTAAAGCAAAAATTATAAGAGAAACATTTAATGATAAACGAAAGATAAAATATCCCCTGTGTGAAAATTTTGAAAACATCTACGGTGCAGAAAATATCTTTACCACTGAAGACGGCCAGGTTATTGATTTGGAACTTTTCATCGGAGACTTCAGGGAGGGCGAACTTAAAAAATATGTCCATCTTGCAGAAAGATTATATGAGAAGACCGAAAAGCATGTTTCAATATATATTATATGTCCTGATGCATCAAGGATATATGTCAAAGAATGTGAAATCCAATCAGAAGCAAGTTTTACAATTAAATTGGCCTGTTTCAACGAAGATCCCGTGCAATTTATCTTAAATGTCATTCAGGAAAAACTAAAAAATGGTGAAATGCTTGATGAGGACGATTTTTTCGCCATCCTAATGATTCCATTAATTTACAAACAGGAGAATGAGAACTATTAGCCAATCTGCTTTTTCATAACAATAAAATGAGATTATTATTTTTCCCACTTTAAAATAGTCTTGCCGAAATTGGAAATATGATCCTTGTCGAATGCCTCTTTCAAATCATCGAGTGAGTTTATTTCACATATATTGGTTATCAAATTCTCAAGATATTCGAATAATTCCGGATTTTGTTTGAGGGTTTCGACAACTCCTAGAAAATCTTCCCTTTCAGATCTGCTATTTCCCTGGACAGTCAACCCTTTCTCCAATATCATGCGGGTATTGATTGGTACAGGATATTCGCTTACGCCAAATAGGTTGATTGTTCCTTGGGGATTGATTATGTCAATAATCTGGTTTATGGCAGCCTGTGATGCACTTGACCCCACGCATTCAAAGGCATGGTCCACAACAAAATCATCACCTACATTGTGAATCTGGTAAACCCCATCAGCAAATGAGAACAGATTCAGGTTATCCTGATGCTTTCCGAAGACAAGAACCTCGGAATCAGGAAACTTATTCTTTAAAAGAAGGGCTGTTATGAAACCTAAATTTCCATCTCCCCAAACGCCCAGTTTATCTTTTGGAGTGACGGCAATCATTTCAAATTTGGATATTCCCTGATAAGCTACAGAAATCAGTTCAATGAATGCTGATACATTAAGATTGAAGTCATCAGGTATCTTCACAACCCTGTCGGAATCCAACTTAATCAGGTCTGATGTGAATCCATCGAAACCGCTGCCCCTAAATTTGGACTTATATGAATAATTCAGCCTACAAACATCATCACCTTCAGGGGTGTTTGGAATCATCACGACCTTATCCCCTGATTTGAAATTATTTTCACTGTCGAAAATAACTTCCCCAACACCTTCATGAATCAGTGCCATAGGCAGTTTCTTCTCCAGTATTTCGACAGGTCTTGATCCCTGGTAATATCTTTGGTCCGCCTGACATATTGAAAGGACAAGGGGCCTTACCACAACGCCATCCAGTTCAATTTCATCTATCGCCTCTTCAAAGAATTTTGGGGATTTTAACCTGTATACAATGTTAATCATGATTATCCTCAAGTATAGTATTAGCTAATTTTAAGTCATAAGGGTATGTAATCTTAATATTTGTGACTTCACCCTCGACTAGATATACATCTTCATCTTTAAGTGTGAAGATTTTGCATGCATCTGTAAGAATATTGGTTTCTTCTTCTGTTAAACTATTGATTAAATTAAAAAGTTTCTTTATATTGAAGCTCTGTGGCGTTTGGCCTTGGTAATAATAATCCCTCACGGGGATGCTTTCGATGGTGTTGTTATTCACGCTTTCAACTATGGTGTCGGTGGCCGGAATTACTGTATCGCATGCCCCATATTTTTTTGCAACCTCAATGTTGTCCTCAATAATCCTATGGGTTACGAAAGGACGTACTGAGTCATGGGTGACGATGATTGAATCATCATCGATTCCGAAATTTTCTTCAATATATCTTATGCTGTTTAAAAGAGTATCGTTTCTGGTTTCGCCACCTTCAATGACAATGATATCAGCGGAATCTGAAATATGCTCTTTAATCAAATGATTAGTATGATTTATGTAATTTTCAGGGGTCAGAACAATGATTTTATCAATATGATTGTTTATTACAAATTTTTCAATTGTATGAATGATTACCGGCTTGTTGCCCAAATTCAAAAATTGTTTGGGAGTGTCTGTGCCTCCCATTCTGGATCCAATTCCACCTGCCAATATCGCTGCAAAAATCATCTGAAACTACTCCTTTCCAGGTAATGTCCACATCAATGCTGATTGGATTTTCAAAACCGATCTGGAAAATCTGCATTGACTTTATATAATATTATGAATCACCTGTCTATAGATAATATTATTCTAAAAAATAGTATTTAATGATTTTTAATCAAAAAATGAAAAAAAGTTATGGGATTTAATCTCCCATTGGAATCTATTCTTTTTGAAATACGATGAAATAGTGGGATTTGCCTTGAGGAATATCTTCACCGATTTCCTCATTGAGATAAGTCATCTTCAGATTATGTTTCATGAAGATTTCCTTTAGCTCATCAGGAGAGCTTCTTACTGCTGTTGGAGGTCCTTTCGGGACATCCCATGCCTTATAATCCATTATTGCAATTTTACCGTCCTGCTTGATTATCCTTGCAAATTCATCTATGGCATCATCCATTGTCCTTGAAGCCTTGAATCCATGGAATACATTGACCGTCAAAACAACATCAACAGATTCGTCTTCCACACCAGGAATACCCTTTGGGATGTCTGCTTCAATGTTAATCAGATTTTCCACATTATTTTCGCTCTTATATGTTTCCATGTCTTCGATTGAAGCGTCATAGACGTCCACCGCATAAACTTTTCCATCCGGAAGATACTCTTCGACCACTTTTATTGCGATATGGCCATCACCACATCCCGCATCCATAAAAGTTTCATCACCCTTAAGGTCCAATTCCCTTATGATTTCATCCGAATCTAGAAAAAGTGCACTTGAAAATCCATGAGCCCTATGGCCGTTCATATTATCACCACATTATATTATCTAAAAAATAGTATTTATTGATTAAAATTGCATAACATTTAAAAATAGCTTAAAATAATAAAAAAAAGATTATAAGAGGATTATTTTTTCCAGGTTTGTTTTACTCCTCTTCCTCTTTTACTACCAGGTTTAGTATAACTTCTTTTTTGTCTGGTTCTTCTATTAGTTCCTTTAACTTTTGCCATATCTTACCCTCCTTAACAGTCAATCATGAAAATAATTAGAATTAAATCTATAACAAAAAAATATTTGTTTTCAAGATATTTAAAGCTTTTCTTTAAGTGGTATATTCTGCATTGATTTTGACATAATCATATGTTAAATCACAACCCCATGCAGTTGCCTCACCATCACCTAAAAACATGTCTATGTTTACGACAACATTTTTGGACTGCATTATTTTTTCAGCCCTTTCAAGGTACGGGGTATCTTCAAATGCAAGGATTTCACCTTTTCTGACAAGATCCACCTCATCCTCATCATCAGCAATGGCTATTGTCACGATATCAGGATTCAAATCACATCCTGAGTAACCTATTGCAGATACGATTCTTCCCCAATTAGGGTCTCCACCGAATACTGCGGATTTGAAAAGACTGGATGATATTATGGATTTGGCAGCCAATTTGGCATCTTCAAAATCCTTTGCACCACATACATTAGCTTCAATGAATTTTGTGGCTCCTTCACCGTCACGAGCCATCTTTTTAGCTAAATCTGTGCATAGGTAATTTAGGGCATCCTGGAAATTAGGATCCAATTCCCCATCGTTGATGACATCCACGCCAGATGCACCGTTTGCCATCATCAGGCAGGTGTCATTGGTACTTTCATCACCATCAACAACAATCATGTTAAAGCTGACATCAGCAGCCTTTTTTAATGCTTTTTTAATCTCATCTGAAGGTATAATCGCATCAGTTACAATAAATGAAAGCATTGTGCCCATATTAGGAGCTATCATACCGCTTCCTTTTGTAATTCCTGCAATCTTAACTTTTTCACCGGTTGTTAAAGTCACCTCTACTGCACATTCCTTTGGAAATGTGTCTGTTGTCATGATAGCTTTTGCAGCCGCAAGGGAATTTTCCGGCTCATTTCCCAATTTTGAAATAGATTCATAAGCAACCTTGGAAATTATGTCAATCGGCATTTCACGACCTATGACTCCTGTAGATGAAATTGCTATCTCATCGGAAGGGATGTCCAAATCCTTGGATACGAGTTCTACCAAAGTTTCACAGTCCTTAATACCTTGCTGACCGGTAAAACAATTAGCATTACCACTGTTAACGAAAACAGCAGAAATGATCCCTTTCTTAAGCACGTTTTTTGTATATTTGACCGGAGCTGCTACAACCTTATTTGATGTGAAAACCGCAGCAGCGGTACTGTCTGGACATAAGATTATGCTTACCCCATATTTGCCTTCACGTGCTCCAGATACTTTAATATTTTCAATTACTGAAAATCCACCATTTAAATCTTCAATATACTCCATAAAAATCACAAAATAAGTCAATATGACGGCTCATTTGTAATGTTTAACTTTTCAAGAGTTTCATTATCATTGAAATCAACACGGTCCTCTTCAATATCGTAAACGACTGGATTATGGCTCACATTGGTAGTCATCTCTCTAGTGACATTTTTCCATTCTGGCCCGTTAGAACCGTCGTCAAAAGTAAAAGATATTCCAATTCCTGCCCCGATTACGAAAGCGACCAAAGCAACAATCACAATGAATAGAAAACGTCCATTATGTTTGCCTTTTTTTCTCTGCCTTTTTTGTCTTCGGGGGTTTCTTTGATTATTTCTAGGAATTAAAACCCTCTTATCATCTTTTTTTCGTCTCATGATTCTTCTCTTTTAAGTTTTTACTAAGCAAGGAATGCGTAAGCAACGACCAGTATTATTACAACGAAACTATACATTCCCAATCCTAAAACGGCCAATAAATATGTAAATATGAATACAAAGGCGAATACACCAATTAGCTTTGCCTTTTCATTTTCAATTAAATTAATCAATGTTCTTGTAAATTCGGAAGGGATATTATATGCATATAAACCATTAGCCAAATCAAATACGACTAAGGATAATGGGGATGTTGATTCAAGACTGTCAACAAGCTGAGCCCTTTCACCGGCTTCCCTTCTACTTCTTCCTATTCCTGCTCTAATTTTTGCACCGTTATTCAATGCAAACCATGCGGCATCAAGTCCTGCGCGTATTGCCAAATCTTTAGATGGGAATCTGGCGATAAAGTCATCACCACCTTCACGATAACCTTCAAGCTCACCATCACACTCTGATTCGATGAAATTCTTAATTCCGTTCATTAACTCTACCAACTCGTTTCTTCCATGCTTGTCAATGAACTTGGTGGAATCAATCAGATCAATGAATAGATAATTTTCCAAATCTACAGGGCGTGATTCCCTAAGTAAAAATGGTGAATCGAAAACCAGTGCATATTCACCACCCAATTTGGTAAATGCAATTCCAGGAAAGCTTCCCACATTTTGCGTATAATGAATCGCACGTTCTATAGAAGCTGCACCTGTCATTCCAACTGCAGAAATGACTTGCACTCCTTCGGACAATCCGATTCCAATAAGTTCTATAGCTACACGAATTGCATCATTTTTACTGAGCATTTTCGCAACAAGTTCTGTCGCTGTCTTTTCGACAACTTGTCCTTTTTCATTTTCTATAATTTTAACGAATATATTAATTAAATTAGATGGATGAGGTAATTCAATATAAAAATAACGGTCACTACCCATGATGATATTACTTACCAAAGCATATTCCTCTATCCTGTTTTCAGCAGGTTTCAATTCATAAAAGCTATAATCAGTTGGAATGTTTTCCGCACCCACATCCCGAATGAGATTCTGCAGAATAGTGTCTGAATTGATTTCTGCCTTTTCAAGCTCAAAAAGGATAGTTTGAGTATAATTGAACAATTCAACATACTCAGTTTCTAAAGAATTGGTCGGAAAAAATTTAGTTCCAACAGCAATAGGCTCTAACTTAGTGGTGAGCTTGATGATAGCCTTGGTTAAAGCATTAACCATCTAAGCCCCCTCCCTTCTCAAGTTCTATTTCAAACTCTCCAGGTTTTTCTAAAAACATGTCCGGTTTGACAGAAACGAAGGGGAATTTCCATGATCCAAGTCTTCCAGCTATTGTACTGGCAATATTTCTGGAATTCTTTTTAATGAATACTTCATCATGATTACTTACACGGATTAGGATGTTGTATGGGGCATTTTCTGTCACCTCATCGGCCAGCATAATATTCAATTCAAAATTGCCAGGTTTTGTGAACAGGTCATTACGGACCGCAATCAATGGTTTCTTTTCAAGGCCTAACCTGTCTGCAATTGTAACGGATATGTTTCCCGCATTTTTAACGGCCAATTTATAATCTTTAGGATGCACCAAGACAAAAATGACATATGGCGCTGCAACTTCAACATCATCAACCATTTCCACAATCTTATTAAACATAGGAATTTTTGAAAAGATGCTTTCAAGTCTGGAATCCGCATTATTCTCATTATCAATACGTATGATTGCCTGTTTAGCAATGTTTAATGGGGAAATCTCCAAACCTTCCTTGCCTGTGTAAATTTCCCATTTTTTAAAGGTCAATTCCTTAATAATCTCATCACAGATATGTTGAAGGATATTTTTATCTTTTTTAGGTTTTTTCGGTTTTCCGAAAGTGAGCCTGTTGTTTTCAATGATAAATGGAATTCTCATGGATGAAATATTTCTAAATTCAGCAGCATAATCTCTGAATTTATCATTAGACAATACTTTAGCCTTTTCATTTGAAGCTATTTCTAAAATAAAATGATCTGCATCATTACCTGCCGGAACTTCCTCTACATTTTCACTTTCCAACAGTTTTAGATATTTATCTTTATCATCAATGTCATGACGAAGTGATGCGTCGGCAATAATTACAAATTCATCTTCACCTTCTTCCAATGCTTTAACAGCAGCAAGAATATTGGCAAGTTTAGGTTGCCCGTTTTCATTTTTTGTGTAATGAGCTACATTAGAAGCATCTACGACCACTTTCATAATATCACCTAATAATTGTATTCAAAATTACTTTTGTTCAAATCGGTATAATATATTTGTTTTATTCTATTATTTAAACTTATAAGTTATAATCTATTTCTACGATATTTTCCAAATAAAAATTTTTCTCCACCGACGTTATTTAGAAATATTTCTATTTCATCCTCAGAAATGTTATACACATTATATGAATTACCATTTTTACCTCTAAGCTTTGTGGAACATAGAGAACCTGCATTTACAATCAGAGTATTGTTTATTTTCCATATATTTGGAACGTGCTTGTGTCCTGACATTACCAGGTCCACTTCATGTGTGGTTAAAGTCTTTAAAATATCTCCTGCATCGGATAATACGTTACGTTCACGGCCTGTCTGAGGAATGGATATGACATGATGGTGCAAGGATACAATTGAGAAATTTTCATTAATGACACATTCATCCAATTGGTGTTCCAACCACATATGCTGAGGACTGCCGACATGACCCCTATTTTCATCAGGAGAACTGCTGTCCAAACCTATTACAGTAAAATTATCGTCCATTGTTAATTTCCAGCTTTTTTCACCAATCAACTCTTCAAATGTTTGATAACCTAAATTACGAGCATCATGGTTTCCTGGAACAGCAAATAATGGTGCTTCAAACAGTTCCAGATATTTGGTTGCCTGTTGAAATTCCACATAATAACCATTGCCGGTAATATCGCCTGTCAATATGATCATATCCGGCTGCAAGTGGTTTATTTCACTTACGGCCTGCATGAAAACTTCCTCATCAAAATCTGATTTGCTTATGTGCAAATCGGAAATGTGTGCAATTAAAGTCATGTTATCTATTCATTTAATTTCATAATGGCTTCTGCAAGGTCTCCTTTACATTCCTCCAATGCCGCTTTGGCTTCATCAGCAGAGACGCCTGCACTGTTGGCCACCATTTCAATGTCTTCATCAGGAATTTCAACTTCATATTCAAGTTCAACTTCACGAGCTTTTCCATCAATCTGGTAGGTTTCCTGACCCATTACATTCATCAGACTTACACTAGGATTATCGATGATCAATTCCTTATCATCAAAACGGATAATGACTTCGCGGACACCTTCCAAATCTTCCATTTTCATGCCCATCTTTTTCATTTGCCTTTCCATCTGTTTCATTTGCTTTTTATTCATACCCGGTATCATGATAAAACCTTCAATAAATTAACTATTTATAAATATATTATTTAATGTTATTAAAATTTGCTTAATTGGAAAAAAAATAAACAACGGATTTAATTTTTAAATCCGTAAACTTCAGTTTCAAATAATTTTGCAACATCCTTTAAAACTTCAGGAATGTTGATTTGTTGAGGACATTCCACAATGCATGTTTCACATTCTGTGCACTGTGAAGCTATTCCAACATTAGGAAGCCTTGAATAATTCAGATAAGCATTTCCCAATTGAGTCCAGCCTTCAATACCAAGCATTTTATCCTTATTGTACAAGTCAAAGATTTTAGCAATGTCTATCTCTTCAGGACAGGCGTCAACACAATATCTACATTTGGTACAGTCAACTGTGATGTTTCTGTTGATAATCTCTGAAACCTCTTCAAGTATTTTATACTCCTCATCATTCAACGGGTCAGCATTTTTAAATTCCTCGATATTATTTTCAAGCTGTTCGAGATTGCTTGCCCCGGTCAAGACTACACAAACATCATCGAGGTTGGCTACAAACCTCATGGCCCATGAAACGACAGACCTGTCAGGATTGTATTCCTTCATGATTTTTTCAGCCTCATCAGGCACATCAGCCAAAAATCCTCCTTTATAAGGCTCCATTATCATTACATGCTTGTTGTATTTTCTTGCAACTTCCAGACATTTTTTGGATTCAATCCCTTCATCTTCCCAGTCAAGATAATTAATCTGAAGCAAGACGAATTCCAGTTCAGGATGCTCGAATAGAATTTCTTCCAGAAATTCTGCATTACCATGAGTGGACAAGCCAATATGTTTAATATAACCCTCTTCCTTTTTCCTTTCGATGAATGAATATAAATCAACGTTCTTCCATGCGGTTTCAGTAAATCCGCTTACGTTATGAAGCATATAATAATCAAAGTATTCTACACCGCAATTCTTGAGCTGTTCGTTGAAAAGAGGTTCAAGCTGTGACTCTTCAGTAATAACGAACAAAGGCAATTTTGTTGCAATCTTAAATGAATCGCGAGGATATCTTTCAACTACACATTTTTTAAATGCATCTTCACCTGCACCTTCATGGTAAACATATGCAGTGTCAAAATGATTGAAGCCTGCTTCCATATATTTATCGACCATCTGGTTTACCTGATCATAATCAATATTTGTAAAATCGTTTTCATCCAAAAGAGGAAGTCTCATCATTCCCATACCTAATTGCGCCATATAAACACCCTATCTATAAAATTTAATAAAACATATAATACTATAATATAATATATAGTTTACAAACATTATATTTGTTTCTTTCAACAACAAATCCCTGCCATGCCTGTTGAAGACTTACATAAATAGCTATTTTACTCCGCTTCCGATTTTTAAAATAGGGATTTTGCTCATGACATAAATCAAAGCCCAACAGATACTGATTATTATTATCGCAGACAATGGGAAATAAATAAAGAGATTTTTACTGCCCCAACCTCTCATGAAGCCAAACTTAAAGAGATAAAGCATCAGGATGTAGTGGGAAAAGTAGATTCCGAAACTGCATAAGCTGAACTGAACTATCACCTTTCCAAGGGCCTGTTCTTTAATTGGATTGATTTTGTCTGAAATCATTTTAACATCCGCATACTTGAATGCTATGAACAATCCTATTGTCTCAAGTATCACGAAAATGTCAAAGAAGTCTATTGGAGCCAGTGAAACCCCTCCCAAACCCTTATAGTATATTTTAATAAAGTGGCCTGCAATTCCGATTGAAAACATCAGGATTCCAATTAGAAACATCTGCCGATTTGAGAACTTGAATTTTGTATTGTGGACATAAGATCCCATGATGAAATATCCCAAAACCGGGAAAAAGTTAAAAATGACTCTGAAATCGTATTTGATCTGCTGTACGTCGAAAAAACCGATTGTGTAAAGAATTGATAAAATCAAGGTTATCATTATAAGATATTCCGTGCCTGAAGGACCATACTCACGAATAAAACTGCTTAAAACAGGAATCAAAAGATATACTCCAATCAATGACCATATGAACCAGAATAATGATGACAAAGCATGAGATCCGAATATCACACCATAAAAATAATCCAGTGTGGGCTCATAATGCCAAATCAAAACACCTGCAATCAGATAAACAACTATCCAAAAAGCGAACGGCAGAACCACTCTCTTGAACCTTCTTGTCAGAAATTGCCTTATGTCATGCTTTCTTGTCAAAAGCAATGCACCGCTTACTGTAAAAAATAACGGAACTCCAATGCGCGTAAGCGAGAAAACACCGGAGCAAATCTGCCAACTGGCAAAATCCTTTGAAAAATAACGAATTAGATGGCCCAAAACTACAAGGATAATGGCTAAAGAGCGGATCTCATCTAAATATAAAATTCTCTTCGGACTGATATTCATTGAAAATATATTTAAATACTATACATAATAAGTATTTCTTATGGAAAGGAAAACTCGCTGCTCATGGGTAAATCTGAATGAAGAAATCTACATTAGCTACCATGACAAGGAATGGGGAATTCCGACTCATGACGACAGGCAACTATTCGAGATGCTTGTTTTGGAATCATTTCAGGCAGGGCTTTCATGGATTACAATACTTAAAAAAAGAGAAAATTTCAAGAATGCCTTCGACGGCTTTGATGTTGAAAAAGTGGCCGGTTATGACAATGCCAAAGTTGAGGAATTGCGCGCAAACGAAGGAATCATACGCCATAAAGGCAAAATTGCCTCAGCCATCAACAATGCAAAAGTCTTCATTGAAATACAGAATGAATTCGGAAGCTTTGATAAATACATATGGGGCTTTACCGATGGCGAAATCATAAAATCAGAATACCTGACCGAATCTGATTTGTCCCGGGAAATTTCAAAGGATTTGAAAAGGCGCGGAATGAAATTTGTCGGTCCGACAATAATCTACTCATATCTTGAATCGATTGGAGTAATCAATAATCATGAAGAGGATTGTTTTAGATTCCCTAGAAAATGAGGAAATGTAAGGTGTTTTTTGTTAAAAAATTCATGTCCTCAAAAATGCTGAAAATAAGCTATGATATTGATGTTAAATTTATGGATTTTGAGGAAACCCGCCCTAAAATATGAGGTGAAAATTACGTCCTCACGAGACTTTGAAATGAAGTAAAATGAAAGTGTTAAATGAGCAATTAAGGAAAAATTATGCAGTGTTTGAAATGAATGTTTTCAATGAAAATATTCCAAACCATGTCCTGCTTAAAGGATTTGATGCTTCAGCAATGGATTCAAGTAATAAAAATATGCCTTTTAGAAAAATGGATGATGTAAAAATTCAACATTCAAGTCATTAAGGTTATATTTAAATACTATTCATGCCAAAATAGTATTACTTTGTTGAGATTATTTGTTTTTTTTAAAATCTTGTAAAGAAAAATTAATTATGGGGAAAAACGATGAATACGAAAAAAACTCTATTACTTGCAGTAATTTTAGTGGTAGTTATTTCTTCCTTAGGTATGGTAAGTGCAGGATGGTTCGGCAGTGATGATGTAGAAACATCCTCATTTAAATTTGAATGTCCTGATGGATACAATCAGGTTGATTACGCTACAACATTCAGTAATACTGCACTGCCTATTGGTGATCCTTTATATTTAAATGGTACTAATGATAGTAAGATAATGGTAGCTGAAATTTCTAAGGAAATGTATGACAATCTTTCAGCAAAAGAATATAAAAATACATCTTCAGATGATCTTCCTGCAGAGTGGTCCGGCACTGCTCTGGCTATGGGTGATAAAGTTAAAATGGATGAAACTGAAGGCCCTATGAGAATTGTATCCCAGTCATCTTCTCTTGGAACAGAAACACTAGGCATCACTGAAATTGATGGCAAATATTATTCTGTTGAAATAGCTCATACTTTGGAATATATTGACCCTAAGGAAGATGCGGATTTAATCAAAAATATATTCTCTTCATTAGAAGCCAAATAAAGATGAATATTATTCGTTAGATAACTTATCTAACAATAATGAAAAATTAAAGTTTAATGAACTTAAATGAAGATTAGGTTCATAACGGACTTCAATCTTCATATAACTATTTTTAAATAAAACAAAAATGTTTTCAATGTCAGGTTCATGCGGAAAGGCAAATGGGATTTCCTTATCGCAACTGTTTATTAAAAGTTTGGAATTTACATTTTTTCATGTGGGTATTTTTTTAGCATATTAATTAATTCAATTTTCACAAAATTAAAATCTGTTTCAGAATTACATGGTTTGAAATGAATGTTTTCAATGAAAATATTCCAAACAAACACAGTTAGAATTCCAATTGTTCTGCAATGCACATTTTACATACTGCATTGGGAGATTCAAGATTTGCATCCTTAACCGGACAGTAAAACTTTCCATCATGTTCTTCAACATATAAAGATCCAGGAAACGGGGTGCCCACGGGATGTATTGGCTCTTCCAAAATAAAGGTAGTGTAAATTGAAATAATTCCGTAAATCAACGGGAATTTTGTTTTTGAAGTAACTGATTCATTAATATGGTATGATTTCAAGGTAGCTACTGCATCAATGAACTCTTCCTTATCTATGTCGTGATCATATTTATTGTTATCACTATGAACGTCTTTAATGCGCCCTAAAAAATATTTTACATATACTCCATGACTTTTATCCTTATAGCTGTCCTGAACATATTTGCTTTCTTCAATCATCTCAGCATTGACGGCCATCAAATCAAAAACAGAAATCGTGCCGGAATACTCCTTTAAAATATCTAAGACTGATTCGGTGGAAATGCTTTCCTCATTTGAGACAACATTTGAAAAATCATCATACATACTTAAAGAATCATTCATAATGATAATTATAGATTACATGAAATAAAAGGATTTCCAAAATCAAAAAAAAATCTTACTCTTCAAGAAGGATTATGTTTTTAGGATCCACTTTCAGATAATCCGGAATCTCAAATTCATGCTCATGAATCTGTTTGTCTCGTTTCCACCACAATCCATTTTCCAGGGTTATCTCCCATTCGAATGGCATTTCCAGTTTAGTTGAATTTTTTGTATCAATGACATTAATGTCATCTTTCTGGGCAGGATCAAAATCATGAGCCCTTATTCCCATATGTGTAATATTTGGTGAAATTTTTTCGGATACTTCAAATGTGACTCCCCAATCCAGGGATTTTAGATGATAATCATCGATTATTTCTATTTTGGAAATGTTTTTACAGCCGGTCAGCCTGGCAACCTGAACCTTTCTCGGATTTTCGAATACTTCATGGGTATCCCCTTTTGCTATGATTTTGCCTTCATCCAATACTATGAGCTCATCGCAAAACTGGAATGCCTCATCACGATTATGGGTAACCATAATGGAAAATCCATCAAAATCATTTAGCATTTTTACAAGTTCAAGACGCAACTGTTCCTTCAGGAATGTATCCATAGCACTGAATGGTTCATCAAGCAATATGACATCCGGACTGTAAGCCAATATGCGTGCTAATGCTACCCTTTGCTGCTGACCTCCGGACAGTTGCCTAGGATATCTATTTTCCAAACCATCCAAATGGAAACGTTTAATCATTTCAGAAACGATTTTTCCATCATCATCTTTAGACAAACCGACAGCAATGTTTTCCTCAACTGTCATGTTTGGAAATAAAGCATAATTCTGAAACAGATACCCCACATTTCTTTTTTGGGGTTTTAAATTAATTTTTTTATTAGAATCAAAATAAACAGTTTCTTCATTAGTTGTTAGGCTAACAACGCCCTTATCGGGATCTACAATGCCTGCAATGGATTTCAATGTCATACTTTTGCCGCATCCGGAAGGACCAAGAATACCTAAACGCCTATTTTTCAATTCAAAACCAACATCCAGTTCAAATTCCTTAAGTTCCTTTTGGATATTTACCTTCAACATTTTATTACTCATAAGATCCCCTAACACCTGAATTGCGGATTATTTCCATTGCTTATCCTTACGTATAGAAACATAATCCATTATGAAAATGGCTATAAATGATATGATAATGATGACGATTACATAATTAAAAGCATCACCCATATTGCCTGCAGCTACTTCAGAATAAACTGCCATAGGAAGCGTTCTAGTTTGCCCTGCAATATTACCTGCGAGCATGGCTGTAGCACCAAATTCTCCTAAACCCCTGGCATAAGCAAGAATTCCTCCGCTGATGATTCCAGGCAATGCATTTGCAAATAAAACTTTCCAGAAAATTTTCCACTCGGACATACCTAATGTACGACCGGCATCAAGCAAGTTGGAATCAACCTGTTCAAATGCACCACGGGCAGACCTGTACATTAACGGGAAAGACATGACTACCGCTGCAATAACGGTTGCAGGCCATGAGAATGCAATTTTTACAGCAAAAAAGTCTATGAAAAACTTACCTATAGGTCCTCTAACACCAAAAATCCATAATAAAAAGAACCCAACTACAGTAGGAGGTAATACAATCGGCAATGTGAAAATGCCGTCAAGCACAATTTTTGTGGTGTCATTTTTAATCTTAATAATCCCCCAAGCAACAATCAAACCTACAAAAAAGGTTATGAAAATTGATATGCTTGCAGTTTTCATTGAAATTAAAACAGGGGACCAGTCCATCATCATGATATATCTCTTAAAAATTAATTAATAATAAATTTAATAGTTGAATCGAAATAGTATGTGAGTCACACTATCCCATTCAACATTTATATATATTCATGAACAGTTATAAATTTATTTTTCATGAATAGTGAAACCATATTCAACGAATATGTCTTTAGCTTCTTGAGTTTGCAAGAAGTCCATAAATAGTTTTGCTGCATCTGTATTGTTTGAATTTTTAACCATAGCTACAGGATAGATAACAGGAGTTTTTAAAGCACCTTCAGGAGCTTCACAAACTACTTTAACATCATCATTGGATTTAGCATCAGTAGCATATACAATACCGCAATCAGCAGATCCTTGAGCTACTTGGTTTAATACAGCAGTTACATCAGTACCTAAAGATAATTTGGATTCAACACTGCTCCAGATACCTGTGTTGTTTAATGCTTCTTTTGCATATTGTCCTGCAGGTACGGATTCAGGATCACCAATAGCAATAGTTCCGTTTACATTTTTCAAATCATCGAATGAAGTTATGTTGAGTGTTGAATTTTTCGGTACAATTAAAACAACTTTGTTTTCCAACAATTGCACATTAGTACTGTTATCAACTAAACCTTCTTCAGCTAATTTGTTCATTTGTTTATTAGCGGCAGACATGAATACATCCGCTTCTAAACCGTTTTCAATTTGAGATTGTAAATCCCCACTTGAAGCATAAGTAGGGGTAACTTTTATATTAGGGTATTTTTGATTAAATAAAGGAATCAAATCTTTATCATAAGCGTTTTTTAAACTGGCAGCAGCTGCTAAATTAACTTCCCCAGTCATGTTATTATCTGCAGAACCACCGCTCATAAAGTCAAACAAACCTGCGGAGCATGCGCCTGCACTAACAATAACTATTGCAGCCAAAATAGCAACAAACATCAATTTTTTCATAGATTTCATAGTTTTTTCTCCTTTTAAACAATTAAATCAATAGCACTACCTGACATCAAATTCATAATGAAAGATTAGCAAATCCAATAAAGAATAATAATCTGTATGCCAAATTCATTTCTTTCCCCTAATCTTAAATTACAATTTAATTATCATGATTAGTAATTATTAATTTATAACAAATGATATATAAATATTTTCATATCGAGGTGAACAAATAAGAGTAAATCGAATATTAATCGCAGAAAATATATTCATGAAAAATGTGTAAACCTAAAAATAAACCACATAAACGCTTAATTTCGAAGATAAATATAATCATAATCGAAGCAAAAAATCGAAAATAAACAATGTTACTATGGAACTTTTATATACTCTTTTTGCAAATATAAAATCAGAGGTGTTTTAATGTCAGATATTGAAAAAGTAGATGAACTTTTAACAAAAGCAGAAGTATTTTATCTTGCAACCGTAAACGAAGACAAACCAAAAGTCAGACCGCTTGGATTCCACTTATTGTTTGAGGATAAAATTTACTTTGGTGTTGGAACTCATAAAGACGTTTATAAACAACTGGAAGCAAACCCAAATGTGGAAATAGCCGCATGGGATGGAGAACACTTTTTAAGATTCTACGGAGTTGCAGATTTAACCAAAAATCAGAACGTCATTGATAAAGCATTTGAACTCATGCCCGAAATCGCTGAAGCATACAAAGCCAACAACTGGGAAATGGGCGTGTTCTATCTCAACGATGCAACCGCAGAATTCAGAAACATGTTCGCAATTGAAGAATCATATGAATTTAAATATTAATGTTAAAAACATTAATATTCTTTTTTTTATCCGCAAATTTCGTTAACAATAGCCAAAGCATTGAGGGTTCTTGGAAAACCTATATGCGGCAAAATCACTGTTATGGCTGAAATTAATTTTTCCTTATCGTTTCCGACCGCCAAATTGCCTTGAGTATGACCCCTCAACTGATTTTCACAACCGCCCAAAGTTGCAATGAAAACAAATGTAATCAGTTCCCTTTGCTGGTCATTTAAACCGTCACGAGTGTAAAAATCACCGAAACAGAAGCCCTCTAAAAATCTATTGAAGTGTTTTTGACCATCTGGAGCATTGTCATTCATGGCCTGAATCATCTCAGCTCCGAAATATTTGTCCTGAAGTTCACGACCCTTGCCATATCTATTTTCAGGATTAGTGTTTGATCTGTTTTCCAGAGGCATTTCGATTCCCTTTTTTTCAAAGACCTTTATCACAACACCGAAAAAGTTGTGCGCACGTCCGAATCCTACATATGGAACAGACTGATAAAGCAGTTCCTTAACCTCTTCAGGAGTTATGTCCATGTCCAAGGCTGAAAGCAGAATCTTTTTGAAAGCCTTAGGAGATTGGCATGCGATTAAACTGGCCAAAGTTACTAAAATAGATTCCTTTTCAGACAGATTGGAATGCTCAAACACTTCCCCATATGCAAAATTATTAAAAATTTCATGAAATTCAGGGTCATTTTTCTTGATTCTTTCAAAATTGGCAAATAATTCTTTCATGAAAATATTTTGAAAAATGAATTATAAAAAAGTTAAGGATATTTTCCATCATGACGGAATTAAATATACTGGACTGATTCAATAAAGAGAAAAGTCAAGAAATTTCTAAAAAAAAATGTGAAAAACAGCCCCATTAAAAATGAGAACTCAGATAGGGGCCATTAATCACACCATATTTTGTCATACGTTTTTATTTTATTTGTAAAATCTTTTTGTGGGAAAATTACAAATAAACAGGCATATGTCCCACCCTCCTGCCCAAAAATTATAATGAAACATTCCTCATCATAATCTAAGCCTAATTATTTGAATATGCAAAGTGTTTCGTCCTTATTCATATCATGATATAACTCCGCCTTATTCTCATCAAAGTCTATGACTTGTATCATAGAATAAATTTCATCATTCAGGTTAGGGTTTATGTCTTTGAGGATATTCGGATAATCATAGACCATTTCTTTGTTAAACTCTATTTTTTTCTCGTTTTCAAACAATGCCCCGTAATATATTTCAGCTTCCACTAAATCCTGGAACATGTGGCTTCCGAAAGATAATTCCGGCATATAGCCCACTTCACTATAGGACTCCTCCAGTATTGCTGAAAAGTGGCTGATGTCCGCAAATACCACGGGGATACCCAATTCCGGAGAAGACGTACCTATTCTTCCGGGAACTATTAAAATAGCTGTTTTATCATTGTTTTTACAATAGGTATTCACGTCACTGATTACACGGGATATTGAACTTTTTTGAGCATAAGGATATTCATAATATTTATGCGGATCAACATAACAGATAGTGTCAATTGTATTCTTTCGTGACATTCCCATGGAGGATTCCTTAATGTGGAAGAAAACGTTTTTATCCTCAGGCATTTCAATGGCTTCATTGTTTATTGAGACCTGAAGAGGGCGGCACTGCAGCAGGTTTATGTTATATGAATTGTCCTCCCCAACATTGACAGTATACTCAATGTCAACAGGATAGTCATATGCTGTTTGCAATGTTTTTAAAATCTCTTTCATCTCATCAATGAACTTATGATTCTTTACAATGCCCTCACAGTTTACAAAGACTATTTCACGGCGTTGGCCACGATCGCGAAACATTCTTTCGGCTTCACGGTCATGTTCGACAAGAACCCTTTTAGCATGCCTTGGAATTATATCCAGACCGTCATCGACAGGAATGTCGTGCAGACTGATGTTCTTTAAATCAATGACATCCAGATAATGCTGTGAGTACCTGTGTTTCTCTTTTATATCCTTGGTCAGGGTCACTTCAGGCTTGTCGAGATTGATGATTCTTGGATAATCCTTTTTGGTTCTGTCAACAGCTTTTGTACCCAGACCCATTACAAGCCTTAACATTCCTTTGCTGTTGTCCATGTCCGGGAGCGGGGAATATGGACTGTATGAAAATCCTACTCCAGCTGCGGTCGGGAAGAAATAGTCTCCATAGTAGGAACCTGAGACCCTTTGAACCAAAAGAGCCATCTGCTCATCAGTATCATCCAAATCATTTATTTTACGATATTCCAAAGCGGAAATGTTCATAGTACTTGAATATACTGTTTTTACCGCATCCTCAAAAGCGGCCAAACGCTCTTCAAGAGTTCCCCTGTTTACGCAGAACACTGATTCATATTTTCCCGCAAATGCATTTCCGTATCCGTCTTCAAGGAAACTGCTTGACCTGACGATGATAGGATTTTGCCCAAAATAATCCAATAGGTGAATGAATTCCTTTTTAATCGCATCTGAGAATGTACCCTTTTTAAGAGCCTCTTCGAGTTCCTTTCCATATTTATAATAACCCTCTTTGGTTCTTTGCTTTACCCTAAGGTCCCACAAGTCATTTGAAACAATATAGGTATAAAAAAGATCGGAACCTATGTAAAATGAATCATCGGGTTCAAAACTGTAATTGTATATGTCCGGACAATTCTTTTCGATTATTTTTCTAGCAAGCAGCATTCCGCAGGATTTACCTCCCACCAATCCGCTGCCGATACGGCGATCATAAATTGTGATATAATCCTCAAAAGTGAAGTATTCCTTGATTTTGGAAAGCATCCTTTCGTCTTTTGTCATCATCAGCTCACAGATCTTATCGCAATCCTCATCGATGTTTTTTCCTTCCTCATACTTCATTCTTACCTGAAGCATATACCTTTCCCAGCTGTCCAAAGTCTGGCCGTTCTGATATTTGTCCGAATCGTTGATTGTCTTGTAATATTTGCTGACTTCCTGACCATCCTTCAAAACTTTGACAAGACCCGTTTGAGGGTTGAACTTGTGTCCCAGAAACATTGTTTGGGAATATCTGTTCCATACCTTCAACGGGGAAACATATACTTCCTCCGGGGAATTTGAGTATACGTTAAGAAATAGCTGAGTGGTTTCACGGATTTTGGCAATGGCATCATATGAATGTCTTCCACGAATGATTGGGAAAAATGCCACAGTATCCAATTGGAACAGGAACGGGCAAGTAACCTTAAAGAAATTGCCCATCATCAAATCCGTTGACCAAACCGCCTGAAGGTCACTTAAACAGTCGAAAACATAGAACGCATCAAAGCCTTCCTTTTCTATAATCCTATGGACTTCCAATGTGAATGTCTCAAATTGGTTGTACGGATTCACTTGATATATCTTAATGCCGTCACGCTCTATCATGCAAAATTCCGTTTCAGGATTGTTCTCTTCTTGTTCAAGCAGTTTAAAATCTTCATCAGTCATCTCTATTAAAGGAGGATGATTAGCAAATCGAATGTAGATTAGGTTTCTGTTATCCTCTTTTGCCTGCTTTACATAAGGATTGACGAAGTAAGAAAATTCATTGAGATTAGTAACGTTCCATACTACATTATCCCCTAAACGAATGTTGTCCAAAGCCTTATCAAGGCCGGGAATTCCTGATTTAACTCTATCGAATGCTGCCATAATAATATCTCCTGATATCTGTTCTTTATTTTTTTAATACCTCACGTTCATCTCGAATTTAATATGTAACATATTTAATTTGATAGATTACCACTCCACATTCACTAATAATGCTTGCTCATCGGCACTCCTGTTAACTGTGAAGCTTCCATAGTCAATGCAACAAGATCCTGACGCTCAAGATTTTCTATATCGGTATTTCCTGCTTGTTGAGTTAATGATGTTACTTCCTGAGTCATTGCTTCAATATAATTTGCAACTTGCTGACCTTTTCTTACAGGGTCCAGTCTTCTTCTAAGCACCCTGTCCTGTGTTGCGATTCCTTTCGGACAGATTCCTTCAGAACAGCTTTGACAGACTTTACATCCTATGGATATTAATGCGGATGTAGCGATGTAGACTGCATCAGCACCTAAGGCTATTGCCTTTGCCACGTCAGCCCCTGATCTTATTCCTCCGGCAGCCACAAGGCTTACTTCGCTTCTTAAGTTTATATCCTTAAGAGCATCATCAGCCTTTACAATGGCTTCTATAGTAGGAATACCAGCATGTTCTGTAACCACTTCAGGTCCTGCACCTGTTCCTCCCTGCATACCATCAACGACAATTATGTCAGCACCGGCTTTTGCAGCAATTTTGACATCCTGCTCCACTCTTCCGGAAGCGAATTTTACGATGATCGGTATTTTCCAGTCAGTGATTTCCCTAAGCTGATTGATTTTCATTCCTAAGTCTTCCGGTCCGACAATATCCATGTGCCTGGCAGGACTTAATGCTGATGTTCCTTCAGGGATGTTTCTAACCCTGGCCACCTCTGCAGTCACTTTGTGTGAAAGCAAATGTCCTCCCATACCGGATTTTGCACCCTGGCCTATTTTTATTTCAACAGCTTCTGCATTGTTGAGATAGCTGGCTGAGACTCCGAAACGGCCTGATGCATATTGGGCAATCAATTTGTCGGCATAATGCCTCTCTTCCGGAAGCATACCTCCCTCACCGGTGTTGGTTATTGTACCTACCTTACTGCTTCCAATAGCTAATGCTATTTTTGCCTCTTTACTTAATGCACCGAAAGACATTGCTCCAATCATGATAGGAGTGTCTATTTCAATAGGATTTTCAGCAAACCTGTCTCCCAGAACCACAGATGTTTTGCATGTTTCCCTATATGAATCTATTGGAGGTCTTGACACCTGTGCAGGCAATATGCTTAAATCATCGAATGAAGGAATCTTTCTGGTTAAACCACAACCACGCACTTTATATGCTCCGGTTTGGCTTTTACGTTTGATTTCAACCATTGTTGAATTTGACCATACGCCCCGGCCTTCATCAGCAAGAGGCCTGACATATATAGCGTGTGTCGGGCACATCTCTTCACAGATTTTGCATCCTACACAATTTTCCTGACGTATCGGCAGAGGTTCATCATTGATTACTTCATAAACGTTATGAGGGCAATTTGAGTAACAGCTGTAACAGTTTTTACATGCTGACTGTTTAGGATGGTCGCATAAATACCAGCAGCATCCTGGCCTATCATTATTCTGTTTACATATCTCTATTTTCCTTTCAACAGTGAATGACATCTAATTTACCCCCTCTTCCATATCCATTAACGGTTTGAATACCGGACAGACTGAATATTTTGTTCCTCCGGATTTGACAACCGCATCAATTTCACTGGTTAGCTTTGCATAAGGTTTCCAGGCCAAATGATCCTGCTTATCCACAATAAGGGCTTCAGTTATAATCTTGTTGGTCAGCAGATAGTCCAATAATGTTGTAACAATGGAACCGTCCTGACCCTGACTGTGTTTCAAGGATTTGACGGACAACACTTTAATGAAGTCTCCGATTGCTTTGGAATTGTCATTGCGCAAATCTTCAGGTATGAAAGTTCTTGGACAGACTGTAAAGCATGCATGACAATCTTCAGAGCATTCTCCTTTCATCCTTGGTTTTGTATCATCAATTGTTATCAGATTATCCGGACAGGCATATTCACATGCTCCGCAGAGCACACATGCCCCTACATCAATAACGTTTGACCTTAAATCCAGGAATTGGGACTGTGAAATTTCATTATTGATTGATTCGTCGGATTTGTTTCTTTGGTATAAAACCGGACGCGCCAAGAATTCTCTTTTTTCAATTTCTTCAAGATTTTTGTTGATTTTGGTTTCGGCAATTTTGGTAAGCAATTTAAATTGTGATTCGGTGAGCTCTTTTGCCTCGATGAACTCCTGTTTAATTGCTCCGTTGACTATCTCCTCGCCTTTTTCAGTTCTGATAATTAATGTTGACCATCCGTCATCTGACCCTATGGACCCTATTGAGATGTCAGATGTTTCGGATGTCAGTTCAACGCAAATGTTACAGTTTTTTCTGATGATCCTCTTAGCTACAGATAGAGGTATTTTAACTGTTTCTTTAGTTTTCAATAATAAGGATACGAATCCTTTGTCAATTTGGAATTTTTCAATATCATCCATTTTCAAATCGTACTCTTTCAAGAGATTTACGAAGTATTTATATGAAAAATTCTCCATACAAAATAAGCCCAGCTTAACATCAATAGGGCTATCTGTATAATACTGCAGTTTGGATGCTGCCATTATCTCACATGGTGTTCCAACCATAGCTATTCTATGTTCGCTCATTTTTTTAGCTCCTATTGCATATTAACGATTTTTTTAAAATTTGCATAATCTACATCAGTCAGTTCAAAACCATATTTTGTTAGGATTTCTTTCAGATCTCTTTGATCTTCAGGAGTGGTTTTTTCCATAACAGCATTCTTTCCTAAGCTTTTTACATCACCAAGAACATAAATGCTTCCCCTCATAATTGATTCGCCGACATCATCGGTTACATCACCAAGTATTATGAGTTTACCTCCCATCATGAGCAATCCTGTCATGTATCCGCTGTTTCCGCCAATGATAACAGTTCCGCCTTTCATGATTTCTCCGGTTCTTGAACCTGTGCTTCCTTTTACAATTACTGTTCCGCCATAGATTCCCTGTCCTGCACCATCACCGGCAGTACCTTCTATAATCAATTCGCCTTCTGTCATATTATCTCCGGCAAACCATCCTGCATTACCTTTGATGTGTATCCTTGGTCCGTTGACCATTGTTCCTACAAAATAACCTGCAGAACCGTTGATTTCTATCTCCACATCTTCAGTTAAACCTGCACAGATATTGTGTCTGGATTCGGGATTATCAATAATGAGCTTATCATGAGATAGAGCCTGTTCTTTTATGGTGCGATTCAATTCTTTACCATCTATACTTTTTGCATCAATAACACATTCTTTCATCGATGAACCCCCTAATCAGATGGTGTAAGACCTTGTTTCGCCAGGTGCGATTTGCTCTATCTGGTCGGAATCAATTACATTATGCAATGCCATCTCTTCTGAGGCTATTGCAAAAATCTCATCAGTTTCCACCATTACACCTGGTCTAAGGCCAAGTTTGTCCTTTGCAATTCCAATTCCGTTAGGTGTTCCCACCAATATTGAAAACGGACCATCCAAATCAATTACAGCCTGGTCTAAAGCCTCTTCCAATTTATAGCCTTGATTAAGTTTATCTGCCATATAATGAACAATGCACTCTGTATCGTTAAATGATTCGAAAGTGTGTCCTTTTCTCTCTAAAGGATCCCTTATTTTCCAGTAATTGGTGATTTGCCCATTATGAACCACAGTTATATCAGGTATTATGTAACTTTGATATGGGTGTGCGTGATAACGGTCGACACCACTTTCAGTCGCAAAACGGGTATGTCCTATCCCATGTGTACCCATCCTGCTTTGAACATCAAATCTTTTTGCAATATCTTTTACTTTTCCGGTGTCCTTTATCATTTCAAATGAATGTGAACCGTTGATGACCCTTACATTTTCCAATTCGTCGATTTCTCTTATAAATGGGTGTAGACGGGAAAATTCGTCCAATGCTATTTTACATTTATATACATCGGAGTCGCCTACAGACTCAATCAACTCTTCTTCAAATATTGGACTTATCTGAGTTAATAATGATTTTAAATTGTCTAATGCTCCACGTCTTCTTTTTACTTCAATGTTTAATTGATAATAATTTTCAGGAAAATTTAAACTGCCGTAGATTGCATAACCTGCTGAATCAGGTCCCCTGTGCTGCAGTGATTCCAACATTGCAGTCAAGGTTTCACCTACGGGGTGAGTTTTTTTATCTTTGTATATTACGCCTGCTATTCCACACATTTTCTGCCTCCAAATAAAATAATTGGTAAAACGTATCAAAATATTTCTGATCTTGGTTGATTTTATTGAATCTGTATTTTCAGTTTTGATTCATCCATATGCCTAACAACCAATATCTCAAAATTACCATATGCCTTAAAAAAATAATAAAATCTTGATTTTAAACTTACAATATGCCTGCTAACTGTATCTTAAAATTACCATATGCCTTAAAAAAATAATTTTAAAATTTAATTCAACATCACTTCGATTAAATTCATACCTCCAAAAAATTTTAGATTGATCGGTGGCCAATTCAAAGAGAGGATTTCAGATTTGACCACCAATAAAGGAAACTTTATACGTTTAAATACTCATCTCTTTCATAATCGAATACTTGTATTCTATAAGCATCCCATTCGGCTCTTTTTATGTTATAGAATTGATTGAACACTTTTTCTCCGATAGCGTTTTTGATTACCTCATCCTCTTCTAAGGAGTGATATGCTTCCCATAAGCTTGTTGGCAGATTTGCAATTCCCCTTTGGTTGATTTCATCTTCGGTTAATGCGAATAAGTTTTCTTCGGTAGGTTCTCCAGGGTCGATTTTATTGTCCATACCGTCTAAACCTGCTTCAAGCAATGATGCAAATGCCAAGTATGGGTTACATGATGGGTCAGCTGATCTGCATTCGATTCTTGTACCTAATCCACGAGATGCAGGAATCCTTAATAATGTTGACCTGTTTTTAAAACCGTAAGCAATGTAACATGGTGCTTCGTAACCCGGCACTAAACGTTTATAAGAGTTAACTGTAGGTGATAAAATTGCTGATAAAGCCTGTGCATGTTTCAGCAATCCTCCAATGAAGTATAATGCATCCTGTGATATTTGATTTTCAGTGTCAGGGTCATAGAAAATGTTTTCTCCATTTTTGAATAAGCTCTGATTACAATGCATTCCGCTACCGTTAATTCCCAGGAACGGTTTTGGCATGAATGTTGCTTTAAATCCTAATTTGTTGACTAATGCTTTAACTGCCTCTTTGAAAGTTATTACAGCATCAGCTGTTTTTAAAGCGTCTGCATATTTGAAGTCCACTTCATGTTGGCCTGCTGCCACTTCGTGGTGACTGACTTCCACATTGAAATCCAATTTTTCCAAACCTAATACTATTTCCCTTCTAATGTCGGTACCTTGGTCTAATGGCTCTACGTCAAAGTATTCAGCATCATCTGCAGGTACGTAATTTCCATCTTCATCTTTTTTGATAATGAAGAATTCAGGTTCGGGACCCATATTGAATTGGTATCCTCTTTTTTCTGCTAATTGTAATGATTTTTTAAGTACACCCCTTGGATCGCCGTCATAAGGTTTTCCTTCTGTAGTGAAAATATCACATATGAATCTGCTTGTACCTTTTACTTCAGGTCTCCATGGAATTGTTGAGAAGGTGTCGATATCAGGTTTTGCAAGTAAATCACTGTCATTAATTGAAGCCAATCCTGCTACTGATGATCCGTCGAACAGTAATCCGTCGTTTACTATGTCTTCTACATCACTAGCTTTTTTAAGAGGTACTGCCATACTTTTTGGTAATCCATGTATGTCTGAGAACTCTAATTTCAAAAATTTTATATCATTTGCTTCAATTGTTTTAATTATTTGGTCTAATTTGTTATCTTCTGCTGACATTTTCTCACATCATTTTTGAGTATATTATCCACTTAGTTGAATAATATTGAAAGTGGAAACCCTTTGACTAAAGGAATTTTAAAAAAAATACCTAGTCGGAAGGACACTATCGGAAGGAATGTTCCTTCCGACTAATAAGTTTATCATTATTAATATATAAATATTTTGAATGACAGGGAAAATGAAAACTAAACTTAATCCGTTATTTTTATGAGTTTACAATCAAATCATAGAACATTTGCGGATTTGACATATCTCTTACGGTAGAAAGTAAATCTAAAATAAATCAGATGAAATTAAACTGAAAAAAGCAAGCATCAATCAAATCTAAAAGTAGAATAATACATGAAAAAATCGGTTAGTGCTAAAATCTTTCCCTTTCCTGATTGAAGGCATAAAGTTGAAAATTTAAAAAAAAAATAAAAAAAAGGAGTTATATTTAATAACTCTTAATTATCTCATTTGATTAACAAAGGAAATCAAATAATAAGGATTTAAGAATTTAATCTCCTTTATTCCAGTTTACAATACCATAAACAATACATAAAAGTGTGGATAATATAATTCCAAGATAAACTCCCCAAATCAATGGGTCCTCAATTCCTAAAATTCCCATTATGCATCACTTCCTTTTGTATCAATGTTTTCAAACGCTTTATCAATAACCTCATCTGCAGGAGGTTTGGTAAGTAAACTTACAACTATTGTGAATAAAGCTGAAACTGGAACCGCTATCAACATAACATCAATGAATGGCCATGGTGCAGTCGGCAGCAATGTTTCCACACCACAAACAAACTTACATATTCCAAGCCCTACTGCAGTCTTTTTGAATACGAAAGTCAGCCAGAATAAGCTGACAAAGGTTCCAGAAAGAATTCCAGCAATAGCACCAAGTCTGGTAATGCCTTTCCAGTAAAGTGCACCTAAAAATACCGGCAAGAATGCTGCTGCACAGATTTCAAAGAACAGGCTTGTTCCGAGTGCAACTACACTTCCAGGCAGTGAGTATGCCATTACCAATGCCAAGATGATAGCTATCAAAATACCTACTCTTGATATGCTTATCTGATCTAATTTCTGTTTGGATTTTTCTCTTATTGTACCGTAGATATCCACACCGAATGCAGTACCCTGTGTGTGCAGTTGTGAGGATATTGTTGACATTGCCGCTGCAATCAGGGACAACAAGAAGATGTATACAAACCATTCAGGCAGTGCCATTGTAATGAATGTTGGAATAACCTTATCAATGTTTCCTCCAACAACATCAACAGCAATCTTACCCAATTTGTCATAGAAATATACGTTTGAAAGTGATCCCACGATATATGCTGTGGTCGGCATGATTGCAATGAATATACCTCCGATTAAAACTGACCTATTCAATTCCTTATCGGATTTGACAGTCATGAATCTTACGATTAATGAAGGCTGTGCGAGCACTCCGATACCTACACCGATTAATGTGGATGATACAAGTGACCACCAGAATGGTGTTCCAAACTGTGGGAAGGCCGTCCATCCCGTACCGCCCGTTGCAAGCGCATCGGCAGGATATAAATTAACCATGTTTGTCAATGCAGTGTTTGCAGTATCGATTCCTCCAAGCAACCAATATACATACACAAGCAGGAATACCATTGCAACAACCATAATTGTTCCCTGGAGAGCATCTGTATACATTACACCACGTATACCACCAAACAATACATAGAATGTGATGATAATGGATAAAATAAGCAAAGCAATACTGAAATCAATCAATAAAGATGATTCTAAAAATCTTGCTGCCCCGATTAAAACTACAGCAGCATATAAAGGCATTGCACAGAAGATTATCAAACCTGAGAAATAATGGATGAATTTTGAGTCGAAACGTTTACCTAAAAACTCCGGAAAAGTTAAAGAATCCAAAGCATGTCCCATCCTACGGGTCCGTTTTCCTAAAAATACAAAGGCGATGAACACACCAATAATGATATTCAAGAAAGCCAACCATAAAACACTCATACCATATTCACTAGCAACTCCCCCAAAACCAACAATAGCCGCTGTCGAAATAAAAGTAGCCCCATAACTCATTGCCATAATAAATGGGTGTGTATCTTTACCAGCAATCATAAAGTCTTCAGAGGAATTAGTTTTTTTGTATGCATAATAACCTACAAATACAAGAGCGAATATGTAAATTATAAATACAATTGCTAAAATCATTACGTTCATAAATAATTACCTCTAAATATTAAAAATTATTAATATTACAATTATATATTATTAAAATGAATATATATAAATATTTTCACATAAATATACATTAATGTACTTTTAAGTACATTATGTCCAGTTTAATTTTAGTCGCTGAAAATGATATGCAATAAAAAATTAGCTGAAAAAAATAATAAATTTTTATAATATCAAAAGCAAATAATTAAACAGTATTAGAAAATTTGATAGAATAGGGATAAAATGTTTTGGAATGAAGAAACTGAATGTATGAACAAAGAAGAAAAGGAAAAACTGCAGCTTGAAAGACTTAAGAAAACTGTAAAGCTTGCATATGAAAATGTTGAATTTTACAAAAGAAGATTCGATGAAATCGGTTTAAAGCCGGAAGACATCCAAACTCTAAAAGACATTGAAAAGATTCCATTTACAACAAAAAGTGATTTAAGGGAAGCTTACCCATTAGGATTACTTGCAGTTCCTCGTGAAGAAATTGTAGAAGTGCACGCATCATCCGGAACAACCGGAAAACCAACTGTTACCGCATACACCCAAAATGATTTGGACATATGGGGAGAATGCATTGCACGTGGACTCAAGATGGCAGGAGCTGAAAAAGAATACATCATTCAAAACGCTTATGGATATGGATTGTTCACTGGTGGTTTTGGTATTCACCACGGTGGAAACAGAATGGGAGCGATTACCATCCCGATTTCTGCCGGAAATACTCAAAGGCAACTTGACACAATGGTCGATTTCCAAAGCGACATTTTAACATGTACCCCATCATATGCAATGTATCTTGGAGAATCAAGAGAAAAGGCAGGAATTTCACTTGAAGACATTAACTTAAAAGCCGGAATCCACGGTGCAGAAATGTGGACCGATGAAATGAGAAAAAGAATAGAATCCTCCTTAGGAATTAAAACCCACAACATATATGGTTTGACAGAAGTTATGGGGCCTGGTGTTGCACAGGAATGTCGCGAACAAAACGGAATGCATATCCAAGATGACCATTTCTACCCTGAAATCATTAATTCCGAAACTGGTGAAACTTTAGACTACGGTGAGAAAGGAGAACTTGTATTAACATCCCTAACAAAAACTGGAATGCCTATATTAAGATTTAGAACCAAAGATTTGACTTCACTCATTTCTGAAAAATGCGAATGTGGAAGAACAACCGTAAGAATGACAAGAATCACCGGAAGAAGCGACGACATGCTAAAAATCAAAGGTGTTATGGTATTCCCTTCACAAATCGAAAAGGCATTGCTTAAAATCGAAGGAATCAGCCCTAATTATATGATTCATGTAACAAGACCTGACATCCTGGATGAAGTGGAAGTGAAAGTTGAAGCTTCAAAAGAATTATTCTTTGATGAGATGAAAGAAATGGAAAGGGTTGAAAAACAAATTCAGGCATCCATCAGATCAGAAACCGGTCTTAGAGTTGATGTTACCATTTGTGAACCTGAAACACTTCCAAGAAGCGAAGGTAAAGCTGTACGTGTAATTGATGAGAGGAATTTTGAATAGGTGGTAAAATGGCAGTTAAACAAATTTCAATTTTCGTAGAAAACAAAGAAGGAAGAATAAAAAAAGCTATTGATACATTAGCAAGAGCAAATATTAATATTCGAGCCCTTTCAATAGCTGATACATCAAAATATGGAATTTTAAGATTAATCGTTTCCGATAATGAAAAATCTATCGAAGCGCTTGAAAAGGATGGATTTATTGTAAAAGAAAACGAGGTCATAATTTTAGCAGTTCCAGATGAACCAAACGGATTAAACTCAACATTAGCTGTTTTCGATGAAAAAGGCATTAACTTGGAATACCTTTATGCATTCGTTAGCAGCAAAACTGATGAAGCCATTGTTGTTATGAGATTGGAAAATATGGAAAAAGCTATTGGAGCTCTTAAAGATAGCAACGTTAAAATATTAGACGAAAACGACATTAAAGATTTATAGAAAAGAATTATCTCTTTTCTACAAATTATTTTTATTTTTTATTTCAACTATTTTTTCCAAGGACACTTCAGTCTTATATGCAATACTGCTCAATGCCCTGCTCAATTTCCTCATCTTTACCAACATTATACATATTTTCACCATATTCATGAATTAAACTCATCCTACCACCTAACAAATCACAAGTAACATTTCTTTCCAAAGTATCCTCAACAAACTTATCTGTTGTTAACCACACTTTTATTACAGAAACAAAGTTTAAAAAGTTTAATATTAGAATTAAAGGATAATTATTTAAATAAAATGGTTTTTTGAAGTAAATATTATGAAATTAAATCAATAAATTAAAATGAAAGCAATTTAACAAAAAATAGTGAAAATTTTAAAAAAAAATTATAAAAAAGTAAAGAAAAAAAGCTAAAATTCTTTTAGTAATTTAGCAATGTCTTCTCTTGAATATCCTAAACGGACAAATAGGCTTTTAAGTGGTTCATTATCAGGAATAGAACCTAACTCTTTCCAAGTTTTGAAATCGTTTTTCATGATTCCATTGATTAAAAGTTGAATAGTAATCAAATCTTCACTTTTAACTGCAATAAATGCATCTACATCCCCAAAAACATTTTCCGGATCAATTAATGTTAATTTTCCATTCCTATCTTTTTTTATAATAGCATTGTCAATTTTGTAAGCCATGATAACCACTCTTTATATATCTATTAAATTATTTGTTTAAATAGTATTTAAATTTTTAACCTTTAATTGAATTGTACCCACTTTCAATAGCTTTTAAATTCATCTCATGGAATTTAGGTTTTAAATTATTTTTCATTGCATCGATTACAGACTCTTTTGTCAATGGAAACTTATCATCAGCAGTGACAGCACCTAAAAGAACCATGTTTAAAGCCAATACGCTTCCAGCATCAATAGCCAATTTTGTACCGTCGATTGGAAGCACATGTTCAAAATTCTCTTTCAAGATTTTTGTTATGCTTTCCACACTAGGATAGGCCTTATCTGATGAAGAAGGAACAATCGGATGAGTATTATAAACGATTTTAGTATTGGCGTTTACCTTATCCAAACCCCTTATTGTTTCGATTGGTTCAAAGGAAAGCAACATGTCCGCACCTTGTTTAGGAATAATTGATGAATTGTATCCTCCAATCTTAAGTTCTGTGGAAACGGATCCTCCCCTTTGGGACATTCCATGAATTTCACTCATTACCACATCCAATCCCTGATTCATTGCAGCTTCTCCAATGATTGTGGATGTTTTAATAATTCCTTGGCCTCCTACGCCACAAATATAAATGTTATAATGATTATCCATATTATCACCTGCCTGCCTCTAAAGCGCCATACTTACAAACCTGAATACAAACATTGCACCCGTCACATTGTGACTTGTCGATAGTGATTTTTCCATTGATTTTTGAAATGGCAGGGCATGCCAATTCATTTACACATTTATCACAATAATTACAGTTTCCTTCAATGAAGTTGACCGGTGGCTTTTTGGTTAAGCCTTTAATTAATGTACATGGTGCTTTTGAAATAATAACGGCAGTATCATCTCTTTCAAATGCTTCCTTATATGTTTTTACTACCTGATCCAAATTAAACGGATTGATTACACGCACATAGTCACATCCGCAGGCCAGAGCCAATTTACGAACTGAAACTTCAGGAGCCTCATCCCCCATTCCATCAACTGGGATTCCAGGGTTAGGCTGACCTCCAGTCATTGCAGTGATTCTGTTGTCCAGCACTGTCAAAACAAAATTATGCTTATTGTGCACCGCGTTGATTAACGGGGAAATTCCGCTGTGGAAAAATGTTGAATCTCCAATGAAACTGGCCACCTTCTGGTCTGTTGAAACTGAAAATCCGCATCCGTCACCTACGCTTGAACCCATTGACAGGAGGTAATCCGCAGCATTATATGGCGGATTGATACCCAAAGTGTAACATCCGATATCTGAAGCGAATATCACATCGGAAGTCTTCAAGCCCAATTCATCAATCGCTAAGTTAATTCCATAATACATTGCCCTGTGAGGGCATCCTGCACATAAAACAGGAGCTCTTGACGGAATATCCTCACATAATTTTTCCAAATTGGAAGAATAGCTAATATCAGTTTCCTCTTTAAAGCTCAATATTTTATTTAATCCTTCTGCAACTACATCGGAATTGAATTCATGATAAAGCGGGAAAGTTCCATCCAGTTTACCATGGACCTGCACATCAAGATTATTTGCTCCTATGCATGCCAAGGTATCCCTTTCTATTATAGGGTCAACTTCCTCAACTATGAAAACTTCATCCAAATCTTTTAAAAATTCATGAACCTTATCCTGAGGGAACGGATATGAAAATCCCAATTTTAGAATGTTGACGTCCAAACCGTTGAATTTTACAACGTCATGGGCATAATTATATGCGCTGCTTGAAGCAATCAAACCATATTTTTTACTCTCGCTTGTGATTTCCCTGTTCAAGTCGCTTTTATTTGTAATTTCTTCAATTTTGTGAATTTTATCCCAAAGCCTTACATGCATATCCCCAGCAAATGCAGGAACTGGAACATATTTTGACGGATCCTTGTTGAAGTGACCCCTCTTCCAGTGGTTATCATTGTTTGATGAGTTATCCCTCACATCACCAAATTCGACAACACCTCTCATGTGAGAGACCCTAGTGGTTGTTCTGACAATGACAGGTATATTGAATTGCTCTGACAAATCAAATGCATATTTAACCATGTCCTTTACTTCTTGACAGTTGGAAGGCTCTAAAATAGGCACATTTGCCAATCTTGCATAATTACGGGTGTCCTGCTCGTTTTGAGATGAAAAAAGTGACGGGTCATCAGCTGACAGGATAACCATTCCGCCGTTGACACCGGAATATGCAGTTGTCATGAAAGAGTCGCTGGCAACATTCATGCCCACATGTTTCATGAATGTGAATGACCTGAGACCTGAAGCCGCGGCAGTTGCAGCAACCTCCATGGCGACTTTTTCATTGGTAGAAAATTCAAAATAAATATTAGCATCCTTAGCTAACACGGATAATACATTTCCAATTTCTGATGAAGGAGTTCCTGGGTATGTCGCTGCAATAGAAACGCCTGCTTCTATAACTCCCCTTACAGCAGCTTCATTACCTAGTAAAAATTGTTTTTCACCAGATACTCCTGTGACTAATTCTTTTAAATTCATTATACTTTCCTCAAAATTATCATTAATACAATATATTATATAATAGTTTAAGATATAAATATTATATTATAATGTTTTATAAACTTTTATAAATGGGGAGAAATGATGATTAAAGTTTATGTTTCAAGATTTAATAGCGAAATCGATGCCGAACAACATTTGGAGTGTTATGAAATCGAACAGACACCCAATATGAAAGTTCTTGATGCTTTGCAAGCTATTAATGAAAAATATGATGCTGATATTAGTTTTAGAAGCTCCTGCAGAGCGGGACAATGCGGTTCCTGCGGCGTTTTATTTAATGGAAACGGAGCTCTAGCCTGTCAAAAGGAAATCAAGGACGGTGCGATTATCGAACCTCTCAAGTTTCCGGTCATTAAAGACTTAATTGTTGATAAATCAAGTATTGAAGCAAAAGTTAAAGATTTGCAATTATCCCTTCAATGCGACCGCGAATGCAATGAACTTGATACAAGCATGACCAAAGAAGACACAAAAGACACCAAAAAGGTAAGAAGCTGCATTGAGTGTTACTCCTGCCTTTCATCATGCCCTGTCGTCAACATTGCAACAGAAGAATTCGGCGGCCCTTATCTGATGAGATACATTGATAAGTTTGAAACCGATCCGAGGGATAGCTTCGATAGGCTTAAGGAAGCGCTGGATGAAGGGCTGTACAAATGTACAAGCTGCGGCAAATGTCTGGCAGTATGTCCTAAAAACATCAATACTTTCGGCGATGCAATAGAGAAAATGAGAGCGATTGCAGTTGCAAACGGTTCAGGACCTCTTCCGGAGCATGTTGCATTCAAAGAAAACATCATGGAAACCGGAAGGTCCGTAAAAACGGATAAGGCTTCATTCATTGAAGAAGTGCAAAATGAAACCGGCTCAAAAGTGGCTTTCTTTACCGGATGTATGGTGGACTATAAATTCCCTGAAATCGGCCATAAATTAGTTAAAATCCTAAAAGAAAATGGAATCGATATTGATGTTCCTGAAGGTCAGGTATGCTGCGGTTCTCCGCTGCTAAGAACTGGCCAAGTAGATATAGTACAGGACCTTGTTGACAAAAACAAGGAAGTCTTTAAGGATTATGATACTGTAATTACAATCTGTTCCGGTTGCGGAGCTACATTAAAAAATAACCACCCTCAATTCGGCTCAAAATTAAATGTGATGGACATCAGCGAGTTTTTAGTGGACAAGCTTGATGAAGAAAAACTCAAAGAAGTCAATATGACCGTCACATACCATGACCCATGCCATTTGGCAAGAGGGCAAGGCATTAAGGACGCCCCTCGGGAAATAATCGAAAAGATACCTGGCGTCGAATTTAAGGAAATGCTATATCCTTGCCAATGCTGCGGTGCCGGAGGAGGAATCAAATCCGGAAAACCGGAAATTGCAATGGAATTATCCAAATCAAAAGCAGAGATGATTAAGGATACCGGTGCTGATGCAGTAATTACAATCTGTCCATTCTGCCAATTGAATCTGCAGGACGGATTGAATGAAATTGGATGTGATGATGTGAAATGCATGCACATTCTCGAATTATTGGATAAGGCTTACGAATAATTGAATTAGGAGTTGATTAAAATAGGAGATACTGCAGTGAGTGAAGAGAAAGTAGTTGAAACTACATCCATGGCTTCACCTGAAAAAAAGGAAGAAAGTGCTCCTGAGAAAAAATCAACATCCACAAAAAAAGCAAAATCCACAAAACAATCCAGAGGGACCGCCAGGTCAAAAATCGTAAGGGAACAGGAGGAAAAAGAGGTAAATCTTTTTAAGGAAAATATTTACATCGTTTTTGTTGAATGTGAAACCCCCGGAAATATCGGTTTTCTTGCAAGGACAATGGCCAACTTCGGATTGAAAAATCTAGTATTGATAAATCCACCAACATTAACAAATGAAGCGTATTATCAGGCAACACACGGAAAGTATATTGTCGAAGATGCGAAAATATTCCCAACATTGGATGATTTTTACCAATCACAAAGAATTGACTTTAAGGTTGCTTCAACAGGAATGGCTGGGGGCAGCTATAACCTCTCAAGAATTCCTCTCAGACCTGAAGAGCTTGGTGAATCCATGAACGTTTCAAATAAAATAGCAATACTCTTTGGAAGAGAGGGAAACGGACTTACAAATAAAGAGATTGAAGACTGCGACATATGCGTTTCCATTCCAACAGATCCGACTTACCCAATCATGAACATTTCACATGCCGCTGCAATAATATTTTACGAACTATTCAAAAATAAGCATGACTACGGAGTTCAAGGCCTTGAAGAAAGCAGCGAACTGGAAAAGGAATATCTTATTAAAGACATGCGCGATCTGATTGATAGTTTAGATATTCCCGACCATAAAAAAAGGAATGGTCTTAAAACATTCAACAACATTATTTCAAGAGCTTTCATTACAGCAAGGGAAGCTCATACATTTAAAGGCATATTAAGACGATTGAAAAACAAAATAGGTGAACAATGAGAAAAATAAGCTTTGCCGACATTAGCATTTTTGTATTGAAATACATCTTCAACTGGAGATTTTGGATAGCAGAGATAACAAAAAAATCCAAAATATATAAAAAAATAATTGACAAGATGCTTTTTGAAGATGATGAAATCATTGTTGTGCCGAATACAATCAACGTAAACAAGAAAATTGAATCAGAAGGTTCTGAATTCCTGCCGACAGACATCATCAAGGAAGTAATCAAACGCAGCGACGACATTGTCATCATGAATTCCTGCCTTTGCAGAACTTCAAACAACTGCGAAGATTATCCTCAGGACATCGGATGCATTTTCCTTGGACCTACCAGCAAAAAGATTCCAAAGAATATTGGAAAGCAGGCTACTGTTGAAGAGGCATTAGCTCAAGTCGATAAAGCTGATGAAGCGGGACTGAGCCATATCATTGGAAGAAATAAAATTGATACAGTATGGATGAATGTAAGGCCCGGAAAAGGGCTTTTAACAATATGCCATTGCTGCCCATGCTGCTGCCTGTGGAAAGTACATCCCAATTTAGACCCTGAAATCAGCGCCAAACTGCAAAAGCTTGACGGTGTTGAAGTGAAACTTCATGAAGACAAATGCAGACTGTGCAAAAAATGCCTTGATGAAGTGTGCATGTTTAAAGCCATCGGCATAAACGATAACAAAATCACAATTAATTATGATAATTGCAGAGGCTGCGGCCTTTGCGTCAATACCTGTAAATTTGATGCCATTACAATTAGCTACACTGATGAAACCATTGAAAATGTAGTTAACAGGATGGATAACTTAATTGAAATTAAAGAATTATAAAAATATTTGCGTGAAAAAATGGCGATTTTAAGCGATAAAACTATAAGAGAATATTTAGAGGAAGGTAAAATTGGTTTTGAACCTCTTTTAAATGAAAAACAAATACAACCATCTTCCGTTGACATGAGATTGGGAGATGAATTTAAAGTATTTAAAGTTATCAGAAAACCTTATATTGACCCTAAAGATGAAGAGGACATTGCATCCTACATGGAATCAACCGTTGTGAATGAAGGTGAAGCATTCATAATTCATCCGAACGAATTCGCATTGGCCACCACATTGGAGTATGTTAAAGTGCCTGATGACCTGGTTGCAAGAGTCGAAGGCCGTTCCAGTATGGGGAGATTAGGTGTTACAATGCATGTTACAGCCGGTTTCATTGATCCTGGCTTTGAAGGCAAAATCACTTTGGAGATATCCAACATCGGTGCAATGCCTGTTGCATTATATCCCGGCCAAAGGGTATGCCAAATAGTGTTTGAAACAATGACAACCCCCTCAGAAACACCATATGGCCATCCTGATAGAAACAGCAAATATATGGGTCAGACCAGACCTGAAAGCAGTAGAGTTAAATTAGATTATGAATTGAAAAAATAATGGAGTTAATACTTATGAATCACGACAAAATGACAAATATTAGTGCAAAAAGAGGTTTTTTATGGCCGTCCTTTGAGATTTACTCCGGAGTATCCGGTTTTACCGATTACGGTCCTCTCGGAGCAAGCCTAAAAAATAACATCATGCAGAAATGGAGAAAACAATACGTTTCCGGTGAAGGATTTTATGAAATTGAAGGCCCTACCGTAATGCCTGAAGAAGTTTTGAAGGCATCAGGACACGTGGACAACTTTACCGATCCTATGTGCAAATGTGAAAGCTGCGGAGAAGTGTTCAGAGCAGACCACATCATTGAGGAAGTTATCGGAGAGGATGTTGAAAGCCTGGAAAATGAAGAGCTTGACCAAATCGTTATTGACAACGACATTGTTTGCCCGGAATGTGGTGGAAAACTCTCAAACATCTGGAATTATAATCTTATGTTTAAAACATCCATCGGTGCAAAAGGGGATAAGGTAGGTTATATGAGACCTGAAACTGCACAGGGAATATTCATTTTATTCAAACGTCTGGAAAGATTTTTCAGAGGAAAATTGCCTTTCGGTGCAGTGCAACTTGGAAAAGCATACAGAAATGAAATTTCACCAAGGCAAGGAGTCATCAGACTCAGGGAATTCACACAGGCCGAAGCTGAAATCTTCCTAAATCCAAAAGATAAAACCCACCCTAAATTTTCACAAATCGAAGATGTCGTTTTGCGCTTAAATTCACAGGAAGTTCAGGAAAATGATTTGGAGCCATTGGAAATCACTGCTCGCGAAGCACTTGATAAAGGAATTGTAGCTAACGAAATGTTGATTTACCAGTTATACTTGGCCCGTAAGTTTTTGACTGAAATTGGAATCCCTGAAGATGTTTTAAGATTCAGACAACACCTTAAAGGAGAAATGGCTCACTATGCACTTGACTGCTGGGATGTTGAAGTCAAAACCGACAAATACGGTTGGGTTGAAATTATCGGAATTGCAGACAGGGGAGACTATGACTTGTCATCACACTCCGAGTACAGTAATGACGATTTGAACGTATTCGTGGAATATGACGAACCTAAAAAGGTTAAAAAAAGCATAGTAAAACCTAATTTATCCAAATTCGGACCTATATTCAAAGGGGATTCACCAAAAGTAAAACAGGCCATTGAAGATACTGACGTTTCTGAAATCAAAGCCGCAATCGAAAAAGACGGTAAATTCACCGTTGAATTGGATAAAACCTACGAAGTGACTGAAGATTTACTTATCTTTGAAGAGGTTGAAGAGGATATAACCGGAGAAAAGATAATTCCCCATGTGATTGAACCTTCATTCGGAATTGACCGTATCACCTACTCCGTATTGTTGCATTCATTTACCGAAACAGATGAAAAGGATTACTTTAAATTCAATAAGTCTGTAGCTCCGGTTCAACTTGGAATCTTCCCGCTTGTCAATAAAGAAGGTCCTCGTGAAATTGCACTGGATTTAACAGAACAGTTAAGGATGGCAGGATTTACTGTTGAATATGATGCAACAGGAACCATCGGAAAAAGATATGCCAGAGCTGATGAAATCGGTATTCCATTAGCGATAACAGTTGACTTTGATACTTTAGAAGACAATCAGGTAACTGTCAGGGACAGGGATACAGAAGCTCAGGAAAGAATTCCAATAGATGAATTGAACGAATATCTTGAAAAATATTACAAATGAGTTTAAAACTCATTTATTTCTTATTTTTAAAATTTTCAAATAGATTATTAGCCCATCTGATTGAATCTTCATCATCTGAAGTTAACAATCTGTTTTGGTCAAAATAGCCATCATCCTTAAACAGTCCCAAAATCATCATTTGATTGGTTACAATCAACAGAAAGTTATTTTTACCGCTGAAGGACTCCAATTTACTAATTTTTGAATTATTTTTAAATGTTTCAAACACCAAATCGGATACAATCAAGTCAATGCTCTTCTTTTCCAAGCACAAGTTATTTAATTTCTCGTTAAATTCCTCATAATAAAAAGGCAGAATGCATTTGACATCATTTGCCGCGTCCAGTGCATCTGCAATATACTTATATGCCCTATATACGTCAAAACCATCTGATTCGATGATATTCGCCTTTTCAAGTAGATTCATCTCTGCAATCGACTTTTCAGGAATCATGCAAACAATGTGCTTATCCAGAATATTGAAAAATTCGTTCAGGACTTTGATGACACCATTCAGCTCCAATACATTTCTAACCTTCAATTTGGTTGAGTTGGACAAGAAATATTTATTCGATTCCCGATACAGGTAGTCTTCGACTTCAAGATCATGCATGTTGCTTGAAATTGAACTGTAGCTGAGCCCGGTCATGTTATTCAACTCTTTCATGTTTAATTCCTGTTCATACAAAGTCGCTAAAATTTTCAGCCTCACCAGGGAGTTGGTTAAATATTTAACCTCTTTTGAAATAGTTTCATAGATTTTTAAAATACTGATATATTCTTCCACATTAATCACCTATGCAGTATTACATATCATAATATTTTTATTACTAAAAATATAAAATCTTGTGAAGTGAACAGATATGATAAATAACACTTGAGAAAACTTTAAATGAAAAAATAATCAGTTATTTTTTTAAAATAAAAAAAACAAAATAACATCAAATAAAACAAGTTCGTGATAATATGATTGATACACATATCCATGCAGATTCAAGAAGCGGAGAAGATTTTAGGGAAATGTTTTTATCCGGAATCGACAAGGCCATAACCTGCAGCTATTATCCCTACAGGATAGATGCAGAAATTATCCTTTTAAATCATTTAAACAGGATTTTGGAGTTTGACACAAGGAGGGCCTTGGAATACGGGATTGATTTGAAAGTGGCATTGGGAATCCATCCTACAAATACAATAGCAAAACCTGAAATAATATACGAAAACATTTATGACTGGATAAGCAATGGCCAGATTGTAGCCATCGGTGAAATAGGTCTTGAAGATTTGACTGAAGATGAAATAGCCATCTTTAAAAAACAGCTTGACATTGCAGATGAAACCGGCTCCAAAGTCATCATCCACACCCCAAGGAAAAACAAACTTGAAGTGCTGAAGGAAATCATGGATATTGTACCTCAACATCTGGATGAAAAGCAGGCCGTTATTGACCACATCAATCATGATGTTATTGGCGAAGTCATTGACAGCGATTATATGCTCGGCCTGACCGTTCAGCCACAGAAACTTGATACAAAAGGCGCAATTGACATTTTAGAAAATTACGGGTTTGACAGATTCCTATTGAACAGCGATATGAGCAACAAACCTTCAGACCCCCTTTCAGTTCCTAAAACAATCCGCGAACTGAAAAGGTTAGGTTTCAAAAATAGCGAAATCGAAAAGATTTCACACAAAAATGCGGAAAAATATTTCAGAATATAAGCTAATGAATTTTAAATGGTTGGAACATGAATCTGATTAAAAAACTCCCGATTCCAATGGCCGGATTGATTTTGGCCATATTGTCTTTGGGTAATCTCCTGCAGGACATTAACCCTCATTTAAGATACCTGTTTGGAGCAATAGGAGTCCTGCTTATTGTTTTAATGATTCTGAAAGTGATTTTATATCCTCAGAACATCAAGAATGACTTCAAAAACCCAGTTATTGCCAGCAGTTCCGGTACCTTTTCAATGAGTTTGATGCTTTTATCTACATACCTCATTGAATTTACGCCTGAAATTGCATGCGCTATATGGATAATTGGAATTAGCTTGCATATTCTGCTAATGATTTACTTCACATATCATTTTATTGTACGAAACTTTGATATTTCAACAGTCTATCCTAGCTACTGGATAGTGTTTGTCGGAATAACTATGGGAGCCATCACTGCAGGCATACATGGACTTGATGAAATTGGATTCATATGCTTTTTAATAGGATTTGCGGCAATGCTTGTGACATTGCCATTGGTAATCTACAGATACATAAGATACCGAAATATTCCTAACATGAATAAGCCTTTAATTTGTATTTTCACTGCATTAATAAGCATACTGATAGTCGGATATCTGAATTCCTCACCATCCCCTTCAAAAGAATTTTTAACCATACTCTATTCGATTGCATGCATATTCTACATTTTTGCATTCTATAAGCTTATCGAATACAGGAACCTGGAATTTTATCCCAGCTTTTCGGCATTCACATTTCCATTTGTAATAAGCGCACTTGCAACAAAAGGAATCTTAAAAATAAATAGTCCAAATTACTTTTTACATTTAATCCTGACTATAGAAACGGCAATAGCCCTGATAATAGTGATTTATGTTTTAATCAGATATGTGAAATTCTTAAAAAAATAGTAAAAGAAGTAGAATTGAATCTACTTAACCCTTATTGACCAGTCTCACTTTTTTAGGAGAAAGGATAATTAAATTTTTCTCTTCTGAACGTGACAACAACAATGCCTGAGCACCATATCTTGCCCTCATTTGTTTAATTTTATCTCCAGCTAATTTGAAGTTAGCAGGACTTTCCTTTTCAAGAAATGACAGATCCAAAATGACAGGATTTTTCTCTTCGATTATCTGGTCAACAACATAGTTAATGTCATCAATGGTTTTTGGCCTTATTAGAATCACTTCATAAAAAGACTGTTCAGGAGTAATCACATAATCATCATCGAAATAATCATACTCAGTGACGTCTTGCTGTGATTTGGACCAGGAGTCATTTTGTGAAGCATTGTTTTGCTGTTGTGCATGGTTATTAGATTTTGTGAAGTTGTTAATAAATTCGGTTAAATTAAAGCCTTCCCTATCTTTTTTCTCACCGGATTCAGTTTCTTCAAAACCTAAACTTCTTTTTAATGTGTCTGTAAAGCTCATTTAAATTACTCCTTCAAATATTCAAGAATCGCATCTAACAATTTAGAAGCTCCATTATTATAAACATCTTCAGCAGGTAAGTTATATTTGGATTCAAAGAATTCTGGGCATAAATCCAATTCAGCATTCTTAAGGTTGATTGATAAACCGACGACTTTGGTAGGTTCAACAGCTTCAATAGCCTTAATCTCTTCAGTAATACCTCTTGGCTCTCTATATGGGTGATTTGGTCTGTGTCCAACAATAACTGCATCAGGAGCAGCACCGATTAAAATGGCTGCAGACAATCCTCTTGGATGAGGATTTCCCTTTTCAGTTAAGCTGGATTGTCCTTCAATAAAAATAATGTCTGGTTGTTTTGTATCTTCAACGTATTTGATTGCAGATAATACTGCTGCCGGAACATCCATGGCAGACAGGCTTCCTGCCCTGAAGTTAAAGTCAGTAGGTTCTTCAAGTCCCATTTCGTCAGTGGATATGATTGCCGGTTTCAAGCCTTTTTCCACACTTGCAAGACCGAGCATTTTGGTTGTGGTTCTTTTACCGCATTCCTGGGAAGTTCCTCCAACGAAAATTACCGGTGCTTTTGGCTTGTATGAAATTTTAGGCAAAACTTCGCATGATTTTTCAGGAGCAACACCTGCAATTTTTTCAACAACATCTAATCTAGGGCCAATTTCTTTAATGACAACATTTTTTGCATCAGCAAATTTCTGTAAGGACAGGTTTTCGCTAACAGATAAAGACCTGAATGATGTGATTACGTTAAGTCCGGCATCAATAGCCTGAACAGCATATTTTAGAGCTGCGCCTTCTGCACCTATCGGCAGCATTATGACCAATGACTTTGCATCAGTTGCCATTTTCAAACAGTTTTCTAGGCTATCTGACACCATTTGGCCACAAAACTCTTTTCCCTGTTTTCTTTCATCATCATCTATGAATCCTACTGTCTCGATACCTTCAAGATTGGAGAATTTTTCTCCTCCGCCTCCGCAGCCCACTACGATAAACGGATTTAAATCCTGAATCTCTTTTACTGAATTTACTGAATACAACAATTTCACCCCTATAACTTATAATTTATAACAACCATGTAAATTTATTATCCTAAGTTTTTTAAAAATAATTTTAAAAAAAATGTTATTATTATTAATTATAATTTTTCACATTAATAAATGTAAATGTTTTTAGGAGATTTATTTTGAAAAAATCAATTAGGTTATGATTATTAAGAAGGCTCTTTTATTTGAATTTTTCTCTTTAAATTTTCGAATTGTGATTTAACTACCTAACTTATGTTTTCTGACAATAATCGGTTGAAAAACTATTCTTCAATCAGATTTGAGATTTTTTCCTTTTCCTTTAAGATTTCATCCTTTGGAAAATTAGGATACTTGCTTAGATATTCATCATATACCTTCAGAGCCTCATCGTATTTTTCCATTAATTCAAGTGACTGGCCATAATATGCGTAATAAACACTGATTAAGTTATAATCATCAAATTTCATTTCAGAAACTCTTTTAAAACCTTCCAACGATTCATTGAATTTGCCCAACTCCGCTAGAATCTTTGATTTTGTGATTTTTATAAATATGTCATGCGGATTATTTTTTAAAATTTCATCTGCATATGCTAATGCATTTTCATAGTCCCCATTAATCATGTGCATCTTACATAACTGGCCTAAAAGCATTACATCTTCAGAATCATATTCCAAAAGTTCTTCTAGGCCCCTTATCGCATCATCATGTTTTCCTAGTTCAAAATAGCAAATATTTTTTTTTGCAAAACCATCATTAAATCATTGTTGTTTTCTAAAGCTCTGTCAAAATAATATAATGCTACATTATAATTCCCCAAAAAGTAATATGCATATCCCTTATTGCTTAAAGCATCAACATTATTCTGATCTTCTTTTAAGAATTTATAAAAACAATCAATTGCAAGTTCATATTCATCCAAATTCATGCATGCCACTCCTTTATAATAATCTATTGCAACATCCTGAAAGACAATTTTCTGAACTTCATCAAAACATTTAAAGGACATTTCTTTGTCATATAATTCCGAATAATAGACCCCATTCCAAAGTATTAAATCAAGATGATTATATTTATCTAGATTCAATATCTTATCGATATAATATATGGCCTCCCTAAATTGAAAATCCTCAGCATAACCTTATGATCTCTTCAAATACTCTTTTATAATCCCTTTGGATATGAATTTATATAATTTATTTTTTATCATGGAGCTCCACTCGTATTATTCGTTGAATTATTTTTTTGTTCATCTTCTTCTAAAAAGTCTATAATGTATAATAAATGTTAGTAATTTCCTATTTTAATCTTCTTTTTTTAGAGAGTCCCATCACATACCAAACCACTAATGTGATGAGAGTCACTGCCAGATATTTTATCCAGGTGTTATTTGTTGTAAATATGCTCCAAAGCATTGGAATGGTTGATAAGTCAGTATTGAATAATATTCTTAAACAAATTTCAGCGACAATAAATGAAATCAAAATTGGAAAAATAACTATGCGGAAATATGAAAATGAAGGCAAGCTAGTACGGTATTCAAGTGAAAGACTTTCAAATTCCTTTCGAATCTCAACAAAAACAAAAAGTATGACAAATGGGAAGAAATCTAAAAATCTGCTTGTATTATAAAATGCAGATAATGATAGGCAGATTACAAATATTCCAATATAAATTAAGAATGAAATGATAATTAATCTATTATTTTTTTCTTTAAAACTCATTAACAAACACTTCCCTGTTACGGATTATTATCTATATAATATGGAAAAATCACATGTTTAAAAAATAAAATTTTCATATGATAATCAATAAATTCTCCTACAGTAGACCAATACATTGTATTGTATACAGATTCGAGTGTTCCATACCTATCAATAGTATGGGAACCATAATCGAGTGCCCCACCATTGGCTTTTGCAAGATTCATTAAATACTTGTCAAAACCTGAATTTACAGATTGTTTTGTAACATGGCGAACTAAACGACCATCTGATAAAACAATACTTCCAACACGTGCTGCCGTACCTTTTAATAGAGATGATACACCTCCAGACGGAATCATTGATGTCCCCACGTCAAATATAAAATGGGTCGCTCGATTATAATTCCAACCTCTGTTTAAATCATCTATATTCTTCTTTAGATACAATATCATCTCATAATAATCTCCTATTTAATTAGTTAAATCAGAAGCAATTAACTTTAATATAAACCAAATAAAACTAGAATCGAAAAATGCTCTTAAAATAATTTCACATAAAACTGCTGATATAATAAAAGGAATCCAGTATACATGGCAATTAACTTTAAATGAACTGAAATTATCATGAAAATATTCCTGATATAAAGCTGTAAAATCTAACTTTAAAATACTCCCGAGATATAATAATAATAATGGAAATGCCATTATAAAACGTCCATCGTTCAAAATAAATGATACTAATAATAAAATTAAAAAAACAGCAATATAAATCACTAGTGTGATTAATTTCAATTTATCCCTTTCTTTTTCAAAAGACATGTTTTTACCTCAGTCAATGAAAATATTATCAATAATTGTTTGTCCAATAACATATTCATAAAAAATATATTTTTTTATATAATCATTTAATTCTTTTTTGGTAGTGCCATACATTGTATTTGAAATTGCTTCTATTGTCCCATATCGTACAATAGTGTATGGATTATACTCAATAGTGCCCCCATTAGATTTTGCAAGGTTCATCAGATATTTATCAAAACCGGAATTCACAGATTTTTTTGTAATATGTCGAACAATATGACCATCAACAGAAATGATTTTCCCAACACGTGCTGCCGTACCTTTTAATAGAGATGATAAAGCTCGGCATAGTATCCGTATCCTATTATTGCAGCTGCAGTGATGAAAAATATTGCAAAGCCTAATATTACCTTTGTTTTTGGTTTCATTTTAATCACTTTCATGTTTTTTAAAGAGTCTGTGTAACATTTAATGGATTACAGTTTCATGTGCGTATATTAATTTACTTTTGTATTTTTTAACTTTGATGAATAACCTCCATCATGGTTTAAAATAATATTTTAAAACCCTTTTGCTATGGTAATTAATATGCTTCCAACAGCCATTAGACATAGGATTACTATGATAAATTTTATAAGGCCAGAAGCGGTTCTTATCTCGAATGGGAAATATTTATTTGCAATATGTGGTGAAACTGCTATATAACAGATTAAAAGTGATAAAATAACACATATAGTAGTGTTTAATAGTGGAATAGTATTGTAAAGAATGGAATCTAAAAAATTATGTAATGCCATGCCTAACATTAACGCAGTCCCCATAAGAGGAACCCAAAAGAAAACAGGATGATACCCTAATACTTTTTTACAATATTTATTTCCAAATATGTCTTCAGATACTAAAATCCGGCTGTTATTATTGAATACATTTGTTCTCCACAATGTCAAAATACCTACAAAAAGAACGGCAAAAGAAAAACCAACAGCGGAGGTAATGCCACTTTCAATCAAACCGAAGCCAAATACTGCAATGGAAAAACCTAAATAAAATGAAAACAGCAGTAGATTTCCGCTTTGATAAGAAGCACCATTAAAATTGGGATCATAAATACCTATTTTTCTATCGACCCAATCTCCTTTATAAATTACAATAGTATAATAAATAGTTAATACAATAATCCCTAATAAAACAAAGAGGCATTTATTAATGTCTTTAAAAAAAATATAAAGGATAATCATAGATATTGGTATACTCGCACCGCATACAAGCAATGTTCTTAAAGCTGACTTTCTTCGTTCCTCTTTAGTGTTAATGTCCCAAGTCATGAATTCACCTCATTTCTAAAAAGATAATTATTAAAGTATACCTAATGATATCTAAATTAATATTAAAATATCTAATGAAAAAAACACCATTATAAGAATATATTTTAATCAAAAAAACACAAAATAATTAACATAAACATAGAGGAGAATCAACATGAGAAAGCCTTATGTTATACTTATCGGAAGCGCATCAGGAATCGGAAAATCAACAATTGCCGCCGAACTTGCCAAAAAACTGAATATAAAGCATTTGATTGAAAGCGATTTTATAAGAGCGGTTGTGCGCGGAATTATCGGCAAAGAGTATGCTCCAGCACTCCATAGCTCATCTTATGATGCTTATAAGCATATCAGAAACAAAAGCAGATACAAAAATTATGACGAACTTGTATCTGCAGGATTTGACGACCATGCATCATATGTGATTCCTGCATTGGAAAAGATCATTCAAAGGGCGATTACCGATTATGACGACATCATTATCGAAGGGGTGCATCTGGTGCCGGGACTGATTAACACCGAACAGTTCGAAGACTATGCAAACATCTACTTTTTCATATTGTGTTCCGATGAGGAAGCGCATAAAGAAAGATTTGTGAAAAGGGCTGTCGAGATTCACAGAGGCGGAAAACAGCTGGATTTCTTCAAGGAAAATAGGATCATTCATGACCACCTGTTATCCCAGGCACGGGCCAATGATGTTAACATAATCCAAACAGAATCAATCGAATCGACCTTGGAAAAGATCCTATCCGTTATCAACAGGTCCTGCACTACGGTCAAACTGATCAATAACATTGACGAGCTGGAGGATGTAATCGACATCATAATCAACAAAAATAAAGGCACCCTGGAGAAAATCACCTACAACATCAAAGGGTTCAGGGAACCTTTAATCAGAAACGTCGGCGTGTCCGATAGTGCATCCGCCAAAATGTTTATAAAAAACATCAATGAAAATAAAGATAAAAAGGAATACTTATCACAATTATACGAATTATCGGAGTATAGGAAAACCACTATCTGTGCTTCAAACCAAGAAAGTTTAGATAAGATCATCAGAGAATTAAAAGTGAAGGAGTATGTTATAGATGAATGAAGATAACCTTGCTGAAATGATTATCAAATGTCCTGCATGCGGAATTGAAGGGGTCGCAAAATCAATAATGAAGGAACTTGACATTCCTCATTTTGGAAAAGTTTTGGAAACAACAATACAATGTCCCAAATGTGGATACAGACACAGCGATGTAATAGCTTTAGAGCAGAATGACCCTGCCAAATATGTCATTGAAATAAATAAGAACAATTTATCCGTTAGGGTCGTCAGGTCACAGTCCGCCACAATTGAAATACCTGAAATTGGCGTTAAAGTCGAACCCGGACCAAAATCCGAAGGATTTGTAACAAACGTAGAGGGCGTTCTTATCCGATTTGAGGATGCAGTTAAAAAAGCTTTGAATTTGTTTGAAGATGCACAGTCACAAGAAAATGCAAAAAACACTCTTAAACAAATTGAAGATCTTAAAAAAGGAAACGGAACCGCCACTTTAATAATGTTGGATCCATTCGGTCAAAGTAATATCGTGAGCGAAAAGGTTGAAGTCTCTGAAATTCCCGAAGAGGAATTGAAACAGTTAAAAACAGGTTTCTACCATATTGAAGAATAAAAAAAAAGAAGAAAAATTATTCTTCTTCTGTTTCTTCATCATCTATAGGTGCCTGGAAGGTGAAAGTGTCGTCTTCCACAACATCTTTTAATTTTAAAGTTTTTTGTACATCCATAGCTAATGCGTTACAGTCAGCTTTGATAGCTTCCAAGTGTAATAAAATTCTTTCTTTTTCTTGATTGATTCTTTCAATGTTAGTGTATGGGTAAGTACATTCCTTAAACATTTCATACTCGATTGTGGTGTATGGGTAATCGTTTAATTGTTTACATACATTTTTTAAGACAGAATAAAGGAAATTGTTCATTTCCACTTTTACCCTTTCCCTAATCATTTTGTCATCATCAAGATTTTCTTTCATTAAACGTACAACTTCGGCTTTAGCGAAAGGTAATTTTTCTTCGTCTTCTTCGACGAATTCTTCAGAATTTGCATCAATCATTTCTTCAGCCATGATTACACCTCATTTATGTTTATTCAATAATATTGATTCACTCTACGAATTTCTAAAAAAAATATCATGTCATCAATATCTAACGATATATTTGACCTAACTTTTATTTAAAGGTTTTGTTTTAATTGAAAAATTGAAGCATTATTTTAGGGTTTTATCACGTACTATATAAAATAATTAATCATGAAATTAATAATTTTGATACTTGCGAAATTTGAAAAAATCGTTTGAAAAAAATAAAAAGAAGTAGCTTAAAAGCTACTTTAAATTCATCTTTTTTTAAGCATATTGTCAGTACTGAAAACAATTGAAAACAATAGAACCATTATTAATAACATTATAGGATTAGCAGTACTGTGTTTTTGGATAACTGGCATTGGAGAATCAATATTTTGAGATTTCACAGGATTATCAGTGATTGATTGATTTTCAATGATTGGTTTATCCTCATCTGTGTCATTAGTGCTGTTTTGAACTACTTTAACAAGGACACCATCCTCATTATCGCTATCATTAGTATCAAAGGCATCACTTGTCACGGAAACAATATTTTCAAATATTCCTTCACTTATAGGTTCAAACACTATCAATAAAGTTTCTTCACCACCTGACACCAACTCATCAATGTACCATTCATTCTTGAGAGGGTCGTATGAACCTTTGCTTTCCTTGAATGACCTCAAAAGTAAAGAACTGTCAAACAATTCTGTGACTTTAACATTTAATGCGTTGTCCGGACCGTTATTAACGACCTTAATGGAATATTCAATCAAATCTCCAACTTTGTATTCATATTTGGAAACTGTTTTTGAAACTGATAAATCCGCTGCAGGCGGAACATCGATGCTTTTTTCAACTTCATTGTCTGACAAATCAGGATCCTTTTCACTGCCATAAACAATAGCTGAATTAACAATATTGCCTGTTTCAATAATCCTACAGATAATATCCAATGTTTTTGTCTCGCCAACTTTCAAATCGCCAATTTCCCAGATTCCTCCAATATATTCACCATCACCGTCTGATTCAATGTATTCCAAAGAATCTGGTAGGATATCTTCAACAATGACTCCTGTTGCATCATTAGGTCCATCATTTGAAACTGTCAGTGTCCATTTTACGAATTCTCCATAGTTTGCACTTGAAACATTAGCCATCTTTTGAATGCTTAAGTCTGAAAGAGGTGATGCCTCAATGAATGATTCATCATAGTTGTTTGACATGTCAATATCGAATTCGCCGGCTATCGCGGATACATTGTTCACAATAACTCCCAAACCGTTAACATAACATGTGATGTTGAGATATTCACAGTCTCCTTTATTTAATGAATCTATATTCCAGACACCATCTCCATAAACCCCTTTTGTGGATTCATAGTTATGGAAAATTAGATTTTCAGGCAAATTATCTGAAATGAGGATATCAGTTGCTTTGTCGGGACCATTATTTTCAACCTTAATCATCCAAGTTACAATGTCTCCAAAGAAAGGACTCACATTATCTGCCTGTTTTGAAACGCTGATATCTGCGGCAGGAGCTATACTGACAGATTCATTATCCTCATTATTTGTCATGTTGCAATCATATTCCCTTCCGGAAACTCTTGCAATATTTGTCATGTTTCCTGTTTTGTTCACTTTACAGACCAGTTGCAATGTTTCGATTTCATTTTTCTCAAGGCAGCATAAGCTCCAGATGCCTTCATCGAAAAATCCTTTAGTTGCTGTGTAATCAACCAATATCAGTCCGTCAGGAAGAATGTCTTCAGCTATAATATCGGTTACCTTGTCAGGTCCGTCATTTGAAACAGATATGATCCATTTAATTAAATCCCCATAATTGGCTTCGCTAACATTAACTGTTTTGACAATTGACAAATCACCGGATTTATCGATAAATACTGTATCTGAAGCGTTATTGTTTGACAAATTATAGTCAAACTCATTGGCTGATGCTGATACTGCATTAGTAATATTTCCTGTAGCATCAACTATTGAAATAAGATTCAATCTAACTGACTTGCCAGCGCCCAAGGACTTAATTAACCAAGTTCCTGTTTCAGCATCATAATTACCGCTTGCATCAACGACTGTTAAATCATTAGGAAGAATATCCCTGACTACAACATCATGGGCCACGTCAGGACCTCTATTAAAGACCACAACACTCCAGCAAACCATATCTCTGAAATTAGGATTGGAATCATTTACAAGCTTAACCACTTCCAAATCACATGCAGGAGCAACACTGATAACATCCTCATCAAAATTATTGGACAAATTCCAGTCAAACTCTTTGGAATTGACATTCACATGATTAGCAATTTCACCAGTCTCATTCACACAGCAGACAAGAGTCAACTTAACTGACTTGCCCACACCCAATGACTTAATCAGCCAGAATCCTCTTTTAACATCATAATTGCCAGTAGCATTAATGAAAATCAAGGATTTAGGCAGAATATCACTGACTTTTATATCATGAGCCACATCAGGACCATTATTCAAAACAACAATGTCCCATGCAATCACATCGCCAAAATCGGGGTTTGGATTGCTTGCTTTTTTAGTCACTGACAAATCAGCGGCTTTTGGAACATCAATTTGCAATTCATCATGATTATTGCTCAAATTATTGTCAAACTCCCTTGAAGTGACATCGACAATATTTTTTATCTCTCCAGTCCCATTTACCCTGGAAATAAGAGTCAGATTTACAGACTTGCCTGCACCCAATGAGTTTACAAACCAACTATTATTTTTTGCATCATAATATCCGGTAGCATTAACATATATCAAGGATTTAGGAAGGATATCCTGCACTCTGATATCATGAGCAGCATCAGGACCCCTATTAAAGACCACAACACTCCAGCAAACCTGATCTCCGAAATCAGGATTGGAATCATTTACAAGCTTAACCACTTCCAAATCACATGCGGGAGCAACACTGATAACATCCTCATCAAAATTATTGGACAAATTCCAATCAAATTCGTTAGCGGAAACATTGACTGCATTTTTTATTGTTCCTGTTTTATTAACCTTGCAAACGATAGTTAGCTTAACTGACCTGCCAACATTTAAGGAGTACAGTAACCAAGCATTGGTTTTGACATTATAATATGATGTGGCATTGACTAAAACCAATGACTCCGGAAGAATGTCTGACACCTTGATATTATGGGCAACATCAGGACCGTTATTCGAAACAACAATCTTCCAACTGATTAAATCCCCAAAATTCGGATTGGAATTATTGGCTGATTTAGTAACCTTCAAATCACAGGCAGGAGCAACATTAATGACTGATTCATCAAAATTATTGGATAAATCCCAATCAAATTCATTAGAGGAAGCATTGGCAGCATTTTTTATTGTTCCTGTTTTATTTACTTTGCAGACAAGAGTCAACTTAACTGACTTACCGACACCTAATGACTTAATTAACCAAGTTCCTGTTTTTCTATCATAATTACCTGTAGCATCGACAAATATTAAAGATTCCGGAAGCTTATCATTCACTTCAACATCATGTGCAACATCCGGACCGTTATTCAAGACCACAACAGTCCAGCAAATCAAATCACCGAAATTAGGACTTGAATTGTTAACCTTTTTAGTTACTTTCAAATCAGCGGCTTTTGGAACAACAATTTGCAGTTCATCATGATTATTGCTCATATTTGTGTCAAATTCATTTCCTTCGACGTTCGCTTTATTTGTAATCACACCAGTCTTGTTGACTAAAGTAGTTATCTTAACAATGATTGTTTGACCCGCATTTAGGGAACCAATGTTTAAAACTCCTGTTTTTGGATTATATTTTCCATTGGTGTTATCCTTTTGCCAAACCAAAGCTTCCGGCAACACGTCATGAACAACAACTCCGGTTGAATTATTCGGACCAGCATTAGTTACATTAAGTGTCCAAACAACTGAATCACCATATGATATGCTCTTTTTGTTAACTGATTTTGAGATTTTATTGTCGGTTTTTGGAATAACATTAAATGTTGTAGTGTTTGTTATTTCCTTATAATAATTGTCTTCATAGTGTTTTGCAGTGACATAATATTTTCCAGGCCTTAAATTGCTAAGCTTGAATGAAACTTGACCCAAGTAACTGGAATTTAAAGACCTATTGTACACTACAGAACCGTCTTCATATTTGACAGTCATTAAAATCCTCATATTATATTCACGGTCATCCTGATATAGTTTACCGCTATTTGTTGCACCGGAAACTGGATGTTGTCCGTCAATTTCTATTTTATCAAAATCGGCAGCATTATAAATTGCATTTGATACAGCCAGATTATCATAGTCAGCAATGTTGTTTCCGCCATAAATTACTGATTTAATTGTTTCAACATCACCATAGTAAATGTCACGAGCCTGAATCGGCAATGCATAAACCCATGCCTGATTCTGATACAATGTGTTGTTGATTAATTTGAATTCGACACCGTATTTATCAAAGTAAAGGGCACTTCCGTTTCTTGCGGTATTGAGTTTGAAAATATTGTTTTGGGCCAATGCCTTGGTACTGTTTACATAGATTGCTCCACCCAATCCATCATTCAATTTAGTGACATCAGGTATTGCTTCATTAGCTATGAATCTGGAATTCCTTATTGTTGTATCATTTCCTTTAATGTAGACTGCTCCTCCATCAATGTTTGCAATATTTCTTTCGAAATCTGAATCTATTATTTTAACATCAAATGCTTCAATGTTAACGGCACCACCATATTGGGATGCATAATTGTCTTCAAAAGTTGAATTTTCAATTTTTATATTGAATCCGTCAAGTTTGACTGCACCGCCTAATGGAGCCTGATTTCCAATGAATTTTGAGTTTGTTATATTCAAATCCATGAAATCATGATTTAACCAGATTGCAACTGCACCACCGTATTTTTTTGCGGTGTTATTTATTAAAGTACAGTTATTAAGGTTTCCGGATGCGTGATAGGTTAATGCTCCTCCGAAATCTGCACTGTTATTGATGAATATGCAATTGTAATATGATGATCCATTCCTTACACAGCCTGCACCACCATGGGAAATGCTTCTTGATGATTGGGCCTTATTGTTGATGAATGTTGAATTTACGACAATCCCGTATGAAACATTTGTATCCAAACCGATTTGTATTGCTCCGCCATAGCATGCCTTGTCATTATAAACGCTGTTAGAATCAAACCTGCAGTTTATGATTTTGAAATGCTGGCCAAAAGCGCCCAATGCACCGGCGGCAGTGCCGGCAACATTATTCGTGAAATTACAATTTTTAACTGTCAGACCTTCAGCAACTTGGGGAAGATATGATGTATATACTGCACCAGACCCCCCGCTGGCATGATTGTTTTCAAAAACACAATTGTCCAATGTAATATTTCTGGCATTTATCCTGATAGCTCCTCCCTTATCATCCGTGAATCCGTTTATAAATTTCAGATTGCTTAATACTGATTGTGAACCTTTTTCATATATCCTAAAAATATTTGTTAAGTTTTCACCGTCCAATGTAGCCTGTGAAGGTGAAGTTATGGTTAATCTCTTATTGATTACAACCGATGCATTTTCACCATTCGCTCCATATTCTCCATTTAATTCTATCTTGTCTCCGTTACGTGCTATATTAACTACATTCTGAATATCTTCAAAAGTACCTCCATTCATTGTATAAATATTAAAGGGCATTTCATCTTCTTGAGAATCTTTTAGTTTATCTTCCATGTCTAAATCCAATTCCATTTCATTTGTATCATTTAAATCGGCAGCATATGCCTCTTGCATGTCTAATCCGGCAGATGCCAACATCATTAAAATGATGAGCAATGAAATTAGGAAAGGTTTGCCAATAACTATCTTTTGAATATCTTTTAACATTTTATTACCTCTGGCGAGGACAATATAACTACTATTAATTAACAAAAGCTATTAATCAGCAATTAAACTTTTTATTTTCTATTAATATTTAAAAAGAATAAATTCTAAATCTTAAATTTGAAAAATAACTAAAATTTAAAGGTTAACTATATATTAGAAACCTTTCACAAAGAATTTTTTTAATCAAATCCCATGCCAAAATTCAAGGATATTCTTCAATTCAATGAGGAAAATATACTTTTTTAAATCTGTTGTGAAATTAACTGAAAATAAAAGATAATCTTTTTAAATCCTCAAAAAATCTATTAAATTAAAAATTATTTAAATTTTTTGTTACAAACGAATATACTTTCTTTAAACGAGAAAATATCAAGTTATAATCTAAATTTAATATAACAACATGAAAAAAATATTTTATTGAGAAAGTTGATATATTAAAATATAATTGAACATCAAGGGATAGGAAAATGAAAAAAGGAATTGTGATAGTACTCATGGCATTACTGATAATTGCACCAGCAATACATGATGTAAGTGCATCAAAAACTGTATTTTTAACTTCAGATTCTCTTAATGACCATGATACTGATTTAAATATGTTAAATTCGATTAAAGATTATATCGAAGAAATAAGTGGTGGAAACCTACAGGTAATAGTCGATAATGAAGCTCCTGCACCTGGCGAAGGGTGGAGAGCAATACAGGTAACAAGTGACGTGAGCGTTTGTTTTTCAGCATCCGATGCTGGAAATTATCTGCAGCTGGCACAGGCAACAACCAACTCAAATAAGACAATCGTATTTGTTAATACCGGAGATTATGATTTGGACAATCATACCAATTTCCTCAGAAGGGCATGGGATGACAACTATTCAAATGAATCACTTGCAGGAATGCATGATCCTGGAACTTTCATAAAAAATGCCGGAATTTTTTACATCCAGCCTACTAAAGAATTCCCGGAAAACGTCGACGACGGAAATCTGGTCAGATCCAATGATGAAATGAACAGGAGAATTGCTGAACAGATTGTGGAAATTGTTAACAACAGTGGAGATGTGAACAAAACATTAAGCGATGATTTGATTGTAACAAACAAGATTTCCCCGGCTGGAATGGCTAATGCAAGCAAAATGCTTGTACATAGTGGGGATAAAGAAATGAAAGGACCATACGGGTCATATTCCACACCTCAATTGCTATACCAAATTAGTTCTTATTTGGATGGAAGCGGAATTGACATACCTAAAGAATATAGCGAACCGGAAAATCCTCTTGGAATTTCATACTTAACAAAAGACACATATTCTATTTATGATTACTTCAAAATGGGCGGAATCGTTAAAAAATATATGGATGAAAATGGAAGAGCACCCGATTCCATTGAGTATGAAGGAGCCCACATAAGTTACTATGATCTGGTCTATAACTTTGCAAAAATAACACAGAACCACAGTGATGCAAAACATATGGGCTTTGACAGCGAATATCACTTCGAAAAAGTAAACGATTCAATATTACTTAGAATATTCCCATTTGTTTTAGTAATTTTCGTATTGTTGGTTGCATATAAACTATATGGAATGTTCAGAAGACGTTTATAAAATAGAGGGCTAAAATAATGAAAAGATATATCTCAGAATTAATCGGAACAATGGTACTTGTCCTATTCGGATGTGGAAGTGCAGCAATAGCAGGTTCCCAATTAGGAACACTAGGCATAGCATTAGCATTCGGATTGTCAATTGTGGCTATGGCTTATGTTATTGGCGACATCTCAGGATGCCACATCAATCCTGCAGTTTCAATAGGCATGTGGATTGATGGCAGATTGGATGAAAGAGACCTTGCCATGTACATAGCGTTCCAATGCATAGGAGCAATAATAGGCATTGCTCTTTTAGTGACAATTATCAATTCAGCACCGAATCTTGGAGTATATGCTGCAACAGGATTGGGTCAGAACGGATTCGGTTCAGCGTCAAGCGTTGGATTGAATGTGACCGGAGCCATCATTGTTGAAATTATCCTAACATTCGTATTCGTATTTACTGTGCTTGGCGTTACTAAAAAAGTAGAAAACGGAGCCGTTGCAGGTATCGTGATTGGTTTGACACTTGCATTCGTGCATATAATGGGCATTCCATTAACAGGCACTTCAGTCAATCCTGCACGAAGTTTGGCACCTGCATTATTCCTTGGTGGTCAGGCCCTTGAACAGGTTTGGGTATTTATTCTAGCTCCAATCGTTGGTGCCATTATTGCCGGTGCAGTATACAAAGAGTTGACTTCAGAGGATGATTAATCCTCTAACCTTTCTTTTTTTAAATCCTGATGCTTCCAACATATGTATGGCCTTTGACATCTTCAAAATTAGCTTTTTTATTGAATTTGAAAGTATCCTCATTGGACACATACAGATGTGCAAGAGCTATTCCCACATCAATTGAATTCCATTTTTTCATGAACTGACGCTTTATGATATTCTGCTTTGCCTTATATACATCAAAACCATCATCGGAATGCTTGAAATACCATGGCTGTGAATTGATGGATGACGGAGCAAGCTGAGCCGGAACCAGCCTTTCATCTTCAGCATCACAAATTTCAGATAAGGATTTCCTTTTGAATTTGTCTCTAGACCTGGTCAAATCGTCTGATTTGCCAAAAGCGATTGATATTACAAAATCGGAACTCTTCTTTTTTGGTGAAGCCAATCCAACCCAGCAACTGCCTATGCCGATGCCCTGAAGATAAAGGCATAGCTGTTGAAATATAAATCCCATATCCATGTAATTTTCCTTTTTATCCACATATACCGCCAGATAATATGGGGCGGAAAAACGTGCGCGATTAGTGACTTCATCAAGTGTCAAAATATCATAATGATAATCGATATCATCATTTAAAGGTTTGGCATGTGACATGAATTCATGGATCGGATTCATGTCCAGTTCATCATCCAGATACTTTCGGCAGGATTTTCTAACGTAAATTTGTTCTTCCAGATTCATTAGAATTAATTATAATTTTGATTATTAAATATTATTTGGTAAAATATTATAATGAAATTAAAATTTAAATAAGATTTAACAAATACATAATTATAAGGTGAATATATGAAAATTGTAATTGCAATTGGAGGATCAATTTTACTTAAAGAATATGATTGTAAGAAATTCCAAGAGTACAGTGCCATATTAAAGGATTTAACCAAAGAACATGAACTGTTCGTTGTTGTTGGAGGTGGAAAACCTGCAAGGGAATATATCAGCGTAGTTCGTGATTTGGGAGCCGGCGAGGCACAATGCGATGATATTGGAATTGAAGTTACAAGAATCAATGCAAAACTGATGTTGGCCGCACTTGGCGATGCTGCTTATCAAAGAGTGCCTCACAATTTCCAGGAAGCATTGGAGTTTTCAGCAACAGGAAAAATAATCGTTATGGGCGGAACCGAACCTGCACACAGTACAGATGCAGTTTCAGCAATCTTAGCGGAATTTGTTCAGGCAGACAAACTCATTAACTTAACTTCCGTTGACGGAATGTACACCAAAGACCCTAACAAATTTGATGATGCAGAACTCGTTCCTGAAATCACAGCAACAGATTTGCTTGAATTTTTAAGCGGCAAGGACGTTAAGGCCGGAACCTATGAATTCTTCGATACAACTGCAGTTCAGATGATTAAAAGATCAGATTTGGAAACCGTCATAACAAACGGTTTTGAACCTGAAAACCTAATCAAAGCAGTCAATGGAGAAAACATAGGAACAAGAATTATTAATGAATAGGTGATTCAGTGGACAATCTTGTAGATATCGGCTTAAATCTGATGCATTCCTCATTTAAAAAGGATAGAGTGGAAATCATCGAGGAAGCGAAAAAGGTTGGTGTAAAGCAGTTCATCATCACAGGAACCAATGTGCATTCAAGCCAAATGGCTGCCGAATATGCATCTAAATATCCCAGAACCCTATTTTCAACTTCAGGCGTTCATCCCCATGATGCAAAAACATGCAACGGGCACACAATGTTTGAACTTGAAAAGATATCTAAAAATGATTGTGTTGTTGCAATAGGCGAATGCGGTCTTGACTATAACAGAAACTTTTCACCGCAGGACCTTCAGAGAAAATGGTTTGAAGCTCAAATTGAAGTTGCTGAAAGAACAGGTTTGCCTTTATTTTTACATGAAAGAGAAGCGCATGAAGATTTGTATAATATCCTAAAAAGGCATGACAGCGTCATTGAAAAATCAGTTGTGCACTGTTTTACAGGAACAAAACAGGAAGCTCAAAATTACATTGATTTAGGTTGCTATATCGGAGTTACAGGTTGGATATGTGATATGAAAAGGGGAAGGAACTTGCAAGAGGCTGTAAGTGTTATTCCTCCTGAAAAATTGATGATTGAAACGGACGCTCCGTTTCTAATACCTAAAAACTTTGATAAGAAACCTAAAAAGAATAGAAACGAACCTAAATATTTACCTCATATCCTCGAAACAATTGCGCTCTGCATGGGACTTGATGCAGAGGAACTTGCAAATCAAGTTAATAAAAATACCAAAGAATTTTTTAAAATATAGGAAGTGATAGAATGGCAGTAGAACCTCATAAACATTGTCCAATTTGCGGAACTCCAATTCCGTTAAACGAACTTGTATGCTCACCAGATTGTCAAAAAGTCTGGGATGCAAGATTAAATCAGAGAAAAAGGTCCCAAATAATATTATATGTTGTAATTGCAATATTCTTAATAATATGGGCAGTGATGACTTTTATGAAGTAATGATAAAATGATTTTAACATCCTCTAATACATTAGTTACAAAAAAGATAGTCGAATATAAAGGATTAGTTACTGGAGAATCCTTAATCGGCGCAAATATCTATAAAGATTTATTTTCAGGAGTACGTGATGTTGTAGGTGGAAGAACATCACAATATGAAGAGGAATTGCAAAAAGCACGAGACATTGCTTTTGAAAGTATGGAAGAAAAAGCGGAAAGCCTAGGGGCTAATGCAATTATCGGACTTAAACTATCTTATGATAATCTTGGAGGCACTATGGGAAACACAATTCTTGTAACTGCCTACGGCACTGCCGTTAAATGTGAAGACGATGAAGTTTAAAATAAAAGGAAAGCAGCTTAAAGACTTGAAAAAACCCCTGCTATGCATAATAGTCGGTACGATAGCTGGCAGTTTGAACTACGAGTTTTTCATGCACTATAATATAGCCATTTACGGCTGGAATTTTGGGCTGATTTTTGCACCTCTAGTCGCGGGATATGTCGAAACCATAGCCGCAGAGGAGTTTATCGGTGAAGACACCGGTGCGGTTAGTGCGTTTATTCTTTTCATATCAACTACAATTTACAGTTTTATTTTGACAAATCCTTCATTAGGTTTTAATTTCATTACATTCGGTACAATAATCATCATATTACAGGCAGCTTTTCCAACATTGATAAATTATCTTCTGATTGTCTTTGGATTACGTTTGGCTACCCGCATCTGGAGAGGTATAAAAAAGATAGTCAAGTCCATATCTGATAAAATTAAACGTTTTAAATATAAATATATTCTCAAAGAGCCCTATGAACCTGAAACCGAAACAATTATAGAATATGATGAAGCTAAATGCAGTCAAATGATTAACAGCAAGAATTTCATTTTTTTGACTGGTACAAATGAATTTTACAAACATATCATAAATCTGGGTCACTTCGCCGCTACAGTAATAATAGAAAAAGACAAACATTTGGTTCATTCAGATCCACTACGGGCAGAATTAAACACATTAAATTCTCTCAAAATAGGTAAGGATGAATGTTTAGTCAAATTAACAAATAATATTAAAGCAGCAGGCGGAAATGGCGTGATTGATTTGGATATTCAATACTCCTTGATTGGACTTGGCGGTGACAGCTATCAGGTTACCGCAATGGGAATGGGAGTGTATTTGAAATAGGTGATAAACATGAATCCAGAAGATTTTATTAGCCAGTTAATTTCTGAAACAGGAATAACAAAAGAGCAAGGCGCTGCAGCCAATGGTATTTTTGAAAGTACCTTTTTGGCTGGAAACAAAAACAAAGACTTCATTATTGCCCAAATAGTTGAAAAACTGGGTGTTGATGAGTCCCAGGCAAACATAATCTACAATGCCGCCATTGGAATACTCACAACAGGAGTCATATCTAAAATTAAAGGAATTTTCAAAAAGTAAGGAGAATACCTCCTTATTTTTAATTTTTTGAAAAATACAAATTAAAAAAAAAACATTAAGGAAGGTTAGAATATGGATGGTGAAGGGAACATAATCATTCCTATCATTGGATATGTGGTTGCGCTATTATCCCCAATATTGGGTCTTGTTTACGGAACAATACTATTTTTCTTCAAAAAGGACGTTGAACTATATCGCAAACACGGGAGATTCATAATATACTTTGCTATTGCAGTATTTATCGCCAGTTTAATAGTAGCATTTGCAATGGGATTGTTTAAATAGTTAAATGAGTTATTCAATCTCATTTAATCTTTTTTTAAACTCATCATTTTTCTTACAGTTGCTAATAGCTTTTTTCAAAATGTCTTTTTCTTTATCAACATCACCCTGTTTTTGATAAATGTTTATGAGGGCTTCATATGCCTTTTGAGAATCTGGCAAAGCGAAAATAACCTGTTTGTACAGTTCCGCAGCTTCATCTAATTTGCCTTTTTTCTCCAAGTATTGGGCTTCATTCATCAAATCCTTGATGTTGTCGAATTTGCCTTCACGTTTAGGTTTAATTTTTCCTTCAACATTTTTTAACTTATCGAAAATACTGTCTGCCTTATCTGAATCAAAATTTTCTCCAACTTTTCTATCTCCACTCATTCAATCACCTCATGGTAAAATTCCCAACATTTTTAATGCCATGTACAGTACCAATACTGAAAATATTATTTTTAACTTTTTTTGAGGAACCCTATGTGCCATTTTAGCTCCAAGCGATGCCATCGGTACGGAAAAACATGCAATTAAAACAAAATTGATAATGCTCACATATCCTATTGAATATGGGAATGTGCTGACACCCCAACCGGTAACCATATAGGACAAAAACCCTCCAATAGCAGTCAGGCAAATGAATATTGAAGAGGTTCCGATTGCTTCAATCATTGAAAATCCTAGAAGTGCAGTTAAAATGGCTATTAGAAATATGCCTCCGCCAACACCTAGAAGTCCTGATGAAAATCCCACAAGCAAACCGATTATTCCAATTGTAATCCAATTGAATGGAATTTTAGCTTCTTCCCTTTCTTTATTGATGTTGACAATATTGTTTACAGTTATGAACAGAAGCAAAAGACCGAAAATGATTTCAAGAACTCTTGAAGGCAGTGCTGAAGCTACAAGACCGCCCAATGCACCCCCGATAATACCGAAAATGCCCAGTCTGACTCCTGGCTTTAAGATATTGTCCATTGTTCTTGTGTGCCTGTATGCGCCGCTTAAAGATGTGGGAATAATGATTGCCAAACTAGTTCCGAAAGAAATGAGTATTGCTAAATCTGGCTCAACTCCAATGTATTTAAGGAGGAAATATTGCAGAGGAACTATTAAAAATCCCCCGCCCACACCCAAAAGACCGGATGCGAATCCTGCACAAATACCTATTAAGATTAACCCTATGAAATATTCAATTGGAAACATAAACATCATTTATTTAAAGTATTAATATTAAATTATTGTTAATGAAACTTAATAAAACTATCCTGGTTGGATTTATATTCATATTGCTTGCCGGAGTAATCTTTCTAACTGATGTATTAAATCCATTTATTAGGCCAATAACCTATTTATTCCTAATGGGTTCATCAAAAGGAAAAGACATTATGTTTTTTGGTCTTTTAGGTCTGTTTTTGATATTGTCACAGCTAATCGATAAAGAATTTGATGTGACAAGATATTTGAAAATCTCAATAATTACAGGATCTGTTTTATTGGTTTTGGGAATTGTTCTGGAAATCGTATTCAGGCTGCAAATGGGAATTAAGCTCAACACCATTTTTGCATCCATGTCCAGCACAATGAGCACTACAAGCATTTTGCATACCCACCTGTTAAAGTCCATTTTAGGAGCACTATTAACCCAGATTATAGGACCTTTTATTCAAAGCAATATTAACACGGGCATTGGCCTATATTCATATGTTCCAAACATTGCTTTTCTAATTATTTTATTGATTCCAGTATTGTTTGTAACCTTAATCATGGCAATTCAAAAACGTCCATGGTTTACGACATTTTTAATTGCTTTCTTTTCCAGTTGCCTGATTATCGGAGCTATTGATGGAGGTCTGTTCGGAACCCCCGCACTTGTCGGTATTTTAGGCCTTTATTTAGTCTACAGAAATGGGTATTACTTAAATTATGTTGTGGGCACTATTTTAAAGGACAAAAACATGCTCGAACAAAATGAACTGATTAAACCCAGTTATAAAAATGTGGGTTTAAGTAAAAAAAGATTCCTGATTAATTGGATTTGGCCATATTTTCTCATAATACTGATTATAATTTTACGCTTTACAGTAGCATTTGCAGGCGCAGAACCCGACTATTATACCGTAACAATTGGAAATCCAAGTGACAATATTGATTTTGGCGACATTCCAATGGAAAAAATTAATGAAACAACATACCATGTTAACTCTGATTACAACGAAATGGAATTACTTAACGATTTAAAAGTTCCTTTGAAAAATTCGTGCGATTATTATACCGTTTCCTGGAATATCTATTCCTATCTGTGATATTAATTAAGAAAACCATATTTTTTACCCCTCACAGCAGGATTCATATGCTTTTTTAACCAAACATTAATCCCCCCGTGTACCAGATTCAACACACAGATTATTGTTTTTGATAGTTAATCGAAACAATTAACTAATTTATCCTAGAAATACTGACAGAAAATTAAATAAATATTATTTTTTTAAAAAAATTAATATCATTAACGAATCTTTTCTAAACAGATTAATAATATCCTTAGTAAATATCAGTTTTATAATTACTGCACTTTATATAGACAATTAAAAATTCAAAAAAAACCAACATGAAAATTAACAATAACTGCCTTTCCGAATTATTAAATTCATTAAATATAACTGGATTTGATAAAGGCTCATTTGGAAACTTTAGTATGAATGGAACCAACTTTAACTTTGGTAACATGAGCGGAAATGGTTCCAGCTTTGACTTTTCCAAAATAATGGATATACTCAAACAATTTATGGGAGACAACAGCACATCCAGTGATTCACCTTCTGAAAGTGCAACTTCAGCACCTGCTCCAACAGTTAAAGCTGAAGTAAGTAGTCATGCTACTGCACAACCAATATTAGCTCTCTTAGTTGTATTAATTGCAATTGGAGCTAGCCAATTTAGAAGATTTAAAAAATAGATAACGACAAAAATTAATGTTTTGAATTTAATTCAAAACACTATTTTTTTTATTTTTTTATTTAATTTCCATCTACCTAAAATTTTTCACATGATATTTAGTTCAAATTCTATGAGAAATCTCCCCACTTAATTTTTTTAAAGTTGCCTGACTGTTGCATCATATGATGGTTCATCTTATAGTGAGAGGTGCATTTCAACTGTAAACTCTTTAAATTAGAAACAAGTGGAAATTCATCCTTTTAAGAACAAATAAAGCACAATAATCCAATAAATAAAAAACAATGAGTTTTTCTTAACAATTTTAAAAAATGTGGAAAAAATATTAAGTTACTCGGAAAAAATTCTCATACTGTAAAAGAAGAACAATAGCTGAAAATTGAATTAAAAAATTACAATAAAACCTTTTTAATAATTCAAGCCAAAGAACTCATTTTTCACTCATTAAAAGAATATAAACATCATTTATTCAACATGCATAAATTTTAGCAAAAAATAAAAATGACATCCATTTCAACTTATCTTGGAACAAAACTTTATTCAAGGAACTAATTTAAACTGAGCAAAATAGAGAAAAAAGTCTGTTTTTACAAAAATATATTAATTTAAAAAATATAATTAAACATATGAATTTCAGCATTATTATACCGACTTATAATGAAGAGGAATATCTTCCCATTCTGTTAGAAAGCATAAAGGAGCAAGATTTTGATGATTATGAAATAATCGTTGCTGATGCCAACTCAACCGATAGAACAAGAGAAATAGCAGAGGAATACGGTTGTATTATAGTTGATGGAGGTCTTCCGGCTGTGGGTAGGAATAATGGTGCTCGCGTTGCAAAAGGAGAATATCTGCTTTTTTTAGATTCCGATTTGAAGCTTACTGAAGACTATTTAAGAAATGTCGTATATGAGTTTAAAATGGAAAGGCTCGGAATAGCAATTACTCAAATGATGCCACTTTCCACTAAAGTTGAGGACAAGATATTCCATGACCTTGCAAATTATTTCATGATTGGCGTTGAAAAAATCAAACCCCATGGCGCAGGATGTTATGGAATAATTGCAAAAAAGAAATTGCATGATGAATGCGGAGGATTTGATGAAAGCCTAACATTTGGAGAAGACACAGATTATATTGAAAGATTGGCTGAAAAAGAACGCTTTAGAGTGCTTAGAAATGCAAAAATTGGCGTTTCAACCAGAAGACTTGAAGAGGAAGGAATCACTACCCTAATCCAGCAATATGGAAAAAGTACCGTTAATGACTTTTTAGGCAAAAGAACAGAAGCGGATGAATTGAACTATAACTTTGGCCATGCACATGAAACACTCACCACAACTGAATTGTCAAGATTAGAAAGAAGTGCTGAAAAGATTAATAGCATTAAAGAAGGTTATGATGAATCCATCCAAAAAATAAACTCAACAAGATCCCGTTTTAAAGTTAAAAAGAAAAGGGATAAAAAAGTAGTCTTTTACTGCGTCTGCGGTGAGGGAATGGGCCATGCAATAAGAACCGGAGTCATAGTTGATAGAATCAAGGATGACTATGATGTTTACATATTTTCAAGCGACAGGGCTTATGAATACCTGAACTCCAAATTCGATAATGTTTATAAAATCGGAGGATTCAATACCGTCTACATTAACAACAAGGTAAACGATCTTAAAACTTTTGCTGATGCCTTAAGGAGAAATCCTACCAATATAAAAGTAGGATATAAAACATTATACAAAATGGCAAGAACACTAAGGCCAGATGTTATTGTAACCGATTTCGAAATCTATGCAACAATGGTTTCAAAGCTTTTAGATATTCCATTAATCAGCCTGGATAACATGCATATAATTACTCAAGCAAAAATCGACTATCCGAAAAACCATTATGCAGAAATGATTAAAGCGAAGGGCGTGATTAAAACATATGTCGTAAAGCCAAAAGTGCATATACTGACAAGTTTCTTTTATCCGAAAATAAGGCCTAGAAAAAATGCGGTGATATATCCTCCGATTATACGTGAAGATATTCTAAAGCTCGAACCTGCTGATGGAGATCATGTTATCGTTTATCAGACAAGTAAGGAAAGTGTTAAACTTGTTGAAAGGCTTAAATTGCTTAAAGATGAAAAATTCATAGTTTATGGATTCAATAAAAATGAAACTGATGAGAATTTAACTTATAAAGAGTTTAATGAAGATGTATTTTATGATGATTTGGCTTCATCAAAGGCAGTAATCTGTAATGGAGGATTTACATTCATTTCAGAGTCCATTTGCCTTAAAAAACCGATTTATTCAGTTCCTGCTATCGGCAACTTTGAACAAACATTGAACGGATTTTATGTGCAGAAACTAGGTTACGGCGAATATCATGAAGTGATGAGTGCTAAAAAAGTTAAATCATTCTTAACAAGACTTCCAAAATACAAAAAAAGACTGGAAAATGTTAAAAAGACAAACAACGATGGCATTGTCTGGGAATTAAAATATAGAATTGATAAATATTCAAAGTGATTGAAAATGATAACTTGCAGCGTCTGTGGACATTTAAATGACCCTTCAAATGTAGTGTGTGAAAACTGCGGGTCCGATTTATCAGACAGTCCTGACTTGATGGATTATGATGATGAGGACTTTTGGTAAAAAATATGTCCAAATAGCTTATGAAAATAATTATATTAAAATAAAAAAAAGAAATAAAAAACGAGTGCCTATAAAGTTACACCCATTTCTAATTGTTCAGTTAATTCTTTGTATCTGTTACGGATTGTTACTTCAGTAACTCCCGCAATATCCGCCACGTCTCTTTGTGTCTTTCTCTCACCTAAGAGAACAGATGCGATATATAAAGCTGCAGCTGCTACACCTGTAGGTCCACGACCTGAGGTTAATCCTTTTTCCATTGCCTTTTCGATGATTTCGATAGCTTTGGATTGGGCTTCACCAGATAATCCTAATTCTGAAGCAAATCTTGGAACATAATCAACTGGAGAAGTTGGCGGTAATTTAATGTTTAACTCACGGGTCAGGAATCTGTAGGTACGACCCACTTCTTTTTTGGTAACCCTAGATACTTCCGCAATTTCATCTAAAGTACGTGGAACGTTACAACGTCTGCATGCGGCGTATAATGATGCTGCCACAACTCCTTCAATACTTCTTCCCCTAATTAACTTTTGGTCTACTGCACTTCTATATACTACACTTGCAGCTTCCCTTACACTTCTTGGAAGACCTAATCTTGAGGAATCACGGTCAAGTTCGCTTAATGCAAACGCCAAGTTTCTTTCGGTTGCACCGGAAATTCTGATTTTTCTTTGCCATTTTCTTAATCTGTACCATTGAGCTCTGTTTCTTGCAGGAATATCACGACCGTAAATATCTTTATTTCTCCAATCAATCATAGTACTTAAACCTTTATCGTGAATAGTGTATGTAATTGGAGCTCCTACTCTTGTACGTTTGTCCCTTTGTTCGTGGTCAAATGCCCTCCATTCAGGACCCATATCAACAAGGTTTTCATCAATGACTAATCCACAACGAGCACATACAACTTCAGCTCTTTCATAGTCACCGATTAATTCAGTAGAACCACATTCAGGACATACGGTTTGTTTATCTTGATTGTACACATCATCCTGTGCATTAATGTTTTCTGCAGTTTTGCGACCCCTCTTAGGAATCTCATCTACTTTTTCTGTCGTGGTCTCATCCTCCTTTTTCTAGATTTTTTGGATTTTTGTTTTGATACAAATAGTTTTTCACCACAGTTTTTAGCAATTTCATCCCTATTCGCAGATCTGAATAATCTGATAGAGATATAAGGCTGCTTTGTTGGCCCAAATACATAGCCGACCTTACCTATTTTATTCTTATTACTATCGAAAACGATTGCACCTGGTGAAGGTGTTTTGGTAGATCTAGCTATTAATTTTCCAGAATTTGCAATATGCAAACTATTACCTAAAAATTTCATAAAATCAAACTTAAAATCAAATCTGTATCGGTTATATATTAAAAGAAACTAGTATATAAACTTATCGATATACTTATATATAAACATTGTTCTATATTTAAAAGTTTTACTATTTTTATCTGAGCCCTACTATCTCGGCCAAGGTCCTGCCATCATTAATATCCCTGATGATTTTTGACTCTTTCAATTTAACAGACAATGCCGCAACCATAGTTTGGGCAAACAATTCCTGAGGAATGACAACAATGCCGCTCTCATCAGCAATAAAGAAGTCGCCAGGATTGATTTTAAAGCCATCAACGTCAATAGGTTCATTTAAACTGCCTAAACCTAAAGGTGAACCTGCATTAGGACAGAAATTACTTGCAAAAACTGGATAATCCATGTATAAAAGAGCATCTAAATCACGTGCTGAACCATAAATTACTGTTGCTTTGATCCCGTTATCACGTGCACAGGTAGAAGCGAGTTCCCCCCAAATTGCCTTTTCTTCACCATTAACCTTGAAAAATAAAATATCGCCGGGTTTTGCTTCGTCAATTGCCAATGCTGATGTTCCCCAATCATCGCAATCTGTTTCAGCGGTGAAAATTGAACCCCAAACCTTCTGATTGTTAACCGGTTTGATTGACTGAATAACGCCAGACCTTTTTGAAATTGAGTTGTATGCATCTGAAACCTGACAAGCTGAAACATTATCCAATAGGGATTGCAAATTGATATATTCCTCATAATTTTTACCATTGAACCTCAAATCATCGATGGACACATTATCAAGGTTAATTTTACCTACATCAACACGTTTTTTAAGATTCTTATTTTTATTTAAAACATCTTTCGGACTTATTGACATGAACTCACCAATTTTTTCTCCTTAGTATAGTATATTATACGACAAGATTAAAATAGATTTCACTTCACATAACACATTTTATATATTAGTTCGGCTATAATATTAATTGTAGTATTTATGAAAAAATACTTAATTATTATATGCTCAATTAGAGTTTATTTACATTATTCATTATTATAATTATTATTAATTTAATCAAAGACAGGAGAAAATCAATTATTAAGGGAAATAAAAGTTAAAAGATGTTTTATAAATTTTAAACAACATTATAAATATTGGAAAATAGTAAACCTTAATATTACAACTTCCTGAATGTATTGACTCTTTTTTTAGTGTATAATAGGTCACTTGACTTAATAAAAAATATGTTTATCGTATAATTTATGCAAGTTTACCTTCTAAAAATCATATAATTTTTAGATTTACATAAATTACCCGATTGATAAGCTTAGGAGGCTTTAAAATGGGAAAAGGTGAAGAATTAACTACAACAAAATATTTAATACATGCTCAAATTAATGCTAATGGTATTGTAGAAAAACCAGATGTTGTTGGTGCTGTATTTGGGCAAACTGAAGGTTTACTTAGTAATGATTTAGATTTAAGAGAATTACAAAGAACTGGAAGAATCGGAAGAATCCAAGTTAACATCCAATCAAACAGTGGAAGAGCAAAAGGTGAAATCGTAATTCCTTCCAGTTTAGATAGAGTTGAAACCGCTATCCTCGCAGCATCTCTTGAAACAATTAATCGTGTTGGTCCTTGTGAAGCTGAAATCCAAACTACAAAAGTTGAAGATGTAAGGGCTGTCAAAAGGGAGCAAGTTGTCAATCGTGCAAAAGAAATTTATAAAAACATGGTTGAAAGCGTTGGTCCAACCAGCATGAGAATGATTGAAGAAGTAAGGGAAGCTATGAGAGTTCATGAAATCTCCGAATATGGTGAAGATCGTCTTCCTGCAGGTCCTAGCATCCACACATCTGATGCAATCATTGTTGTGGAAGGACGTAGCGACGTTTTAAACTTACTTAAATACGGCATTAAAAATACAGTGGCTGTTGAAGGCGTAAGCGTACCACGTTCAATTGGTGAACTCAGTAAAAAAAGAACTACAACCGCATTTGTTGATGGTGACAGAGGCGGAGAACTCATCTTGAAAGAACTCTTGCAAATCGGAGATGTCGACTACATCACACGTGCTCCGAAAGGAAAAGAAGTTGAAGACCTGGGAAAAGATGAAGTTTTAGTAGCACTCAGGGATAAAGTACCAACTGCACAGTTCTTAGCTACCAGCAATATCCTTAATGATAACCACAATAAAAAGGAAAACAACAGAAACAACGGCAGAAACAATAAAAAACAAAGATATAACAACAACCGCCGTGAAGTTGTTGTCGAACCGGTTATCGAAGATGATGAAGTAAGCTTAATGAAAGATATGCTTAAAGAATTCGAAGGCACCGGCAGCGGAGCCATTTTAGATGAAGCATTAAACGTAACCAAAGAAGTTGAAGTGGAAAACATCTATGAAGAAATCAAAGACATAGAAGGTACTGCAGATACTGTCATATTTGATGGGGTAATCTCCCAAAGACTTGTTGACGTGGCTTCCAAAAAAGGAATCAACAAATTGGTTGCTTTCAAAACTGTTAATATAGTTAAAAAACCACAAGATGTGAAAATCATAACTATAGATTAAATTTTACCTAAGTGAGAATTTAATTAAATTCTCTCTTTTATCAAAAAATCAAGTGGAGGAGAAAAATGAATATTAATATGGAAAACTATTACAGTACTAGGAAAAACGTTTTTGAAAGAATTCAGGATGCCAGTACTGCAACTAAGATACTAATGTCATTTCTTATGGCATGTTTTACTGGTATAATGGCACAAATCATTATCCCACTCCCATGGACTCCAGTTCCTGTAACTGCACAAACATTTGCAGTGTTATGCTCTGGATTAGTTTTAGGTAAAAAATACGGATGTTTAAGTCAAATTTTATATATTGTTTTAGGTATTGCATTCATTCCTTGGTTTGGAGGAATGACCGGCGGACTCGAAACATTTTTAGGTTCAACATGCGGATTCTTTATAGGATTTGTTATTGCATCATACTTCATTGGAGCAATAACCGAAAAGTATGCAAAAGCACGTAGTTTTACAAGAATGGCTGTTGTAATCGGAATTGCAAATTTCGCTTTAATTTACATCCCAGGTCTTATAGGTCTTGCATTATGGTATGGATTAACCCAAGGCGCAACCATTGGCGTTGTTGATCTTTTAATGATGGGTCTCGTGCCATTTATCGCAGGGGATATTGTAAAAATATTAGGTGCTGCATCTGTATCTAAAGCATTTTTACCAAAAGATTAATTTTTTAATCTTTTCTTTTTTTATTATTTATCTGATTAATATGAAACTTATTTTAAGGGGACATCATCTATTATGCCTTAAGGGTTTTCAGGGTTACGGATACGATGAAAACTTCACCGCAAACATGACTGAGGTTAATGAAAAAAGAAAGCTGTCCGATACGCAAATCAGCTTAACAAACTCACCCGACGATATTTGCAAGGCTTGTCCCAATCTAAAGGATAATATTTGTGGAAACGAACTTCAAAACGAAAAAATTGTGAATATGGACAATGAGGTTCTGAAAAAATTGGATGTTTCAAAAGAGCATAATTCTCTCGAACTGTTCGAAAAAATCGATGAAATTTTCAATAATGAAGAAAGCGTTTCTAAAATCTGTTTTGAATGTATGTGGCATGAAAAATGCCTATTTTATCAAAAATTATCAAATAACCGATAGATTTAAATACTACATGATAAATATATATTAAATGTTGTATATCATACGACGAAATAGTCCCGTGGGGTAGTGGTAATCCTTCTAGGCTTTGGACCCGGAGACGGCGGTTCGACTCCGCTCGGGACTATTTAAAAAACTATTTTTTATTGATATTTTATGAAGAAGCTATTGCTTATTGGAATTGATACAAGAAGTATGCTCAATAGTGCATTAAAGCTAGACTATGAAGTGTTTTCTACAAGTTATTTCTCCACATCCGACAATCCCATCATCAAAAATCAGAAGATTATACTAAATGAAATCGATGGTGAAAGCTGTGGCGTCTTTGAAAATCAGTTCAATCCCCAAAATCTGATAGGCATGTCCCGAGATTACATCGATGAAGTTGACTACATCATACCTATTTCTGGTGTTTCACCAAGTGATTTTTCAAAAAAGGATCAAAGGAAAATTTTAGGGACAAAAGATGTCAGAGACATTGAAGACAAATTCAGATTTTTCAAAAAAATCGAAAATGAATTCCTAACCCCTATGACTTTTAGGTTAAGTGATATAGGTGAAGCATTTGAAATAAATGAAAATCATGAAGACATTCAATTTATTTTAAAACCCGTTAAAGGAAGTGGAGGGTATGGCATAAATCTCTTAGATAATGTTGAAGATATGCAATTTGAAGACGATGAATTCATCTTGCAGGAGTATATAACTGGAATCAATCTAAGTTCATCACTTTTAGCTACACCGCAGGATGCAAAATGCATAATCAGTTCAAGATTGCTAACAGAAAATGACTTTGAAAAAAACAGCAGTTTCATATATGTCGGAAATATTCTACCTTTAACTGAGAAATCAATAATGGCCAAAGTCAAAGACATGGATGAACTGAACAGTCAGATGAAAAATACCTCTGAAAGCCTGGCCAAAAAATTCAGTCTGCTTGGTTCAAATGGTGTGGATTACATACTTAACGATAAGGGATTATATGTTATCGAAATAAATCCCCGTCTTCAGGGAACATTTGAATGTGTGGAAAAATCATTGGGAATAAATATGCTTGAGGCGCACATCAGGGCATGCCAAGGCGAAATTATAGAAATTCCAAAACCGCAATATTACTCCTATAAAAAAATCATCTACTCACCAACAAGAATGAAATACGAAAAAATAGATTTGGGCAATATCTATGACCTGCCACATATCGGATCAATAACAGAAAAGTCAGAGCCATTGCTGACAATAATTGATAAAGATAAAGATTTTGAAAAATTATATGAAAAAGTAGAATTAACTAGCAAAAAAGTAAATGAAGTTGCTAGAACAGCCCAACTAGATGGCAAATAAATAATATTAAACCTAATGTTATCATAAAAGTGGTAATAATCATTGCACGAGTCATCCAGATAAATACTTTGGCTTTATTATCCGGGTCTTTCATAAATTGGTCTATTGGATTTCTTTTCATTTTTACACCGTTTTCTGGAATTTACAGTAATAAAAAATTTTTACAATAACTAAATTAAAATATCTGTTTTAAAAAATTAATTAAAATTTGAGTTTTAAATAAGAAAATAAATAAAAATAAAAGAAAATGAGAAGTAAGAAGAAAAATTTAAGCTTCTGCATTTTGAGCTGCTTCAGCAGCAGCTGCAGCCTTTTCATTTTTCTCCATAGTTGACCTAATCATTTTCAATCTTACGAAGTTTTCCCTTTCCATTTCTTGGAGTCTCATATCAATATACTTTTCAGTATTTTGGAATCTTGGAATCATAATGTGTTCTAAAGCATTTACTCTACGTTTAGTAGCTTCAATCTCTTCAGCGAGTAGATAAATAGTTTTTTCTACTTCACCAAGTTCAATTAAATACTTAAGAGATTCCTCGAATTTCTTTGCAGCTTCGTCTAATTGTATGGTAGTGTCAGAGAAACCGTAACCTCTGTCAATAATGGACCTTTTTTCCATTTTTACATCGGTTACAGGTACAGCAACACCCATAACACTTCTTGATGAAATTTCAACATCAATAGATTCCTTAACGGATAATGCTGCTTTTCTAACAGCCAAGTCACCCATAGCAATTTGAGCTTCAAGTAAAGCGTCGTTTGCTTCTTTTAGACTTAATTCTGCATTTTCACGAATACCTTTGACACGATCCAAGATATCAAAAAACTCTTTAATTAAAGCATCCCTTTTCTCTTTAAGCAAACCATGCCCTTTAACAGCAAGTTTTGTCCTATTTTTAAGGGATAATAATTCCATACGAGTTGGATTAATTCCATCTATAATATCTTGTGCCATTTAATCAC